>NZ_JBQFXS010000002.1:0-548796 GCF_056541025.1 Ruegeria sp. AK4
ACCTGTTCCAAGTTGTAGTCTACACTGCGCAGTCGCAGAAGGTCTCGACCTGTGCAAAATTCTAAGTCAGAACGAGCGACGGACGACTACGCCACACTTAATTTCTTTGTTCGACACCGTGGGCGCAACTGCCTACAAATTTCGCGCACGCAGCGAACGGTGGGTTCGACGGGCCGCTTTGCAGCATCAGTTGGCGACGCTCAAAGACGGCTTTGGGCCGTTAGACGTATCGTGGAAAACGGGGCAGGGGCCAGTGCTGCGTCTGCACGAGGTCCGCAGCAGAGCCCGAAGCAGACACCAGTTCGTGACATCAGACGACCTCAGGTTCAGAGAATTGTTCGCGTGCCGAGATGGTCTGCAAGCTGATCGAATGCCAACCTGATCCTTCGCGCTGTTTGTAACTCAGAGTGTGTGGCCAACCAGATAGGAAACTTGAATGGCTCGTGTTCGGGCAGAACACGCTCCACACCAGGTGTCAGGGCTGCCACATCGTCTGACATAACACTAATGCCGAAACCTTGGCGCACAAGCTCCCATGACACTACCCCGCTCTGCGACCCGATCCGAAAACTCTTGCGGGTTACTTCGATGCCAGCCGGATTGAGAAATCCAATCATCGTGTCGATGTCTCCAAAACCGACGAAATCCAACTTGGCAATTTCTTCTTCATTTCTTGGTCGTCCAACCTGTTCGAGGTACGAACGGGCAGCGTAAAAATGTGCCGTCGCTTCTGCCACGAGCTTTGCAATCAGGTCCGGCTGTGTTGGGCGAACATGCCGAATTGCAATATCTGCCTCGCGCCGCTGATGTCTCGTATGTCATTTGCTGCGACAACGTCGATCTCAAGCCGCGGTGCCGCGAGCCCGATCTGTTTGAGAATAGGATGTCGCTTTTTGCTGGCCTATTTCGGATGGCATTTCCAGACGGTCCGCAGGCTGAGCAGAGTATTAGCACTTTTGTACTTATTGGCATTTTGTTCTTGGCTGTCTCATTCATCACTTGGAAGGCGTATACTGCACCAAGCCAGCCTTAGCAAAATGGCGGCCTTTCCCACCAAGCAGTTCCAGTACCGTGGCCAAGGTCAATTTTGCGTCCTGCGGACGCAGCAGTTTTGCACCTTGCCAATTGGCAGGAATTGGCCGTGTTCGACAGCTCAGTTCTGTACCTTTTCTTCCGTGCTGCGCCGAAGACCAACCTTCCCGCTGTTTTGAAGGGCCTCCATTTCCGCTGGAAGCCACGCATATCTATGGAATGTTAAAGTCGTGTCCCTCCAGACTCTGTTTGAAATCAACCCGAGCCCGCACCTGGAACTTTGAATGTGTTATTCTCGCTGACCGAATTCGATCGCATCGAAAAGTGCGCGGTTGGTCCTTGTCCTGATCCCAAGCGAGCACATACCACACCGGATAGCTGAGCAGCAGATAATGCGGCTCAATTTCCCTTGTCGTTCTTTCTCCTTCTACATCAACGTATTCGATCTCGATCGAGTGGCATGTCAGGAAAGCCTGGTGCAATCTCTCGACACCCGAAGACTCCTGTTGAGCTATGCTGGCCTGCACAAAGAGTGAAGCTGTCTCGCCAATGAGTATACGTGATTTCAATCGGTTGATCTCATGAGATGATTTCGGGGAAAACGACGCCATCAATTTCCTGCGGATCGGTGTTAGGTTTGCCAAGAGGATTGGCGACTGCAAACGCTCTATGACCGCAAGGCTTACTAAGAGATCAACGGCCTCTTGGTAGCTGAGGTTGATCCGCCCGATGCCCCAGCTCCAATGCAGCCGAACACCGCCGCCTCGCCCACGATCCGCTTCAATTGGAAGACCGCGGTCTCTGAGGAGTTCGATGTCGCGCCCAAGAGTTCTTCCACTCACCCCGAGTTCAGCCGCCAATTCACGCACAATTAAGGCGTCGTCTGTTTTTAACCTTGCTGCGAGTAAATCCAGGCGCTGGAGGCGGGAAAATGTGGTCGACTTTTTCACATTATAAAATACGACATATAATGTCATATTTGTCCATAAGACTGTTTTGCGACCTCAAACACAAGGAGAGATTCATGAGTGAGCAAGTGATTGAAATGGCCGAGATCAAACTCGTGGTGGGCAAAACAGAAGCAGACTTGATAGCGGGCGCTGAAAAGATGCGTGAAGAATTTCTTGCTCTGCAGCCTGGCTACGTATCCCACGATCTCGTCCGAACGGGGGGCGGCAAGTACGCGGACATCGTGCGTTGGGAAACCGATCAACATGCACGTGAAGCCATGGGTAAGGCAGAGCAGTCGGCGGTATGCGGAGCGTACTTCACCCTCATGGAGTTCGACCCTGAGAACCCTCATGACGGCGTCTCACATCTCAGCGTTCTATCGGCAGGAAGCAAGTAGCGTAAAACCGAGAAAACTTCATGCCATTCAACCAATAAGGAAACAGAGCTTCCAGAGACTTATCAGCCCACGGCCCGGTCAATGCCGAGCCGTGGATTGCGCTTCTAACCTTTCGTTATGGAGTTGCCACCGTCAGCAGTCATGGCGCTGCCCGTAACGAAAGAGGACTGATCTGAGATCAGGAACATGGCGGCCTTCGCGATTTCCTCTGCTTCCGCCATACGTTTAAGAGCATGAATGCTGGCGACCCACTCGTGCGCCTCGGGATCGTCGCCCGCCATTTCGGTTTTTGTTCCGCCCGGCAAGAGAGCGTTTACACGAATGTTCTCTGCACCATGTTCTACGGCTAGAACCTGTGTCAGCCCAATAAGACCCGCTTTCGAAGCGGCATAAGCCGCCATGCCTGGCAGACCGATTGTGTGCCCAACAAATGTTGAAGTGAGCACGATTGAGCCACCACCCCGCTTGTTCAGTGCCGGAATCTGATGCTTTGCCGCATGAAACGCACTGGTCAGGTTGGTTTCGATGACATTGTCCCAATTGGCGTTTGTCATTTCTGAAATCGGTCCCATGTCTCCTATGACACCGGCGTTATTGAAGGCTGCATCAAGCCCGCCGAATTCAGCTTCCGCCAATTCAACTAACTCTTCCGCGTAGGTATCATCAGCGACATCTCCCGCCAGATAAGCCGCTCTTCCGCCGCTGTCGCGAATCTGGTTGCTGAGGCCAGCCAAACGGTTTTCTCTCCGGGCGCCAAGCACGACATTGGCGCCGTTTGCGGCAAAAAGCGTAGCCGCCGCCTCGCCAATTCCACTGCTCGCACCTGTGATGATCACGGTTTTGTTCTCAAGTAGCATAGTATCTCCAGTTCTGAACTTTCGAGCGAGAGATAACTGTGTGCCAATGTCGGAACGACCCGTTTCATGCGCTTCCGATCCACAGGCCTTCGGGAAGCGCAAGAAACGGGTCGTGAGGCTCGAAGAGCAAACATATCCCTAAGGCAGACGAGGCGAGTTTGACCTGAGACGGAAGCTGGGTCCCAAACACCGCCCCAATCAGAAACTAATGGAGATTTGTCCGATGACGATGCACACATCAGATTTTCCGCAGTCACTTGAATTCGCATTGAGCGATGATGACAGATGGAACGCGGTCAAAGACAACGACGCCACTCTTGACGGTCGTTTTGTCTATGCGGTCCGAACTTCCGGCGTCTATTGCCGCACTTCGTGTCCCTCGAGACTGCCAAAGCGGGAAAACACCACTTTCTTTGATGGGACGGAACAGGCAGAAGCTGCCGGCTTCAGGGCATGCAAGCGCTGCGGTGGTATTCCAGCGCCTCGAAAACCACACGAAGAACTTGTCGGATACGTGATCGAGAAGACCGCAATTGGATACTGCTTGGTTGCAATTGGGCCACGCGCCGTGATGTCGGTTGAGCTCGGAGATAGTCCAGACACCTTGCGCGAAGCGTTCTGTGCCCAGTACATCAATACTGTTGAGTTACAGGCCGACCACGCAGCCATGCGGATCATATCGAACGTGATTGCGATCGTCGAAAACCTGAAATCATCTCATGCAATCCCCTTGGATTTTCAGGGCACGCGTTTCCAGAAGAACGTCTGGAATGCGCTCAGAAGAATTCCTGCTGGCCAGACCGCAACCTATTCCCAGATTGTCAACGCCATAGGGAAGCCGAACGCAGCCCGCGCCGTCGGAGCGGCCTGTGGAGCCAACCGCTTTGCGGTACTGGTGCCGTGCCATCGGGTTGTACGTGCCGACGGTACATCCAAAGGATTCAGGTGGGGATTAGGGCGGAAAGAGCAACTCCTTCAGTTGGAGGCTGCGGCATGAACAAGCACAAAACTCATGAATTGGGCGAACAAATGGTTGGTAGACCGGAACAGCGGGTGGCCCAATACGACTGGGCGGCCATTCACGAGCAGCTTGACCGTGACGGATGCGCCGTACTGACTTCACTGCTCAGTAGAGATGAATGCACGGCGATCGCTAGGCAATACAACGAAGAGGACATCTTTCGCAGCCATATTCACATGAAGCGTCACGGCTTTGGGCAAGGAGAGTACAAGTACTATTCCTACCCGTTGCCTGGTGTCATCAGTCAGCTTCGAAGCAAGCTCTATGCTCGGCTCGCGCCGATCGCCAACACATGGGCTGAGCGAATGGGGACGGGCATTCAGTACCCAGAAATGCACTCCGATTATCTGGATATGTGCCATAGAAGTGGGCAGGAGCGTCCAACCCCCTTGCTACTTCAATATGTGGAAGGCGACTTCAATTGCCTCCATCAAGACCTGTATGGGGACCTGTTCTTTCCTCTTCAAGTCGCTTGCCTGCTTTCGGAGCCCGGGCGTGATTTCAGGGGAGGTGAGTTCGTATTGACAGAACAGCGACCGCGAATGCAGAGCCGCCCGCAGGTTGTCTCACTTGGCCAAGGTGATGCAGTAATTTTTGCGGTGAACACGCGACCAGTCAATGGTGCGCGTGGGGATTATCGCG
Organism: Ruegeria sp. AK4; assembly: GCF_056541025.1. Lineage (NCBI taxonomy): Bacteria > Pseudomonadati > Pseudomonadota > Alphaproteobacteria > Rhodobacterales > Roseobacteraceae > Ruegeria > Ruegeria sp. AK4. Next base: position 4,901 of record NZ_JBQFXS010000002.1, read on the forward strand.
TCACGATGCGACATGGGGTTTCACGCCTAGAGGAAGGGCATCGCCACACACTTGGCATCATTTTTCACGACGCAAAGTGAACGGAGCATCGTGGTGGGCTGAAGCCATAATCGCGCAGAAAATCGGGCTCTGATTTCAAGGCGGCGATAAATCTCTGATTGCTGGTCAATGTCCGTTTTGGCGAAGCTGCACTGCGGCGTTGCAGGACAAGTCGGATGACCGGTATGGGGCCGGAATGACTATTTTCTAGAATTCCGAATTCGCCGAGGTCATCTAGACCTACAGACAGAGTTTTCAGTGTGTTTGTCAACTCATCCTATACCCAACATTTCTGAGCGTTACGATCCGTTGACCTTCTGCTCCGATTTTGCGCCTTAGGCGGCCAACGTAAACGTCGACGACGTTGGTTAATGGATCTTCGCTCATGCCCCATACGGAGTTGAGGATGCGCTCTCGGGACAGAACCCTACCCACATTGGTCAGAAATAGCAGAAGAAGATCGCGTTCTTTTTTGGACAGTTGCACCTCTTCGCCAGCTACGGATACGTGAAGGGAGCGCCGGTCGAAGCTTAGGGTTCCACATGTTATGACGGACCCCCCAAGATCGCTGGCATAATTGTTGGCACGCCGGTGCAGGGCCTCAACGCGCGCGATGAGTTCGTCGAAATCAAAGGGTTTCGAAAGATAGTCGTCAGCGCCGATTTTCAGCCCTTCGATCCGTTCTTCGGGGCTGTCAAGCGCTGTCAGCATCAGGATTGGGATTTTCGATTTACGGGCACGCAGTTTACGGCAGACATCCTGCCCTTGAATTCCCGGCAGCATCAGATCCAAAAGGATGACATCGTATTCTCCGGTAGCCGCGTATTCCAGTGCATCTTCCCCGCTTGAGGCATGATCGACAGTCCAGCCTTCTGCAGACAAACCACGACGGATGAAATCGGCAACGCGTACCTCGTCTTCCACAAGTAGAATATTCATGTCACCCTCAATTCACTTGGTGCTTCTATCCATCACAATGACAAAAGGAGTATGGCCGCATCGGTTCTGGAAACAGAAATTCAGATATACAAAACAACATCAGCCCGTCTCTCGCCACGTATCAGGTTGCACAACTTTCATCCGTGGGCCTTTGGGCAGTGTTAAGACAATTTTCAAACCACCCTCTCGACGGTCTTGCAGATCAACGGTTCCACCATGGGCTTCGACGATTGACTTAACGACCGGAAGGCCAAGACCGCTGCCCTCGATCCCCTGGCCCGACGCGTTCGAACCTCGGTAGAAACGATTGAATGCCTGGGACTTTTCTGCGGCGCTCAACCCTGGCCCATCATCTTCGACCGTAATCGAGCAGAAGGCGAGGCCTTCATCCAGCTTGGCCTCAATCGCAGGGCCGCCATAGCGTCGGGCGTTCTGCAGCAGCGCAAGCAAGGACTGGCGCAGGCGGACTTCGTCAACGGAGGCGAGAACTTTGTCCGCGGGTGTTACGACCTGAACCGGATCAGGGAACATGGCGACCGCATCGTGCAATATCTTTCGCAGGTCGGTCTTCCTGCGATCAAGGCGAAGCTGGCCCGCCTCGAACCGGGCGACGGTCAGCATATCGTCGACAATCTGATTGGTGTGTTTTGCAGAATCCCGGATACGGGCGAGGGAATCCGAGACCTCTACTGACAGTTTGTCAGATGTCCTTAATGTTACATCGGCCTCTCCAAGTATGATCGCCAACGGTGTGCGCAATTCGTGACTTATATCGGCCATCAGTTGCTTTCGGTTCTCTTCCCCAGTCTCGAGTTTATCAATGAGCTGCTGAAGCTCGGACGTTCTTGCCGCGACAGTTTGCTCGAGCTGTCTTTTTTGTTCCGCGCGGCTGGCTTCGCGCGCAGCCAATCCTTCGGCCATGCCGTTCAGAACCACGCCAAGCTCCCTGAACTCACGGCTGCCACCCAGGTTCACAGGCTCGGAATAATCGGCCCTGCGAAGGTGGCCAATGGCTTCAGCAAGTCGGATCAATGGCTTTCTGATCTGGCGATTAAACGACATAAGGGCGACCAGAAGCACTCCGATTGCAGCCGCGACAATCATGTAGACCAATCGCTTGTTCCATTCCCGGAAAGCTGTGGCCTCGGTCAGAACGTCTTCAACTTCCTCGATTTCCTCGTCGAGCGCGGACTTGATTTTTCGGTCCAGTTCGTCGTCGATATCTCCGTCCAGAAGGGCTGCCAGACGTTCGATGCGAACAAATGTTTCAATCGGGCTGCCTTCTGCTGTGAGACTGGCAATGGCTGCGTTCACAGATTCGATATCGTCCTCAATTTGATCTAGCAGTTCCAGTTCTTCGATTTCCTCGTCACCAACCATTTGGATTTCACGAGCAATGACATCGCGAATGTCTTCAAGAGTTTGCGCGATTTTGACCTGTAGTTCCGCTTCCCGGGCGCCGTCATCCCGATCCCCGATCAGAAGCGCGTCCCCATGCTGTTTGAACAGACGATAAAGGTCTGCTTCTAGCCGGAGATGGAGCCCATAGGACTCCTGGGCCAACAGTATCCGGGCATCCCACCAGCGGGTTTTTTCCAGACTGTAAAGGGTCAACCACGCAAGCCCGCCCAGAAACCCGACAAGTACAGCGGCGTATATTCCGAACAGGGTGGATGAGCGCATATCAATTGACCTTTGAAATCTCATCCATTTTAGAGGGGGCGGAGCCGTCGGCCAATATGATCGTTGCCGAGGAAAGTTTTTGAAACGTTGCAAGCAGTTCAGCCACCTGATGTCGGCAGGCAATCCATCTGATCGAGGCAATCACTACGACTTCGGCCTTGCCCAGTACGGCGCGGGCAAGATCCAGACGCAAAGTCTGATCAGATGTCAACCCGTGACCGTTTTCCGCGACGCGCTGGTCGAGCCCTTCGGTGGCCATAAGCAGGTCGGATAGACCCAATTGCCGCAGTACCTTCGCGATCCTGCGGTCACTGGGGCGTTTCCTGCACATCAAGGTTGCGGATCGGCGCAAACTGCCCTGAAGCCCGATATGAGTGTCTCCGATAAAAGCGAGTTTTGGCGGGACTTGCTGATCACCATAGCGAACTGCGATGCCCTCATGAGTGTCAAATCCCGCGATACATCGCGCGAGCCTGCTGGCATTTGGCCCCCTCATCTCCGAGACGCTGTTCGGTCGGGCGACAAATGTAACAGGCGTTCCGTCAAGCTCTCCGGTGACGTCAATTCCCATGGTATTGGTCTGATTTGCGATTCTTCTTTTTACCGTTGGCTCTGAAAGAAGCCGTTGAGATTTCTCACGCGCGACTTGCCAGGCGCAGTGATAATCCCATGCGCTGGCGAGGTGTTGTAGAGGCAGCGCGATCAACGCCATCACTGCAAGACAAGCTGCAACGGTTGCAGGTGCGATGCCTGTTCCGCCGGCCCGCCAAAGCATCAACAGACCTGCGAACGCCACACCCAATTGCAGGATTATTTGAAGGCCCGCTACAATGCCACGGCGCGCAAGCGCATCGTTGCGAAGCGATACACCCTGCGCGTCGAGCTTTTGCAATTCACGGTTTGTCCGGCCCATAAGATCGAGCTCGGGGGCAATCGCAATCCGCTCGGTCATGGAGATCGCAATGTTGGCCCGGCGGCGGCGCAGTATTCGGTGGCGATACTCAAGATGCCAGGCTATCGCTGCCACTAGCAGCAGCGTCAGACCAAGTACTGTCATTCCACTGACCGCAAGAGCGGGGTGAAGGTAGTACAAAATGGCTGCCGCGCCCGGGATAACGACTGCTGCCGCGCAGACGCTCGGCAAACCGCGCCCAAACCACAGGCGGGCCGCCGAAAGATCACCAACAAACCGTAAAGATAACGCGCCAACCCGGCGTCTCTCGTGGCGTGATTTGGGAAGTTGTGCGATTTGCTGATAGAGCGCGCGCCGCAATGATATTGCATAGCTCTGGCCAAGCGCTTCCGCACGATATCGTGAAAGGAATAGACACACGGCAGCGATCACACCGGAGGCGGCCAATTGCCATAGGATCTCGTGGGCGGGCGCACGACCCGCGTGGATCGCTTCAAACGCGCCCCGTGTTGCGAGGGCGGCCATTGCCAGGGCTATCGCCTGAACGACGCCGCTTGATACCACGAGGACCGCATCGATGATGCGGTCCCGTGTGGCCAACCTGGGGAAGGGGGTCATGCGGCCACGTTCTCTGGTTCATGCCGCATCAGAGGGGCAACATGTTGTGCGATCATTGCAGGCGACCAAAGATCTTCACGCGACAGGATCGGGCACCCGGTGGCTTCAAACGCTTCGGCTGAAGCGAGGGGTGAGCAACTTACCCGCCCGGAAATCGCAAATGGGCTTAGCCCAACCCGTCTCAGCACAGTAATACCGCCCAATGCGCTCAGCGCGTCTGGCGCTGCAAACAGGATGCCATCCAGACGATCCCGAATGCGCGAGGATTTAAGGATTGCGCGTGTTTCCTGTTGGAACACGCCGTCTGCGATTTCTACAACCACCACTTCGGCCCCTCGCGATGCGGCTGTAGCTATAAGCGTGTCAAAGCCCGTTTCGATCTTCTCCAAAGACATCCGATAGGTTGTCGCCATTCCTACATCCGTAAAATCAAGCGCAACCGCGCCTGCATCCTCAAAACTGTTGAAATCGCCGAAGGCGCCGGTGCCTGTGGCTTTTACACCTGCCACAGAATACCCCGCGCGCATCAAGCCATGGCCCAGGCTTGAAGCAGCGGTTGTCTTGCCGGAGTTCATCGATGCCCCAAATACGCCGATTACGGTTACCCGGTCATTGGCGGGCAATTGTGGCAGAGCATAATCCACGATATTGATCACTTGATCTTTGGCGTTGGTCAGAAGCCCGAGGGGCTTCAGCCGCGTTGGTTCTTCCATGCGGATATGCGCGACATCCACCCGGCCCGCTACACCACCACCCGCAACCAGATCAATGAGATCATCGTCGACAACAGCACTGGCAAGGAATTGATCCGGCGCATAGCGATCACCCAGGCACAGTACCACAAAATCGCCTGGATAGCTGGTCGAAACTCGCCGCTCGGCGAGCTGTATTTTCTTGTGGTGCCCGATCTCGACGATCTCGCAGAGGATCAGATCGCCTGCTTTTGCACTGCTCGTCTGAGTGTTGAGGCCGTAAACATCCGACCGAACAACGCGGCGGGTTGTGAATGCCCATTTTGCGATTTCGCAAGCACTTATGGGGATTGGGGAAAACTGTGTCATGCTTTGCTCCGTGGCTGACGTGTCCATGGTTTCATCTTGTCAGCACCGTGTGAGAAAGGTTGCAAAGGTGCATGAAGGGATGTGGTGCGATTGAATGAACAGCAGATGAACGCGTTGTCTGGGCGGGAACTTAGATTCGTAGCGGCCTCAATATTCTGAGCAGGCAGAGATGCTGGGATTGAGCTTAGCACCCAACGACGGCTGGTCGATGATCAGTCGTCATCGCCGTCATCATCCCCATCGTCGTTCCCGTTGTCATCTCCACCGTCATCATCACGGTCGTCACCGCCACCCTTTCCGCCAGAGCCGCCATTGTCGTCGTTTCGCTCCCCTCCTTTCCGATTTCCCCGATCTTCACGTCCGTCTCGATCTTCATTCTTCCTGTCCGAGCTTTGCCGCAATTCCCTGATCGTAATGCGGCTGTCACCATTTCGGTCGATATCGTCAATCAACCTGCGCGCGCCTGCTTCCCCGAAGGCAGCCACAAGTTCATTGAAACTAAGAACGCCGTCAGAGTTTGTATCGATAGATCGAAAGCTCGCTGTCTGTGCAGTGGCCATGTCCGATAGACCAATGCTGACCATCAGGGTAATGGCGAAAATGAACGAACAGAACCTATGGCGGAATGTTCTTTTTCTGCACTTCACCGCCTCGCGTCGATCCAACAACAAAGATATCCCTTTAACCGACGATTGTTCTTTAAGAACCAACGCGTTTCTAACCCAGTAGGACAAGGTAGCGCGCTCAGATGAAGCGCTATTATTTTGCGGATGAACGTCAGATGACAACCTCTAGTATTTTTGCCAGTTGACGTTTGGAGCGAGGTCATGTGTTGGCAATCGACGACATAGAGGGAGTGAGCGTCGTCTAGCTCGAGCTGTTTTCGAGCAGGTTTGGTCTCAATTTGGGTATTGCGATACCAGTAAAGAGTGATGTCTCGCACAAATTTTCGCTTTTAGGGTGCCGTTGCGGCAACCGAAAGACGTTTTCAAGGTCGGCTTTTGGGCTAGTTGAATAGGTAGAGTGAATTGGGGCAGGGGTGTATGCTGTGTCAGGTCCTGGGTCTGCAACGAGCTCAACTTGACCCTGAGCTCCAACGTTTTCCGCTGATGAAACGTCCAATAATATCCATCTCAATATCCACCTGCGTCCTATGTTCCTAGTGGTTTGGAGAAAAATCGAATGGCGACGCGTGGGTATTGTCTGTGTAAAAAAACAAGCTGGGTCTATCGGGGTGATCAAACATGGGCGTGCTATTGCCACTGCGATGACTGCCGTCGGAATTGTGCCGCACCGGTGGTCGCATGGTTCGGTGTGCCGATAGAAAAATTTCAGTGGACCGGTGATAAACCCCGCACTTACGAAATCTCCAAAGGCGTTTTAGGCACTTTTGCGGGACGTGCGGGTCACCCGTTGGATTTGAAGCCGATCACTATCCGGGTGGTATGCACCTTTTTGCTGCGTCGCTCGAAAACCCGGAAGATTTCAAACCGACTTTTCACGTCAACAACCAAAGGAAGTTGCAGTGGCTGCAAATGACTGATGACCTCGACGCGTGTGAAGGCACATTGCTTCTCATCCCTAATGACCCAGACGGATACCAGTAGTTGGGGAAACCATCTGATTTTCCAAATGGCAACTAAGTCCGCTCTTGAGACCATGGCCATCACCAAAGTTTAGCAGGCGAAGTGAACGACAGCTATGTGGGCTGCGGCCGCAGAAACTTGATAGGAGGCCAACGACCTCTGTGGGTGGCTCCCGCATTGCAAGAGTTTTTTGGTGATGTTTGCGGGTATTTTGTCAGTACCTTCGTCTGTCCGGCCTGTTTGCGTGGCGGCATTGTCGCCACTGGCCTTGATGAATTCCGCGAGCGAGGTTCCAATCGGCTTATCGACCTCTGAGGGTCGCTGCCGTTCCCGGAGTGTCCTTGCTCTTGGTTGACTTAATTCCGCATCATCACTTCAACGTCTTGCATCTCCTGGGCAGTCGGCGCGGTTAGAACGCAGGCTGCTGGTATTCCTGTTTCTTCGTGAGCATCGCCCAGATGGCTCGAGCGGCCTTGTTGGCCATGGCGGTTGTTGCCAATCGGAATGGTTTGTCTGCGATAATTCTCGCTGTCCACAGATCGACCTTCTCTGGCGAACGTTTCGCCATCACGGCACGCGATGTCATGCCTACGACCAACAGCTTGCGAATGTAGCGATCACCTTGCTTGGTGATCTTGCCCAGACGTTCCTTGCCACCGCTGGATTTGTTGAGCGGGGTCAGTCCCAACCACGCCGCCAGATCGCGTCCGGTCCGGAACTGTTTTGCATCACCGATCGTTGCGATGATCGCTGACGCCGTGATCGGCCCGATGCCAGGCATGCGCGTTAATCGGCGTGCGTCAGCATTCAGCAGGACTGTTGTTCGATCATCTTCGAATAGCCGTCAATGCGCTCGTTCAGGCCAATGAACTGATAGCACTGTATGCCAAGCATCCCGTTGGCGATCTCCGGCATTTCTGGATGGTCGCCATCATGGTGACGCTTTGCAAAAGCCGTCACTGCTTCGATCCCAATGGGCAAGATATGCCCAAACTCGCGCAGCAAGCTGCGGATCATGTTGGCCAGTTGGGTGCGCTGCCGGACGGCCAGATCTCGAGGCCGGTGGATTGAGAGAATGGCTTGCTGCTCTTCCGTCTTGATCTCGACAAATCGCATGGTTGGTCGACGGACCGCTTCACAGATTGCCTCAGCATCAACGGCGTCGTTCTTGCCGCGCTTCACGTAGGGTTTGACGTATCCGGCCGGCATGAGCTTCACATCGTGCCCCAATTTTCGCAGCTGGCGGCCCCAGTGATGGGACGAACCGCATGCCTCCATGCCGACGACACAGGGCGGAAGCGTCTCAAAGAAGCGGAGCAGCTTCGCTCGCTTGATGGCTTTGTTGAAAATCACGCGGCCGTTCTCTGAAATGCCGTGAATTTGAAAAACATCCTTGGCCAGATCCAGGCCGACGGTCTTTACTGTCATTGGGTGGCTCCTTTCCTAGCAGTCAATCACAACTGCACTTTGGCACATTCGATGCCGGTGGAGCAGGAGCCACCCACCTCATCCGCTTGGGGCCGTCCAAGCCAGGGAGAATGGTGCTAAGGAATGGGCTTTCACCGTGGATCGGGACGTATTAGACCACGCACGGAGCGGCCACCGGATCGAGAACCAGTGTTCTGATGGCGCGACATGCTTCACGCCTGCCCTGAGCGGCGCTAGACTCCGGGCCAAGCAACGCAGAAAGGAGCCGCCCAATGTCCCTCTTCTCTAAACTCTTTGGTCGCGGAGAAAATTCGGAGCCAGAGCTGGTCACTTATAAAGGGTTCGAAATCTTCCCCGACCTGATGCCCGAAGGTGGCAAATACCGCCTTTTGGCCCGCATCGAAAAGACCATCGACGGAGATCGCAAGACCCATACGGTGATCCGGGCAGATGTCTTTGAAACCCGGGATCAGGGCGAAAGCTTCAGTATCGCCAAGGCGAAGCAAGTGATTGACGAGCAGGGCGAGCGCATTTTCGATTAAGTAAACAGGTAGCCTAACGTAAGCGTTGCACCGATACCCCGCTCCCCCATGATTTCCTCAGGTCGCGATATGTAACGCCGCATCGAACGTAGAAAAAAACTGCGTACAGGATCACATCTTTCGGATAATGCGCACCTTTGAAAGGAACCAAAAATCAACCGTCGGCTGGAAAAGAGCCCACGCAGCACAAGTGCTGAAGCTACGAGGGTCAATGGTCAAAAGATTACAACATTTGTAGACGCCCAAAACGCAAGAGGTAACTTGGTCGGTCTTTAGCATCGGTTCGGGTACTGACATGTGTTCGGCCTGTTGCGCGGCCGTTGCACATGCCGCTGGCCCCTATGGTGTTAGCGGATCCGGTCCAATTCAAAACCACGTGCTCGAAGCACTCTGTTGCAAGCTGGTTTTCCCGATCCGGTCTCACGATCCTGATGCCATACCGTCCATTGTCCTCTTCCGTTTTCGCCGCCTCGCGGCCGCAAACGCTTTACGCCTTAGCAGCCGGAGCCCGGTAGACTTCTCCTGTGCTCATCAAAGCCCAAACGATCCTCGCCATCTTGTTCGCAAGGGCCACGCGAACCAGCATTGGCGGCTTGCGTTCGATCATGCGGGCTAGCCAGGGATCCGTTCCCATTCTGGTTCGAGCACGCCACATGACAACGCTGTTGGCGCCGATGATCAATAATCGCCTGAGCGAACGTTCTCCCATTTTTGTTGTCGCCCCGAGGCGCTGTTTTCCCCCTGTCGAATGCTGTCTTGGAACCAGCCCGAGCCAGGTGGCGAAATCCCGACCACGGCGGAATGTTTCCGGCGGCGGGGCCAGGGCAACCAGCGCAGTTGCGACGAGCGGGCCAATTCCAGGCACCGTCATCAAGCGGCGTGCCATCTCGTTTGACCGCGCGCGGCGGGCAATCTCGGCATCCAGTGCTTTGATCTGACCGTCTAGCTGGCCCAGCATGCTGATCAGCCTTTCAAGGCACTCCCGGGCCACATTCGGGATTGCGCTATCGCCAGCGTCCACCAACGCAACCAGCTTGCGAATATTGACCGCGCCTTGCGGGGCCACCTGACTGAGCTCTCCAAGGTGACCTCGCACAGCATTGATCAATTGCGTGCGCTGCCGGACCAACAGCTCGCGAGCCCGAAGAACCATCGCGGACGCCTGGGTCTCTTCGCTCTTCACGGCAACAAAGCGCATCGTTGGTCGGCTTGCAGCTTCACAGATCGCTTCTGCATCGGCCATATCGTTCTTCTGACGTTTGACGAATGGTTTCACGTAGGCCGGATGGATCAACCTGACTTCGTGACCCAAACGACCGATCTCTCGCCCCCAGTAATGCGCACTGGCACAGGCCTCCATTGCAACCACGCAACGCGGCAATTTGGCAAAGGACTCGAGGACCTGGCCTCTGCGCAGTTTCTTACGAACAACAGGGTGACCTGTTCTATCCGCTCCGTGCACCTGGAACACATTCTTCGCCAAATCCAGACCAATCATGCTAATCTCTTCCATAGACGCCTCCATTCAGGTTGTTTGCAAACCCACAATGGCACATTGAGGCCAGCGGGGGCGTCTACACCTTCAGAACCAGTGCGACAAGCTTAGATACAAGCGGCGAATCCGTATCCAGATAATGTTTGGCAGGCTTACGGATTGGAGATGCGTGGCTTAACGCCATTAACGTTGCCCCAAGACCTTCGTGTCTGGCATTCGCCCATCGCCCTCGCAGCAACAGTAATTTTCTGGTTGTGAATCCTGACTCTAATGCCGGCAGAGACTTGTAAAACCCTTGCAGTGTATCCAAAAATTGCCAGAGACTTCGCCGAATTTGTCCATTGCCTCGCGCAGATGGGTTTCCATCGGCAGACGCCGAAGCATTCTGATATTCGACGCACTTATGGAGGTTTGGGATGGCATTAGAATTGCAAGAGATGTGCAGCGGCTTGGGTTTTCCTGAAGGCCCGGTAGCGATGAACGATGGATCGGTTCTGTTCGTCGACATTAAGGAACAGACGCTGGCGCGTCTGTCACCCGATGGTGATGTCAGCGTTGTGGCTGAGATTCCCGGTGGACCCAACGGAGTCGCGATAGGTCCGGACGGAGCAGCCTATGTTTGCAATAATGGCGGCGTCTACAGTTTTGTACCGTTCGGTCCTGACCAAATTACCGTTCCCGCCCCGATCCGGCCCAACTACACAGGCGGGTCTGTGCACCGGGTGGATCTGAAGACCGGGGCTGTGACCCAGTTGTTTGACTCGTATAAAGGCAAGCGGCTGATTGCGCCCGACGATTTGGTGTTCGATAAGTCCGGCGGTTTCTGGTTCACTGACACAGGGATAGAGGACGAGGAGTCTACACGTTATGGTGGTCTCTACTATGCCTCGATAGATGGCGAAACGCTGATCAAAGCCGCCACGATACCCATGCCCAACGGAGTTGGATTGTCGCCGGATGGCGGAACCGTTTACGTCTCCGACACGGTGTTCGGGCGGCTTTGGGCGATGAAAACCACAGGTCCAGGTGAGGTCAAACCCGGCCCTATTCCAGGCATGCCGGGCAATGTTGTTCAAACTTTGCCGGGGTATCAGTGGCTGGACAGCCTTAAGGTTGAACAGGATGGCCGCGTCTGCGTCGGAACTTTGTTCAATGGCGGGATCACAGTGTTCAACCTGAATGGCACGACCGAGCATGTGGAAATACCCGATATGTTTACCACAAATATGTGCTTCGGTGGCAATGACATGCGTGATTTGTGGATCACGGCATCAAGCACCGGAAAAATCTACAAGACCCGATGGCCCCGCCCTGGCCTAAAACTGGAATTCACTGCTTGACGCGCACATGTCTTAGGAAAAGACATACATAGTCTGTGTCCAGTGAGACACTTACACTGCCAATTGAGTGTGCCAAAACACCTTTTCGCCCACAAACTCTGGCGGGGTGGGATCGGGTGTTGTAAACCCTTGCCCACATGGGGGATATGACGGACATACCATCTCGAACGTCTGCTGATCCGGGGCAGCGGCGCCAAGTGTCGGTCCTTTTTGCCGACATGGTCGGCTACACCGCCATCGTTGCTCGTCTGGATGAAGAAAAAGCGCTTGAATTTGTGCGCAAAGTCTACGACATGCTGACCTGCGCGGTCGAAGAAAACGGCGGCACGGTCCGCGATTTTGCTGGCGACAGCATAATGGCATTGTTCGGTATTCCCGACGCGGTGGAGGACCCGGCCTTACGGGCGTGCCGCGCCGCGTTGTCGATCCACGCAGCCTTCACTTCTGCCGGCCCCGAATTTTACAAGCGCTTTGGTGTGAGTCCGGAAATGCGCGTCGGTGTCAGCTCGGGCAATGTTTTGATGGCGACGGTTCAAGGGGAAGCTGGGCCAACGACGGCGGTGGGCAGCACGGTTAATCTGGCCGCACGTCTTGAAAACCTTGCGCCACCCGGGGGCAGCTTGCTTTGCGACACCACCCGCGACCTAGTCGAATGGATTTCTGATCTCAGCTTTTTCGGTGAACACACGATCAAGGGTCTGTCCGCACCGCAAAAGATCTGGCAACTGAAGGCTGTCACCGAAAGCGCAACGCGCTTTAACGCGTCTGTCGCGCAAGGGTTGAGCAATTATGTCGGTCGGAAGGACGAATTGGACGCAATGTCCGCAGCTCTGGTCAATTCAATATCCGGGCGATCGGTCGTTGATCTGGTGGCAGAACCGGGCTCGGGTAAAACGCGCCTTGTCTACGAATTTATTAATCGGGCGCCGACCGACGAAGTCACCACTTTGACGGGAAATTGCTTTGCCGACGGTCAGTTGGTTCCGTTCCTGCCATTTTTGGAAATCGTTCGGAAGTCCTTTCACATCAGCGACAGGAACAATCCGCTGCGCATTCAGGCGAAGCTGGAAATGGGTCTTGAGAATTACGGGCTGTTTACCCAACAAAACCTGGGCCTGATGATGAACCTTCTGGGGCTTAAACCGCCCGAAGGGTCTTTGGATGGTCTCGACGGCGTTCTGATAGGCTTGCACATTCGCGAATTGCTGAAAGCCTTACTGAAGAAGAAATGCGTTACAGATCGGGTCATTTTAGTGATCGAAGATAGCCATTGGATCGATACCTCCTCGGAAGATCTGATAACGATCGTGCTGGAAGACCCGGATATTTCGAACCTTCTGATCATTCAAACCCGACGGCCGGAGTATAAGCCGAAGTGGCTTGGCAAAAGCGGCGTGATGACCGTCGCATTGAAGCCGTTGCCAGTTGCAGACTTTGCGGATCTGGCCCAGAGCCGTCTTGGTGTGGCCGAGTTACCCAAGGGCTTGGCTGAACAGCTGACCGAACGCGCCGGGGGCAATCCGCTGTTTGGCGAAGAGATTCTGAGCTTTTTGCAGGCTCAGGGCGCATTGCGTGTCGACGACGGTGCCGCCTATTTAAGCGGGGATATCAATGACAGCGGATTGCCCCTTACGATGCGCAGTCTGCTAACAACCAGAATTGAACGTCTCGAGACCGAGGATCGAGAAGTCTTACAGGCCGCCGCCGTTATCGGTCGCCGCTTTGATCCCGGCTTGCTGTCCCAAATTGTTGAGAGTGCCAATGAAATTGGAACAACTCTAGAACGACTGCAGGCGCAGGATGTGTTGTATCGCGAGGCGAACTCAACAGACTACATCTTCAAACACGTTCTGCTGCGGGACTCGGTATACCAGAGCCTTATTCTGTCACGCCGTTCCGAGCTACACTTGGCGATCGCCGACGCACTTGTTTTGCGCAATTCAAACCGGTTGCAGGAGGTGGCCGAAACTCTGGCTTTCCACTACAGACAAACAAATCGCACCGATCAGGCGTTCCGTTACAGTGCGATGGCCGGGGACAAAAGCCTAGGTGTTTATTCGTTGGACGAAGCCAACCGGTTCTTTGTCGCGGCGCTGGACCTGTATCAAAGCGATCCGGACTGCGCTTCGAACGAAGAGTTCGCCGCTTTCATGGCTAGCTTTGCTCTGTGTTCAAATATTTCCTTGCGGGTCAAATCGATTATCGAACTGGCCGGTACCGTGCGTCCAATCCTGCAAAGGGTAGGGGACAGTCAGCACCACGCCTTGTTCCTGCACCATTACGTGTCGTGTCTGGTGTGCAATGGCAAATACCACGAAGCTCATTGGGTGCAGCAGGAACTGACCGAGATGGCACAACGTCTGAGGGAGCCGTTCTCAAGCGCTTATGCCATGGTCAATGAACTGTCGGTCTCGATCTATCATTCTCCGATCCCGAGTAAACTGTTTGAGACCAGAAAAAGGGAAATAGAGACTATTCTGGACAAAATCGATGACGCCTATATTCACAATTTCTTTCTAGCCACGGTTGGCTGGAACGAATTGACCCGCGGTCGCGTGGCCCGGGCTCATGAGGCTGCGGATCGGATGATTGTTCTCGGCAGATCCAAAAACGACCCGCGTGCGGTGGGCTATGGAACCGCGATGAAAGCGCTGATTGCAATGGTCACGGATGATCATGAACTGGCGCTGACAATGGCTGAACAGGCGCGGCAGGATTCGCAGGTCGAGTTTGAGCATGCCATAGCCGAGGCCGCCCGGGTCGCCGCCATGATTCCGCTGGAAAAACCCGGTGCAATCGAAACCGCCCAAAATCATATCAGAGATTGCGACGAGAAAGGGTGGGCATTGTTCACCTTCGGGCCTGCAACAATGCTGGGCGTGGCCTATGCACTGAACGGCCAGGTTACCGCCGGTCTGCGTCAGGTCGAATGGGCCATCCAGAAACGTACGGATGAGGGCACTCAGGTTTCCGCCGACTGGGCGCGGTTGTTTTTGTGCGAAATGTATCTGGCCATTCTCACGGGCGAGGGTGGCGGCTCACTCCGCGTATTGATCAAGAATCTCGGCACGATTATCTGGGTCATGCTATTTGGCAGGAAGCGGTTGATTGCAATGATTGAACAGGTACGCAACAACCCACAGTTCGACAAAAAGGGCCACTACATTGCGCGCTGCGACATGATTATCGGGCTGCTCCACAAGGCAATGAAAAGGAAACCACAAGCTAGAGATTACCTGACCAAAGCGCGAGTGGTCGTCGAAACCGCGGGGCAATCACCGATGTTGGCACGTATCGATGCCGCGCTGGCAGAGCTGGCCTAATCCGTCAGGTCTGACAGGTATCTGATCGCGGTCAGGCTGGGCAGGAAGGTGTAAGCGCCGCCGCGCGTTCGGATCAGGCGCGGGAAGCCGTGCAGGCGGATTGCGTCGCCATCCGGCAATGTCATGTCGAACCAGCTGGTTTCCGGCGTGTTTGCACCTAGCAGCGGGTCATTCGCCCCGGTGATCCGCGGATCCTGGAGACCCAAATTGATCCAGTCACACATAACCGCTTCGAACTGCGCGGCGATATTGGCGCCGATGAAACTGCCAAGCAGGCCGCGCTCTTGGGTATCAGGGTTTTGCGGATCGAAATCGGGGCCATAGGACATGCCCCGCCGCACCAACCGCCGCGTGTAATCGGCGATGCGCTGAACGATTGGGCCCCCCCTCGGATTGCCTCGCCGCAAGTGCGATCCCGCCGGGCAGCGGGACCAGTGCGTGTAGTCGAAATTGGTCAGTGAAACCGGTTCCTCCGGCCATTGCGCATCCGGTGACAATTCGTACGGCACGCCATTGCGCCAGCGCCCGCACATCTGCGCGGCGACCACTTCGCGAAGGGCGCCGTGCAGGTCCAGGCCTTTACCGATACGCTCCAGATTGTCGGGGTCTGCCAAGAGGTCGCGCTTGGGATGCTGCATTAGGGTGGTTGCGGCCTGATCCAGATACGCTTCGAACCCGGCCGCATCCTGCGCCAGAATCCGAAACGCGTTGAACGATCCGTTGAACCCAAGCGCATGGGGCGAAGGAACACGGAACCGAACACCCTCCTGTTTGGTTGGATAGCCCAGCAGCGCAGTACCGAGCGGGTCGATGGGCTCATCCACGCCTTCTTGATCGGGGTCGTAGACCTGTTCGAAACGCGGCTGAGAAATTCCGTCGACATAGCCGAAGAACACCTTGCCCTCGGGCAGGTTTCGCCCGTTCCGCACGCCTAGTACGTTAAAGGCTCTGGCGACCTGTTGTTCGACTGTCTCAAGTTGTTCGGGAACATCCGAATGCACAGATGCAATCAGATGTATTCGACCTGGCTGATCAAATGGGGCGGGCCAGTTCTCGGGCCCGCTGCCCCCGAAATCCCCAAGCTTCATGGCCCGCTGGGTCATACCCTGGATGAATTCGGTCGGGAAGGTCTTCAAATGCTCGGACGGCGTGCCCAAAGCCCGCAGACCCGCATAGGTGATGCCGATGTTGAAGCACAAGGGCGGCTTGGACTCCCACAAGAGGCCGCGGGTAATTTCAGGCACCGTGTCGCTGCCACCGTCGACAGCAGTGGCCAGAAACCGACGCGCGGCTGCGCGGTCGGTGACTTCGAGGATCAGATGACGCACCAGTTCGCGGCGATAGCCCCGCAGAATGTTGCCCTGAATGTCAGCGAGATCAAGTTTTGCAGTCACCAGCCCTGTCCGAATTTTTGGCGCACTTGCGCGGCTGAAACCCCGGGATAGGCGCGATAGCCTCCCCCCAGCGAGATATTGGGATTGGCGTGCAACTGCAGAACGAATTCCCGTGGTAGCGACTCCAGCTTGTGCGGTTCGTTTGGCGGCAGGCCCTTGGCCGCATCCTGCAGACCGAACAGGTCGGTGGGGAAATCGGCGGCCTGAAACAGGTCATGCGCGTGCACCCAGTCGATGAATTCTTCGACATTGCGTTCGGTCGGGATCAGGTGTTCAGCACCGTCAACCAGTGAGATGACATCGTTGAAGACACTGCCGATGGTGGTGATGAAATCGCGGATGTAATTGCTGAAATCGCCATCATAGACCGAGATCATACAGATGTTGTTGTCGATCAGCAGGAACCGCGCAAAGTGCACCGTGCCGACATTGTCGAGCCCGGCAAAAATCTCGTCGACATTCTGGGCGATGGCCAGCGTGGCCCGCGCGCGCCCGGCTGGCGACGAGTCCTTTAGCGGCATGATCAGATTCATCATCCGCTGTACGTTTTCGCTGGGCTGGGGCGAAGGGCGCGGACCGCCGGGAAGCTTCGGCTTTGGATCACGCCAGTGCCAGTACGGCACCACGATGTAACGCGACAGGAACTTGAACCATCCGCGTTCGGGCAGGCTGTTGACGTAGCTGTTGAACCAGCTGTTCTGGCTTGTCATGACCTAACTCTCCGAGAATGGGCAGGGCGACCCGCCGCGCCAGTTGCTTGATATCCTGTAGGAGTCTATGCGCACTTTCAGGACCGGATCGTCCGACGCCTCGATCCCATTGGTCAGCAAACCCGGATTAAAGCTGAGCTTTTCGCAGTCTGCGATCTGGTCCTCGGGCACCGTGTCCAGCGTCAGCGTGCCCATCATGATCCGTTTGCGATGCGGTGGCCAAGGGCGGGACGAATTGTTGAAATCGTCACCCACCTCACCAATCATCATCATTAGCGAAAACCGCGCGGGTTCCTTGGCCAGACGGTCCTGCAACTCGGCCCGCAAATAGTCATCGACCGGTGCTTTGTTTGGGTCTGTCGTGAGAACGCCCGCAATAGGCTGCCACGAAAACCGCACCCAGCGACGTGTGTTGTCGGCACCGGTGACGACGAATGTGTGCACAGCATGATATGCCGCTCTGACATAGCTGGTCGGCGCACCGATCTGGGCGGCTTGCATGATACCCAGTTGGGAATAGGCGTTCTGATCCGCGAACTCGATGGCACCGTCATCCGGGCTAATGGTTTCCCCCGGATAGGGATCGCGCTTGGGCAGGATCAGTTGCAGGTAGTTGCAAATCTTACGCCAGGGCGACTCGGCCTCATACATTCTTGGTTTCGCGGCTTCGGCGAAATCCAGAAAGGTCTCGGGTGTCGGGGCGAAAAACTCGGGCAGGGTCATCGCGATCAGATCGGTATCCGTGCCATCACCAAGATGAAACCGCACCGCCATACCGCGCACATCAGACCAGCCGTCATGCACGGCAGCGCTGCCCGATCCGTTCGAGAACCGCACAATCACATCCGCCTTTTCCGCGCAGAAATGGTCAGCGATGCAATAATTGCGGGCAATTGGAGAGGGTTCGAAACTCCCCGTCGCGCTGATACCGATACTGTGCACCGGGCGCAGAGCCGTATCGCCATCCGGGCGCTGCAACACTTCAACCAGTTTCTCGGCAATGCCGGGATCGCTCATACCTCTCCCCTTTTTCAGTCGTTGAAACCCACTGAAAAATTTCGCGTTAACCATAGGCGCCAAGCTTTCAAAGGCAACAGAAACAACGCAATGGCGGCGGCGAAACTGCTGGGCTTTTTCCAATAGTTAGACAAGTCACCACTTTTGCAGCATCTCGACGGCGTTCGCCCAGTATTTGCTTTGCTTGCTGGCGTGGAAAGCCTCCTCCATCAAACTGTAGGACGCGGGTTTGTGCGTCGCCAGACCAACGACCTTGGGAAGCGGTGGATTGATCCGCACCAGCCGGTTCTTCAAAACCATCCGTGCCATCCAGTACTGGTTTTCTGCTGAGGTGGTTAGAAGCAATTCAATCAAGGCACCTTTAGGCGCCCCCGATGTCACACCAAACCATTTCAACAGGCCCCAGTCATCGGGATTCTTGATCATTTCTTCGGAAATGTCCGTCGGTTGCTGTCCTGTGCCGATTGACAGTGCTTCGATATCCGCAACCCCCTTTGCCCGATCTGCGGCGATGGCAACGTTAATCCCGTTCATCACTGGGTTGTTGGCAAAGGTTCCACCATCGGCGAAATAGCCGAAATCGACACCGTCCGCTATGATAAGATGCGGCGGGAAATAAGACGGGGCGGCGGAACTGGCCATTGCGACGTCCAGTAGTTTGACTGCCGTCATATCCAGCCAGGCCTCATGTTCAAGGTCCTGGTTTGTGATTGTGAAAGGTGACCAACCGATCTTGTCGCTGCGATGCAGGCAAACCGTGTTGACCGCCAGAACCAGATCTGACGACAGCGACCCGATGGTTCGATCCCCGACCAGCGAGAGACCAATGCTTTGAAGCCCCGAAGCATGGTATTGCGACGCCGTAATGCCCGGGCCACCCCCAAGCTTGAGCCGACGCATGACAGCATCGAGCACTTTGTCCAGAAAACCGCGTTCGTTCTCCTGAAAAATCTGGTCAGCGTCGCCTCGGTAATGCGCGGCTAACTCACAGACTAAAGCGGCCATATCCTTGCCTTGCGTCCGACCATCCGCCAGTGCCACTGCAATTAGACCGCCGGTTGATGTGCCCGCAAAGCCGTCCGCCTTATCCAGAAATCCGGTTTCTTCGTGTAAGCCCCGCAAGATCAGGCAGGATAGGTATCCCCGTATCCCTCCGCCATCGCAGGAAACCAGCTTAAATACCATTTGACGTGCCTTCGCGTTTTTTTCCTGTAGCCTGGCTCTGGTTAGCACCAGGTGTCTTTTTTGTTCTTTTGACGCTCGCCTTGGGGGAAAACAAGCGTCGCGTAAGAATGTGCCAAACTCGTCGGCCCGGCGTTGGCGACTTTCAGGAGGCGGAAAGCGTCGATGTTATTCTGTTCTCTCCTGAAGAGACAAAATTCCTGACTAGCGCCATTTTCGGCACGTATCGTATCTGGGAAATCGAAAGCCAAGAAATGGTCATGGAATTGACTGGTCCTGATGCTGAGATTGCCGCCACAGCTTTTTCAACTGACGGTGAAGTTCTGGCAACCCTCAGCAGAGAAGGTGTTACAGTTTGGGACGTCAATAGCAATGCTCGGATAGGAGGCTTCAAAATTTGGCAAGCTGACACTCGAACATTCACAAGCGATGGCAAAGAGTTGCTAGTTGCCGATAATGATGCTTTGGCCCGATGGACTAGGACGGCAATAGGCGAAAAACCGGAGCTTATTGCAGAAAAAGTAGCGATCGGCTCCCTTGTTACCCGCAGTATTCAGGAATCGCCCATCTCCTTGTCACTTGACGCTCTCAACAATGCCTGGGACCGGTTGGACGCATTGGACATGCCTTGATCAGGTGAGTTGGAAGCTTTCGGCTTTGTTCACCCTAGGCCAACAGCACATGTGGTGGGGTTCACCACCTGCCGCTTCTGTTAACTGATGTTGTCAGAAGAACACTTCTTGAGGCGGGAAGGGGGTCGCTCATAACTTAGTTATTGTTGCTAAGGGACAGCTTCACTGGCCTACCAGAAACTGGCTCGAATTTGTCTGACAGCATTGTTTGAAGGAGCTGAAGTCCAACCGTTCCTGCCGCAGCGTTGTTCGCGGGTAGTTTTACTTGAATATCGCAATTTGAACGTATCACATGGAAAGCCATTTTTTCCTCCCTTAAAATTATTGGAAGCTTGGGTAAAATAATCTCGTCAAATGGATTGAGTTGGCGTTCAGGAAAGTACGAAGTGCACATTTCGTAATCGCGGCGACGACGATGAACGCCCCACCGCCGTATGCATCACGACAAGCTATCGCGATTTCTGTCACTACATTTAGCTTTTTTGCAAAAATTTGACGGCTCCTTTGGCTGTGCAGAGACCGGAACGAAAATTGTTTACAAAAGTCACTTCGGGTTTTGGTATTTTTTGCAATTTTTTTCGTTCTTGAACATAACGGGGCTTGTCGAGATTTTTTTGGCGGCACCATTAGAGTTGGTGAGCCGATTATCAACCGGCCTGTTGCGCCGCTGCTTTCATCATTCGAAGATAGCTGGAGACACTGGAATGAGCCGAAGCGACCGCTTCATAGTCCTTGGCTTCTAGTGCGGTCGCAACTGCGGCTAATGAAGTGCGGACGGCTCCGATGCCATATGAGACAGCCCCTTGGTTGTCTTTAATGACGATCGCGTTGCCGACAGCAGTATAACCTTTGCCCGTCAGGTCGCACGCGAGCCGCCTGATCAAGTCCCAACCAACACTTTCCAACATCCCTGAAGGTTTGAGTGCCTCCCAAATATCCGCGCGATCCCAGCGCGGTAGGTAAGGAACGGCATCCTTAATAACTTGGATCCTATGTGTCACCTGTGTGAGCCCGCTCGCATCGTAGGCCCGTGCAAACCCACTGTTGCCCGTAACAGGCGGCGCGAACGCGTAAACCGCAATCGTAAGATTGGGCCATCTTGCTCGGATGAGCGACGCGACCAGAAAGGTCATCGCCCCCCCCTTGCTATGGCCCGTAATCACTACTCCCCCCGAGAGTGAAGGGATGCGCGGTGCAAGCTCCCTTTCGATCCATGGCCAAAGGCGCTTAGTGGCGGTCGCAAACCCAGTTTCGGCGTCATCGGCCCCTTGCTCACCAAGGGACCAAGGCTCAGGCTTGGCCTCGGCATCCTGAAGCCAATCTTTGATCCACCCGATAACATCGTTCCGCACCAAATTCGGTGACAACGTGCCGCGAAGTGCAAGCACTGCTCGATCGCCCGCAAGCGCCCCGATGAGAGCGGCGTCGATATCATCCGCCCCGCAGGCTTCAAACTCGGGCGTGTAAGTTTTGCTAGGCACACTGAAACCGGCGGCATCCTGAAAAACAGGCATCACATCATAAACGAGGGCTGTGTCGCCATTACCGCGTGTTTCACTGCGTAGGATTGGCGCCTGTATGCTTGGAGTGGTTCTCGCACGGCGGATTTGGTACGCGCAGATGCAGGCGTTCATTGCGGCTAAGGCTTCGGGCCATGAAAATGGTCGACTCTTCATGAAACCATCACACAAATGCGGCAAAACTCACGCGTCAGCTTTAGTGCGCGGTGGTTGACGGACAGAAATCCCTTTGCATTGTGAGAGAAATAGAAATGTGGCATCAATCGGTCTCTAGTCGGTCAGCGTAAAGCGTGGCTGAGCAGATCCAGCATTGCTGGGAACAAAACGTTTGGGCCGGTATCATCCCGAACTTATCCCGAATACGGCTGTGTCGCAAACATTGAAAACGGTAGTTATCGATCTCCCGCAAGCGCACAAATCCTCCCCGTTGGGCAATTTTTTGAAAGCCGGAATAAGAAGCATCACAGAATTGGCTTTTTTGGATCATTCTCGCAACCTCAATTCCATCAAAGGTTGCGGAGGCAGTTGCGAACGGCTTGAAACCACAAATGTAGCGAACACGGCGCTTTATGAGTCGGTGATCATGTTAAATTATGTAGTTAATATAATTGGAACAGTTTGTTATTACCCATGCATTGCAACCGAACCGCTTCAAATTTTTTTACTTCTCGGATTCCTGCTACACTTTCGCCGCGCCCGCCGTGATGATCTTGTTCAGTGTGAAAATGGCCGTCTAATTAGACCGCGGCGACAAATTGGCTTGTTCAGTCTGTGCAGCCTCGCTTAAATTGCCAAAACGAGCCCCAAAAAACACCTATGATGATCGCCCCTTACACATCTGTTTTCCTGAAAGTGGCGGACCGTCTTCATCGGGCGTCTCTTTGGTTGTGCATCGGGCTTCTGGCGGGTTTGTTCGTCACCCAGTTGGTGGTTGTTGCGCTGCGATATCTGTTCGCTATTGGCTTTGTCGAGCTTCAGGACTTCGTGCTGTATTGCTTCGCCTGGCTGTCGGTTTTTGGCCTGCCGGTCGCGTTGAGGCTGGACATGCATGTGCGGGTAGACATTTTCCGTAGAACCGGGGCCACGCAACTAGCGCGGCGTATTGATCAGGTCGCGTTCATAGTGCTGGTTTTGCCGCTTTGTATCACGACCCTCTACTATGTTGCGCCGCTGGTGAGCTACTCCTGGTCAATCAAAGAGGGCGCGCGTGAAACCGGCGGGCTGGGCGGATATTTCCTGATCATGACGGGCCTTCCGGTTGTGTGCGTGCTGCTAATGGCCCAAATCGTAGCGCTTTTGCTGGATGGTACGATTATCCACGGCAAAGAGAGCGACTAGATGGACGTATCGCAGGTTTGGCTTTTGGTGATGGTTGCCGGCCTGATGGTAGGCATCTTGTCGGGCATTGCCGTTGTCTGGGTGCTGGCCGGGGTTCCGCTGTGCGTGGCGCTGATCGCCGCGCTGTTCGGGCATTTCGATCTGGGGTTTATCGCGGCGTTCCCGCAGCGGGTGTCCGGCATCATGAACAACAGCCTGCTGATCGCCATCCCTCTGTTCGTTCTGATGGGCATTCTGCTTGAGCAATCGCGTCAGGCTGAAAAAATGCTGATGAATATCTCGGCCCTGTTCGGTCAGACCAAATCCAGCCTTGTTCTGGCGGTTCTTTTTGTCAGTACCTTGGTGGCCGCCTCGACCGGGATCATCGGCGCGACGATTGTGATGCTGGGGCTGATCAGCCTGCCCGCATTGCTGAGTGCGGGTGTGCCGAAACGCATGACCAGCGGCCTTCTATGTGCGGTTGGTACATTGGGGCAGATCATCCCGCCTTCGATCGTTTTGATCCTGCTGGGCGATCAGATTTCCAATGCCTATATCGAAGCGCAGCAAACAATAGGCAATTTTGCCCCAGACCCGGTCAGCGTAGGCCATCTGTTTGCCGGAGCGTTGTTGCCGGGTCTGTTGCTGGTAGGTCTGTACTGCCTTTACATGCTGGTTGTCCTTTATGTCTCGGCATCCCCGAGTGACGTACTCGCAATCTCTCCGACCCCTAAGGCCGAGGGGTCCGTCACCGCACTGCTGGTGAACACCCTGCCACCGCTACTTCTGATCGTGGCCGTTTTGGGCTCGATCCTGTTCGGGGTCGCCACGCCTACGGAATCTGCAGCAATCGGTGTTGCCGGAACCATTCTGATTGCAGCCAGCAGCCTTGAAAACGCACCGCACCATCTGTCCCCGCTTTGCCTGCTTACGGTCGTTTTGGTCTTTGCCCTCTTCCTGATGCAGCGCGCCGGGCTGACACGGATCGATTTCACCAGCGGAGAACTGGTGTTCGATACCGGTTCACTAATCGCTGCGGCCATATTGGCGGTGGTCTGCCTGTTTCTGATCTATTTCTGCTACTGGCTGTTTAGGTCTGGCATTGGGCGTGTGGCCTTGAGCAAGACCGTAGAAGTCACCGCGATGGTCTTTGGGATCATCATCGCGGCCAGCATGTTGTCTCTGGTCTTTCGGGGGTTCGAAGGGGATGACTATGTTCATTCGTTCTTCACCGATCTTCCGGGCGGAGTCTGGACGATGCTTGCCGTGACCATGCTGGTGATTTTCCTGCTGGGCTTTGTTCTGGAGTTTGTTGAGATCATCTTTATCGTGATCCCCATCGTGGGGCCGATCCTGTTTCAGGCCGACATTAACCCGGTCTGGTTCGCGATCCTGATTGCGCTGAACATCCAGACTTCGTTCCTGACGCCGCCGTTTGGGTTTTCGCTGTTCTACTTCCGCTCGGTCGCACCACCCAGTATCACAACGACAGACATCTATCTTTCAGTGGCCCCGTTTGTGCTGCTACAGCTTATCGCAATCGGGATCGTCATAGCGGTTCCGGGCATCGCGACCTGGCTGCCGACATTGCTATTCAACTAGGACCACCACTCGACAGGGAGAACACTATGAAAAGACGGAGCTTTATCAAGGCGGCAGCCATTGCCGCACCTGCATCGGCGCTTGCCGCGCCAGCGGTGGCTCAGGGGAATATCGAATGGAAACTGCCAACCTCGTTTCCCGCCAAGGCGCCCGGCGTCGGCACCAATTCGGCCTCGTTTGCACAACGGGTCGCGGATATGTCCGGCGGGCGTCTTACGTTCAAGATATTCTCAAGCGGCGAACTTGTCCCCCCGTTTGGCGTTGAAGACGCGGTGCAGCAGGGAACAGCGGAAATCGGCCACTCGACCCCGTTTTATGCAGCCTCCAAGAACTCGGCCAACCACTTCTTCGGAGCAATCCCCTTTGGCATGATCGGCACTGAGCTAACGGCCTGGCTCCGCTATGGCGGCGGTCAGGAACTTTGGAACGATCTCTATGGACAACGCAATCTGGTGCCTTTCTTCTCTGGCAATTCGGGCGTTCAGTCGGCGGGTTGGTTCAAAAAGCCGGTCACGTCTATCGAAGACCTGTCGGGCCTGAACTTCCGCATCGGCGGCATGGGCGGCGAGGTGATGCGCAAACTGGGCGTGAACGCCGTACTGATGCCACCGCCCGAAATCTTCCCGGCCTTCAACTCGGGCGCTTTAGACGCGGCGGAATGGGTCGGTCCGTTCCTTGATCAGGGTTTTGGGCTGAGCAAGGTTGCCAACTACTGCTACTTCCCCTCGTTTCAGGAACCCAGCGCAGGGCTTGAGATCGTCGTGAACAAAGACGCCTGGGCCGAGCTGCCTGCGGACCTGCAAGCGATCATTGCCAACGCAGCCGAGGCTGTGTCGGTCGAGACGGTCAGCCAGTTCAACTATTTCGATTCTCAGGCCTTTGAGAAGCTGAAAGCCGACGGCGTGATCTTTGCGGAATACCCCGATGACATCGTCCAGGCCCTGAAAGTTGCCGCGGTCGAGGTTATGGATGAAAACGCGGCGGCGAACCCTGATTTTGCGATGGTGCGCGAAAGTTATGACGCATTCCTGTCCAAAGCCAAGGAATTCAACGGCGCTTATCTGGGAGCTACTCTGCGTCAGCGCGCGTAGTTGGTAACATAACGGGGTAGTGTCGCAAAATTCTGGAACGACCAGAGCGAGTGATATGCCAGACGCAGTTATCCTGCGATCTCAGCAAACATCCGAAAGCCGGAAGTCGTATTGCTAGAGAATTGCTGCTTCCGGATCATGTTGGCGACCTCGATGCCGTCCAAAGTCGCGGAAGCGGATTCGAACGACTTAAACCCACATATGTGCCGAACACGCCGCTTTATGAACCGATGATCCTGTTCGATCATGTTGTTCAAAAATTTGGACCTGATCGTCTGTACTTTGGCTAGGCAGCCGAACCGTTTTAGGATCCTGTTCACTTCTCGAATGCCAGCTGCATTTGCGCCACTTTTGTCGATTACGATTTTGTTTGGGATCCCGTTTGACGACAGTGCTTTGGCAAAGAACCTGGTTGCTCCTGGACGATTTCGTCGCTCAGACAGCATGAAATCAAGGGTGTTTCCTGCTTTGTCGACTGCTCGATAAAGATACATCCACTTGCCGCGCACACGGAGATAGGTTTCGTCCATGCGCCAGGAACTCAGCGTTGGTCGCTTCTTCGATTGCGCGCTCGCGGCGATCATCGACGAATACTTAACAACCCACCTGTTGAGAGTAGCGTGGTCCACCTGCACGCCGCGTTCGGCCACGATCTCTTCCAAATCACGGTACGACACTGTGTACCGCAAATAGAAATATACAGCAAAAAGAACTGCATCCTTGGGAAAGTGGCAGCCTTTCAGGGAGATCATACTTTAAACCTGTTCGAAAACTATTCGACGGAAACAGACTGCGAAATCTGAGTGCTCGTCAATCTCAGTTCAAAGTTTGCGACACAACCGCCACAAGTTTTTCGGGGTCAGCATCAGTGGATTTGGTCGGTGATTACCCCGCCGGTTGGGCGACCTGCGGAAACGGGCGATTTCATGGGGTGAAATGACCCTAGTCGGATCTGTCACAATCCACTTCGGGAATAATGGCACCCGGGTGCTGAATGACCTGTGTCGCCAGATCGTGCCCGGCCCGGGCGGCGGAAAGCTCGCTTTGCCCAAGGGCAAGCGCTGCCAGATATCCCGCGTTAAAACTGTCTCCGGCTGCGGTGCTGTCCAGGACGTTCGCGACCCGCGCCAACCCGTCCAGCGTCTTGCCGGACCTTAGGTCCAGCGGGCCTTTCGCGCCGCGTTTCAGGGCCCCACACGTGACACCCGAGGCGCGCAGGCGGTTTACTACCCCCAGAGGCGTGGCGTCCCCAAACAACTCCATTTCATCATCGACCGAAGGCAATGCGATGTGCGCACGTGCCCACATCGCATCATTGATCTGGCGGGCGGTTTCGGCGGAGTCCCACAGGCGGGGGCGATGGTTGCTGTCATAGGCAAATGTGCCGCCATCTTCTCGGAAGACATCCAGCCAATCCATGATCTTGTGCCGGATGTTCTGTTGCAGGATCGCCATCGAGATGCCCGACAGATAGAGCAGATCAAACCGATTCAGGCTGTTCAACTCGACCCGGCACGGGTTTTGGAACTGGCTGCGCGCCAAGTAAACGGCGGTGTTGTAGGTATCGCCCGCCACGCCCAGGGTCGCGGTGTTTGCCGGCCCTGCAATCAGCTCGATCATCACCTCGCCTAGACAGGCGATGGAACGGATCGAGCGCTTGGGCTGGCGCATTTAGTGATCCTTGAAAGCAGAGGCGGCGGGGCACCGGCTAGGGGCGGGTCGAGACCTCTCGGGCCAGGGCAGTGGCGGCACCGCGCAGTTCCGCCAGGCCGCGCAACCGTCCGATGGCAGGGTAACCGGGTGTAGATGCCTGATCCTGATCATGCAGGATACGGTGGCCGTGATCCGGGCGCATCGGGATCTGAACGCCCGTTTCCGCCTCGAGCGCAAGCAACGCCCGGATGACCGCAATCAGATCGGTGTCGCCCGCCAGATGACTGTCTTCGTGGAAATTGCGCGGATCGGTTTCGCGTTTCACGGTGCGCAGATGGGCAAAGTGAATCCGCCCTGCGAAGCTGTCGATCATAGCCAGCAGATCATTGTCGGCGCGCACGCCAAGCGAGCCGGCGCAGAGGGTGAATCCGTTCGCAGGCGACGCGTTGCGCGCCACGATCCAGGCCAGATCGTCCTTGTCCGAGACGATGCGCGGCAGTCCGAACAGATCGCGGGGCGGGTCGTCGGGGTGGATTGAAAGCCGGGCGCCGACCTGTTCGGCCACCGGCAGGACGATGTCCAGAAAGGCCCCCAGCTGAGCGCGCAGATCGGTGTGATCCATGCCGTCATAGGCCGCGATCCGGGCGCGCAACGTGTCGAGGGTATAGCTTTCCTCGGACCCCGGCAGCCCGGCGACGATGGTTTTGGTCAAACGGTCGCGCTGGCCCGCGTCGGAGTGTGCAAGCCAGCGCTCGGCCAGGTTCAGATCCTCGGGCGAGTAGTCCCGGTTCGCGTTCTTGCGCTGCAGGATGAACAGGTCGAACGCGGCATAGGCGGCGTAATCGAAACGCAGGGCCAGTGCGCCGTCGGGCATGGGATAGTTCAGCTCGGTCCGGGTCCAGTCGAGCACCGGCATGAAGTTGTAACAGATGTTGCGGATGCCCTGACGGGCGAGGCGGCGCAGGTTTTCAGCCCAGATTTGCGCATAGCGCTCCCACCCGGGCGCACCGGATTTGATGTCTTCGTGAACGGGGATGCTTTCCACCACCACCCAGTCGAGACCGGCATTCCGGATCATGTCGCGCCGTTCGGCTATTGCGGGCTCGGGCCATTCCGCGCCATTGGGAATATCGTGCAGCGCCGTTACCACGCCCGTCGCCCCCGCCTGCCTGACATAGCTCAGGGGGATGGGGTCTGACGGTCCGAACCAGCGCCAGCTTTCCAGCATGCGTCCCCCTAGCCTGACAGCGCGTTTGAGTAGAGGTAGCCGTCGAAATCCGGGTCACCGACATCTGACAGATCCAACAGCGTCAGCCGGACATTTTCCAGATGTTGCCACATGGCATGACGCGCGCCGTCGGCATTGCGGTGACGCAGCGCCTCGAGAATGGCGGCGTGATCGTCAAGCCATTTGGTCCGGTAGCTGAGGTCGAATATCCGGTCATGCAATTGCGCCCACATCGGGCTGGCCTGCCGTTTGCGCCACAGATCGTCGATCTGGTCGACCAGAACCGCGTTCTGCGTCGCTTCGGCGATCTGCAAGTGGAACTGCCAGTCGGCGCTGTAGTCGTCTTCGGCGCTTTCGATCGACCGGCGCTCAAGCTCGAGCGTTTCGCGCAGGCGCAGGATATCCGCCTTGGTCACGGTGGTGGCGGCAAAGGCCGCGACGCTGCTTTCGAGCAATTGCCGCGCCTGCAACAGTTCGAACGGTCCGAAATCGGCCTGTGCGGTTGCGCCGTCGCGCGGTACGCGCTCCATCACATAGCTGCCAGAGCCTTTGCGCACGTCCAGATAGCCCTCGATTTCCAGCACGATGAAGGCTTCGCGGACCAGTGACCGGCTGATGCCCATCTCGGCCGAGATCTGGCGTTCGGTGGGGAATTTGTCACCGGGCATATAGCCTTCGCGCGCGATCCGGTCGACCAGTTGCGCCGCGACCTGCTGATAGGGGCGTTTGCCGGTGTCGGTCATGCGGTCACCTTTGTCTTCCGGGCATCCGCCTGCATGATCTGGTGATAGTAGTCCGCCAGAATGTGAAAGGCCTGTTTCTTTGTCGTCTTGTCCGAGGCGATCAGGCCTTTGTGGTTATAGCCGTTCTGGAACTTGTTCTGCCGCCGCTCGACCCGGAAATCATAAAGAATCCAGGGCGACATGCCCTTGATGTAATCAAGCGCGCGCAGCGTTTCGATCTGGCGGCGGTATACTTCAGCCATATACTCCTCGCTGAACAGGCCGGTTTTCGGCCCCTTTGAGCCGATCACGCCATCTGCACCGGTTTCCGTGATCACCACCGGCTTGGCGGGGGCAGAGTTGGCGCCGATCCGGGCGAGGTCTTCGAAATCCTCTTCATACCAGCCATAATATTCGTTCAGGCCGATTACGTCGATATGGTCGGCCAGTCTGTCCTCGATCCGATTGCGGCTGTGATTGACCAGACAGGCGGCCGAGGTCAGTCGCGTGGGGTCCAGCGCCCGGGCGGTTTCGGCGAGCCGCCGCATGAAGTCGAGCCGGGCGTCAGTGTCGGGGTTTTCGTTGCCCACCGACCAGATGATGACCGAGGCGCGGTTGCGGTCGCGCAGGATCAGCTCTCGCAGCTGGTTTTCCGCGTCGCGATAGGTGGCCGGGTTGGCGAAATCGATGGCCCAGTAGACCGGAATTTCTTCCCACAGCAGGAACCCGAGCTCATCCGCCAGTTCGGCAGCACGTTCGTGGTGGGGGTAATGCGCGAGACGCAGAAAGTTGCAGCCCAGCTCGCGCGCATGGGCGAAGCGGCGCCGCAGGTCGGCTTCGGAGGTGACCTTGCCGAGCGTCGCGTCATCTTCGTGGACCGCGATTCCACGCAGGAAAACCGGGGTGCCATTCAGCAGGATGTCGGTGCTACGCCGTTCGATCTGGCGAAAGCCGATGCGGTCGGTGATGCGATCCGCGCCAAGGGTGACCGTCACATCATAGAGTTTCGGCGACTCGGGCGACCAGAGGTCCGGGCGCGCCTGAATCACGGCGCTGCCCTTGCCGCCCGTCAATGCAACCTCGTGTTTGATATTCAGCTCCGGGATCTCGATCACGGCGGGGCCGGTGTCCGGCCCATCGATCTCGAGTCCGGCCCGCAGGCTGTCATAATTGCCATCGGGCACCAAATTCAGTGCGAAGCGGCGGATCACCGTGCGGGGGGTCTCGAACAGGGCCACCTCGCGATAGAGCCCGCCATAGTTGAACCAGTCGGTGTTGCGCATGGGCACACGGTCGCGGGTGCGGGTGTTGTTGACGCAGGCCATCAGCCAGTTGCGGCCTGCGCGCAGATAATCGGTCAGTTCAACACAAAACGGCGTCGATGCGCCGTAGTGATTGCCCAGGAACTGCCCGTTCAGGAACAGTTTGCAGTCATACCCCGCCGCGCCGATCCGCAGGAAATAGCGCGTGTCGGGGTCAATATCCGGCATGTCCAGCGGGCGGGTATACCAGGCGCTGCCTTCGAAAAAATACCATTTCTCTTTCAGCATTGCCCAGTTCGATGGCACCGGAACGGTTTCGCCGTCATAGGGGTCATAATCCCAGGGTTCGGTGCGGTCTTCGGGGGCTGCGGGCTGCATGTCGAACCATTTCTGCCGCAGCCCCGTATCCAGCAAGTCGACGCAGAAATTCCAGTCGCCATCCAGAGATCGCGATGCCCGCCCGCCCGTGAACAACAGCGTATCGGCGTTCAGGTTCTGCCTGTTGAAGGGGAGGTCATACTCCTCATCATGCAGGGCCTGCAGCGCGTTTTCCGCCATGTCTGAGCGTTCGAGCATCGGATCGGGCTCCAGACTTAGTTGGCCTTGGACTTGATCCGGTCGATCAGATCGGCCACGACGGGCGATTTCGAGGCGGCCTCTTCATGCATCGGCAGGACCGCTTCGATGAACGGGCCTTTTTCGACCTCAATGAACTTGACGCCAAGCTCGCTCTTGGCCTGTTCGATTGCGGCGTCGCTCATCTCGTTCCACTGATCGCGATGGAAAATCATCGATTCCTTGGCCGCCGTGCGCAGCGCCTCTTGCTGTTCGGGGGTCAGGTCATTCCAGCTTTGGGTCGAAATCATCACCACCGAAGGGATCATGGTGTGGCCGTCGTTTGAATAAACCTTCGACACTTCGCCATGCCGCGCGCTGGTCAGGGCCATCGGGTTGTTCTCGGCCCCGTCGACGACACCTTGCTGAAGGGCGCTGTAAAGCTCGCCCCAGGCGATCGGGGTCGGATTGCCGCCCAGCAGTTCCACCATGCGGATGGCCGACGGGCTGGGCTGTACCCGGATCTTCATGCCCTTCAGGTCTTGGGGCGAATTGATTTCCTTGTTCGCATAGAAAGACCGCGCGCCTTCGACGTAATAGGTCAGGCCGATGAAACCCTTGTCTTCCGAGGCGGCTAGAATGTCGTCGCCGATATCACTGCTGAGTACGTCGAAATAGTGGTCGTCGCTGGTGAAGATATAAGGCAGGTTCAGCGCGCCATAGGATTCCTCGAACGCTTCCAGCTCGCTCGCGTTCGAACGCGCCATGTCGAGCGAACCGTTCTGCATCAGCTCCATCGACTCGCGCTGGGTGCCAAGCTGGGCATTGGCGAAGATGCGAATCTTTAGATCGCCATCGGTCAACTCTTCGACCCGGTCGGCCATGAATTCCATGGACTTGTGCAGCGGGTGATCTTCGGGGTTGTTGTGGTTCAGACGCAGGGTCTTTGCGCTCACGGCAGACGAAAGCGCCAGAACACTTACCGCCGCCGCAGCGGCCAGCACAGTGAATTTCGACATTGATACCTCCCATATGCGCGGGCGCATGGCCAGGGGCCAAAAGGTGCGACTGTGGGCCCGCCCGCAGACCCGCAACTTCGGATGTGATGGACCAATTCCGCGAATAAATCAACCAATTTCCCGATATTGGTTGACCAATTTGAGAAATTCGGGCATCAGCGGAGGCACCGGGCCAGTCTGAGCCAAAGGCCGGGGCCGGAACAAGGGAGGAGCGAAGATGAAGCAGGTGACCGCCCTGGTCGATGCCGTCTTGCGCGTGATCATCATCGCCGCGTTCGCCGTGCTGGTGGCCTGCGTGATCTGGCAGGTGTTTTCACGCTATGTGCTTGGCACGCCCAGCACTGTGACGGATGAGATGGCCCGGTTCCTTTTCATCTGGGTGGCGCTTCTGGGCGGGGCCTACACGTTGGGGCAGCGGCGGCATCTGGCCATCGACCTGCTGCCCAACATCACCCACGGGCAGGTGCGGTTCATGGTCAATGCGGCGATCATTCTGGCGGTGGCGCTGTTTGCCACCGTGGTGATGATCTATGGCGGGGTCAGCTTGGTCTCGCGCACGCTGGAAACCGGTCAGGTCTCGCCGGCGCTGCGGTTGCCGATGGGTGCGGTCTATGTGGCCATTCCGGTCGCGGGGCTCGGCATCCTGTTCTACACCATCGGGTTCCTGCTGGACCTGATCCGCAAGGGGCAGGGACCGAATGAGCGCTACGGGCCGGTCACGCCCGGCGGTCCGCTGAGCTGAGGCGCGCATGGATATCCAGTCGGTCGCCACCCTGTTCGGAACCTTTGCGCTGCTGATGGTGCTGGGCGTTCCCATCGCCTTTTCCATCGGCCTGGCCGCGCTGGCCACTTTTCTGCTGTTCATGTCCTTCGACCAGTCGGTCTATATTGTGGCGCAGCAGGTCGCCTCGGGTCTGGACAGTTTCACCCTGCTGGCAATCCCGTTTTTCATTCTGGCGGGCAACATCATGAACCGGGGCGGGATCGCCCTGCGGCTGATCGAGTTCGCCAAGGTTCTGGGCGGACGGCTGCCCGGCGCGCTGGCCCATTGCAACGTCATAGCCAACATGATGTTCGGTTCGATCTCGGGCTCTGCCGTGGCCTCGGCGGCGGCGGTGGGCGGTGTCATGTCGCCGCTGCAACGGAAAGAGGGCTACGATCCGGCCTATTCGACGGCGGTCAATGTCGCCTCGTGCCCGACGGGCCTGCTGATCCCGCCCAGTTCCACATTCATCGTCTATTCGCTGATCACCAATGGCACCTCGGTCGCGGCGCTGTTTGTGGCGGGCTATATCCCCGGCATTCTGATGGGTGTCTGCCTGATGCTGGTGGCGGGCATCATCGCAAAGCGGCGCGGCTATCCCGTGGGCGAGCGGCCGTCGTTGGGCGAAGTA
This sequence comes from Ruegeria sp. AK4, assembly GCF_056541025.1. Taxonomy (NCBI): domain Bacteria; kingdom Pseudomonadati; phylum Pseudomonadota; class Alphaproteobacteria; order Rhodobacterales; family Roseobacteraceae; genus Ruegeria; species Ruegeria sp. AK4. The sequence continues at coordinate 38,166 of NZ_JBQFXS010000002.1, forward strand.
ACCGAGAAGGCGCTGAATGCGATGTTGCCGCTGGGTCTGATCTTCATCGTGATGGGGGGCATTGTCGGTGGCGTGTTTACCGCGACCGAAGCCTCGGCGGTGGCGGTGGTCTACACGCTGTTTCTGGCGCTGATCTGGTATCGTGAGATTTCGCTGCGCGATCTGCCGGGGATCATTCTGGAAAGCGCGGTGACAACGTCGATCGTATTGCTGATGATCGGCTGCTCGATTGCGATGTCCAAGGCGATGGCCTTTGCCGATATTCCCTATTCGATCTCGGATGCATTGCTGGGACTGTCCGAGAACCCGCTGGTGCTGTTGCTGATCATCAACATCGCGCTGCTGGTAGTGGGGACCTTCATGGATATGACACCGGCCCTGCTGATCTTCACCCCGATCTTTCTGCCGGTGGTCAGCGATCTGGGCATGGACCCGGTGCATTTCGGCGTGGTGATGACGTTCAATCTATGCATCGGCATCTGCACGCCACCGGTGGGGTCGGCGCTGTTTGTGGGCTGTTCGGTGGGCGATGTGAGGATCGGGCAGGTGATCAAGCCGATGCTGCCGTTCTATGCGGTGCTCGTCGGGTTGCTGCTGGTTGTCACCTATGTGCCGTCGCTGAGCCTGTTCCTGCCCAGGCTGTTGCTGGGATATTGAGGCGGCGCGATGAAAACCCTGCGGAACTGGCGGATCGAAGAACAGGGGCCCGGCGGGTTCACGCTGAAGGTCGAGGACCGGCACCTTTTGCGCGTCGAAGTGCTGGACCACGATTTGGTGCGGGTCCGGCTGCTGAAAGACGGTGTCTGGCGGCTGGACCGCAGCTGGAGTGTCGCGCCGGACGGAGACGTCCCATGGGAAGGCCGTGCCCGCGACGATCTGAGCGGGTTTGCCTGCCCCAGGGTCCGGGTCGATGGTGCGCTGCTGGAAACCGACCATCTGCGCCTGACAGTCTTGTCGCCTCTGGCCTTGCGGTGGGAATGCCGCGCAGAACCGGATGCGCCGTGGCAGCCTCTGGCAGAAGACCGCACCACCGGGGCCTATATGTTGGGCCGGCGGGACAATCGGGTGTCTCATTTCATGCACCGGTTTCCGGGCGAGCGCTATTTCGGGCTTGGCGAAAAGGCGGGGCCGCTGGACCGTGGCGGTCAACGCTATGAGATGCGCAATCTCGATGCGATGGGATATGATGCGCGCCGTACCGATCCGCTTTACAAACACATCCCCTTCACCCTGACCGAGCGGCCCGGGGTAGGCGCGTTGGGGGTGTTTTATGACAACCTGTCGACCTGCTGGTTCGATCTGGGCAACGAGCTTGACAACTATCACGCCCCGTTTCGAAGCTGGCGCGCCGAGGATGGGGATCTGGACCTTTACATCAGCTGGGCCCCGGATCCGCGGGGTGTGATCAAACGTCAGGCCTGGCTAACCGGCGGCACCGCCCTCATGCCGCGCTGGGGATTGGGCTATTCGGCGTCTTCGATGGCCTATACGGATGCACCGGATGCGCAGGACCAGATGCGGGGGTTTCTGGCCTGTCTGCGGACCGAGGATATCCCCTGCGACAGCTTTCAGATGTCTTCCGGCTACACCTCGATCGACGGCAAGCGCTATGTGTTCAACTGGAACACCGGCAAGTTCCCAGACATGCCGGGGCTGGCGGCGGAATTTGCCGCCCAAGGCGTCGAACTGATCGCCAATATCAAGCCGGTGATGCTGAACGATCATCCCAAATACGCGCAGGCCGCCGAGCAGGGCCTGTTCCTGCCCGACAGCGAAACCGGACGACCCGAGGTCTCGGCCTTTTGGGAAGGGCAGGGGAGTCATCTGGATTTCACCAACCCGGACACCCTGCGCTGGTGGCAGAACAACGTGACTACGGCGCTGTTGCATCAGGGCATCCACAGCACCTGGAACGACAACAACGAATACGAGGTCTGGGACGACGCCACCCCAGCCAACGGGTTCGGCGCGCCCATCGAAATCGGCCGGATCCGGCCCTTGATGAGCGTGCTGATGACCCGCGCCTCGCACGAGGCGCAACTGGCCCACGCCCCGGACAAACGCCCCTATCTGATTTCGCGCTGCGCCGCTCCGGGCACCCAGCGCTATGCGCAGACCTGGACCGGCGACAACCGCACCAACTGGGAAACGCTGCGCTGGAACATCCCGATGGGTCTGGGGCTGAGCCTGTCGGGGTTCTACAATATCGGCCACGATGTCGGCGGGTTTGCCGGGCCCCGGCCCGAGCCGGAACTGTTCCTGCGCTGGGTGCAGAACGGTATTTTCCACCCCCGCTTCACCATTCATTCGTGGAACGATGACCACACCGCCAACGAGCCATGGATGTATCCCGCGATGACGCCGCTGGTCCGCGAGGCCATCCGCCTGCGTTATCGCCTGCTGCCCTATCTCTATACCCAGCTTTATCGCGCGGCGAGCGAACATGAGCCGATCCTGCGCCCGCTGTTTCTGGATTTCCCCGACGATCCCGCTTGCCGCGATGCGCAGTTCGAGTTTCTGCTGGGCCCCGATCTGCTGGTCGCTTCGGTGATCGAACCGGCTGCCGCGACCCGGCAGGTTTATCTGCCCGACTGGCCCGGCGGCTGGTGGCATTTCGAAAGTGGCATCTGGTATACCGGGTGTCAGACGCTGGACCTGCCGGTGACGCTGGAGAGCATTCCCGTTTTCATTCGGGGCGGGGCGGTTCTGCCGCTGTCCGAGGACACGGCCCGCGCGGCGCCGGACCGGGAAGGCGCGCGTGTTTTGCTGGCCTGTCCGGCGAACGGCGCGGGTGGCATGACAACCTCGTGGATCTATGATGACGATGGCGCGGCGCGGGATGCGCTGGCGGGCAATCACTGCCTTGCCAAAGTCACCCTGACAAATGGCGATAGTCCGCCCGCGCTGGACTGGAGCCTGAGCGGCCACCACCTGCCCGGTTTTCGAGAGGTTGAAATCAGAACCATGGATGCAAAACCGCTGCTGATCCGGGGGCAGGAAAGCGCCTCGGGGCAGATGCATGCCTACGGATTGGCGTCGGGGGCAGGCAGATGACCGCGCAGCAGCCGTTGGTGCAGGCCACATATGACCGCGCGGCCCTGAAGACCCGTATGTTGCATATCGGTTTCGGAGCTTTCGCGCGGGCGCATCCGATCCTTTATACCGAGCTGGCAAATGAAGCCTGCGGCGGCGACTGGGGCATTGCAGTGGCGCGGCTGAACTCTGGCGCGGAGCTGCTGTCCGAGCTGGATAGGGCACGGCATCTCTATACCGTTGCGGAAACTTACGATGCGGGGCTGACGGCGCGGCGTGTTGCCTGTGTCACCCAAACGATGCATCCGCTGCGCGACAGCCCTGATGCTATTCCCGATCTGATGGCGTCGCCGGACCTTTGCATCGTTTCCCTGACCATCACCGAAAAAGGCTATTGCCTGGCTGGCGAGGCGTTTGACCCGGACCACCCCCTGATACAGCAAGACCTGGCCGCGCCTGCACTGCCGCGGACCGCCATCGGCACACTTGTCGAAGGCCTGCACCGGCGCCACAACGCGGGGCAGGGCGGGCTGACGGTGCTGAGTTGCGACAACCTGCCGTCCAACGGGACCATGTGCAAAAACGCGGTGCTGGGCCTGGCGCATGCGCGTGATCCGGTGCTGGCGGACTGGGTTGCGCGGACCTGCCGGTTCCCGTCGACGATGGTGGACCGGATCGTGCCCGCCGTGGACGACGCGGCCCGCGCGACGCTGCGCGGTGTTCTGGGCCATGACGATCCCAACGGCATCCTGTGCGAACCGTTCCGGCAATGGGTGATCGAGGACGATTTCGCCTGCGGCCGCCCCGACTGGTCAGCGGTAGGGGCCGAGATGGTTTCGGATGTCGCGCCTTACGAGGACATGAAACTGCGCATGCTCAATGGGGCGCATTCGTTCCTCGCCTATCTCGGGGCGTTGCACGGGCATGCAACCATCGCCGATTGCATGGCGGATGAGGTGTTCCGCGAGGCCGCATACCGGCTGATGCTGAGCGAACAGGCCCCGACGCTGTCGATGCCGGACACGGTCGATCTGGCGGGTTATGCCGCGCAGCTGATCACGCGGTTCGGCAATTCGAGATTGCATCACAGAACCACGCAGATTGCCATGGATGGCAGCCAGAAACTGCCGCAACGGCTACTGTCGCCCTGTGCCGTCAATCTGGATCAGGGCCGGGGCTGGCCATTGACCGCTTTGGCGATTGCCGGCTGGATGCGCTACATCCGGGGTACGGATGAGGTGGGCAGGCCGGTGCCGGTTCAGGATCCGCTGGCCGGAGATTTCGAACGGCTGGCTGCAGCACAGGATGGCGCGGCCTATGTCGGCGCTCTGCTGGATCTGGATCAGATCTTCGATCCCGCGCTGGCTGCGCGCCCCGGTTTCCGTGCGGGCGTTCTGGCGGCCCATGACCGGATCGCGACCCTTGGCGCGCGCGGTGCGCTGATGGAAAACCTTGCACAGGGGGCGGGCACAGCATGACCGGATTTCTTGGCGATAACTTCCTGCTCGACACGCCACAGGCCGAGCGTCTGTATCATGAAACGGCGGCAGCGCTGCCGATCGTCGACTACCATAACCATCTTGATCCACACGCCATTCTCGAGGATCGCAATTGGGCGTCGCTGGGCGAGATCTGGCTTGAGGGCGACCACTACAAATGGCGCGCCATGCGCTGGAACGGGATTGGCGAAGACCGCATCACCGGCGCGGCGGGGTATCATGACAAGTTCCTGGCCTTCGCGGAAACGATGCCGCATTGCCTGGGCAATCCGCTGTATCACTGGAGCCATCTTGAGCTGCGCTGCTATTTCGGCTGGGCCGGTGTGTTCGGACCCGACACCGCCGACGAAGTCTGGCGGGCCGCCAATGAAAAGCTGGCCGAACCAAGCCATTCCGCACGGGGCCTGCTGCGGCAGATGAATGTGCGCTTTGTGGGCACCACGGATGATCCCTGCGACGATCTTTCTGCGCATCGGGCTTTGGCGAAAGAGGCTGATCCGGGTTTTACCGTTGCCCCCAGTTTCCGCCCGGACGCGGCTTTCAAAATCGCCAACGCGGGATTTGCGGTCTATATCGACCGGCTGTCAGAGGTCTCGGGCGTCGACATATCCGGCTTCGACACGCTGATTGAGGCGCTTGTCCGAAGATTGGACCATTTCGTCGCCAACGGCTGTCTGGCCAGCGATCACGGGTTGGACAGGCTGGTGCCGTTTGCCTCGCGCCCGGTCGCTGATCTGGACCGTGTGCTGGATGGCGCGCGCCGCGGAGACCCCGTAGGCACACAGGACACCGCCGATTTTCAGGGCGCGGTGCTGACCCGCCTGGGCGCGGCCTATGCCAGGCGCGATCTGGTCATGCAGCTCCACATCGGGGCGCTGCGCAACAGTAACTTGCGGCTCTACAATCGGCTTGGGCCGGATATCGGGTGCGACTCGGTTTCGGATGCGCCCATCGCGGGGCCGCTGAACGCTCTGCTGGATGCCATCGAACAAACCGGCGGGCTGCCGAGGACGATCCTTTATGGTCTCGACCCCAGCCGAAACGAGGTTATCGCCACCACCGCAGGAAATTTTCAGGATGGCAGCTTGCCAGGAAAGATACAGGCGGGCACGGCATGGTGGTTCAACGACCAGCTTGACGGGATGGAGCGGCAGATGACGCAGCTTGCCCAGATGGGGCTGCTCTCGCACTTTCTGGGCATGCTGACGGATTCCCGTTCGTTTCTCTCCTTTCCACGTCACGAGTATTTCCGGCGGCTGCTCTGTCAGATGATCGGGCGCTGGATGGTGGATGGGCATATGCCGGATGATCTTCAGATTGCAGGCGACCTTGTCCGCCGGGTCGGTCACGACAACGCGGCGAACTGGTTTTTGAAGCCTAAATTTCGGCACCAATAGCCCTTGAGAAGCGCGGCTGTTCCGTTGCGAAGTTTCTAAGGATCCAAAATTAAACCCACCCGTACAGCGAACGCGTCTTTTTAGGCCTCTTTCAGCCTCTGCATCGACCAGCGGACAACCCCGCCAACCCAGATGAACCCAAGCAAACCGCCAAGGTAGACATTCATTGTACTGCCCGGTGCAATGAACCCGGAATGCCCGAAAACCGTGATGGTTTCGATGGCCTGTTCGACACCGAATACGATGCTGAGCCAGGTTAGCCAGGGGGGAATAATCCTGTGCTCGCCAAATCCCAGCATGGCAATAGCGCCGGCCATGGCGGTGGTTGAGGCGTTCACGACCGGCCCCCAGAAGGCGGCGATGGCAAAGATCACCTGCGCTGCCCCGGCGGACAGGCCGCTGGGATCATAAGCTAGGCCTGCCCAAATCCAGGCCTGAACCTGCGCCGTCAGGGCGAACCCAAAGACCCCCGCAAAAAACACATAGCGATGGGGAGCCGGAAGAAGGGCCGAGACCTGGCCGGCGAAAATCATCAGGCCCAGTGATACGAAAGTCGAAGCCCAGGCATAGGTCCGGGCCTGACCGCCATTTTCCGAGAACCAGGAAAGAACCTCTGCCCCGGTGGATTCAATTGTCGGGACTGTGCCGCCAAGGGCAACAAAGCTGAACACGTAAAATGCACAGGTCAGAAGAATGTTTATGAGCAAGAAATGTCCGGCAGTCATGCGCATCGGTCGTCCTCTCATCTGTTAATTGGATATCGGCAGGGTATTGGCTGGCATGTCAAAAATACGAAATCGAAATTGGTACCTCTCATTTAGCCGGATCGACGACAACCGGATAAAGGGCTTGTGGAAAGCTCCGGTTTTCCGGAGCTTTCGCCGTTATGTTTGCAACTATGCCTAGTCGGCGAAGGTGTATTCACCGAGATCACACAGGTTCAGCGCGTAATCTTCGGCTTCGGACCCATCGGCAAAGACGCCACGGATATCGTAGACACAGGTGGTCAGCCCGTCTGCGATATCCACGCCAATTTCATATCCGGGGGCGAGGTAGCCACCGGCCAAAAGATTATCTTCCCAATCGTTGGATGATGCCGGGGAGATGTTGAATTCTACCAAGTCCTCACTGCTGTCGTTGTAAAGCAGGAATTCCAAATCCTCCGCCTGAGCCGGTGAGTGAACGGCCAACGCCGCCAGGGCCAGTGCTGCGGAGATTAGTGGTTTCATCATGGTGATCCTTCTGTTTGATCGGTAAGTTGTTTGCGGGCCACGTTTGCGCGTGAGTGGTGATGTGGGAGCGGTGCGATCACCGGATGTATCGCAGCCGCGCCCACTTGGGTGTCACTGAAGCCCCGGCCCGTGATGGGCAAAAATTGCCGACAATTCCACCGCTATTTCACCAGTCCTTTTTCCTGATAATATTTCAGCGCGCCCGGATGGATTGGCGCTGAAAGACCCGCCGTGACCATCTCTTCTTTGGTCAGGTTGGCGAAGGCCGGGTGGAAGGTTCGGAAATCGTCGAAATTCTCGAAGATGGATGACACCAAGGCATAGACCGCCTCGTCAGATACAATTGCCGATGTGACAAGCGTGGCACCAACCCCGAAGGTTTCGACGTCGCTATCGGTGCCGCGATACATGCCGCCGGGAATTGTGGCCGAGCGGTAATAGGCGTTGTTGTCGATCAGACCCGTCACGGCCTCGCCGGTCACGGGCACCAGCTTGGTGTCGCAGGTGGTGGCCGCTTCGGTCAGATTGCCCGAGGGATGACCGGCGGTGATAATGAACGCGTCGATCTGGTTGTCGCACAATGCGCTGGATTGTTCCGCCGATTTCAGTTCGGCCGCAAGGGCGAAGGTGTCTTTGGTCCAGCCCTTGGCGTCCATAAGCACCTCCATGGTGCCGCGCTGGCCCGAGCCGGGATTGCCGATATTGACCCGCTTGCCCGCCAGATCGTCAAAATGCGCGATCCCCGAGTCTGCGCGCACCATCACGTTGAATGGTTCCGCGTGCACGGAAAACACCGCGCGCAGGTCTTCGAATGGCCCGGCTTCTTCGAATTTCGATGTGCCATTGAGGGCGTGGAACTGCCAGTCGGATTGGGCGACGCCAAATTCCAACTCACCCTCGCGGATGGTATTGATGTTATAGACCGAACCGCCGGTGGATTCGACCGTGCAGCGTACACCGGTTTCCTTGCGGTTCTTGTTCATCAGGCGGCAGATTGATCCGCCGGTGGGGTAGTAAACGCCCGTCACACCGCCTGTGCCGATTGTCACGAACTCTTCCGCCTGCGCTGCCACCGCTCCTAGCGACAGTGCGAGGGTTGTTGCCAAAATCCTGTTCTTTCTCATCTTTTCCTCCTTATGTTGGTGTATTTCTTTGATTTGTTTTGGATGGTGTCAGAACACCGGATAAATTCAGATCGATCCAAACTTTTCCTGGTATCCGAACAGCGCCGGCAACCCTCCGGTATGGAGCAGGACGACCTTTTGGCCCTTGCGGATCACGCCCTCGTCCAGCAGTCCGATCAGACCGGCAAAGGTCTTGGCGGAATAAACCGGGTCCAGAAAGATGCCTTCGGTACGCGCCATCAGGGTCAGGGCGTCACGAGTGCTGTCCCCGACCTGCCCATATCCGGGTGCGAGCGCGCCATCCCAGGCGTTGATGCCGTTCAGGACGATCGCCGGGTCGAAATCCATCAGGGCGGCCAGTTTGCTCAGGACTTTTTCCATGCGCGCGCGCTGCTGATCCTGATCGCGGCGCACACAGATGCCATAGACGGGCGCTTGCGCCCCGGACAGCCGCAGCCCTGTCAGAAACCCGCCATGGGTCGAGCCGCTGCCCGAAGGCACGACCGCGGCATCAAAATCGCCGATCTGCGCGCCCAGTTCCGCGCCGCCCTGCACATAGCCCAATGCCCCCAATGGCGGGTGGTCGATCCCGAGGTGGATCACATAGGGCCGGTGGCCTTTGGCAATCAGCTGATCCGCCCGTTCATGCAGGGCATTGTCCGCGCCGACCTCATCTTCACCCACTGGAAACCGCATATGTTCCGCGCCTAGTAATTTGGCCAGCAGAACATTGCCCGATCGGTAATATTGCTGTCCCATCCCAGGCACCCGTTCTTCCAGTTGCAGAACGGATTTCATCCCCAGACGGGCGGCGGCAGCGGCTGCCGTTCGCACAAAGTTGGACTGTACGGCCCCGGTTATCAGAACGGTGTCGGCCCGCTGTTGCAGCGCTTCGCCAAAATAGAACTCCAGCTGGCGGGTCTTGTTGCCGCCAAAGCTGAGACCGGTCAGGTCGTCGCGCTTCAGCCAGAGGTCTATGCCAAGGCGGTCCGACAGGCGATCCAGCCTTTCGACCGGAGTGACCTCGGTCATCAGACGCGCGCGGGGAAACTGGGACAGTTTCAGGTCGATATTCGTGTTCGCAGTTATCATGTGTCATCCAACCAGATAGGCACGGCGGAACAGGGCCGCGCAGGCGAGGATCGAGATCAACCGAATGGCGTGGGTAATGGCCTGCTGTGGCAGCAGCGGGCCGATCACGCGGCCAAGCAGACTGCCCGCAATCGTGGCCGCGACAAAGGGCCAAAGCCACGGAGCTCCGGCAAAGGTTGCCCAGTCTGACAGGCAGTGCAACGCAAAGGCGGCCCCATATGCGATCAGCGCCACGGGCTGCACCAGCCGACGCGCTTCGTGCGGTTTGCGACCCGAGGCCAGAAAACCCAGAATCATCAAAGGTCCGGGGGTCGCGGCCCAAACGGTGGCCAGGCCGGACAGGCCCGAGATGGCCTGAAATCCCCGCTGGCCAACCCTGTTTTCCTGCGGCAGCAACGAGGTGGCAATGCCGACAAGTAAAAGAACACCCGTAAGGACCAACACCATGCGTTCCGACAGATAGGGGTAAATCAACAGACCCAGGGCTATGCCCGCAAGGCAGCCGATCACCGCATTCCGGATCAGTGCCTTGTTCTTTGTCCACACAAGCCTGTCCGACGCGACAAGCGACACGAGCGTGTTCAACATCAGCAATACCGGAACAGCCGTGGCCGTGCCCAGCAACACCATCATCACCGGCGCTGCGACGATGCTGAACCCGATCCCGACCCCAACCTGAATCGCGGCGCCTGTTACAATGGCAAGCAACAAGATCAGCAGGTCAGCGGGCACGGTTCGATCCATTGTTTCGAAGTTCATGCACCGAACGGTAACGCCCGCCGATCTTAATCAAAAATCATCTTATTGTATTTGTTGATACGTAGATGTTATCAAGTCGGCATGCGTATTACGGCCCGACAGATTGAGCTTTTCCAGATGGCCTATCGGCACCGGTCCACGCGAAAGGCGGCGGAAGCGCTGTATATCTCTCAGCCCGCTATAAGCCGTGTCGTCGCTGAGCTTGAGGCAGAAATGGGCGTGCCCCTGTTCGACCGGTCGGGGCGCAAGTTCGAACCGACCTCTGCGGCACATAGTTTGCAGCAGGCGGTTCAAAAACACTATCAGGGTCTGGGACGTATCCGTGAGGCCGCAATCCAGATCGCCTCGGGCACCGGAGGGCATTTGCGTGTGGCAACGGTCCCGGCGGTGGCCGAAACCCGCGTTGTGGTGGCGGCCGGCAGGCTCATGGCGGAGCTTTCGGCCCTGAGGGTGGATGTCGATGTTCTGGACGAAAAGGCCGGGATGGCCGCGTTACGCGAAGGCCGGGTGGATTGCGCAATTGTCTCCTCGGACCCCGGCGACCCAAATCTGGCCTGCACCCGTCTGGCCGACCTGCAACCCGTGGCGATTGTTCCCCGCGATGATCCGCTGGCCGGGGCGCGCAGAGTCTCGGCTGCCGAACTTGCGCAGGTCCCTCAGATCATGCTGGCATCCCGCAGCCCGTTCCGCCGTGCCGTCGAGATCATGTTCGACAGTTGCGAGGTTTCATTTCAGGTTAGAGCCGAGGTTCAGACACAATCCGCCCTGGTCCGCATGGTCGCGCAGGGGGCAGGTCGTGCAATCGTCGACAAAGATATTCTGGGCATGTCGAAGGGTGATGATGTCTGTGCCGTGCCTTTGACATCAGAGCTCAGCTGGCCGGTCCGGATGATCACCTTTTCCGCGTCGCATGACATTCCGGGTTTGCAAAGATTTACGACTGCGCTGAAAGCGCATCAGGGGCAGACCGGTTGATTTCGGGAATATGGCTTGCGACGTTGTCTAACGGGCGAGCAATTTAGCGACCTCTTTTGGCGGGCCGTCCTCGGTTTTGGTATCGCCTGACCGACGTAAGTACCACCGGGGCCGCAAGTCAAACTGCGGCCCCAATGTAGCGGGTTTCTAGTTCTGGTTTGGCACCACAAGCGTCGGGATGGTTGATCTGCGCAGGACCCGCTTCACCACCGTACCCACAAATGTATGCGAGGTTCCATGTTCGTGCGAACCCATGACGATGAGATCGCAGTTCAGGTCTTTGGCACGCTTCAAAACCGCTTCCGCCGGATGTCCGTCGACAAGCTCGACCGAAGATACAGAGGAATACGTCTCCTGGTCCTCGGGTTTGAGCGACTTCAGGAAGGCCTGTTGATTCAGCTTGAGCATTTTCTTCACTGCATCATGCCGCTCTTTGATCGCGTGCTGGCGCGATTTGTCATCCTGAATGAATATGTTCAGGGTGACGATCGCATCCTGCGACAAAGGTTCGGTGACATGTAACACATGTATTTTTGCTTCATGTGCAATTGCGAGGCCGAGCGCGTGTCGTAGCGCATTGTCTGCATTTTCGGACAGATCCGTTGCGACCAGGATATTATCGATATTTGGTAGCATTGTCTTTTTCCTCAGAGTCGCGGATCAATAACCAAAGAACCTTGGAAGCCAAAGCGCGATTTCAGGCACAAAGGCGATTATGAAGATCGCCACTGTGTTGATGAAAGCGAACGGCAAGGCTGCCACCGAAATACGCTCGATCGAGATGTTCGAGATACCTGACGCGATAAACAGGTTCTCACCCAACGGCGGTGTCTGAAACCCGATTCCTAGCGTACACACCATGACAACACCGAAGTGAACCGGATCAATCCCCATGCTGTAGGCCACCGGCAACATCACCGGAACAAGGATCAGGATCGTCGCCAGCGTTTCCATGAACATCCCGACAAACAGCAGGAACAGGATGACCAGCGTCCAAATGATATAGATATTGTCAGTGATCGACAGCATACCATCCGCGATGACGGCGGGGATCTGGTTCTCCACCAGCAACCGGCCAAAAACCGTCGCCGTGAACATGATGAGCAGAACCCGCCCGGTCAGCCATGTTGTGGTCTCAAGCGAGGTGAACAGCTTTTCCCAGGACAGTTCACGATAGATGAACGCGCCCACGACCAATGTGTAGAAGATGGCCACGATCGCCGCTTCGGTGGGTGTGAAGAAACCCGAGTAGATGCCACCCAGAATAACCAGCGGTGCCATGAGGGCCCAGAAACCACGGTACAGTTCGCACCAGATCTGACGCGCCGACCAGCCTTCGGTCGTGCCGCTGTAGCCACGCTTTTTGGCCAGGAAATAGTTCATCAGCAACAGGCTACCGGCGATCAGGAATGCCGGGAGGAAGCCCGCGATGAACAGTTTCGGAATCGACACGGTTTGGAAGGTGCCGTGTTCAGCGACCGCCTCCGGTGGGGGCGGCATACCCAGCGCCGCGATGCCGAAGATAATCAGCGGAATCGATGGCGGGATCACGATCCCCAACCCGCCCGATGAGGCGGTGATGGCCGAGGCGTAATCGCGGCTGTAGTTTCTTTTGATCATTGCCGGGATCATCAACATGCCCACGGCTGCTGTGGTCGCGGGGCCCGAGCCCGAGATCGCACCAAAGAACAGGCAGGCAAAGACCGCTGCTGCGGACATCCCGCCGGTGAACGGACCAGCAAAGCTTTCGGCCACGTTGATCAACCTGCGCGACAGCCCTGAGGCTTCCATCAGCGCACCGGCCAGAATGAATGCGGGCAGTGCCATCAGGGGGAAAGACCCCACGGATGTAAACGCGATCTGCACGAATTTGATCGGGTTTTCATCCAACACGAGGAACGTGATCATCGTAGACACGCCCAGGGCAACCGTGATCGGCGCGCCGATGAACAGCAACAGGAGGAAACCGCCAAACAGGATATAGATAATCTCGGTGCCCATTACTTGTTCCCTTCTTCGCCGAGCTCTGCACGGACCTCTTCAAGGTCAACCTTGTCGGGATCACGTAATTCTTCGTTCAGAACGATCTTTTTGTAATTCACCTGAATGATGCGGAAGGTCATCAGGGCGAAGGCAATGGGAAGAACGATGTAAACCCAGCTGAGGTGGAACCCGAGCGTCTGGGAGGACTGGAATCGGTTCATCCTGTTGAAGATGAAGTCCAGCGCAAGATAGACGAAGTATAGGTTGAAGCCGACCCAGAATATGTCGGCGAACGCCTCGATATACTTAATCGCGCCATCCGGCAGGAATTTGAACTGGAATGTCACCCGGTTGTGGGCCCCCATCTTGGCCGCATAGCTCGCGCCGAAAAACACGAACCAAACGAACATGTAGACGGACAGCTCTTCTACCCATGAGAATGAGAAATTGAATACTGTTCGAACAACAACCTGTAGAAACAACAAACAAACAAATGTCGCCAGCAGAAACCGGCAAAGATAGCTTTCTATGTTGTTGAGGATCCCCAAAAAGGTTTTCATGTGCCCCTCCCTAGAAGTGGGAGAGCGCCTTGTCGGCGCTCTCTTAGTCTTTTTCTAATATTATTGAGAGACGGGCTCGCGGCCGATAGCGGCGAGCACGGCGTTGAGTTTTTCAACCCCGCCGATGCTTTCATAGAACTTAGGCCAGACTGCAGTGGTGGCCAGTTCGATGAACTCTGCTTCGTCGTTTTCGGGAACATGGATTTCCATGCCCTTTTCAACCAGCAGCGCTTTGATTTCGGCTTCTTTGTCGCGCAGAAACTGTGCGGATGCCAGTGTTGCGGCCTTACCAGCTTCCAGAACGGTTGCCTGATCCTCGGCGGACAGGTCCTGGAAGACCTGCTCGGAAATGATCAGGGGTTCGATTGAGAAGATGTATCGAATTTCGGTAACGTAGTCCTGTACTTCGTAGAACTTCATTGCGTTAATGGTGGTGTAAGGATTGTCCTGACCGTCAACAACTTTGGTCTGCAGACCGGCAAATGTTTCCGACCATGCCATCGGTGTCGGGCTGATACCCCACGCCTTGTAGGTGTCGATCATGATCTCGTTTTTGGGAACGCGAATAACCAGACCTTCCAGGTCAGCCACCGATTTCACCGGTTTTTTCGAGTTGGTCAGAACCCGGAACCCGGTATACGTCCACGCGATGATGCGAACACCGGCGTCGTTGATGGTGTTTTCGGTCAACTCCTGGCCAATCGGACCCTGTGTTAGAGTCTCTGCATCTTCCAGGCTGAGGATCACGTAAGGCAGCGTGAATACGCCAACGGTCGGTGAGAACGGCGTGACGTTGTTGATTGCCAGAAGCGACATGTCCAGCGTGCCGATTGCGGCATCGTTCACAGTGTCCTGTTCCGAGCCAAGTTGCCCGTTCAGGAACAGCGTCGCGGTGTGCTTGCCACCGGACAATTCTTCCAGCTTTTCTTTGAACGCAAGCCCGGTTGCTTCCTGGCTGGAGCCACCGCTGTCACCGACTGCAATTTTAAAGTTCTTTGCGCTTGCGGGCGCTGCCAGCGCGAGCGCGCCAATTGATGCAACGGCTGCAAGCGTCCTGATGTTATTGAGCAGAGTCATGAAACCTCCTCCTGCACATTGGTTCTTTGAAAGTGTTCCAACATGAACAAGCGCCCATTAGATCCACTTCGCACGAACACTAAATTGATCGGCGTGTGTAGCTAAGGTAAAGTAGTTGACGTAAACGTGCAGAAAAGCACACATGAATCATGCCGAAGAAAAAAGCGATTACCAGCATATCTGATGTCGACCTGAGACTGCTTCAGGTCTTTCGCACAGTCGTCTCATGTGGGGGATTTACTGCTGCTGAGTTTGAGTTGAACATCAGCCGCTCCACAATCAGCAAACATATTGCCGATCTAGAAACGCGTTTGGGGTCAAAGCTCTGCCATCGCGGCGCTGCCGGTTTTTCGCTGACTTCGGATGGCCAGTATGTGCTAGAATCTTCAACCGAATTGTTTCTGGCAATTGAAAAATTCCAGAATGGGTTCGGAGATGTCCGATCCGAACTGACTGGCAAATTGCGCATAGCGTTGCATGATCATTCCTCTTCCAACGAGGAGTCCAGCCTTGATGAGACGATCAAAAGGTTCATCGACGAGGCTCCAGGCGTTACGCTAGATATTTCTATGGAACCACCAAACATTATTGAAGAAGGCGTGATAAACGGGCGTTTCAACCTAGGCATCGTACCATTGCACCGGCAGTCTCCGATGTTGTCCTATACCAATCTTTATGTGGAAAAGATGCGCTTGTTCTGCGGCCGAGACCACGAATTGTTCCCGTCTGCGTCGGACGACATACCGCTTAGCGAACTGCGGAAATACAACTACGCCGGATTAAGTTTCAACTCGCCCAACATGGCGGTTCATCAGAAGCTCATGCTCAGAAAGTCCGCGTTTGTTCAAAATGAAGAGGCGTTGATTTTATTGATTCTTTCAGGCCGGTATCTGGGATTTGTGCCGACGCATAAAGCCCGGGCGTTGGTCAGAGACGGATATCTCAGACAGATCAATTGCCCGGAAACAGAGTTTTCTTCGACAATGGCCGCAATTGTCCGGAAAAGCGCATCCAAGGGGCGTCGCTTAAACCTGTTTCTGAACATTTTGCGAAAGGCTCATGGAAGTTAACAGCGACCCTCTGATGTCTCGCAAGCGAGCTTCTTCCGAAATCAGGGGCCAGCATAACGGCAATCACCTAAAGCAGAAATGTCGGCGTAGCAGGGGTCAGGGCGTCAGAGGTCTGCGCCCGTCCTTCTCCAGAATCCAGCAGTATGTGCCCTTGAACACGGCCGCGGTCAGTGC
The DNA here is from genome assembly GCF_056541025.1 of Ruegeria sp. AK4. Lineage (NCBI taxonomy): Bacteria > Pseudomonadati > Pseudomonadota > Alphaproteobacteria > Rhodobacterales > Roseobacteraceae > Ruegeria > Ruegeria sp. AK4. The sequence continues at coordinate 54,141 of NZ_JBQFXS010000002.1, forward strand.
GTGGCCGTAACCAGCGCCGGTGTCGATGTTGATGCGGTTGCCGTGATGCTCCGGCGCCGAGACATGGGTGTGGCCGTGAACCACCAGCCAGGGGTGTTGGGTCTTGTCGTCCAGAAACTCGTTGCGAATCCAGATCATGTCGTCGGGGTCCTGCTGTTCCAGCGGCACGCCGGGCTGGATGCCCGCATGCACGAACAGCAGATCGCCCTCCTGATGATAGGGCTTTAGCCCCTGCAGAAAGTCGATATGGGCCTGCGGCACCGCCGCCTTGGCGCGGGCGTGGACCAGAAAGGTGCGGTCGCCTTCGGCCACGTCGACGCCATAGGATTTCAGCGTTTCGACCCCGCCGATGCGCGGGTGCAGCCAGTGATACCCCAGCAGCAGCCGCGCGTCGTTGCGGGGGTAATCCTCCAGAAACATCGCGCACATCTGGTCGTGATTGCCGCGCAGGAAGATCCAGTTCCGGCCCTCGGCCTGCCCCTGTATCAGCAGGTCCAGAACCGCGGGGCTGTCCGCGCCGCGATCCGTATAGTCGCCGATAAAGACAACCTTGGCGTCCGGGCCGCCATCCCGTTCGATCCGCGCCAGCGCGTCCTGCAGCATGGCCAGCTGCCCGTGGATATCGCCGATGGCATAAATAGGGTCTGACATGGAGGTCTTTCCGGTTTACTCGGCCCAGTCGATCTTGAACTCTTCGCGAAAGGCGAAGCGAACCAGATGCGCCTCGATCACCTGCTGCCAGCGGGCCAGATCGCCGCGCGGGCCGGTTTCTGCAGTGATCTTCAGACTGTCTGCGCTGGCGGTCATCTGCACCCGGTCGCCGTCGGGAAAGGCCACGTTGCCCAGATCGGCATCGAATGAGACCTCGGCCTTGTGCGACCAGTGCTTGCAGAGCTGTTGCAGGTACTTGCTGGCAGCCTTGGTCCGGGCGGTGCCCGAAACGCTTTGATCCGGCAACAGCGACAGCGACTTGTCCGCCGCCGCGCGCATGGTCTTGGCAAACAGCACCACGTCGATATCGGTGGCCAGAAAGGTGACGCCCAGATCCAGGCATTTGCGCTGCAACGCCGGGTCCATGGTCAGGATGCCGGCCGCCTTGCCTGCGGCCACGATGCGGGTCAGCGCGTCCAGAACGGTGGCCTCGACCTCGGGGTGGGCGGCATTGCCGATATGGCCCATATCGGCGGCCAGATCGGAGGGGCCGATAAAGACGCCATCCACATCGGTCGCCAGAATGTCATCCAGCGCCTCGATCCCGGCGCGGTTTTCCACCTGCAGCAGCAGGCAGATCTGATCGTCCGCGGTTTTCAGATAATCGGGGATCGCCGCAAAGCGCGAGGCCCGCGCCAGCGCCGAGCCGACACCGCGTACCCCGTGCGGCGGGTATTGCACCGCGCGCACCAGATCGCGCGCCTGATCGCCGCTTTCGACCATCGGCACCAGAATGTTCTGAACGCCCGCATCCAGATATTGCTTGATCATCCATGCCTCGCCAATCGGCAGGCGCGCGACCGTTTGACTGCCCGAGCCTTCGATCACTCGCACCTGATCCAGAATCGAGCGCAGATCGTTCGGCGCATGCTCGCCATCCACCAGCAGCCAGTCGAAGCGCGAGGTAGAGGCAATCTCGGCGGCATAGGCGTTGGCCATGCCGACCCAGCACCCGATCTGAGGCTGACCGGCTGCCAGTGCGGCCTTGAACGCGTTATGAGGGGCAGGCATCAGACGCTCCTTCAGGCAAAGTTGATGTCGACCGACCCGAACGGGCCGAAATCGGCGTGGATTTCCGTGCCCGGGGGGCATTCGACGGGGCGGATGAAGCTGCCGGACAGGATCACCTGACCGGGTTCGATGCTCTGGCCGTATTGCGCCATACGGCGGGCCAGCCAGACCACGCTTTCGACCGGGTCGTTCAGCACGCCCGCGCCCAAACCGGTTTCCTCGATCTCGCCGTTGCGGAAGGTCAGCGCGCCGACCCAGCGCAGATCGAACGCATCGACCGCGTGGCGCTGCGGCCCCATCACGATGCCCGCATTGGCGGCATTGTCGCTGATCGTGTCGAACACGGTGCGCGCCTTGCCGGTGTCCGGGTCCACCCGCTGAATCCGCGTGTCGAGGATTTCGATCGAGGGGGTCACGTAATCGGTGGCCGCGATGATGTCGTCGCGGGTGACGTTTTGGCCGCCCACGGCGGATTTCATGACAAAGGCGATCTCGGCCTCGATCCGGGGCTGGATGAAGCGGCCCGCAGGCACGGTGCCGCCGTGATCGAAGGCCATGTCATCGAACAGGATGCCGCTGTCGGGAATGTCGATGTTCAGCGCATATTGCATCGCCTTCGAGGTCAGCCCGATCTTCCAGCCGATCACCTTGCGGCCCTCGGCCAGTTTCTGGCGATAGATGGCGTTCTGTACCTCATAGGCGTCGTCCATGCCCATTTCGGGATGGCGCAGGGTCAGCAGGCCGATCTGGCCGCGCGAGGCTTCGGCCTGCAGCAGATCGGCAGCAGCGCGGGCGTGATCTTCGGGGGTCATACCTGCTCGTCCTCGATACCATTGCTCAGGGTGCCGATGCCCTCGACTGTGACTTCGACCACGTCGCCCGGTGCAAGATATTTGGGCGGATCGAACCGTGCGCCCGCTCCGGTGGGGGTGCCGGTCACGATCATGTCGCCGGGCTGCAGGGTCATGAAGGTCGAGATATATTCGATCTCGCGCCGGATCGGGAACATCATGCGGTTCAGCGTGTCGTCCTGACGCACTTCGCCGTTCACGGTGGTGACGATCCGGGCGTCATCCAGCTGTGCCGCATCGGTAAAGGGCACCAGCCACGGGCCGATGGCGCCGGTGTTGTCCCAGTTCTTGCCCTGGGTTACGTTGAATTTGGCGTGACGGACCCAGTCGCGGATGGTGCCTTCGTTGCAGAGCGTCAGCGCCGCAATGTGGTCATAGGCGTCTTCCTGGCTGATCCGGCGGCCTTCCTTGCCGATCACGATCACCACCTCGCCTTCATAATCCAGCGTATGGTTTTCCGGCGGGCGGACCAAATTGCGGCCATGCCCGGTAAAGCCGGTTGCGAAGCGGGGGAACAGCGACATGTATTTCGGCTGCGCGCTGCCATCCTTGTATTCGGCGTTGCGGTCGGGGAAGTTCACGCCGACACACAGGATGCGGCGGGCATCCGGCATCACCATTTCAAACTCATATTCGGTATGGGTGACGGGCTTGCCTTGGGCGGCGGCGGACAGTTGATCGAACTTTCCTGCGGCGATCACCTCAAACAGGCTGGAGTGATCGGGAAAGGCGTCATCCAGGGCAATCGCACCGTCATCGGTGATTGCCCCAAAGAGGGTTTCGCCATCGGCGGTGTAGGTTGCAAAGCGCATCAGGTCTCCTTGGCGGCGTCGGTGCCACCCACGCATTGGTTGTTCTTTTCTAGGTGGCGCGAGCCTTCGCGGCCCGGCCCCGGACATCTTGACCCCGCCAGAGGGCGCATCATTGGCCGGGATCAGACCGAAAAGCTGATATTGGCCTGACCCGTTCCGGAGCTTCCGAAATACGGGGTGTAGATATCGATTTCACCCTTGTAGCTGCCCCAGCCGAGCGCACCAAACAGCAGGGCGGTGTCGTTCATGGCGCATTCACCGGCGCATTTCTTGGCGTAGTCGGGCAGAAGTTCAAGGAATTCTTCAAACCGACCCTGTTCCCATAGTTCCAGCACGCGCATGTCCATCTGGCGGTTGAACTCGCCATTGACCGAGTTCAGCCCGTCCTGCGACCGTTCGTTGGGCGAAAAATCATGGCTGAATGAGCCCGAGGCCAAGATCGAGACATTGCGGTCCGACCGGCGGATGGCTTCGGCGATGGCCTCGCCCCAGACGCGGTTTTCGGCAATGGACGAGAATTGGTTCACCGCCACCGGCAGCACCCGCGCGTTGATGCCTTCGTTGATAAAAAACATCGGCAGCAGCGTGCCGTATTCCATGCCCATGTCGGGGTGGGAATGGCCCAGGGCGCGTTCGCCACGTTCGCGCAAAACGTCAAGGATGGTTTCGCCCAGCTCATGATCGCCGCGATAGTCGAACTCCATATCCGCCAGCATGTGCGGCAGCTCGTGGCTGATGAACCGGCCCTTGTGGTGTTCTTTCGTGTTCAGGTGAAAGCCCTGATTGGTGATCCAGTGCGTGTCAAAGATGATGAATGTATCGACGCCCCGGTCGATCGCGTCCTGCCGCAGGCGCGCATAGCCGTCAATGGCAGGTTGCCGGATGCCTTTGTATTTCGGCATTGTGTGGGACATCCAAATACTTGGCACATGCGTGATTTTCGCGGCCTGAACAATCTTTCCCATAATCCTCTCCACTCCAAATTAGCGATGCGCGCCGGTCAGACCGTTCAGGTGACCGGGAAGATAACATTCGTTTGCCCGGTTCCCGATGACGGGAAATACTCGGTGACGACCTCGCATTTCGCGTCGTACGAGTCCCAACCCAGCGCGCCATACAGCATTGCTGTGTCATGCATCGACCCTTCGCCACAGCAGAAATTCGCGTATTCGCCAAGCATTTTCAGGAATGTCGCGTGATCTCCGGCCTGCCACATGTCCAGAACGTGACGGTCAACCTGGCGATTGAATTCCGAACTGATGGTGAATGTACCATTATTTGCGGCATAATCCTTGTTTGGCCAGATTTTATGGCTGAGCGAACCTGACGCCACCAGCAGCACTTTTTTGTCGCTGGCCTCGACCGCCTCGCGGATCGCCTCGCCGACCAGGCGGCTTTCGTCATGGCTGTGGACCGTGCACCAGGCGGCAATCGAGACCACCTTGAAATCGGCCTCGCGGCTCATGAAACGCATCGGCACAAGGGTTCCGTATTCCAGTCCCAGACTGTCCACCTGATGGCTGAGCGTATGCACGCCTTTCTTTTCGGCAATCTCGGCGATCGCATCGCCAAGGGCAGCGTCGCCGTCATATTCATAGGGCAGATCCTTGATGAATTGCGGGAATTCATTCGAGGTGAACATGCCTTCGAAATGATGGTTGGCGTTGATGTGAAAGCCAGCATTGACGACCCAATGCGTGTCGCAGATCACTACCGTATCCGCGCCCAGTTCCTTTGCGCGCCGCGCGATTTCCCGGTGCCCGTCAATCGCGTTTTGACGGGCGCCTTTGACAGGGCCTTCCTGCTCGGACATGAGCATGGTCGGCACATGGGTCATTTTGGCAGCGAGAACGATTTCTCCCATTGTCTCCTCCTGGAGGTTGAGGTAAGCGCGCGTTTCCAGGTTCGGTTGTGCCGGCCCCGTGTCAGGGCCGGCGATGCAGAGGGTTACTTGCCCAGTTGCATGATCTTGTGCTTACCGGTGGCAAAGCCGATATGCTTTTGCTCCATGTAGAACTCGAAGGACCAGTCGCCGCCGTCGCGGCCGATGCCGGATGCCTTGACGCCACCGAAGGGTGTCGGCAGGTGGCGAACGTTTTCCGAGTTCACCCAGATCATCCCGGCTTCGAGCTTGTCGGTAAAGCGCAGGGCGCGGGTCAGGTCGTTGGTCCAGACATAGCCGGTCAAGCCGTAAGGCGTGTCATTCGCGATTTCCAGCGCCTCTTCCTCGGTCGAGAAGGGGATGGCGGTCAGAACCGGGCCAAAGATTTCTTCACGGGCGATGCGCATCTGGTTGTTGGCATTTGTGAATAGGGTCGGGCGGACGAAATAGCCCTCGTCGCCAACTTTCACACCGCCGGCGGCCACGGTCGCGCCGTCCTCTTTGGCGATATCGAAATAGCTGGTAACCTTGTTGTAATGTTCTTCGGTGACCAGCGGGCCGATCTCGGTCGCGGGGTCCAGCGGGTGGCCGACCTTGATGTTGTTCACACGCTCGATCAGTCTGGCTTCGAACTCGTCCTTGATCGTGTCCTGGATCAGCAGGCGCGAGGATGAGGTGCAGCGTTCGCCGTTGACCGAATAGATCATGAAGATGACCGCATCCAGCGCGCGATCCAGATCGGCATCTTCAAAGACGGTGACTGGGTTCTTGCCGCCCAGTTCCAGATGCATCCGCTTGAGCGTATCGGCACCCTGTTTGGTGATGATGGCGCCAGTTCGGCTTTCGCCGACAAAGGCGATGGCCTTGATCAGGGGGTGTTCTGTCAGCGCTTTGCCCGCGTCGGGGCCAAAGCCGTTGACAGTGTTCAGCACGCCCTTGGGCAGACCGGCCTCTTCCGCGATCTCGACCAGCAGGCGGGCCGAGAGGGGGCTGTCTTCGGCCGGTTTGTGAACCACGGTGCAGCCTGCGGCCAGCGCCGGGGCAATCTTCCAGGTCGACAGCATGAACGGCGTGTTCCAGGGGGTGATCACGCCCACCGGGCCGATCGGAACACGGGTGGTGACGTTCATCAGTGTCGGCGATTTCAGGTGCTGGCCGTCGCGGGCCTGGACCACCTGATCGGCAAAAAAGCGGAAGTTCTCGGCCCCGCGCAGCGCCGCCTTGGACATGAAGCGCATGGTCTGGCCGGTGTCCCAGCATTCGCACAGCGCGATTTCATCCGCGCGGGCTTCGATGGCGTCGGCCACGTTCAGCAGGATGCGGCGACGCTCGGTCGCGGGCTTGTCGCGCCATTCGAGATAGGCGGAGTGGGCTGCCTTGGCGGCGGCGTCAACGTCGTCGGCGGTGCCGTGCGCCACGTCGCAGATCACCGATTTGTCGACCGGCGAGGTGGACTGGAAAACACCCGCGCCGCCGTCGCGGTCTTCGCCCGCGATGCGGTTCTTGATGCCGGTTTCTTTGAAACGGGCCAGAAATCCAGTCAGTTTTTCTATATTTGTGTCCAGAGCGCTCATGCGTCAGGCCTCCTGCGTGGTCGCCAAGTGATCCCGGATATTTCCAATCTTGGGTGAAAGGTCCGGGTCGATATCGCGCATCTCAAGTGAGAGCGCGATAGAATGGTGTGAGAAGGCCGGGGCCAGATACGCCTTGACCGCATCAAAGATGCGCGCGGTGGCGTCCTTTTTGACACCGTCGGGCCGCCCGCCGCGCAGGCGGATCGAGATGTCGATGAACCCATGCTCGGTGTCACCATCGGCGATGGCATAATAATCGACCCGCGTGGCCCGGACACGGATGCCCGGCATGGGAAAGGTGTCGATCCCCGCCGCCGTTGCTCGGATGCATTCGCACAAGCCACCCATGTCGACCGTGTCTTCCAGATTACCGGAGTAATCGACGTGAAAATGTGGCATGTTTCCTCCTTTTGGTAGTTAACATGTTTATCATTATGTTGGACACCGGTCAATAGCTTGCTTTGTTAACCTTTGCAATTCTTACAGCGACGTTCTATGAGGCAGCATGAGCATAAAAACCTATAAACAAGCCACATCCCGTTCTCTTCCGATTGCGTTGTTGCGCGCGCGTGAGACGGTGATGGCGCCGATCCGCGATATGTTGCAGGACATCAATCTGACCGAACAGAAGTGGCGCATCCTGCGCGTTTTGGATGAGCTGGGTGAAGTTGAACAAACCACCATCGCCAAGGAAGCTTGCCTGTTGTTGCCCAGCCTGACACGCATCTTGCGAACAATGCATGCCGAGGGCCAGATCACCCGCCGGCCGGACAACCGGGACAGGCGCCGGACCATGGTGAAGATTACCGACGATGGGCGATGCATTCTGGCCAACAACCTTGCAACATCGCAAGCAATCGTCGACAGCATCGAGGCACAGATGGGCCGTGAAAAACTGGATAACCTACTGGAATTGCTGGAAGAACTGCAGGGCGTTCGGGTCTGACACTTCCCCTAGCCGCGCATCTGCGCGGCGGAACCGGGGTGGCGGGTAACGCTTATGGCGCGGAGGCCAGAAGACTCAGTCTGGGGCCGACCCGCTCGAACTCTTCCCGCAGAAAGAACTGCAGGCTGCGCGCCCAGTCCGGCTGGGGTGGAGCGTCAACCTCAAGCCGTGGCCAATCTCGCGTTCTCGCAAGGTGTTTTGCGGCTTCGACCAGATGACGGGCAACGCCGCCTGAGCGATATTCGCGCCGCACAAACAACTCGGAAATCTCACCGAACCTGCCGCCCGCATAGATCGCGGCGCGTTCGTTCAGCAGGATGACGCCAGCCGGGATGTCGTCGACCACCGCCAGACAACCGAACACGCTGTCCAGACGCAGAACCCGATCCGCAATGGTTGCCATTTCAGCCCTGTCCGGGCCCTGACCGGAGGTCAGTTCGTTCAGCAGCAGGAACACCAACCCGGCGACGGATTCGGCGTCGGCAGGCGTCACGGGCGATATCTGAACGGGATGCAAAGCGTGGGCTCAAAGGGGTGCCGGTGGACTGGCCGCGCTGGATCTGCGCGGCCAGAGAGGGGCTTAGAGGCTGGCCAGACCGGTATCCAGCGCCGACAGGATCTTGGCCACATCGTCCGATGTGATGACCAGCGGCGGCGACAGGATGATGTTGTTGCCCGACACGCGGACCATAACGCCATCCTCATAAGCGGTCTTCTGGACCTGCAGCGGCAGGTGCTTGGCAATCGGCGCCTTGGTGGTGCGGTCCGAGACCAGTTCCAGCGCACACATCAGGCCTTCGCCCCCGCGCACATCCCCGATCACGTTGTGTTTTTCGGCCAGTTTTTTCAGACCGGCAAACAGCTCATCCCCGCGTGCGGCGGCGTTTTCACAGACGTTCAGGCGTTTGATTTCCGACAAAGCAGCCAGTGCTGCCGCAGCCCCGACGGGGTGGCCGGAATAGGTATAGCCCTGATCGACCGAAGCCTTGCCAGTGGTGTCGCTTTCGAACACTTCGGCCACCGCGCCTGAGATCATGGCCGCGCCAAACGGGAAGTAGCCGTTGGTGATGGCCTTGGCCGTGGTCATGATGTCGGGCTGCACGCCCCAATGGCGCGATCCGCTTTCGCTGCCGGTGCGGCCAAAGGCGGTGATGATCTCGTCCGAGATCAGCAGCACGCCATGTTTCGAGCAGACCTCGCGCACCATCGGCATGAAGGATTTATGCGGCGGGATCACGCCGCCTGCGCCCAGAACCGGCTCCATGATAAAGGCTGCCACGGTGTTGGCGCCCTGGAAGGCAATCTCGGCTTCCAACGCCTTGACGCAGAGCTGCGCCAGACGCTCGGGGTCGGTTTCGTCAAACGGGTTGCGATAGGTCCAGGGGGCGGGGATGTGGAAACAGCCCGGCAGCATCGGCTCGTACGCCGCACGGAATTTCTGGTTGCCGTTGACCGAGGCGGCGGCGAAATGGGTGCCGTGATAGCCCTGTTTCAGGCTGATGAACTTGGTACGGCCCGCCTCGCCACGCACTTTGTGATACTGGCGCGCCATTTTCAGCGCGATTTCTACCGAGTCCGAACCGCCCGAAGTATAAAACGCGCGGGTCAGCCCGTCGGGGGCAAAGAACTCGGCCAACTCATAGGACAGCTCGATCGCCTTGTCGTTGCTGGTGCCGCGGAAGGTCGAATAATAGGGTAGGGCGTTCAGCTGGTCGGTGATCGCCTGTTTCACCGGGTCGCAGGAATAGCCTAGGTTCACGTTCCACAAACCACCCACGGCATCGATGGCTTTGTGACCGTCGATATCGACGATGCTGACCCCTTCGCCACCGGTCAGGATGGTGGGCGGGTTCTTCTGGCTGTCGGCGGGATGCGCCATCGGATGCCAGAAGTAGCGGGCATTGTTTTCTTTCAGAAAGTTGGAGTCTTTCATATCGCGTGTCTCCGCAGTTTGTTTCCACCCATTCGGTTAGGGCAAGAACTCGGTTGGAAAGCTCTCGGGTGTCTGGCCGCCGAAATTTGCGGTAAGGTTCCGCGAGAGTGTGTGCAGTACTTTTAGAATCAGAGGTAACCGCGCGGCGGTGGCGCGAATCTCGGGCACAGCGACGGAAATGGTCCCGACGGCGAATTGATCGATGCCGAAGATGGGTGCGGCAAAGCCGGAAACGCCATCTTCATAGCTGCCATTGCTGTTGGCCCAACCGGCCTGCTTAATCTGTGCGACACGGGCGCGAATCATTTCCGGGTCGGTGAGCGTGGTTTTTGTAAAACGTTTTTGGGTTTCATCGTCCAGTCGTTTCAAGAGAAAATCTGGACCGAAGCTCAGCATACACAGGCCAGAAGCAGTGGCATTTACCGGAATGATTTCGCTTGGATCGAGGCTTACGCGCACGCTATGCTTTGTTGTTTCGACAACCAGCGCCGTCTGAAGGACGTTTTTTTCCAGCAAAGTCATGTGCAAGCTTTCGCCGACTTCCTGCATCGCGGCGCGCATGTGTATGCGGGCACTTTCCAGCCCGGGCATTGCGATCTCACGCAGCGCAGCCAGCCGTAACGCAGCGGGTCCGATCATGTAGGATTTGGACATCTGATCCTGTTCTATCAGGCCAAATTCCTCCAGAGCGCGCAGATGCCTTAGGGCGGTAGCCTTGTTGGTGCCGGAAAGCCGCGCGAACTGACTCAGTCCGATCTCTGGTCGTGAGTTGGAAAAGTATTCCAGCATTTTCAGAGCGTTGAGCGCGGTTCCCATTGTTATGCCCTCCTCCGGTGCACCATATACTTGACAGATAGAATTTAACAAAGCAAGATAAATATCGCTAACACGGTTCATTTAATGAACCAAACACTGGGAGGTGTAAATGAAGAAGTTTCTTGCGGCCGCTTTGGTGGCAGCCTCTGCGACAGCAGCACTGGCCGAATATCCCGAAAAGCCTGTTTCCTTTGTGGTTCCATGGCCTCCGGGTGATCTGGAGGATGTTCTAACCCGCATGATCGCCGATGAGTTCCAGGCGATGTACGGCGTTCCAGCCGCCGTCGTGAACAAACCCGGCGGTGGCGGTGGTCCGTTCCCTGGCGCGGTGGAAGTCGCGACTGCCCCGGCAGATGGATACACAATCGGCTCATTTGTCATTGGTGTTCCTGTAATCGGTCCGGAAATCGGGATTCCCGAACTCAACCCAAATCCCTTTGATCCAATTGGCATCTTTCTGACCTATCCGTTTGTGATAGCAGCCAGCAAAGACGCGCCGTTCTCGAACTGGGACGAACTTGTCGAGCATGGCAAAGAAAACGATGTGGCCCTTGGACATTTCGGTTCTGTTTTGCCACCCACTCAAGTGACCTTTGCGGCGGCCGTCAGCAGCGGATTCGATTTTGCCAGTGAAGCCGCTTTTGATGCGCTGGATTGCAACACGCTGGCCTCGGGTGACGTGGATGTGATCAACACGACGCTGCAGCTCGTGCTGCCGTGTCTCGATCAGGTGAATGTTCTGGCCAGCATCGGGGGCGACCGAATTTCGCTGGTTCCGGAAACACCCACTGTCGTCGAACTAAATCCGGACCTGCCATTGGCCCTTTGGAATGGACTGTTCGTCCATAAAGACACACCCGCCGATGCGCGCGAGAAAATATCTGCTGCTGCGCAAAAGGCGCTTCAGTCAGATAAGGCGAAAGAGCTGGCAGCGGAAACCGGAGCGCTGATCTATTGGCAAGATCCGGATGCATCCAATGCGCAGATAGAACAGGACAAAGCTTCTTTCGCAAAAATTGAAGAAATCCTGGGTGAGTAAGCGCCATACAGGGGCGCGGGAACCACTTTCCGCGCCTTTTTCATGGGAGGAGGCCACGATGATTGCCAAGACACTTCAGGACATGTTCAAAAGATACCGCCGACCGGGCGATGTCGTTTTTGCCGTTTTGTTTCTGGCTTTTGCGGTGTTCCTCCTGTCCCAGCTTGGTGAGCAGACCAAAGTCGTCAAACGCACCAAATGGTTTGCGCAGCCGGGCCTGTGGCCGACGATTGCGGTTTGGTGTATGGTTGTATTCGGTTTTCTGCATTGGCTCAGTTCGGCCATGTCCGACCGGATCAGTGGCCGCTGGGCCGAGGTCGGGTTCTGGGTCCGGTCATTTGAGTATGTTGCCTATTTCCTGATCTACGTCCTACTGGTGCCGCAGCTTGGCTATTTGTCTTCCACGATGCTGTTCGCGGTCTTCCTGACCCTGCGCGCTGGCTTCCGAGGATCGGGCGCCGTCGGTGTTGCTGCCCTGTTCGGTTTTGTCGTCACCATCGTTTTCCGCGCCTTCCTGCAGGTGAAAATCCCTGCCGGGGCTGTCTACGAATACCTTCCTGATTCCGTACGCGCCTTTGCGCTGACCTATCTGTAAGGGGGCCACCATGGAAACGCTTCTGTCCGGTGTTTCGATCCTGTTGCAATGGCAGGTGATCGTCGCCCTGCTGATCGGTTCGATCGGTGGTGTCATCATTGGCGCGCTGCCCGGCGTTGGCGCGGCTGTCGCCATCGCCATCCTGTTGCCCGCCACCTTTGCGTTCGAGCCCATAGTGGGCCTGACCTTGCTGTTGGGCATCTATGGCTCGTCGATGTATGGCGGCGCCATCCCGGCCATTCTGATCAACACGCCCGGCACCGCGGTCAACGCGCTGACCACCTATGACGGCTACCCGATGACGAAACGCGGGCAGGGGCATCGCGCGCTGGCGCTGGCCTATTCGGCTTCGTTCTTTGGCGGTGTCTTCGCGATCATCTGCCTGATGGTGCTGTCGCCGGTGCTGGCCCTTGTTGCTCCGCATTTCGGTAGCCGCGAGATTTTCCTGGCAGCCCTGCTGGGCATCGTTCTGGTCGTACTGGCGCATCGGGGGCAGATCTTTGCCGCCGGGATGCTGGCCGCTTTCGGTATCTTCCTGAACACGATCGGGCTTGAGCCGGTCAAATACACCAAGCGCTTCACCTTTGACCAAAGCTGGCTGTCCTCGGGCGTCGACCTGATCGTGGTCGTCCTGGGCCTCTTTGCGATCAGCCAGTCCTTCCTGCTGCTTCTGGAAAAGAACCACGCCCCGGGCGATACCCATGTCAGCGGCAACATGTTTGCCGGCCTCAAGGAATTGCTGGGCATCAAACGCATCGCCACGGTGTCCTCGAGCATCGGCGTTTTCATGGGCATGGTGCCGGGCACGGGCGAATTCACCTCGCAGTTCCTGTCCTACACCTATGCCCAGAAGACCTCGAAAGAGCCCGAGAAATTCGGCGACGGCTCGCCCGAGGGTCTGGTGGCGTCCGAAGCAGCGAATAACGCCGTGCCCGGCGCGGCGATGATCCCGCTGCTGGCATTGGGTATTCCGGGCGAGGCGCTGACGGCGATGATGCTGTCGGTGTTCTATGTCCACAACGTGATCCCCGGCCCGCAACTGTTCGAAAACCAAATGGATTTCGTCATGGCGCTCTATATGGCGCTGATCCTGCTGAACGTGATCGTTCTGGTGTTCCTGCTGTTCTCGACCAACCTGCTGCTCAAGATCATCCAGATCCCGACCCGGTTCCTTGGCGTGATGATCCTGATCCTGGCCTTTGTGGGGGTCTATTCCCTGCGCAACTCGATCACCGACTGCGCTATTGCCGTAGGGTTCGGGGTGTTCGGCCTGATCCTCAAACGGTTGGACCTGCCGATTGTGCCGATCATCCTGGGCATGGTTCTGGGCGGCATCATGGAGACCAAGCTGCGCAGCGCCATGGCGCGCGTGAAAACGCCGCTGGATTTCATCGACCGACCGATTGCGGCTATCCTGTTTGGCCTGATCGTGCTGATCCTGATCCTGCATTGCCGCACGCTGTTTTTCGAGTTCAAGAACAAACTCAAACCGGAACCCAGCATGCCTGCGGTGGATTCCGACCATCCAAATCAGCAAGGATAAGGGACCCATGGATCAACTGGCCATCGACGCTTTGCGCAATCAACCCGTATCTGCCCGCGCCCATCTGATCGACGGGCGATGGGAGGCATCGGCCGATGGCGCGCAACTGGATGTCATCTCGCCCATCGATGGTGGGGTGCTGACCCGGATCGCCGCCGGAACGCCCGAGGATATGGAGCGCGCCATCGCCGCCGCCCGCGCGGCATTCGAGGACGGGCGCTGGTCGCGTCAGGCCCCGGCAGCGCGCAAGAAGGTTCTGATCAAGCTGGCCGAACTGATCGAAAAACATGCGCTGGAACTGGCGGTTCTGGGCGTGCGCGACAACGGCACCGAGATCAACATGGCCATGAAGGCCGAGCCGATGTCGGCGGCAGGAACCTTCCGCTATTACGGCGAGGCGATTGACAAGGTCTATGGCCAGATCGCGCCCACGGCGGAAAACGTTCTGGGCCTTGTGCATCACGCGCCGGTCGGCGTGGTGGGGGCCATTGTGCCGTGGAACATGCCGATGATGATCGGGGCGTGGAAAATCGCGCCCGCGCTGGCGGCGGGGAACTCGGTGGTTCTGAAACCGGCGGAATCGGCCTCACTATCGCTGCTGCGGCTGGCCGAGCTGGCGCTGGAGGCCGGTGTACCCGACGGCGTGCTGAACGTCGTGACCGGCAAGGGCAGCGTGGTGGGTGAGGCGCTGGCGCTGTCGATGGATGTGGACATCATGGTGTTCACCGGGTCGGGCGCGACGGGGCGGCGGCTTTTGGAATATTCCGCGCGGTCGAACCTGAAACGCTGCTATCTGGAACTGGGCGGCAAGTCGCCCAACATCGTGTTCAACGACGCCCCCGATCTGGCACAGTCGGCCAAGGTCTCGGCGGGTGGTATCTTCCGCAATTCGGGCCAGATCTGCATCGCCGGTTCGCGCCTGCTGGTGCAAGAGGATATCCACGAGGATTTCGTGGCCGAGATTGTGAAACAGGCCGAAGCGTACTGCGTCGGCAATCCGCTGGACCTGACCAGCCAGATCGGCGCGGTGCATTCGCTGCCCGAGCTGGAAAGCAATTTGGATTTCGTCACCAAGGCCGAGGCCGAAGGCGCCGAGCGGCGCACCGGCGGCGACCGCGTCCTGTCTGAGACCGGTGGCTATTACATGGCCCCCACCGTGATGAATGACGTCAAACCCACCGACAACCTGTTCCGCAACGAGGTGTTCGGCCCGGTTCTGGCCGTCACCCCGTTTAAGGACGAGGAAGAGGCCCTGCGTCTGGCCAATGACAGCGTCTATGGTCTGGCCGCGGCGGTGTGGACCGCGAACCTCAGCCGCGCGCACCGGATGGTGGCGGGCCTTCGCGCCGGGGTGGTGCATGTCAACACCTATGGCGGGGCGGATGGCACCGTGCCTTTGGGCGGGGTCAAGCAATCGGGCAACGGGCACGACAAGTCGCTGCATGCGATGGAGAAATATTTCGATCTGAAAACAGCGTGGATTCAGCTGTAAAAGGATCACGAGGGAGGAGACACAATGGGCGACAAGAGAATTCTGCTGATCGGCACCTATGACACCAAAGACCCCGAGATGCGCTATATCGAAGAGTGCATCATCGCGCAGGGGGGCAAGGTGCTGACCATGGATGTCTCGGTTCTGGGCGATCCTGCCCGGCCCACCGACATCTCGAAACATGACGTGGCCGCTGCGGGCGGCATGACCATCGACGAGGTGATCGCCCAGGGGGATGAAAACAAGGCGTTCCGCGTGATGTCGCGCGGGGCGGCCTCGGTCGTGGCGCAGGCCTATGCCGAGGGCCGGTTCGACGCGCTGCTGGCCACCGGCGGCACCATGGGCACCGATCTGGCGCTGGACTGCGCGCAGGCGTTGCCGTTGGGGGTGCCGAAATACATCGTCTCGACGGTCAGCTTTTCACCGCTGATCCCGCCGCACCGTCTGGCCCCGGACATTCAGATGATCCTGTGGGCCGGGGGGCTTTATGGCATGAACTCGGTCTGCCGCTCATCGCTGAGCCAGGCGGCCGGTGCGGTTCTGGGCGCGGCGCGCGCGGTCGATGCGCCCCGGCGCGACCGGCCGATGATCGGGATGACCTCGCTGGGCTCGTCCTGCCTGCGTTATATGAAAACGCTGAAACCGGCACTGGAAGAGCGCGGCTATGAGGTGGCGGTGTTCCATTCGACCGGCATGGGCGGCATGGCGTTCGAGAAACTGGCGGGCGAGGGCGCGTTCTGCTGCGTGATGGATTTCTGCATGCAGGAGTTTGCAAATATGCTGGCCGGTTCGCTGGTGTCGTCCGGGCAGGACCGGCTGACCAATGCCGGGCGCGCGGGCGTGCCCCAACTGGTCGCGCCCGGGGCGCTGGACCTGCTGGATTTCGCGGGCTGGCAGGACGTACCCGCGCAATACATCGACCGCCCCTTCCACGAACACAATCGCCTGATCAAAAGTGCGGTGTTCAACGCCGAAGAACGCCGGGCGGCCATTGGCGAAATGGCGAGCCGGCTGAAAACGGCAACCGGGCCGGTGCACTTCTTCCTGCCCACCGGGGGCATCGAGGAATGGGACCGCGAAGGGCAAGAGGCGCATGACCCGGAAGGTCTGGCCGCAACGGTTGACGCCGCGCACGAGATCATACCGACCGTTTCTCCGATGACCGTGGTCGACGCCCATATCAACGACGCCGAATTCAGCGAGGCCGTGCTGAAGGTTTTCGACGATTGGGTGGCAGAGGGGGTCGTTACGGGTGGTTCAGGCTGAGTGCCGTCATCCCGGCCCGGCACCTGCCGCAGTGTCTGAAACGGGCGCGCCCAGCTCCTCCTGAATGCGTTCACGCGTGTTAAGAAGGAAGGCGAGTGTGCGTTCGGTCTGACGGATTTTGGTCTCGATCACGTTCATTGCGATTCCGGGCGTGTGGGTGCCATCAAACGCGTCGCACATGGATCTGAGTTCACCCACTGACAGACCCGCTTCGCGTGCCTGAACAAAAAAATCCTGTTCAAGCAACAGATGTTCCGGATAGTCGCGATAGGTGTTTTTCTTTTCTTGCCCGGGAAGCGACTTGATCAGGCCAGCCCGTTCAAAAAAATCGTATCGCATCGCGGGTATACCCGGTACTGTTTGAAAGTTCGCCGGTTCTTGGTCATACGGATTGTATTGCTCATGGTGTGTCCATGTAGTTTTGCTCCCTAAATGGTTCCCATTCCAGCCCCAGCCGGCAAATAGGACAGAAAATCGCGCTCGCGCAGCCGGTTAAGGAAACGCAACTTTCAGTTCATCGGTCCGGGCCACGCTCTGACAGGTCAGAATCTCTCCGTTCGCGACCTGCTGATCATCCAGCGCCATTTGCGCCCGCATGTGCACGCTCCCTTCCTTCAACCGCGCACGGCAGCTACCGCAAACGCCTGACTGGCAACTGTAATCCGGGTGCAGCCCGGCAGCGAGGGCAGCTTCGAGCACGGTCTGACCGGCGGCGATGTCGACGGAATGGGTTTTGCCATCCAGCGTGACCGAGGCCGTAGCCGCGATACCTTCGACGCTGTTGTCCTGCTCGACCGCGCCGCCGAAGGTTTCATAGTGAATACGGTCCGAAGGCACGTCCATGCCCTGCAAGGCAGTCCGCACGGCCATGTTCATCCCGCCGGGGCCGCAGATCCAATAGTGCACATCCTGCGCAACCGGCGGGGTTTCCGCGATCGCTGCGGCAATCGCTTCGGCATCCACGCGCCCGGACCGCCAGGGGGAAAACCAGCTCCACATCGATGGCGAGGACAGCACATGCCGCACCGTGAACCGATCCGGATGTGCGGCGACCAGCGCGTCCAGTTCATCCTTGAAGATGATGCTGTCCGCGCTTTTGTTGGCATATATCAGATGCGCCACGGAATGCGGCTCGTGTGCCAGCACCGTATTGATCATCGAGAACAGCGGTGTGATGCCGCTACCGCCGCCCAGAAAATAATGCGTGCGCCGTTTCAGCGCGCCCGGCTGCAATGCGAAATGACCGGACGGGGGGTTGGCCTCGACCCGGTCACCGGGTTTCAGATCGTCGCCGATATGGTTCGAGATCACGCCGTCCCTGACCCGTTTTACCGTGATCCGCATCGGCGCGTCCGGTGGGTTGGAAATGGTGTAACAGCGGCGGTGTTCCTGCCCGTCGAAAAAGAACCGCAGGGGCAGATGTTGCCCGGCCTGCCACTGGAACTGGTTCTCGTGCCCGGCGGGTTTGTCAAATGTGACCGTCATGGCGGTCCCGTCGATTTCCCGGCGCAGGTCGGCAACGGTCAGAGTGAAGAATTCATGCGTCATATCAGTTTCCTAAAATCACCAGAGGCAGCACAGTCCACAGGCCCGCGAGTATGGCCAGAATGGCACCCCAGACCCAGGCCGGGGGCATGTAGCCGGTCATCCACGTCACCGCGTAGTCACTGCAGAACCACGCAAGCAACCATGCGCCCCACAGGCCCCAGCCGGCACCGGAGATGACAAGCCAGGCAAAGCTGCCCAGAAAAAACAGGTTTGTCAGCAAAAACAGAAACATGGGACACTCATCGATAGTCGAATTCGGTGGTCAGCGACCGAATGACCGGGCGGTTCAGCTGGGTCACGATTTCGAACGTGTCGGTTTGTTTCATGCTGCCGCTGAAATTGTCCCAGACATAATCGACACGGGTAATGGCGGTGACTGTCGTCGCCTCCTCGCCCGGTTTCACAGTGATCTCGGGCTTGGATCTTGCGGTTTCGGTGTAGCCTTTCATGGCCTCGCGCACCTGCGGATCCTCGGTCCAGTCCGGCAGGTTTGCCCAATCGGCCGCGCGGTAGCTGAAATCCCAGTCCGGCTGGCCCAGGCCGATGCGGACCTTGATTTTATGTTCGGCTTCCGGATGCCAGCTTTTCCATGTGGATGCCATATCCTCGACCGAGGCGGCTGCCAGAACGCGGTTGGCCAGGTCTTCGGGGCTATCAGATGGCGCGGCGATGGCCAGCGTGGCGGCCAGTACGATGCCGATGGCTGTTGCGGCGATGGGCTTCATTAGAGTTCTCCGATATGTTGATACGCAGCGTGGCAGGTCTGGCGGTATAGCAGGGGCAAGGCCCCGGTTATCCGCCAGACGCGCAACGCGGCTTAGGTGTCTGCGGCTTTCTGCGCGTCCATAAAGTTCAGAACCGCCTTCTGGTGGTTGGTGATCGGGCTTTCGCCTTTGGCGGCGGGGCCGATTTCCAGATACGGGCTGTCCAGCGATTTCTGCTGCTGTTCGCAGGCATAGATATCTTCTTTGGTGAAATCGCCCGATGCCATGGGATCGTCTTCGTCCGTGGCATCGTCGCCTTCGTATTTCGCACCGCCGAGGGTCTTCCAGAAGCCCCAGCTGTTCCACTGCTGTTTCTGGAATTCCCATTCCGAGACATTGGCAAGTTTGGTGCGGTTTTCGATCCGCGTCAGGTTCGGGGCCAGCGGGGTGATGATGAACAGGTTCCAGCTGTCTTCGCTGGCGCCCAGCCCGATGCCGGGGAACAGCATGGGCACCCAGGCGCCGTCATGCGGTTCGGGGATGACGCGGGGGCTGGGAAGGTTCTTTTCCAGATTTTTGGCGTAATCCGGTGCTGGGGGCTCCCAGAAATGGTAGTGCGGGCCTTTCCAGCCATACTCTGCCTTGCCGTGGTCATACATGTGCAGCGTGTTGGAGTGCAGATGGCTCAGGTGATAGACGTCGATGTAGTTTTCGACGACGATCTTCCAGTTCGCCCTGATCTCGTAGGAATTGCGCGCATCCGCGTATTCAACCAGTTCCTCGGGCTTGTGCGGGCCCAGATGCGGATCGACCTCGCCAAACCATGCCGCAAGCGAGGGCGCATCGGGTTCGGGATGGACAAACAGCATGCCGCGCCAGATATCGACGCTGGCCGGTTTCAGACCCAGACAGGTCTTGTCGACGCCATTGGGGTACTCGGTGGCTTCATCGGGCACCGAAATCAGGTTGCCCTCAAGGTCATAGGTCCAGTCGTGATAGGGGCAGGTCAGCGCCTTTTGGGTCTTGCCGACCGCGCGGATCAGCTGGGTGCCGCGATGGCGGCAGATATTGTGAAACGCGCGCAGGCGCCGGTCGCGGCCCATGACGATGAACAGATTGTTCAGCCCGGCCTGAACCGAGATATAGTGACCCGGTTCGGGCACATCCTCGGCCAGCCCTGCAAAGCGCCAGGTGCGCGAGAATATTAGTTTCTGTTCGCGATCAAACCAGTCTTGCGATGTATACGCCTCGACCGGCAGGTTATGGTACATTCGAGTCATGCTCTGTCTCCTCAGACAAGCCAGGTTGCGAATTGGGGGAAAATGCTGACGGCGATCATGCTGACGCCGAACACCGCCCAGAGAAGGGCCACCAGCCAGAACAGGATCGGGTCCTCGGCTCGTTCGATTTCAGCCACCAGAAACACGCGTCCGGACTGCATGGATGGTACGATCCACCACAGAAACACCATGCCCCAGATCCAGTACAGCCCCAGGACCGAGGCCATGAGCAGTACGGGAAAGGCAATGTAATTGATGGTGCGGGCCCGGGTCATTCGGTGGTCTCCAAAGTGCTGACCAGCAAGGTGGCCGAAAGTTTCAGTTCAGCGTGCCAGCTGGCTGGCGGGGAAAGTTGCGATATGGCATCAAGCCCCTGAAACGACGCCGAAATACCCTGGGCAACGGCGCGGACCCGGTTCGGGTCGGCCCGGGGTGACAGACGTTGCAGCGTGGCCTGCAAAACGCCGACAAACCGCGACAGGCTGGACAGCAGATTTGCTGTCAGGCCGGGGTAATCGCTGGCCGATGCGGACAAAGCCTGCCAGGCCAGCATCAGTCGCGAGTCGACCTTTTGATCCTTGTCGAACAGGATATCGATAAGCTCGCCTGTCGTTTCCGTGTTTGACAGGACCAGCTCAAGCTGCGCGGTCAGGGCGTCGAAGAACCCGGCCACATGACCGTTCAGGGCGGTTATCATCTGGTCGCGATTGCCCAGATAGTTCCGCAGCAAAGGCCGTTTGACCCCTGCTTCGGCAGCAATCCGTTCCTGCGTCGCGCCCTCTAATCCGTAGCGGGCGACGCAGGTCATGTAGGCTTCCAGAATCTCTTCGGTGCGTTGTCTTTTGAGGCTCGGGCGCGACATCACGTTTCCATTGTTGTCAATAATGACAAATAACCAGTCTGCGTATATTGTCAATAATGAAAAACAACTTTTTTTGCCGATTGCCCGATTGATGATTGCATCAGAAAAAACAGGGCGAAACAGCCATTTACGTTGTGGCGCGCCTGTTGAAGCGTTATGAATTATAATGCTTGATCACCGCCACAGGGATGGGTTTTGACCCCGGTATTCAGGCGACAAGCAGGAACACAGCACAGGAGCCGGTTATGATTGACGACCCCGTTCTTGCCTCAAAGGACGTGATGCTGCGCCACGTCAGTGCATTGAACTCACGAGACCTCGCCGCGATCGCCGAGACGCTTCGATTTCCGCACTTCCGACTGTCGGGCGAGAACGTGAAAACCTGGAAAACGCCAGACAGCTATCTCAGTGATTTTCATGCGAGCGTATGTCTGACCAGCGTCGCGCCGAACCAGTCGCGCCGGGACCCAGCTCTGCACGGCCGCCAAAAGGGGATACAGAGCAAAGATGCTGAACGCCTATATCTATGACGGTATCCGCAGCCCGTTCGGGCGTCACAGCGGAGCGCTGGCATCGATCCGCCCGGACGATCTGGCGGCGCAGGTGATTGAGGCCCTGATGGCGCGCAGTCCGTTCGACGCCGAAAACATTGAGGACGTGGTACTGGGCAATGTCTGCCAGTCCGGCGAAGACAGCCGCAACGTGGCCCGCTACGCGGCGTTGCTGGCGAGGCTTCCGGTCTCGGTCGCAGGCCAGACCGTCAACCGCCTGTGCGGTTCGAGCATGGCGGCGGCACTGGACGCGGCGCGGTCCGTGACGGTGGGTGAAGCGCCTTTGTACATCGCAGGCGGGGTGGAAAGCATGACCCGCGCGCCCTTTATCGTCGGCAAATCGGAAATCCCGTTTGCGCGCAATGCGCAGATCTTCGACAGTTCCATCGGGGCGCGCTTCCCCAACCCGCGCATTGCCGAGACACATGGCGAGTTTCCGATGCCGCAAACCGCCGACGCTCTGGCCCGGGACTATGAGATCACGCGCGAGGCTTCGGATCAGTTCGCATTTGCCTCGCAACAGCGCTACGAGGCCGCGCGCGCGCGGGGTTTCTTTGACGCCGAAATTACGCCGATCACCTTCGCGGGGCGCAAGGGCGCATCCCATACGGTCACGGCAGATGAACATCCCCGTCCAGATGTCCGGCTGGACAAGATGGCGGCATTGCGGACCCTTTTCCCCGAAGGTGTCACCACTGCCGCAAACGCGTCGGGGGTGAATGACGGGGCGGCGATGCTGATGATCGGCACCGGAATGGATCGGGCTGCCCCTCGTGCCCGGATCGTGTCCGGCGCAGTTGCAGGCGTGCCGCCCCGCATTATGGGAATTGGCCCCGCCTATGCAGTGCCCAAGGCGCTGGAACGCGCCGGGTTGTCGATGGCGGATATGGACCTGATTGAAATCAATGAGGCCTTTGCCGCGCAGGTGCTGGCCTGCTGCAAACATCTGGAGCTTGACCCCAATGATAGCCGGATCAACCCCAATGGGGGTGCCATCGCCCTGGGCCATCCGCTGGGCGCATCCGGCGCACGGATCATATTGACGGCCCTGCGCCATCTTGAGAAAACCAACGGGCGGTATGCCTGCCTGTCGATGTGTATCGGTGTCGGGCAAGGGATCGCCATGATCATGGAGCGTGTGAAATGAATGGAATCGCGCCCGTCAAACGCGTCCGCCGCATTGATCCGGATGCTCAAAGGTTGGAACTTCGGTAAGTAACTGGTGCGGGTACGATCGCCGCGCCAGCCGAACAAGGGGAACTCAAAATGCGCGGCAAGACGGTCGCAATGGCCCGCGAGGTTTCAAAAGATTGGATCGACTATAACGGACATATGGGCGATTGGGCGTATATCTATGCCTTTGGCGAAGCGATCGACAAGGATATGGAGAGCTTTGGGCTGGATCACCCGTATCGCGAACGGACTGGGTGCACCATGTATACGATGTCATCCCTGATCCAATACCGGCGTGAGATCAAGCTGGGCGATCCGATCACGATCACCAGCTACTTCGCTGATCTGGACCGCAAGCGTGTGCATTTCGGGCTCGAGATGTTCGACGCGCAGGACCAGCTTGTCGCAATGTACGAGGCACTGGTGATGCATGTCCGGCAAACCCCCGACAGCGTTACCGCCGCTGATTTCCCCGAGGACATGTTTTCCGAACTCGAGGCGCGCTTTGCTCGCGACCAGACCCTGCCCAAACCGGCACTGCTGGGTGCCGGGGTCGGCATCCGGCGCAAGGACTGAACCTATTCGGGCGCGGCTTCGGCACAAAAGCTGTCGACGGTGACGGCCAAATACTCGGCAATCAGCCGTGCCGCCTCGGCACCGTCGTTTTTGCGGCAGGCGGCCAGTATGTCCCGATGGCTGTCCAGCGTATCCTTCATCCCGCCGTGCGGCAGGGCAAAGACTGCGCGGGTATAGCGTTCGGCGGTGTAGCGCAGGGTCATCAGCTTTTCATGCAACCGGACCCGCCCTGAGACGGAATAGATGATCTCGTGAAACCTGCGGTCACAGGCGATGAAGGCAAGGATATCGTTTGCAGAGATCGCCGCCTCCATCTCGGTCAGGCAGCGGGCCAGTTCATTGCACTGGGCCGGCGTCATGTTTTCGGCCCCCAGCCGGTGGGCCAACTGTTCGAGCCCGACACGGGCCAGGTAAATCTCTTCGTATTCCTCGGCAGACAGCTCGGTCACGCGCGCGCCGCGATAGGCGTCGCGTTGCAGCAGCCCCTCGGCGGCAAGCTGCTCGAACGCCTCGCGCACCGGGGTCATGCTGACCCCCATGCCTTCGCTGACGTCCTTGAGGTTCAGTTTCTGCCCGGGTCCCAGATCGCCTGATGCAATCTGTTCGCGCAGCCGATTGGTGACTTCCAGCTTGGCGGTGGTGCGTTTGATCTGTCCTGATTTCATGGTGCCTGTCATTTTTCGTCCGGGGCGTCGCCAGTCAACGGGTCTCATGGCATGTGTCAATTGACGGGGATAAAAGGGTTTTTTTTGTCACGGAGATGCATTGGAGTGGGTTTCGGATCACTCTATGGTTATAAAATATAATATCAAAAACCAAGATGGAACAACACATTAGGATGCATCTCAGCCAAGCACTGTCCAACTATCCGAATTCCGGACTTTTTATTGGAGGCCAAACCGTTGCAGCGACCGATACCAACGTCTTGAAGCTTTGAATCCGGCAAAATGGCCAAGCCTTGGGGCCTTTCTGATCGCCACGCGGGCCGATCTGGATACCGCGCTAAAGAGTGCGGAACAGGCTTCGCGTCCTGGAGCGCACCGCCCCCCAACAAGCGCAGCCATTTTCAGTCGAAAACCGCCGATCTGCCGGCCGCGCTGGTGACGCTGGATTTTGGCAAGCCATTGCGCGAATCCCTGGCCGAGGCGGAACTGTTGGTCGAGATGTTCCGCTGGGCGGCCGGCGAGGCGCAGCGCCTGTACGGGCTACAGATCCCCTCGCGGCAGCGCAATAGCTGGCATCTGACCTATCTCGAACCCGTCAGGCCTGTGGCCGCGTTTTCATCCTGGAACCTACCGCTGAACACTCCGGCACGCAAACTGTCGGGCACGCTGGCCGCCGGGTGCAGCGTGAACCTTAGATCCGCCGAGGAAACGCCCTCGGGCCCGGTCGAAACGGCCCGCATTCTGGTCGAAGCTGATGTGCCGCCTGAGGCGTTTTCAATTGTGTTTGGCGATCCGCAGTTGAATTCCGATACGCTGCTGCAATCGCCCGTCATTCAGGCCGTGTCGTTCACCGGCTCTACCGGGATCGAGCGTCAATTGTCGGCGCGGAGTAAATGAAGCCGTATGTGCCGGCCTGGCATGACCGCTTTGCCAACCCGCTGTTCAATGGGCACGACCCATTCGGCTTTCCTTTCTCAGGAGCGCATGTTTGCGCCGTTGGCGTCGTAAGCGGGGGAACCCAGCACTTCCGCGTCGTAGAACTCGCCCAGGATTTCCACCTGCAGCTTGGTTCCCGGTGCCGCGCTGTGCGAGGCGACATAGCCCATCGCCATCGACTTGCCGACGCGGTGGCCATAGCCACCGGACGAGACGTAGCCGACTGCTTGGCCGTCTTTCAAGATCGCCTCGTCGTTCGTAACATCGATGCCGTCCACGTCGATGGTCATGGTGACGAGCTTGCGGGTAACACCGTCTGCCTTGAACTTCTCGGTCGCTTCCTTTCCGACAAAGTCGTTCTTCCAGTTGATGAAGGCATCCATGCCGGATTCGACCGCGTTGAAATCGGGGCGGAAATCGGTGGTCCAGACGCCCCAACCCTTTTCCAGTCGCAGCGACAGCAGGGCACGTGCACCATACCAGCGATAACCCAGATCGGCACCGGCCTCTTCAATCGCCTCGGCCAGACGCAGCAGGTATATCGGCTTGCAGTAGACCTCAAAGCCCAGCTCGCCCGAGAACGAGATGCGGTTCAGGATCACCGGCACGCCGCCCACGAAGGTCTGGCGCAGATCGCGGAATTTCAACGCATCGGCGCTGACATCGTCGCGGGTAATGCGGGCTAGCAGCTCGCGCGATTTGGGGCCCGACAGGGCGATCCCGTGCCAGTCGCCCGAGACGTTGGCATAGCTCACATCCGCAGGCAGGTCCTTTTCGAACCAGCGGCGGTGGGCGTCCTGCATCGCGCCCGAACCGAACAGCATGAAGTGATCATCTGCCAGACAGGCTACCGTCAGGTCGCCATACAGGCGACCCTTTTCGGTCAGCATCGGGGTCAGCGCCAGACGTCCCGGTTCCGGGATGTGGCCGGCCAGAGTGCGGTTCAGATAGTCCCTTGCACCGGTGCCCTTGAATGCGTGCTTGGCAAAGTTGGCGATCTCGATGCCGCCCACGGCCTCTTGCACGGCTTTCACCTCGCGCGCGACATAGTCGTGGCTGCGGTTGCGCTCGAAGGTCGGGGTTTCATTTGCGTCTTCGGCATTGTTGGCAAACCACAACGCGTTTTCCAGACCAAAGCCCTGACCCATCACGGCCCCCTTGGCGATCAGACGATCATAAAGCGCGGTGGTCTTCTGCATCCGGCCCCTTGGCAGGGTTTCGTTCGGGAAAGTCATGACAAAGCGGCGCTCGTAGTTTTCCGAGGATTTGATGGTGCCCCAGTCCGGTGTCGCGAACTCGCCGAACCGTGCCACGTCCATCGCCCAGACATCGATCGAAGGCTCGCCGTCGATCATCCACTCGGCCATGGTCAGACCGACGCCGCCGCCCTGACAGAAACCCGCCATGACGCCCACGGCGACCCAATAGTTCTTCATGCCCGGAACCGGACCGATCATCGGATTGCCATCGGGACCGAATGTGAACGGGCCGTTGATAGTGTCCTTGATGCCGGACTCGCCAATGGCGGGTATGCGCTCGAACGACATTTCCAGACGATCGGCGATGCGGTCCAGATCGGGCTGCAGCAGCTCGTGGCCGAAATCCCAGGGCGTGCCGTTCACTTTCCACGGGGTCGATTTTGGCTCATATGTGCCCAGCAGCATGCCGTGGCGTTCCTGACGGAAATAGATGTTGGCCTCATAATCGATGCCCGCGGGCAGACGACCGGCTTCGCCCATGCTCTCCATGCGGTCCCTGATCAGCGGGATCGTATCGGTGATCAGATAGTGGTGCTCCATCGGCTGCACCGGCAGGTGGATGCCCGACATCTGGCCCACTTCGCGCGCCCACAGGCCACCGCAGTTCACCACCTGCTCGGCGTTGATGACGCCTTTGGAGGTGGTCAGGTCCCAGCTGCCGTCGGGGCGCTGGCTCATCGCGGTCACGCCGCAATGGGTAAAATATTGCGCGCCGTGGTGGCGGGCGGATTTGGCGAATGCATAGGTCGCGCCCGAGGGGTCCACATCGCCGTCCTGCTCATCCCAGAGCGCCGCGTGATAGTGTTTGGAGTCGATCAGCGGGTGACGCTCGGCCAGTTCCTGCGGGCTGATGAATTCCTGATGCAGACCCATATAGCGCGCTTTCGAGCGTTCGCGCTTGAGGTAGTCGTACCACTCCTTGGTCGAGGCCGCGTAGAAACCGCCGGTGATGTGCATGCCCACGGAATGGCCCGAGGTCTCCTCGATCTCCTTATACAGATCAATGGTATAGCTCTGCAGGCGCGAGATATTGGGGTCCGAGCTGATCGTGTGGATCTGACCCGCCGCGTGCCAGCTTGAGCCGGAGGTCAATTCGTCACGCTCCAGCAGCACGACGTCTTTCCAGCCGAACTTGGCCAGGTGGAACAGGATCGAACAGCCCACAACACCGCCGCCGATGACGACGACCTTGGCGTGGGAGGGAAGCTTTTTGCCACCTGTGCTTTCTTCTTTTTGAATCTCGGGCATGAGAGGGTCCTGTGTCTTTTGTGGGGTTAGGGGAAGGGGGCTGTCTGCCCCCACTTGAGCCTGCGGCTCAATTCACCCCCCGATGATATTTACTGCCAGATGAAGCGATCCCGGTTTTAGTACCAGGCGTCCGGGATTTCTTCTTTGCGTTTGGTGACGTAGGCGGCCAGTTCTTCCTTCTTGGCCTCGTCCATCGCGGGGGGCTGATATTCGTTCAGCATCTGAATCCAGCGCTCATAGGCGCGGCGGCGCATGTCCTTGGAGCCGCCTTCCTCCCAGCTTTCGACATTCTCGCTGTCGCTGAGCTTCGGCTCATAGAAAGCAGTCTGATAGTTGCGCACGGTGTGACCACAGCCCAGGAAATGGCCCCCTGCCTCGACCTCGTCATAGGCATCGCGGGCAAAGGCGTCTTCGCTGGTGCCCAGACCCTGGCTGAGCACCTTCTGGTACGAGCCCAGACGGTCCGCATCCATGATCAGCTTCTCGAAACCAGTGCACAGGCCGCCTTCAAGCCAGCCCGCTGAGTGCAGAACGAAGTTGGCCCCCGCCAGCATGGTCGAATGCATCGAGTCCGCAGATTCATAAGCCGCCTGCGCGTCTTCGATCTTGGATGCGGTCAGCGAGCCGCCGCAGCGCAGCGGCAGACCGGCGCGGCGCGCCAGTTGGCCGATGGCGTAATTCGAGATCACAGGCTCGGGCATCCCAAATGTCGGCGCGCCGGACTTCAGCGACATGGATGACAGGAAATTGCCCAGAACAAACGGCGCGCCGGGGCGCAGCAGTTGCACATAGGCGCAGACCATCATCGCCTCGGCCATGGCTTGCGCGACGCTGGCGGCGGTGCTGACCGGACCCATCGCGCCCGACAGGATGAACGGCACAACAATCATGCCCTGGCCACGCGTCGAATAGACCCGCGCGGCTTCGGTGACCACCCGGTCCACAAGCAGCGGAGAGTTCGTGTTCACATTGCCCATGATGACGCAGTTTTCTGCCATGACATCCGCGCCAAAGACGATCTCGGCCATGTCGACACTGTCCTGCGCACGGCTCAACTCGGTGATCGCGCCCAGATGCGGTTTGTCGCTGAGGGTCATATGGGCGAACATCATGTCCAGATGCCGCTTGCTGACCGGAACGTCGCAGGGCTCACAGGTCACGAAGCCGCCGTGATGTAGGTTGGGGTGCATGTAGGTCAGTTTGACCAGTTTCCGGAACGACTCGATGTCGCCATACCGGCGCCCGCCTTCCAGATCGCGCACGAAAGGCGCGCCATAGACCGGGGCAAAGACCTGATTGCCGTCACCGATGACCACCGAACGGTCGGGATTGCGGGCGATCTGCCTGAAGCTTTTGGGTGCCTTGGCGCACAGGCTGCGAATCCACTGGGCGTCTGCGCGCACGATGTCGCCTTCGATCCGCGCGCCTTCGCGGCGCCACAGGTCCAGCGCTTTGGGGTCGTCGCGAAAGGCGAGGCCCACATCTTCAAAAATCCAGTCAACCTGAGCTTCAAGGCGGGAGAGATCCTCTTCATTCAGGGGGTCAAAGAACGCCAGACGGCGCTGGATATAGGGGGATGCCGGGACCGAACCGGCCCCGGAAGCACGGGAACGGGATTGACGTGCGCGCCGAGCCATAATGAGCACTCCATTTTTTTGCGGCATACTATCTGCAAGGGAAACGCCTGTGACGCTTGAAAATTTGAATGAATTGCATAAACACAGTTTATGCAAGAACTTTGGAAACAGCTTGGGTCGCCCCGCAATCTTGTCGTCTTCGAGGCGGCCGCGCGGTTGCAATCCTTCACGCGCGCCGCGCAGGAGCTGAACGTGCAGCAACCTGCGGTCAGCGTATCCATTCGACGTCTTGAAGAAGGGCTGGGCACGCCCTTGTTCACCCGCAGCCACCGTAAGGTCATCCTGACCGGTGCCGGAGAGCGTCTTCTGGCGGATGTCTCGCGCGCGTTCGAGCAGTTGGCCTTGTCGGTTGAATCCATCCAGCAAACAAAACGGGCCGGCTATGTCACACTCAGCGCGTCAACCGCTTTCAACAATTACTGGATCATGCCGCGCCTTGCCGATTTGCAGAGCCAGCATCCAAAGATCGACCTGCGCCTGCAATCCAGTGACCGGGAACCCGATATTGACGCCGAAAACATAAGTCTGGCGGTGCGTCAGGGGGATGGAAACTGGGCCGGGTGCGAAAGTGCCCTGATCGCCGAAGAAGTGATTTATCCCGTCGCCTCGCCACGTGTTATGGCGGCGGCGGTGGATTTGCGCAGTTTGCCGAACATGTTGAACCAGCGGCTGATTCATCTTGAAGAGCCGATCCGTCAACGACCCAGCTGGAGCGACTGGTTCGCGCATTTCTCAATCAGGAACGCTGTCCCCAATACGGGTCTGCGTCTGAACGACTACGCCCTTGTGCTGCAGGCCGCCATGGCGGGTGAGGGCTTTGCCTTTGGCTGGAAACACCTGACCGACGGTTTGATAGATCAGGGTCTTCTTGCCGGCAGACCCAACTGGCAATGGGCGACCGGCAAGGGGTTCTACTTGGTCTGGTCCAAAAAGACGCCACTCTCGGACGATGCGATAAAAGTACGAGATTGGGTTTTGCACACCGCGAGCAATGCGGGAAACTAGTGCCGGATCGGGCCTGCGTTGGACCTTGAGATTTCCGCGCTGTGTTTCCAATCGCTCCGGGAACCGGTTCACCGGAATTTTTGACCATCAGGTGCGGGCTTTTTCGAAGGCGGTCCAGGCGGCTTCGAAGGCGGCGAAGTCGAAGCCCTTGGCGCGGGCGGGCTCCAGCACCAGCTTTTCGGTCTCAAGCAGCTTGCGGATCGCATTGGCCAGTTTGGGAATGTCACCTGCCGGGATGACCAAAGCGCCGTGCCGGTCGGCGTGGATCAGATCGCCGTCTTCAACCTGCATGCCAAACACGGTGACAGGCGTTCCGATCTCGCGCACATGGACAAAGGCGTGGCTGGGGCCGACGGATCCGGCGATGACCGGGAACCCCTCGGGCAGGTCGCCAAGATCGCGCATCACGCCGTTGGTCAGCGCTCCGGACAGGCCAAAGCCCTTGTGGACGGTCGTGTTGATCTCACCCCAATAGGCGCCGATAGCATTCTCGCCGTCGACATCTTCGACCACCGCGATACCGGGGCGGGGGCCTTTGGACATGTGGCGGTAATAGTCCATGCGGCGGGCCTTGATCACATCCGCCGGTTCTGTCGGCGATTCGACCGCAGCGATCTTTGCAGTTCTGGCATAGCCGACGATGGCCCCGACATCCGGGTCGCTGCACAGCACCGTTCCGCGCGTGAACCGGTCAAAGCCGCGCCCGCCCTGAGCGACTTCGATGGCGTTGCAGACGGTGGGAGTGTCGACCGATTTCAACAGGGTCAGCAGGTCTTCATTCATTGTCAATTTCCTTGAGCCAGTGGCGCAGCGCCTGAGTGGTTTCTACGGGCTTTTCAAGGGTTGGCAGATGCCCGGCCCCGTCGATGATCACAAGTTCCGAGCGGGGCAACAGATCATGCATCAGCTCGTGCCGAGATATCGGGCACAGCTTGTCCTCGCGCCCGCACAAGGCCAGCGCCGGATTGCCGAACCGGCGCAGGTTGTCGGTCTGATCCGGCCTGTCGCGCAGGGCAATGGATTGCTGGCAAAACACCTCGGGGCCCAGGCTCAGCGCCATGTCCATGCACAGGTCCAGGATCTCGGCCCGATTTTCCGTGTCGCCAAGGTAGTTGGGCTTCATCTCGTCGCGCATCACGCTGTCCAGTTCTCCGCGGCTTGCGCGTTCCATCTGAGGGGCACGGCGGGCCTGTAAGTCGGGCAGTTCCGCCAGCGGGTTCGTGTCGAGCAGGGCCAGTCCAGCCACACGGTTGGGGGCTTGCCGGGCAATCTCCATCGCAACGATCCCGCCCATCGAGAGCCCGCCCAAAGCGAACCGTTCCGGCGCGCTGGCCAGAATCTGTGCCGCCAACCCGCCCATGGTCTCTCTGCCCGACAGCTTTGGCACCGAGACGGATCGTCCCGCTGAAAATGCCTCGATCTGAGGTGCAAACAGTCTGGCATCGCACATCATCCCCGGCAGCAATATCAGGGGGGTCATCTAACCCTCCGACACGGATGCGGCCCCGTCAGACAGCGCCGCGAGCTTGGCATAGGCAATCGAGGGGTCCACAGCCCCGAACCCGGCGAAAGTGCCAAAACCGCAATCGCTGCCTGCGATCACGCGTTCGTTGCCAACGATGTCGGTAAAGCGCGCGATGCGCTGTGCCACCAGATCGGGGTGTTCGACGAAATTGGTGGTCGTGTCGACGACGCCGGGTACCAGAACCTTGTCGTCGGGGATATCCGATTTGCGGTCGCGGAAGACGGTCCATTCATGCCCGTGGCGGGGGTTCGATGTTTCGAACAGCACATAGCGCGATTTGGTGGCCATCAGCGTGTCGAACATCTTGGCCATGGGGATGTCGCACAGATGTGGGCCTTCGTAATTGCCCCAGCAGATATGCACCCGCACCCGGTCCTGCGGCACATCCGACAATGCGTGGTTCAAAGCGTCCACATGCATCTGAGCGACCTTGATGAATTCCTCATCCGACAGGTCGGTGAACAGCATGTGGCGCGACAGGGCGAGGTCGGGGCAGTCCAGTTGCACGTCCAGACCGGCGGCCACGATGGTTTCGTATTCTTCCTTCATCGCGTCGGCCAGTGCGGCCAGATACGCCTCGCGCGATGTGTAGTAATCGTTTTGCAGGAACAGAGAGATCACGCCGGGGCTGGCGGCGTTCATGAAGCCGCGCGCGACCCCGTGTTCCTTCATTGCCGCTTTCAGGTTGGCGATGTCCTTTTGCAACTCGTCCTGCCCTTTGGACCGGACCTCACCCGTGCACATGGGGCGCGCGTATTGCGGCGTGCCGCCCGCATCTGCCAGACGTTGCAGAAAGCTGGGGAACATCTTCAGATCGGCAGGCGCATTGCGGGGGCTGTCGCCGGAAAACCCGGTGTAGCGATCCTTGACATAGGTCGCATAGCTGATCTTCGAGGTCTCGCCATCCGAGACGATGTCGATGCCAGCGTCTTTTTGCTGTCTGACGGTTTCTGAAACCGCTGCGGTCATGCAGGCATCGAAAGCAGCCTCGTCAAAGAGTTCCTCGCGCTCGCGGGCAAAGATGAAGTCCACCACCTCTTGCGTGCGGGGCAGGCTGCCCACATGGGTCGTTTGAACTCGGGTCATCCTTGTCTCCTTGGTCTTTTTCTGACGGCGGCCGGGGTCTGCCCCGGCCATCGCCGGTTTGATCAATCGCCGGTCCAGGTCGCGCCCGCAGGGTCGTCAGTGGCGGTGATCCGATAGAGGCCGGCCTGACCGGTCATCGATGGTGCCACGCTGTAGTGTTCGCCGGGCAGAACCAATGCGGTGTCGCCGATGGACAGGGTGACCACCACGTCGTTGATGGCGATGCGCCAATAGCCGCTGGCCGGCATCAGAACCACGGGTTTGGCCGCTTGGATTGGGGCATCCACGCTGGAGCCGCGCGTAAGGAAATCGACCTCGAACCCCGGTTTGTCCCTGATCATGCCGTTTTCGCCGATCACCACAGCGGGCTTGTTGGCGGCCAGCGCCATCAGGTCCCAATATCGGGCGACATATTTGCCGACCACATCCTCGACCGGAACTTCGGGATAGGCTTTCAGCTCGTCTTCGGTCAATAGGGGCATGGGTTGCACGTTGTGGGGCAGTTCCTCGCCCTTCTTGCTGTCGTAGAGCACGCCGTTGTTGCCCAGCATCAAACCATGGGCCTGCGCATCCTCGATCACTTGCGGTGCCCATGTGACACCGCCGCCCGCATCGTCGCCGCCGAGGATCGACATGATCATGCCGTAGTCCTGACCGACATTTTCAAAGCCACGGAAGATGCCGGTGGGAATGTTGAAGATGTCGCCTTCCTCGGCGATGAACTCACCTGCGGTGCCATACCGGCCCCAGAAGAACCGCCAGCGGCCCTTGGCGACAAAAAACACCTCGGCTGTGGTGTGGCTGTGCAAAGAGTTGCGGCATTTCGGCGGTTGCCCCGCCGCGCCGATGTTGAAGCCGATCTTGTCGGTGATGTGGACATGCTGATCGGGGCTTTCCGACACGCCGCCGCCGATGATGGTAAAGTTCTCCTTCTGGTCGGAACCAGGCGTGTGGGCATCGATAAAGGCGGTTTTGCAGGGCCGAAGCTCGCCATAGCGAACGATGCGGTCTTGGATGGTGCTCATGTTACGGTCTCCTTTGGGGTTTGGGGGATTGGTTTAAACCCCGGCCCCGGGAGGGCGGTTGTTCAGCCGCCGTGCCCGCAGGCTGGCGCGATGCGCGTGAAAGCGCCGCGCCGCCTGACTGGCATCCAGATATGAAACCCGTTGCGTCATTCAGACGTCCCCGGTTTGCAGCAGAATCTGTTTCCAGATCGCCACCTCGTCATACAAGCTGAATTCACGGCGCAGCCCCCACGGGCCGAACTCGGCATGGGACATTCCCATCACGTGCACCTTAGCCCCGGTCGGTCTTCCGAAGGCCCCCCATCCGTCATGGGTCCCATCCAGCGACCAACGGACCGAGGCGCGCGGGGACATCATTTCGCCGTCATTGCCTACCTGATGGTGGATCTTGAGGTCCGCGCTCGGGAACGAGGACCGCAAACCGATCCAGAAATTACTGACCTCTTCGCGCCCGATCGCCTGTTTCGAACCGGCATATTCACCAATGACCGCGCGATCATAGTCCGCCAGAATATGGTTGAAATCCTTGTTCATGATCCGCGTCAGCGTGTCGGCGTAACGCGCACCCCATTCATTGTCGTTGCCGGTGCCGTGATAGCCGCCATCAACATCGATCTCGGGGGTGAAGGGGCGCGCTGCCTTGTCCGGGCCACCTTCTGAGGCGATCAGATCGCGGGTGAAATCCTCGGGCTCATGGCCCAGTTGGCGGACCAGCCCGCCATAGTCGCGGACCAGCCATTCGTCATAGATCGTCTCGCCCCTGGCGGCACAATCGGCGATCACGCGGACCACCCATTTCTTGCCGCTGGCCTTGCCGAACTGCCCGTCCTGCAGATGCGTCGCCGTGGTCAGCAAGCGGTGAGATGACAGGTGGCCATGCGCATCCGAATAGGACCAGATCACATCCTCGCCAAAAAGCTGACGGTCGGGGAATTCATGGCAGGTAGCCATGGTTGCGGCGATCACGCCCTGATTGCCATGGCTGACCCCCATCGGCGTACGCACCGGAATCTGCGGCGCATAATAACGGTTGAGCGTCTCGGTGCCGCGATCCTCCCAGATCTCTTTGGTGATCCCGAGGATATAATCGGGAAAGTCTTTCCACTTTTCGGCGTAAGTCATGGAGTGAAGCCTTTTGGTTTTCGCGCCGACCCCCGCATTTTCAAGGGGCCGGGGATGAGAATACTTTCCGAGGCCGCGCCATCCTCGATGCGGGACAAGAGGACATCGACGGTGGCGGCGACCATCTTGTTGATCGGCTGTCTGATGGTCGTCAGGTCATAGACAGGCCAGGCGGCAATTGGCACATCGTCATACCCCACGATGCTGACATCGTCGGGAACGGACAGGCCCAGTTCGAACCTGAGCGTGTCCATCACGGCAAAGGCCATGTGATCGTTGCCGACAAAGATCGCATCGGGCCGGTCCGAGGAACTGCACAGCGCGCGCGCAATGGCCGATGCGGTTTCCTGATTGTACATCCCGTCTTCGATGGCGACGGGTTCCAGCCCGTGATCCTTCAGACCATCGACAAACCCGCTCATCCGGTCCAGACCTGTCGAAGACCCCTGCCAGCCCGAGATATGGGCGATTTTCCTGTGGCCGCTTCTGGCAAGGAAATGGGCAACCGTGCGACCGCCCTGAACGTTGTCCGATGTCACCCGCGCCAGATTGCCGGTTTCCTGGCCCCGGTTGAACATGACCACCGGTATGCCCGCATCTTCGCACCGTTTGGCAATATCGCCCGACATCGCGACCGAGGCGGTGATGATCCCGTCCACTTGAAACGACATCAACTCTTCGACGATCTGGTCGACCCCATCGTCGTCCTTCGCCATGAACAGGAGAATATGATAGCCGCGCTCTTTCAAAGCCCGGTCCAGATACTCCAGCGCCATCGGGTAGAACTGGTTTTCCAGATAGGCCACGACCAAGCCGATGATCCGGCTTCTGCCGGTGATCATTGCCCGGGCCAGAGTGTTGGGGCGATAGCCCAGATCTTCCGCTGCTTTCCTGACCTTCTTGCGCGTCGCGGCCGAGGCCGATGCGCCCGGCGTGAACACCCGGCTGACCGCCGACTGGCTGACCCCGGCAAGGCGGGCAACGTCGAAGGATGTGACTTTTTCCGCCATCAGTCTGCCGTCCATCCGCCATCGACCAGCAGCGATGTGCCGGTGACAAGGCTTGCCGCGTCCGAGGCCAGAAAGACCGCAGCTCCCGTGATGTCTTCCAACTCGCCCACGCGGCCCAGCTTGATTTTATCTTCGATCCAGGCGCGCCGTTCGGGGATCGCCAGCGTCTGTTCGGCCAGGGGCGTGCGGATGAAAGTTGGCGCAAGCGCGTTCACCCGGATGCCATGCGGCCCCCATTCGATCGCCATCGACTTGGTAAAGCCTTCGACTGCGTGTTTCGTGCCGCAATAGACGGCCCGGTCGATGCCGCCAACCTGACCCATCTGGCTGGTAATGTTGATCAGGCTGCCGGGCTTTTCGGCCGCAATCAAACCGCGCGCCACGGCGCGGGTCAGGAAATAGGCGCCTTTGAAGTTCAGATCGCTGACCGCGTCGAAATCGGTCTCGGTGGTGTCCAGTGCCGGGCTGTGACGGGCCAGACCCGCCGAGTTGATCAGAATGTCGAACGGGCCGGCGGCATCGACCGCAGCCTCGGTTGCGGCGATATCGGCCACGTCCAGCACAAGCTGCGTGGCTGTCCAACCCTGCTCCGCAAAGGCGCCCACCACCTCGGCCAGCTTGTCTGCCCGTCGCGCCGCCACGGTCACCTGCGCCCCATGGCTGGCCAGCGCGGTGGCACAGGCCAGCCCGATGCCAGAGGACGCGCCGGTCACAAGCGCGCGTTTGCCGCTTAAGCTGAACGAGGGGGCAGGGGGCAGCTTCATTAGGGATCTCCTACGGGGAAAGGCACACGGCCCGGAACGCGGGCCTTGTTGAATTCCCTCAGCCGGGCAAAAACGTCAACGCCAAGCTGCCGGTATGCATCCAGAAGATCAACCAGAACCCAGTTTTCGCGGATCTTGCCATCCTCGAGCCGCCAGAAATCAAGACTGAGCATGGTGATCCGCTTGCCCGAGGGCGCGATGCCCATCCAGCCGTCATCGGTGACCGTCTGGATCATGTTGGGCCATCCGGTGACAGCGGCATAATCGCCATCGCCGAAGAAATGATAGGTGATCTCATCCACATACTGCCCGCGATCCGGCATGCCGCTCAGAAACGGAATCTGGTGCCAGTTGCGAAAACCCGCGATCCCGCGCCCGGTGCCGATCCCCGAGGGGCCGTACCAGTTCATGCGCGGATGCCAGAACCGCTCCATCTCCATCACCTCGGGGCCACCTTCGGACGGGTGCTTTTTCAGATGGTCCAGCATGTCGACGATGTGCTGACAACTCGCCCGTCCCCTAGCCGCATCATAGGGCCCCGGCACAAAACCGTCCTGCGTCGCCGGACCCGGCACATGCCATTCGCGGCCAAGGCTGGGGGCCATCGGCCAGGCATTGGCCTGCATCATCACTTCGGGGATGTCCCACAGCGCCTGCATCTCGACCACTTTGCCGTTTTCGAACCGAAAGAACTCATGGAACCGCATGGTCACCTGATGCCCGGTTGGCGGGATATCCAACCACGGCCCGCAGAAAGTGCCGGTGTAATACCCGCCGCAGCCCACCCAATCTGCGCCCTGTCCGTCCGGCCCGGCCATGACGATGTAGTCGCGGCGTTCCAGATCGGGCCACGCGGACAGCAGACCCCTATATGCCGTTTCGAAAAAAGCATCGCCGCCGACGCTGTCCCCAAAGGGATGGCACAGCCGGAACAGCGCATCGGGGATGCTGACCTCAGCCAGCGCCTTACGCACGTCCCCCTCGTCGAAATCATACATTGCCGCGCGCAGCGGCGAAATCGCGGCCTTGTTCCGGGTATGCGTATCAGTCTTCATCTTTTTCCAAATACTCTGGGGGAGGCTGAAAGCCGGGGGCAAAGCCCCCTATTCGGCAGCGTCCCGATAAGGTGCGGGGGCACCATAGGGGACGTTAATGCCGCCATACCGACGCACACGAACGTTGCACTGCTCGGCATGGCCCACAAAACCTTCCAGCAGGCACAGGCGCGAGCCATATTCGCCGATCAGCGTCGCGGCCTCATCGGTCAAAACCTTCTGATAGCTGTGCGTTTTCAGGTATTTGCCAACCCAAAGCCCGCCGGTATACCGCCCCGCCTTTTTCGTTGGCAGCGTGTGGTTGGTGCCGATCACCTTGTCCCCGTTCGAAACATTGGTGCGCGGCCCCAGGAACAGCGCGCCGTAGCAGGTCATGTTCTCAAGGAACCAGTCATCGCGGTCGGTCATGACCTGCACATGCTCGGATGCGATGTCATCGGCCACCTGCAGCATCTCGTCATAGGTGTCGCAGACGATCACCTCGCCATATTCGTCCCAGGATACTTTCGCGGTGCCCGCAGTCGGCAGGATGCCCAGCAGACGGTCGACCTCGGACAGGGTTTCCTCGGCCAGTTTGTGCGAGTTGGTCAGCAATACGCAGGGGCTGTTGTAACCATGCTCGGCCTGACCCAGCAGATCGGTGGCGCACAGCTCGGCATCAGCGGCGGTTTCATCGGCGATCACCATCGTCTCGGTGGGACCGGCGAACAGGTCGATGCCGACACGGCCAAAGAGCTGACGCTTGGCCTCGGCCACAAAGGCGTTGCCGGGGCCGACCAGCATATGCACGGGGTCGATGGTCTCGGTCCCCAGTGCCATTGCGCCGATGGCTTGAATGCCGCCCATCACATAGATCTCATGCGCACCGCCCAGATGCATGGCCGCGATCACAGCCGGGTTGGGCTTACCCTGAAACGGAGGGGTACAGGCGATGATCCGCGGCACACCGGCGACCGAGGCCGTGGCCACGGACATATGCGCCGACGCCACCATCGGGAACTTGCCGCCCGGCACATAGCACCCGACGGACTGCACGGGGATGTTCTTGTGGCCCAGAATCACGCCGGGCAGGGTTTCAACCTCGATATCCAGCATCGAGTCCCGCTGCGCCTGCGCAAAGTTGCGGACCTGGGCCTGAGCGAACTTGATGTCCGCCAGTTCGCGCTCGGTCAGCTGGCTCATCAGATCGTCGATCTCGGCCTGCGACAGGCGGAATGAGGCGGGCGAGTAACTGTCGAACTTCTCGCTCAGCTCGCGCACGGCGGCATCGCCGCGGGTTTCGATATCTTTCAGCGTGGCTTCCACCACGGCGCGGGTCTTGGCGTCGTCCTCAGCCCGGTCCGCGTCAGATTTACCGCGTTTCAGATATTGGATCGACATGTTCGTCTCCTAACGATCGGAAGTTGGTTGCGTTGCCAAGTGATCATTCCCAGCCTTTCCCTTGAAAGACGTCGCCACCCAGTTGCTTCACAACATTTGCAAAATCGACGCGCACGATGTTCTCGGCTATTTTCGAGCCTTCGATGCGCCAGAAATCGATATATGGAATACGGATGGGCTGCCCCTTGGCGGGTATGCCCATGAAGTCCTGTTCCAGCGTCGCGTGACAGGCGCCAAAGCAGGCAGCCCAGTCGCCGTCCTGCATGAAATGTTCGGTCCTGAAGTCATGGTTGCCGAAGTATTGGCGGAAGGGCAGATACCAGCCGTTCTCGAATTCGGTCAGACCGTGTTTCAAGCCACAGCCATAATTCGCATCCCAGACGAAGTCGGGGTGGAAATAGTCTGAAACATCCACTTCGATGCGCTGCAGCGCGGCCTCCATCGCCTGGACGACGTCCAGCGGCCTGGCGGTCGCGCCCTGGCCCGCCTGACCGCGCCACAGGCGCTCCACGGGCGGATCAAGCCGGTCCCAGCCGTGCCCGTCAAACACATCCCAGCCGAGCTGCGCGGCAACGCTCGCCAGATCGACATCCACCTTGTTGTAGGCAATGCGACCGTCCCGGACCTGCCAGAAATCCACATAAGGGATGCTCAGCGGACGGTCCGTCGTCGCAAGACCCATGAAATCGCCGGAATGGGTGGCGTGACAGGTGCCGATACAGGCTGCCCAGTCGCCATCTTCAAGCCATAACTGTGTGTCAAAGCGACGATCCCCGAATGCCGCGCGGAAGGGTTTCTGCCAACCGGTCCGGAACTCTTGCAGTCCGGATTTGCGGCCACATCCGGCATTGCCATCCCACACAAAATCCTCGTGAAACCAGCGCGACATGTCGGTTTCGGATCGCCCGAGTGCATTTTCCATGTCTTTCACCAAGTCCAGAACGGCGGCCATTACACGCCTCCGCCGGGCATTGGCGGTGTCGCCTCGCCCCGGTCGTAGGTTTCCCAGCCTTTGCCGCCGAACACATCGTGGCCCAGCTGCGCCAGCACATGCGGGAAATCGACCATCACCCAATTGTCCACGATCTTGCCGTCGACAACTTTCCAGAAGTCCATGTATCGGATATCGACGCGCTTGCCAGTCGGGGCGATGCCCATGAATTCGCCCGAATGCGTTGCCTCCTGCCGACCAAAGGCTGCGGCCCATTCGCCCATGTAAAGGCGGGCTTCATCAACGCAGACCTTGTCGGAAAACGCCGCCTGAAACGGGCGTTGCCAGTTGTCCTGAAACTCTTGCAGCCCGGTCTTGGTGCCGCATCCGGTGTTGCCCATCCAACGGAAACCTTCCGAGAAGAACTCACCGATATCGCTGATGCGGTGATCGTTCAGGCCATCGACCATGCCTTCGATGACGGCCTGTGTCTCGGCGGTCTTGCTCAGATCCGTGTCGCGGCTGAGAACCGCTTGTTCAGGACGAGACCCTTTCATGGCAATCCTTTCTTCATGCCTTCGGTAAATGCATATTTCGATCGCAAGGGCGACTTGCGATGCGCTGACGTCAGTCCAGCCGTTCGCCGGTTTTGGCGTCAAACAGGTGGCAGACGGACGAGGGGATATCGACCGCCACCCGCGTCCCGATCTCGGCCCGGTACTCTTTGCCCGCGCGGACCGAGGCAATGGTGCCGCCCAGTTTCAGAGTAACGATCGTTGCGTCGCCAAGCAGTTCAAGCGAATAGAGCGGGGCCGCAGAAGAGCCCTCTGGGCTGATGCTCGCGTCCTCGGCGCGGAACCCGAGGGTCACAGCGCCCTGATGCGAGGTCTGAAGGCCTTCGATTCGAACGTTTTCGCCGGTGAACACGCCGCCGGACACTTCGCCCTCCAGCAGGTTCATCGCGGGGCTTCCGATGAAGCTGGCAACAAAGGTATTCGCTGGCGTGTCATAGATATCTGTCGGTGTCCCGACCTGCTGCACCACGCCCTTGCTCATCACGACGACCCGGTCGGCCAGTGTCATCGCCTCGATCTGGTCATGGGTCACGTAGATCGTCGTGACCTGCAATTCATGGCTGAGGTTCTTGATCTGATGGCGCGTCGAAACCCGCAGCTTGGCATCGAGGTTTGACAGGGGCTCATCCATCAGGAACACATTGGGCTCGCGCACGATGGCGCGCGCCAGAGCGACGCGCTGACGCTGACCCCCTGACAATTCCGCGGGACGGCGGTGCATGAATTCGGTCAGCTCAACCATTTCAGCCGCACGTCTGACACGCTCGTCATGGGTTGCAGGATCGGTTTTGCGCACCTTCAGGGGGAAGCGGATATTCTCGTAGACATCCAGATTCGGATAGAGCGCATAGCTTTGAAACACCATCGCGACATCGCGATCCTTGGGGTCCAGATCATTCACGACCTGGCCGTCAATTGTGATCTCACCTTCGCTGATATCCTCCAGCCCGGCGATCATCCGCATCGTCGTCGTCTTGCCGCAGCCGGAGGGGCCGAGCAGAACCAGAAACTCTTTATCCGCGATTGTCAGATCAAAGTTGTGCACGCCCACAAAGGACCCCCACCGCTTTGAAATGTTCTTGAGCTGAATCTCCGCCATGGATACCCCACAGTTTGCATGCGTTCGCAAAAAACATGCAAAAGATTCGGCTGAATAGCAAGCGGAAGTTGCGGGGTTCATGTGATTCACGCCCGTGAAATAGGCCGTATTAAGCCATGAACTGCGTAATATTAAGAAAAATCAACACCAATAAGGATTAGCTTGTCATGTGGAGATAAATTGGCATAATGATGAATGCGAATGCATAAATGGCGAAGCGACGCCGAAAAAACAAAGGACTTAGCAGGTTGGCACCTGCTCAGTTACCAACCGGAGGATCCCTAACGATGAATCTAGTTAAAAACTTCGCTGCCGGTGCGGTTGCGGCTCTGATGGCCACTGCCGCCTATGCCGAGTGCGAGATTGCCAGCGGCAACGTCAACGTGCTGGCCAATGACTTCCCGGCACTCAAGGCGATCACGTCCACGGCGGCTGAATGCACTGGCGGCGTGACGGTTGCAGCCAACCACAACAAGGATTTCCGCAACATCACCGTTCAGGCGCTGACGGCGAACCCGGCTGAATATACCTCGGTCATTGTTGCGAACTCTTCGATCGTGCCGCTGCTGAACGAAGGTCTGATCCGCCCGCTGGATGATCTGGTCGCCAAACACGGTCAGGCGCTTGGCAAGAACCAGCTGATCACCATCGACGGCAAGATCATGGCCATCGCCTTCATGGCAAACGCGCAGCACCTGTTCGTGCGTCAGGACATTCTGGATCAGGTCGGCAAGCCCGTGCCTGCGACCTGGGAAGAGGTGGTCGAAACCGGCAAGGCGATCAAGGATGCCGGTCTCATGGATCATCCCTTTGCGTTCCTCAGCATGTCTGACTGGAACCTGGGCGAAGAGTTCGTGAACATGTATCTGGGCCACGGGGGCGAGTTTTTCAAACCCGGCACGGCGGAACCGGCGATCAACAACGAAACGGGTGTTGCGACGCTGAACATGATGAAAGACCTGGTGTCGCTGTCGAACCCGGACTTCCTGACCTACAACACCGCGACCGTGGTGCCGATCTGGAAATCGGGCGATCTGGCGATTGCGCAGCTTTGGGGCTCGAGCGGTGGTGAACTGCTGGGCGGTGAAGGCGCGGCGGAAGGTGTTGCGGAAAACACCGTTCTGGCCGGTGCGCCGACCGTTGCGGGTGGCGACACCCCTTCCTCCACCCTTTGGTGGGACGGTTTCACCATCTCCAAGAACATCTCGGACGAAGATGCCGAGGCGACCTTTATTGCCATGATGAATGGCATTTCGCCCCAGATGGTCGAATCGAACAACGACGCGGCGGTCTGGCTGATGGATTCGTACAAGCCGGGCCCGGCGGCGGTTGGCGTGGCTGAAACCGCAACAGGCGGGGCCGAGCCATACCCGATGCTGCCCTATATGGGCCTGCTGCATCAGGCGTTTTTCGAAGAACTGCCGGACTTCCTGCAGGGCAACGAAAGCGCTGAGCAGACGCTGGCGGATATCGAAGCGGCATATATCGCAGCGGCAAAAGAAGCCGGTTACCTCTGAGGATTGCCTCTGAAGAACACCCGGGGCGGTCAGGTCCGCCCCGGGTCACCCAATCGCGAAGCTGACACAGGTGTTGGTCTATGAAACATCGCACGTTCTTCTGGTTCATACTGCCATCGCTGGCCGCAATGATCCTGTTTATTGCGCTGCCTACCGTGTCGGTTGCTATCCAGTC
This sequence comes from Ruegeria sp. AK4, assembly GCF_056541025.1. Lineage (NCBI taxonomy): Bacteria > Pseudomonadati > Pseudomonadota > Alphaproteobacteria > Rhodobacterales > Roseobacteraceae > Ruegeria > Ruegeria sp. AK4. The sequence goes on from NZ_JBQFXS010000002.1 coordinate 97,320, forward strand.
TTTGTTTGTCGAACACGAACAGATCATGGTCGAGGTGGAAAATTGCGGACCGTTCAAATGCGAAACGGTTCTGCAGGTTGATACTGAGGCAACGGCAGCCCTGCAGGAAGAAGCCCCCTTAGGCCGGTTCAACGGTCTGCGCACGTATACGAACCGCAAACACCTTGCCTTTGAACAAGTGGGCGTGGCCTGGGCGGAAACGGACTCCTTTGGCGCGTTCTTCTCAGAGCTGTTGAACCTGCCGTTCTACAAAGCACTCATCTTTACGTTGACCTACACGTTTGTTGTCACACCCCTGGTGGTCTTGTTCGGGCTGGGTGTAGCGCTTGCGGTCAACAGGGTCCCCAGCTTGTTGAAGGGACCGACTATTTTCGTATCTCTGCTGCCCATGATCGTGACGCCGCTGGTGGGGGCGCTGATCATTTTCTGGATGGTGGATGCCGACGGTATCATCGGCGCGACGCTGCAGTGGATGTTCAGTGACCCGAACCTTTCGCTAAAGGCCTCGGCACCGCTGACATGGATCATGTTGATCGTCTACGGAATCTGGAGTTCGACCCCGTTCAGCTTCATTGTCTTTTACGCCGGGTTGCAGACCGTCCCGAAGGAAACGCTTGAGGCCGCGAAAATTGATGGCGCCACCCGCTGGCAGGCCATCCGCTTTGTGGTTGTGCCGTACATGATGCCTCTGGTCGTGTTCATCACGTTGATGCAGTTGATGGACAACTTCCGGATGCTTGAACCCATTCTGGCGTTCCAGGCTTCGGCCAAAGCGACCTCATTGTCGTACATCATCTACAACGACTTGCGCGGCGGCGACATTCCGCAATTCGGATCTGCCGGTGCCTCATCGATCATGACGATCATAGGCGTCGCTATCCTTCTGACACCCGTGCTGATCCGCACATGGCGCGACTTTAACCGGAAAAGGGCCTGATCATGACAACATCCGTCGCAGACAGACGCTCCAAAGGTTTGATCTGGTTCACCACAAGCTTTGTGGTCTTGTGGATATTCATTGCCGCCGGCCCGTTCATCTGGACACTTTGGGGGTCGTTCAAAGTTCAGCCTGACTTCTTTTCCAAGACAGACTGGACCAACGCGATCTATGGCGTGATGACCAAGGCCGAAACCGGCAGCGCCTTTACCAGTGCGGGTTACCAGGGGGCCTGGGTCGAACAGGAGTTCTGGCGCAACAGCATCAACACCGCGATAGTCGTGTTCTTCACCGTGGTAATTTCGCTGACACTTGGAACGCTCGGTGGCTATGCGTTGGCCCGGTCCGGCTATCGCTATGCATTCTGGCTGCTGATGCTGGCGCTTGTCTTCCGGGCAATGCCGCACATGACTTTGGTTTCAGGCTATCTGCTGCCATTTTTTGAGTGGAACATCTGGGGCAGGCTCAGTACCACCATCATCGTTCTGGTGGCGATCAACCAGCCGTTTACCCTGTGGATGCTGCATTCGTTCTTTCTGAACATCCCCAAGGACATGGATGAAAGCGCCATGGTCGACGGCTGTACCCGGTTTCAGGCGTTTCGCCATGTCATCATCCCGGTGATGTGGCCGGGGGTGATCACCACGGGGCTGTTCAGCTTCCTTCTGGCCTATAATGATTTCGCTATCGGTGCGGTTTTGCTGAGTTCGGAAAACCAGACGATGGTCCCAAAAATCAACAGCTTCCTTGGCACAGTGCGCGAAACCGGAGACGTGATGTTCGCTGTTGCAGCGGCGGTCAGTGCGTTGGTTCCACTGTTCTTCCTGATCCTGTTCTTCCAGCGCCAGATCGTCAGCGGCCTGACCGCTGGTGCCGTAAAGGGCTGATCTCAGCCAATCGGAATCCGGCCTTACGGGCCGGATTCTTTTCTGCCTTCCCGAATGACACTATCCAGCGTGCGCCCCATGTCCGATCTTCAATCCGCCAAATCGCTTGTTCGCGATTACTACTCAGCCATCGACGCAAATCCGGTGGAAGCCCTCAAGAAATATTGCGCGCCAGACGCGCTGTGGCGGGGATACCATCCGTTCAACGAAATTCACGATCCGGTTGAAGTCGCGAACCGGTTCTGGGTGCCGCTGAAAACCTCGGTGACGCGCATGCAGCGACGGCTCGACCTGTTCATGGCGGGCGAAAACGGGCTGGACGATGGCGGTACCTGGGTGGCCTCGATGGGGCATCTGATGGGCCTGTTCGATCACCCCTGGCTGGACATTCCCCCGACGAACAAGATTGCCATGCTTCGCTACGCCGAGTTCATGCGCGTGGAGGGTGACAAGATCACCGACACAGCGATGTTCTTCGATATTCCCCATCTGATGATGCAGGCGGGGCTTAACCCGTTCCCGCCGCAAACCGGCGCGCAGCTGGTTCAGCCGGGGCCGATGACCCATGATGGCGTGATGTTCGACCCGCAGGACCCGACCGAAGGGCAAAAGACCCTGGACGCCATCGAATTTATGATCAACGACATCCGCGACTGGAAGGGCCGCGAAGAGCAGGGGCTGATGACCGAACTGCCGCGCAGCTGGAACGACGACATGATCTGGTGGGGTCCAACGGGGATCGGTGCGACCTATACCATCGAGCGATACGCCAAACAGCATGCCGGACCGTTCCGCGAGGGGTTTGGTGACCGCATCTTCAACGGACACATCGCACGGATTGCCGAGGGCAGTTTCGGCGGCTTTTTCGGCTGGCCCAACCTGACCCTCACACCCACAGGCGGTTTCATGGGCATGCCGGCCACCGGCAAACCGGCCGACATGCGCGTGATCGACATGTATCGCCGTTCGGGTGACAAGCTGACCGAGAACTGGATTTTCATCGACCTGCTGCATTTCTGGAAACAACAGGGTTTGGACGTTCTGGCGCGCCTGCCCCATATGCGGGGATAGGCGCAAAAACGCACCCCAAATGGGGTGCGGCTTGCCCTCTGGTGGAATCGTCAGTCGCCCAGAATCTGCATCAGAATGCCGAACTCGTTGAACACGGTCCATTCCTTCAGGACTTTGTTGTCCTTGATCTGCCACTGGGTGATGCCCCAGACATGCGCCTCTTTCCCGGTGGGCTCGCCATAGGCCCCATTGCCCCGATGCGCGCCAACGCCACCCCAGCGAACCGAGACCAGATAGCCGTCTTCGGCATTGCCCATCCAATAGATATCATCGACCGAAATCCGGATATTCGGGAACATCGCGATCATCGACATAATATGGGACCGCAATTGCCCGACGCCGCGATAGACCCGGCTGGTCGAGCCTTCAAAGACGACATCAGGTGCGTAAACCCGATCCATGGCGCTAAAGTCGCGGCGGTTCCAGATGCTTTCGAACGCCGCATGCACGAATTCGCGCACGTTCCCATCGACCACATCGGGGATTGAAGGGCGCTTGGGGAAGCCTTGACCGTCCATGCGATTGGGGTCGCTTGCCGCATAGTTCGGCGCAAACGGCCCATGGGCGCGTTGCGAGGCGATGCGGCGTGCGGTTTCGCCGACATCCAGCCCCATCTGCTGGATCAGCGCGGCGGTGTCATAGGCGACATGCTCGTCATAAATCTCGTTATCGCGGGCAACGCAATTGGCAATGCACAGCAGGCGCAAGGGGCGGTTTGTCGGAGGGGCGAACCGCGAATACCCGGTATTGGTGCCAAGGATCATCGTCCGATGCGAGGTGTGAAAGCTGACATCGTCGTTACCGGCCCAGATCACTTCATCCGCGACCAGCCGAACATCCGGGATCGCATTGTTGGTGTGAACGGTATCTGCAACGATCTTGTCGCGACCATATTGCAGGCCGATATCGTCCCACACCCGGCAATCATGGCTGTAGGTGTCATAGATGTATCCGATATCCTTCTCCTCCCAGATCTGGTGGGTGATCCGGACGATGTAATCGACGATGTTCCTGAACCGCGGCTCGAACCCGCGCATGGACTGGGTGACCGCGTGATCGGGCTCTTTGTCCAGGAACTCGCGCGTGCCGCCGCGGCGGTAGTTTTCAAGCGAAACCGAAAAGTCCGAGGGCATATGTTCGTCCCCCAGCGGGCGAAACCGGATATGCGTGTTCTTGGACTGCGTGCCCACAGGGTTTGCCACGGGCTTTACGGGAACCTCTGTCTTTTTTGCCATTGTGAACCTCGAATCGGTAGATCGAATACGTATGCTAAATTATCAGGAAATGGAGTTATTTTATACAGCTATAGAGTGCGCCAGTAACCAATGTAATTTTGACTTTTTTGGATTTAGGGGATTAGTATGCATGCGTTTTCAATGATGGAACTGCGAAATGCCAGTGAAGTGCAGAGCGCCGAACAACTGGTTCGGGATTTCCATGCTGAGCTTGATGCGGCAACAGAACCTCCGCGCGGACCACCATGGCACTCTGGTTATCCCGGACATCAAGGGACGAACCGGGCGATATTGCCTTGTGCCGGTTCGGCTGGTATTCTATTGGAGCACCATCGGAGAATTGCCATGACTGTTCAAAAGCAATCCGTCAGTTTCACCGAAGCGGCCTATGCCTTTGCCAAGGAACTGGTCGAGGCGGGTGAATACCCCAATGTCAGCGCGGCGGTATCCGGTGAGTTGACCAAGGCGAAGACGGCACGCGAGCGGGAGAATTCGCTGCTGGAGGCAGAGCTTGAGCGCCGCCTGTCGCTGCCGACCGGGAAATGGGAGCCGGTCGGGGATGTTTCCGACATCTCGGCCGGGGCACGGGCCTATCTGACCTCGCTCAATTCAGGAACCTGATGCGTCTGGTTCGCCACCCGTTTGTCGAACGGGATCTGATCGGGATCGCTGATCATATTGTCGATGTGACCGACGGCGATATCGCTGCCGCACAACGCCGACTGGACGAGGTGGATGCGCTGGTGCGATCGATCCTGGCGAACCCGCAGTCGGGGATGCGGCTGCAGGGGCGGCTTTCGGGGTGGCTGGTCCGTGATGGCGGTGTGGGCAATCGCCTGACCATCGTGTTCCGCCCCGAACCTGAGACGGACACGCTCTATATCGCCCTGATCGCATTCGGCGGGCGCAACTGGACCGATATTGCCGCGAAGCGACGGACCGTTCCTGTTTCAGGTTAGGACGCCATCGTCCGGTTGCCATCTGCAAAGCGGACTTGTCGTGATATCCAGTCAAACACCTTTCGGGGCCCCTGGCCCAGATTGGTCTGCCCCCAGGACATCACATACCCGGCGTCGCTGACTACGACGTCCTCGGTCACTTGAACCAGCGCCCCGGATTGAATCAGACCGTCGACCAGCCCCAGCCAGCCAAGGGCCACGCCGTCTCCGGCGATCGCAGATTGCGTGACCATGTCGTAATTGTTGAAACTGACATAGTTCTTTTTGCGCTCGCCGCTGATGCTCAGCTTCTCGAACCAGCCCTGCCAGGTCTGCCATTCTGCCGAGGGCGGCTTAGACAGGCTCAGAAGCTGGACGTTCAATAAATCGGCAGAAGATTGGATTGGCCCCGTTGTGGCTAATAGCTGAGGGCTGGCGACGGCGGCCACTTTTTCCTCGATCAGAAGCACATCGCCGGGCTTCATCCGGTCATAATGGGCGACATGGATTTGAATGTCGCAATCGTCGGCCCCTGCAACGGGCGGGGTCGGGGATGCGAGTATCTGGATCTCGATCTCATCCCCGATCTCTTCGCGCAGGACCGACAGGCGCGGCAGCAGCCAGAAGGTGGAAAACGCGAAGTCCGCCGATATGCGCACCCTCGGTTTTGACTTTCTATTCAACAAGGAACCGACGGCGAGGCCCATCTGGACCATGGCTGGCCGGACCTCGTTCAACAGCCGCACTCCTTCGATTGTCAGCGACACGCCCCGGTGTTCGCGGGTGAACAGCGTGACCCCAAGTTCGGTTTCCAGCGCCTTGATCCGCTGCGAGATCGAGGACTGCGTCAGCCCGAGCGCCTCAGCCGCGCTGGTGAAATTCTCGTGGCGCGCGACCTCGTCAAAGGCGTGCAGTGCGACCAGGTTCCGGCTGAGGCTGCGATTAATTTTGCTAATGTCATCCATAAAAATTCAACTACTGCAAATTTAATCGAATCTGTATCAAAACTTAGGCAAACGGGTACAATAAGCCCGCAAGGCCAGATTTTGGGGAGATATAAATGACGAGTCTGAGCAATTCGCAGCAGGTCCATCCTGCGGTTCACATGCATGTGGAAGAAGTTGAGAGCGGTAAGTTAAGCCGCCGGGAGTTTCTGACCCGTGCAACGGCGCTGGGTGTTTCGGCATCCGCTGCCTATTCGATGATCGGTCTGGCGCAGCCTGCGCGGGCCGCCGGAAATATCCAGCCGGGCGGGACGATCCGCATCCAGCAGGTCGTGCGCGCGCAGCTTGACCCGCCGCTTTACAACTGGCCACAGCTTGGCAACGTGGTGCGCGGTTTTCTGGAATACCTGGTCCAGTACAACGCGGACGGAACGTTCGAGCCGCGCTTGCTGGAAAGCTGGGAGGTCAATGACGACGCCACCCAATACACGCTGCGCATTCGTCCCGGTGTGAACTGGAACGACGGGCGCGGCACGCTGACGGCGCAGGACGTTGCCTATAATTTCGGGCGCTGGTGCGATGGCACCTGGGAAGGCAACTCGATGGCTGCGCGCATGGGTTCGCTGCAGAATGAGGCCGGGGATGGCCCGGCAGAAGGTTCTTTGGAAGTTGTCGACGATCTGACGCTGAGGCTGAACCTGACGCGGCCCGATATCACGATCATTCCGGCGGTCACCGAATATCCGGCTGCGATTGTGCCGGATGGCTGGTCGGGCGATCCGGCCAATGATCCTGTTGGCACCGGCCCTTATAAGCTGGTCGAATATGCGGTCGGCGAAAAGGTCGTGCTGGAAAAGAACACCGATCACGAATGGTGGGGCGAAGGCGCCTATCTGGACCGGATCGAGTTCATCGACTACGGCACCGACGGCGCGGCCCACCTGGCGGCGGCAGAGGCGGAAGAGATCGACATGACCTATGAAACGGTCGGCGAATTTGTCGAAATTTTCGAAGGTATTGGCTGGAACCAGAGCGAATCCGTCTCGGCCAATACGCTGGTGCTGCGCACCAACCGTGATGCCGAGGTGGATGGCGTTGCGCCTTATGCCGACGCAAAGGTCCGCCGGGCGCTGGCGATGGCCTGCGACAACAATGTGTTGCTGGAATTGGGCTATGCCAACCGCGGCACGATTGCGGAAAACCACCACGTTTGCCCGATCCACCCGGAATACGCCGATATCGGCGCGCCGGAACTGGATCCTGAAGGCGCGCGCGCGCTATTGGAAGAGGCGGGCATGCTGGATTTCGAGCATGAGATCATCTCGATCGACGACGACTGGCGCCGGAACACGACTGACGCTTTGGCGGCGCAGCTTCGCGACGCAGGGATCAAGGTGCGCCGGACCGTACTGCCGGGCAACACGTTCTGGAATGACTGGAACAAATACCCGTTCAGCTCGACCGACTGGGGGCACCGCCCGCTGGGCGTTCAGGTGCTGACGCTGGCCTACAAGAAAGGCGTGGCCTGGAACGAAACTGGTCTGGCCAGCGATGAGTTCGATGCGATGCTGGATGCGGCCTCGGCCATCGCCGATGCGGATACGCGGCGCGGGCATATGGAGAAGATCGAGACCTTCCTGCGCGAAGACGGCACGGTCATCCAGCCCTATTGGCGGTCGCTGTACCGGCACTCGCGCCCGGGGATCGTTGGCGCGGACAGCCATCCGATCAACGAGATCCATGTGCACAAGCTGGGTCTGGAAGGCTAAGCACCCGATTGAAATCGAAGACGGCGCGCCCCAGGGGCGCGCCGTTTTTGCGTTGTTCCTGGGGGGGTCGGTCAGCCCCGGATATTCTGCATGTCCTCTTTGCTGAGAACGATTGGAAACTCCGCGCGCACCTGAGCATCGGCAGCGCCGAAATGGTTCGGGAAATGGCTGCCCAGAATGGCATTTGCCCTTTCATGCGCCCGTTCCAGCAGATCGAGCTTGCCCTCATTTTCCCACGTGTCGGTACGGGCGCGGTCCATCAACTGGGGATAGACGAATTCGGAATTCATAAAGCCCAGCGTGTGCGGGTTGCCCAGAAAATGGCCGGGGTCGATGGCGCAGTTGTGGATGACATCCACCGCCAGCGTCTCATCCGTGACCTCGATGCCGCGCAAGGACCGCAGGATCATCCCGCCGGCCTCATTGTCGATGACCATGCTTTCGAAGCTGCAGCCCATCAGGCTGCCCAGCATGCCGCCAAACTCGCATACCCGGTTGGCCCCGGCGTGGGCGGCCAGCGAGAAGGTCAGAGCCTTTTCCAGCCCGTATTGCGCATCGGGCAGCTTGGCGTCGGTCATTCCAGCGCCGACTGAGGTCGGCAGGCCGTAGAACTGCCCCATCTGCACGGCAGCGGCCCCGATCAGGGCTTGTTCGCCACTGCCGCCCGTGAAGGACCCGCTGCGCAGATCGGTGATGAAAGGCCATGCGGAAAAGCTGACCGGGCAGCCCGGTTTGATCAGGTTGGCGATGGCGATGCAGGCCAGCGTTTCCGCCACCGCCTGCACCAGAGTTCCGGCCAGCGTTGCAGGCGCGGTTGCGCCCGCCTGCGGCGGCACGGCCAGATCGACGGTCAGGCCCAGCTTTGCGGTGTCGATCAGGATCTCCATATTCTCGCGCCCGATGCGCAGGGGCGAGACAATGGGACAGCCGCCAAACACGACCGACGGCTTTTTCAGAAACGACCCTTCGCCACCCGAAGCCAGATCGAACATGCGGATGGCAGGCGGGATATGCCTGCGGTCGCGAAACGCCATGCAGGCCGGTTTCTGGCTGGCCGACAGCATGGCGTAGACCATGTTCATGTCATGGGTGAAATCGTCGGGCACATCGGTGGCCAAAACGGTTGCGCCCAGCATGTGGATATTGTCCAGCCGGTCCACCAGCCGGGTGAAATCGTAGATGTCACGCAGCTCCGAGGGGCGGTAGGACTTTGTTTTGGCGTCAAAAGTCGTGACCGCCGTGCCCGAATTGGCGAAATAGACGCTTTGCGCGGTGCAGTGCATATCGTCCTTGCCCGCGCGGTCGCCCCGCGCGTGGACATAGTATTCACGCGCGGCACCGGCCAGCAGGTCCTCGGTTAGCGCGCGGGGAAAGCACAGGCGGTTGTGCGCGTTCAGCACCGCGCCCCTCGGCAAAACCAGATCCAGCAGTTCGGGGAAGTGATCGGCAAGGCCGGTCTGGTCCAGCACGGTCAGGGCGGCGTTGTGGATGGCCTCCATATCCGTTTGCGACAGCGGGCGATAGCGGCCACCGGCGATGCCGCCATGCACGGCCTCGTTGCCGGTCGTGGCCTGCTGCAGCGCAATGCGCGCCGCGCGGCCGCCACCGCGGCGACGGGATGTGTTTACGATGGCGTCGGTCATGTCGTCTCCTCCCGCAGATCGGTGATTTCCCGGCGGAACCAGTCCTGCTCCGCTTCCTGTTTCGGGCGCTCGAAATCGCGCGCGGCGCGGTGCCCGTCGAAGACCGCATCGGCGATCAGGCCGGGTGAGGCGGCGTCGCCGATCAACCCCAGCGTTTTTAACCCTTTGCCCTGCAACGCGTCATAGAGCGACGTGTTGCGCTGCCGTTCCGTGACCAGAACGACCGAGGCGCAATCGATCTGACTGTGCCGCCCGGAATAGGTGCAGGCCATGGTCGCATGATCCGGCGCGACGCTATGCAGCACCTGATTGCAGCGGATCTCCACGCCCAGTTCGATCAGCCGCGCCTGAATGCGGTGCTGTTCCAGCGTGTAGGCGGAAAAGGCCGATACCGTGCTGTCCGGGGTCACGAAGGTTACATCACAGCCCATTTGCGCCAGCTTTTCGGCAATCACTCCAGCCAGATAGATGTGGTCGTCATCATAGACCAGCACCGAGCCTTCGGGCTCGGACCCGGCCATGATCTCGTCAGGTGTGTAGATAAAGGCGGCCGGGTCGATCAAGGGCGGGGTACGGCGGGTGTTGCGTCCGATCCCGTCCGCCTGCCAGCGTGCGCCCGTGGCCAGAAACACGTGGTCGATGCCCAGTTCCAGCACCTGATCGGCGTCCAGCGTACTGTCGGTGAACATCTGCACATTGGCGCGCTGGCGCAGGTCGTTCAGACGGTAATCCGCGACCCGGCCCCAGGCGGTCAGCCCCGGCAGGTGGCTTTCGCGCAGGACCCGCCCGCCAAAATCCATTTCGCCTTCAGTTAAGGTCACGTCATACCCGCGCCGGGCCAGTTGCATGGCACACTCCAGACCGGCGGGGCCGCTGCCGACGACCAGTGTTTGCTGTGCCTGCCCACGAGACGCAATGCGCTCGGGGTGCCAGCCGCGCCGCCATTCTTCGCCAATCGTGGGGTTCTGGGTACAGCGGATCGGAATGCCCAGCCCGTCGGAGGCGGCGCAGATGTTGCAGCCGATGCATTCGCGGATTTCGTCAATCCGCCCCTCTTCGATCTTGCGCGGGATGAACGGGTCGGCGATCGAAGGGCGCGCGGCCCCGATCAGATCGACCACCCCCTTGCGCAACATCGACAGCATCAGATCGGGCGAGGTCAGACGCCCGACGCCCACCACCGGCTTGTTCGTAACCTGTTTGACATAGGCCAGATAGTCGTTCTGATACCCGTCCTGCGGCTGAAACCGCGTGGTGGCCGAATCGTTCGACCAGTCCGAGACATTCACGTCCCAGATATCCGGCAGGTCGGCCAGCAATTCGACCACGGCGCGGCCTTCCTCGGCGGCCTGCATGCCGTCGGGGCCGAGCATTTCGTCAATTCCAAAGCGAAAAGCCACGGCGCAGGTGTCGCCCACGGCCTCGCGGGTGTCTTCCAGCAACTCGCGGGTCAGGCGCACGCGGTTTTCCAGTGAACCGCCATATTCATCCATGCGGGTGTTCAGATGCGGCAGCAGGAAATGCTGGGCCAGAGTCATCCCGTGGCCCGCATAGACATAGATGATGTCGAACCCGGCCTCTTTCGCGCGCAGCGCGGCGTCGCGATGCCATTGCCGCAGGGCGCGGATATCTGCCTTGTCCATCGCGCGGCCCTGTTTCGGCTGTGCCGCAGTGATCGCCATCTCCGACGGGGCCAGCACCGGGGCGCGGGACAAAAGGTTGGTCGCGTGACTGCCGTTGTGGACCAGTTGCACTGCTGCCAGCGCGCCGTGTTCATGCACTGCATTGGTCATCAAGCACAGGGCCGGGATGTCGCGGGCATCCCACAGGCGACCCTCGGCAAAGGGGGCCAGGTCCGAGGTCGGGTGAATCTCGGTTTCCTGCGTGGACACCACGCCCCAGCCGCCTTCGGCCTTCATGCCGCGCAGGGCGGCTTCGGCGCGGGGGCGGACATGGCCAAGGCCGGTGCAATGAGGGACCTGATAGAAACGGTTCTTCGCAGTGACGGGACCAAGGTGGATGGGCTGGAACAGCGGTGCATAAACCTGTGCGTCGGACATGGCGCGGCCCTTCCTTAAGTTGATCCGTTGCGGTTCCTTTGAGTTTGGTCTTGTCGGCGAATTGACTGTCAGGCGGGTTTGGGATGGGGTCGCCATCGGACAGTCCAATGACATCTATCCGCCCGACATGAAGCCCACCCCGGCGGAAAGATTAAGAAAACGGCCCCAAGCCTTAATGTTTCATTCAGGGTGCGACGGGGTGTCTTCGTATTGGGACCGCCGCAGATCGTTGATCATCGCCTTGGCCAGCGACACGCACATCAGCAGCAACACCAGGCTGAAGGGCAGGGCGCCGATGATCATCGAGTTGGTCAGCGCCTCGAGCCCGCCGCCGCCCGCGATCAAAAGCGTCCCGATCACCAGTGTCAGCAGGCCGCCCCACAGGATGCGATGCGTGACGCTGGTATCTTCGGTGCCGCCGGACATGATCGTGTTCATCACCAGAATGCCCGAGTCCGCCGAGGTGACAAGGAATGTCATGGTCAGAACCACGCACATGAAGCTGATGATGGTCAGCAGATGGCCCGAGATCATCTGTTCCAGCGTCACAAACAGCGTCGCCGTGGTCGAGGCCGCAAGGATCGCCCCGTTGGCATCTCCGTTCAGTTCAAGGTCGATGGCCGAGCCGCCCAGAATGGTCATCCATGCGAAACAGACCAGCGACGGGGCGACCACCGCGCCGAAAATGAACTCGCGCACCGTGCGCCCGCGCGAGATGCGGGCCAGGAACAGGCCGACAAACGGGGAAAACGCGATCCACCACGCCCAATAGAAGGTGGTCCAGCCCGATTGCCAGTCGAACAACCGCCCCGGCGTTCCGGCATCGTAGGCGGCGGTTTTCGTGGCGTCTGACAGCGCGGCAGCTTCCCCGCTCAGGGCGGCAAGGAAACTGTCCCTGGTGCCCCAGGCATCGGTTGCGCCGGGGAACAGCTCGGCCACGAAAGGGGCGGCTTCGGGCGGCAGGGCCGATGCGAATTCGGCCTGTGTCATCGGGGTATGGGCCTGCAGGCTGAGCGGGATGAAGTTAATGATGTAATCCAGCAGGGCCTGCCCATAGGTCGTCATGGCAAAGGCAAAGGAGCCGAACAGGATAAACACGGTCAGCAGGATCAGCGACAGCACCAGATTGAGGTTCGACAGGTATTTGACCCCACGCCCGACGCCTGAAACGGCGGACAGGGTCGACATCAGCATCACCAGCGCCAGGGCCGAAATCAGGCCAGCGGTGGATGGTTTCATCGCGCTGTCTGCAGCCTCCATCAGCCAGTGCCCGCCGGTGATCAGAAAGGCCCCGTCGACAAGCTGCGATACCCCGTAGCCGATGGTCACGGCGACGCCCAGTATCGTTGCCACAACGCCCAGAATATCGATCACATGCCCCGCAATGCCGTTGGAATATTTGCCCAGCAAGGGCGTCAGGGCGGACCGGATCGTCAGCGGCATGCCGCGGGTGTAAGCGTAGTAAGCCAGGCTGAGCCCCGTCACCACGTAGATGGCCCAGGCGTGAAACCCGGTGTGCAGAAAGGTATAGCGGTAAGCGCCCTGGATTGCGTCCTCGCTTTTTGAGGCAACCTCGCCCGAGACGGTCAGGGGATTGGTCTCCCACAATCCCAGCGGCTCGGCGGTGGCGTAAACCATCAGACCGACGCCCAGCCCTGCGCCGAACATCATGGAAAACCATGAGAAATTGGAAAACTCGGGCCGTTCAACCTCGGCCCCCAGCCGCATCCGCCCGGTGGCGGGAATGACGGCGACGAGGAACAGAAAAAACGCAAACACCGCGACGGAGATGTCGTAAAAGACGTTGAACTCGGCCAGCAGGCCGGATTTCCAGGACCGCAGCGTGTCGTTGGCCGAAAGCGGCCAGACCAGCGCCCACAGAACCAGAAGTGAGACCGTGATTTTACTGACCAGAGCGATCGGCAGGCTGTAGCCTTTGTAAAACCCGGTCGACTGCCTTTCGATTTTCAGGTCTGTAAATGGCTCTTCCAGCGACATATTTCTTCCGGCCCAGCTCGGTTCCTGCGTCTTTTGCCCCAACGCCGAGCATCCGGGAAACGCCGCGCAACTGCAACCGTTTTCAGCGTGGCTCGCGTTCACTTGGGCACCGTTCCGGCTTGTCAGACGGGCCGGTTCCGGGGTTTGCTAGAGCCAGGCGCAAACAGAAAAGACGGCGGGTCATGAAACTGGAATTCCACCATATCAACTATGTGTCTGATGACGTCGAGCGGCTGCATGACTTCTATACGAATGTTCTGGGGCTGCAAGATATTCCGATTGAGAATTTCCCCCGGCCCGAGGCAACGGATGAAACGGGTTACAGCGGCAAAATCCGCTTTGCCACCGACGGGGCGATGCAGATGCATCTGGCCGAGAGGGACCTGGATGTGGCCTTTAAACACTGTGAGGCCATCAACCCGGTAGAACGCGGCCATATCGCTTTTCGGACCGACGACATCGAGGCCTTCAAGACACTGCTGGACGACAAGGGCGTGCGCTATTCGGATTACGGAACCGCCTTTGCGAAAGAATGGCACCAGATCTTCTTTCATGACCCCGAGGGCAATATCATTGAAGTTCATCAGGCCGTCTGACCCTGCAGCCGGTTCGCCAGAATAAAGGGGGGAGACATGAAACAGGCCGTGCTGGTCGTGGACGTTCAGCCCAGTTTCGACCCGCCGCACTGGCTGGTAGAACGCTGTCAGGCGCTGGCCTCGGGTATGCCGTCGGTCGCGACCGTCCACCGGTACGATGAGCAGAAGGTGCCGTTTTATCGCCAGATCGAATGGACGCCGCGCTCGGTCGATGACGGGCTGGTCGGCACGGATCACGTTGTCTACAAATTCGGATACAGGCCACCCGAGGATGTGATCTCGGTTCTTCAAAGCTGGGGCGCGGATCGCGTTCTTGTCTGTGGCATTCAGGCCGAGTGTTGCGTGCTGGCTGCGGGCTTTGCTCTGTTTGATTCCGGATTACAGCCGACCATCGTGGCGGACGCAGTTGTCGGGTCCTCGCTGGATCGCAGTGGCAAGCTGGGTGTGGATCTGTGGCGGCACCACTTCGGACAGGTGGTTGAGAAGCACTCTGACCTGTTCTGACCGCGTTAAGAGTATCGGCCGGATCAGCCGCGGAGTTTTGACCCTTTGGGTTCGGACGACCGGGGTGCGTTCGGTTCGTGATAGCAGCCGGTCGAACGCTTGCTCATGATCTCATTCGATGGGTGATACGCCGCTGACCCGATGTGAAGCACGGTGTTCCGACGCAATCACCGAAGCTGCGGATGGCCGAAAAGGACAATTGGATCGTTCCAGAGACGCACCTTCCTGACCCAAATTTATGATGAAGTTTCAAAGCGATATATTAAAATCTCGCAGTCCAGAAAAATTTAATAACAAAGATGTATGTAAAAGTGTTAATAAAGTTAACAGCTAAATTAGTGGCTTTTGAAAAGTTGTTTACGAGTGGTTAAGGTTAAATGTCGACCAAAGCTCAGATCATTCTTTATTCCGTTGTCGCGATGAGTTTGCTGGCCTGTGCCCCTCCGGGATATGAAAAAGCAGCTTTCACATCCGTTAACTGGCCATCCTCCGACCAGCCGATGTCAATTGAGCAACGTGCCGAAATCGAAGGACGCCTGCGCGCTCTGGACTATCTGAATGAGCCCGCTGACGGGTTGATCACCTCGAGCACGCGCGCTGCGATACGTTCATTCCAAAACGATATCGGAGCCCCGGCAAACGGTTATGTAAGCGCCCAGTTGCTGGACGCACTCAGGACCAACACCGCGTTTTTGTCGAACGAACAGTTGAATCTTCGCGTACAGACCCCTGCGCCTGCACCAACATCACGATCCGTTGCCTCAGCAGTGCCGGCTTCCGGCGCCGCAACGACTGAAACGGATAGCGGCGGCGAAGGCGGCAGCAGCGGCGGCAGTTCTGGCGGTGCCGGAGGCGGAGGTGGCGGAGCTTGGAATTGATCGCTTCAATCAAACCTAATTCTGCGCATTCATTATGCGGTTCTGTCTTGCCCAACTTGGCAAACGGAACCGTAGGCCCGAACTCACCTGTATTACAATCAACCGCCGGTTTCTGGACATCGCCGAAGAGCGGGTGCCGAATCTGGCCAAAACATATTGGGAAATGACGAAATTCCACGCTGATCTTTGTTGATTGGTTGGGATGTAGGGGGACAATACTATGCGAGTACGAAGTGCCAAAAGCACGATGCACGTGCTTATTGCAACCATGTTTTTTTTGCCAAGTACACTTTGGGCCGGCAGTTCAGACGTCGGTCCAGCCCACCAAAGCGTGTATGGAGGATCAATCGACTGCACGCTATGCCACGGGAGCACGACGTCGACCCCTGACAGAAACGCTCCGGAATATGGCTGGTATCTTTACCAAGGTATCGAGAACGCGGTTAATGGTGGGGGGTTTGCCTCGGGTACCCCATCTGCAATTCGGAATGCGTTTAGTGGACTGACGCTTTCTTCATCAAATAGGGACAATTCTGTCGCGCTCAAAGCATTTATTTTGGCGCTTGAACCTGAGTTTGCGCCTTCAATTAGCTCCACTAGAACGTTGACCATTTCACCGGTAGAAGGTGTTAATTCTTACACCGTCAACTTCAATTCAGGCCGGACCAACAAATACCAGACTGCTGGCAGGCTTTCTTCGATTAATGGCACTCCTTCATCGCTTGGTGAAACCCTGGCTCGGGTTGGCAGCGGCAACTCCGTAAAGGTATCATTTTCCTTGACGGAAACTGACATTCGGAAATTGAGCGGAAAAAGGTCTGAATCCTATGATGTAAAATTTGAACCGGTGAATTCCTCCGGCTTCAAGCCTTCGTCGAGCAGTTTTAGGGATCTGAATACGGTCAAAGTGAAACTCTCCAATCTTGCACCGCGCGGGACTGTCGACACGCTCAATGCAAGCAGTTCAAACGTGGACTCGAGTACGAACCAGTGGGTGCTGGACGTTTTGGTGAATGACGATGATCCAGATTCCAAAATACCGATGGGAAACACCGTTGCTCCGCCGTCGAAGCTTGGGTGCGTTGGATTTGCTAGCGGTTCTGCGGCTCTTGGTACAATTCAAGCGAACGGTGCCGGAAACCGTATACTTTACACGTTGCCTTCGCCACTCCCCGCAGGCCCTACGGCAGTCACTTTTGAATACTGCCCGATTGACAGAGAAAATCTGCAAGGTGGGACGATCACCTCGTCAATCTTGGTGCCGGGGCTCAGCAGCGCCGATGCGCCGACGGCTGTAAATGATACATTTCCTGGCACGGGCACGGCAGGTCCGATTGAAGACATTTCATTCTCGGCCTCAGTGGCCTTGAACGACTCGGTGCCACCGGGCGGCGGAACCCCAATATTCAGCGTTCTGACATCGGACACGCAAAACAAGGGTACAGTCACGATGGCACCCGACGGTCGGTTCACGTATACATCCGCCCCCAATTACAACGGCGACGACAGTTTCGTCTACCAAGTAACGAACAGCGCGGGGACAGCCCAAGGGACGGTCAACTTGACCGTCGCATCTGTCAACGATCCTCCGACTGCAAAGGTGGTTGCGCCGATCCAGGTCAATGACACTGTCAAAAGCTTGGATATCGACCTCTTGGATTCTAAATACGTGGTTGATGTCGATGGTGATCCACTCACTGTTACAGCCTCCTCGTTAGCGCCAATTGTAGAAAACTTCCGAGTGCCGAGCGAGATTATTTACGATCCCAAGACGATTGCTGTCCTAAGTAACGGAAATCGCACTCTCACTCTAAAGCCAGATCAACTGAAAGAAATGGATATCGGGGATTTTGCCGAGATAACGGTAAATTACTCGGTCAAAGATGCAGCGCTGACCGAGACTCAATCCCTCACTATCCGAATAAACGGCGTCGATAACTCTATCGGGCGGACACCCGGTTTGTATGCCAACAGTATCAGCAAGCGGTACAACAACCATTTCAAACCAGCCTCGCAACAAACCGGAGGCGCTTGTCTGACATGCCACTTGCCTGGTCGCGTAGGCGTTGACGTGGTATTCAAAAAAGATTGTGATCAGACACCTCCGGTTTTTAACGCCTACGGTTTGGCGCTTTGTCGTGACCGCACGGTCCAGCAAGGTGCGCTCACAAATCTTCCTCAGCGTATGGCAAATGCAGAGGATGTTTTTGCGCCCGAACTGAACACCCCAGCAGAAGCTTTGCAGATCAGTGAATCGGCTGTTGCCGGTGATCCTGTTGGTGCGCCTCTGACTGTTAAAGATGCGGGTAGGACCATTGGAGATAAAGACACTCAAATCGTAACCTATCTGTTTAGCCGTGGCAAAAACTCACCGCCCACCCAGATCGATACAAGCGGGAACTTCCAAATTTCCTCAACCGGGCAGATATCAGTCGCCCAAGGTGCCACATTGATGCCAGGGCGATATGATGTCGCCGTCCTACCGGTCAACGATGCAGGTCAACTTAACGGCAGCGGAAGTATTTTGCGGGGGTTGCCGGGTTTCTTCCCGGCTGAGAACCCTCCCATCGTCACGATTTTTGTAGGCGCTGCGCCCGTCGAACCACAACCGGACGTGACGTCCACCATCGCTAATCTATCGATCTCGATAGACGTTTTGGCAAATGACAAAGGCGGATCAGCAACATCGCTAGCAATACCCACTGCCGCAACAAATGGCACAGTGACGGTCAAAGGAGATTTGACTCTAACATACACGCCGAACCCTGGGTTCGTAGGGACAGATACGTTCACCTACACGGCAACAAACTCTGCCGCGACGACAAATCCCACGTTGGTGACAGTTACTGTTCTGCCCGAAGGCAGCGTCGCGGCGAGAGACGACAGGGCCGTATCGCTCTCAGGCGTTCCTCTGACCATATCCGTTTTGAAGAATGATCTGGGCGCCTTGACGTCCGGCAGCGGATTAACGTCCATCACTCTGCTTTCGGCGCCAGATGCGTCCACTGTAGGAACGATATCGGTTGTTGGCCAAACGCTGGTTTTCACTGCGTTGGACAGCTTTGTTGGAACCACAACTGCAGTTTATCGCGCCGAGAATCCCACAGGGGTTCCCTCCTCGGCGACAGTGACGATTGAAGTCCTCAAGGCTGGCACTTTCACGATTTCTTCCGCCGTACGCGATCCGGAACTGCGCCGCGTTGCGCAGAGTTTCGAGCAAAGCTGTGTGGGTGCGACGAACAAGGAATTTCTGGATACCTGCGTTAACCTGACTGCTGCAGCGCTGAACGGAGAGGATCTTGAAAACGCCATGCGTGCGCTTCGCAATGAAGAGCATTTTGCGACCGTCGACGTCGCTCAGACAATGGCGCGGGATCTGGGGCGCGGGATTTCCAACCGCATCCGCAACCTCAGAAACGGCGGTGTCCGCGGGTTCGACATCAGCGGCGTCAACGTTTCGATGTCAGGTGAGAACATCCCGACGCAGCTATTCAGTGACCTCATTCGCGGCACGCTCGGGCTGTCCCGGGATGATAGGTTGGGACATTCGCCATGGGGTTTCTTCGTGTCCGGTGACTTCTCGTTCAGTGAAAGGGATGGCACATCCAATTCGGACGGCTTTGACAGTCGGGCAGCCAATATTCTGGTCGGGCTGGACTACAGACCAACCGAGTCCAGGGCCATCGGTGCGGCGATCGGGTATACGGATGCGGACACCGACTTCTCGGATGGTGGCGGTCTGGACAGCAAGGCATTTCAGGCGTCCGTTTACGGCTACGCTGACAGTTGGATCGCGCCGGGTATCGATTTTGATGGCTATGTGACGGTCGGCACCGTGTCCTACGAAAGTGACCGGCGCATCCGGTTCCAGGCCAATGGCGTTTCGGTTGATGAAAGTGCGCAGGCCGATTTCGACGGCACTTATATCAATATCGTGCCGACGTTTTCCTATGTTCAAAGCCTCGGCAAATATGGCGATGCGCTCGAAGAGGTCACATCGGGCGCCGAACTGAGGTGGAGGATCGGGCTTGATTACCTGCGTCTGAAAACCGACGCCTACACCGAAACCGGTGGCGGAGGTCTGGCTTTGAACACGGAATCCGAGACCTACGATTCACTGCAACTTGTTTTGGGCGTGACAGCGAGCAGACCGATTTACCTGTCTCAGCAGGTTCGGGCTGAGGTCAGAGGAGGGCTGACCGCACGTGGAGAGCTTCTGGACGACACCCGATATGTCACGTCCAGTTTTGCCAATGCCGGAGTGGGCGCACCCGGTTTCACTATATCCGAGGATGGCACGAACGGGATCGGCGGAACGGTCGATCTGGGGCTGTCCGTGGATTTGTATCTTGGGCAACTGGACTTTGACTATGCCTACGATTTTGCCAGCGACGGGTTCAGTTCGCACGCGCTGTCAATCGGGTATCAGAAAAGCTTCAGTGACCGAAGCGACGTGAGCCTTGGGGTGCAACAGAACTTTACGGATTCGTTCGATCTGCAAGGCCAGTACAACTTGAGGTTCTAGCGATTTGGTGGCTTTGCTGGACACTCCGCTTGAACCGGGCGAACGGGGTGTTTGGCTGGTGACTGCACCCGTTGGTGCTGTGTTAAGTCAATCGCATCCGGTCCACTGCTCTCCTAGAACCGGTAGGTGGCCCCGATAACCGGGCCTGACTGATCGAATTTGAAGTCGTTGCCGTCTATTTCGTGATCGAATGAGATATAGCGATAGCCGCCCCGGATCAGCCACCGCTCGTTGATCGCGTAGTCCGCGGTCAGCAACACCTGCCAGGTTTCGCTGTCACCGCTGAAGCCGCCGTAATCCACGAAGCCGGTGCCGGACCATCTGTCAGACAAAACGACCCGCGCCCTAAGGCCGATCACCGGATCGGTCCAGCTTTCATCCACGGAAACCGACCGGCCGGGTGCTGTCCCGGGCAGAACGTCAAAATCCGTCTCGGTTCTGAACCAGCGGAACCCGGCGGCCACGTCCACATTGGTTGTCGGCGTCTGATACACCCGGTAGCCGAGATACCCGCTGAAGAATTGGGTGGTCAGGGACGTTCTGATCCCGGAACTCGCCGGGCCGGGCGTGTCGTTGCTGAACGAAAGGTCCGTGTAATTGTAATCGGCCAACAGGGACCAGCGCCCGTTGGAGGCCGAAAACGCGCCCATGAAGGCCAGATCAAGGTTCTCCAGTGCGTCGGAGAAGCTGAGCGTGCCGTCCAACGTGCCCATCGGGGTGGCCAGCGAGACATCAGTTTCCGGCGTGAACAGGTAGACAGTCGCCTCGTAAGACCAATCGGACTGCTGGGCCAGGGCCGTGCTGGCGGCCATTGAGAGAAGCGCCGCTGCGATGCTTCCTTTTGTTGTCCAAGCCATTCTGTCCCTCCCGCTCGTTATCTGGTCGTCTCTGTCTTGGCCGCAAACGCAAATTGTCTTTGAAGTTTATCCTTCACGCTGCGGCCTCCGTGGCACCGGCGCTGATGCGGTTGATGTCGGTGTTGGGAAAAAACTCGGCCCAGACATGCCAGAACACGCCCGCGCGCAGGGTTTCGACGCGCTGAAGCTGCCCCTGATCCGAGTGCCCCCAGAAATCGCAGCGGGTGACTGGCTGGCCGCTGTCATTGTACCAGACGCCAAGGCTTTCATATTTTGGGTCCAGGCTGACAACCACATCGCGCCCGCCGACATTGGCATTCACGACCCAGTCGTTTTCGACAATGAAATCATCCGTCCAGCAGGCGGCATCTTGGCCGATGGTGATGCCCCAGACATAGGTTTTGTTCGGCAGGCGATCATCGGACCGGTCCATATTGTCCATCACCGGGGCGTCTTCCTGATGCTGGCGGCCGATGCCCCAGCCAAATGTGATCTCGGTTATCATGTCCAGCAGGCGCAGCAGGGGGTTTGACGAGGGTTTGTTCAGAAACACCTCGCCATCGGGATAGGCCTTGCGGAACCCCCGGAAGGTCATCCGAAAAGTGGGCCAGGGTGTCATCTGCGCTTCGGGGCGCAGCGGGCAGGCGGGGCCGTCGGTATCGGGCGCGCGGTCCGCCTCGCGGAAGCCATAGATGTGCTGGATCGGCTCGCCGGTTTCGTTGTCGCGCAGGATCAGGTTGTTGCCGTGCTGGGCCAGAACTTCCAGGTTCAGGCGCTTGCCTTCGATCCTTGGGGAATAGCCCTGGCCCAGATTGGCCATCGCGCAATAGGTCATGACAACGTCTTCGCCGCCCAAGCCATCCGCATCCCCGGCCAGATGCGGGCGCATGATCTGGGCATCCGGGTGGGCGCGGGCATGGCCGTTGTTTTCCATCACGATGACCGGCGCGGTGGGGCCGACATATTTCTGCGCTTCGTCTAACGGGAAAAACTGCGCGTCATTAAGCTGGTTCCGAAGGCCCAGATGCACCCAGACGTAAGGGAACCCGTACAGAAATAGAACCAGAATGGCCGCCGTCAGCCACAGCCAGAACGGTCCGCCGCCCAACAGAAAATGCGCCAGCGTGGCCACTGCAAAAGCGCCAAGGCCAACCCCGATCAGGCGGTATTCGTTGCGGATGAACCGCACCATATTCTCGCGCTTCACCTTCAGCAGCATTTGCGAGACATCGCCCAGATCGCGGAAATAGACGAACCCGATGCCCAGCGAAACGATCAGTCCCAGTGCGAAGAATATGCTTCCAACCATGCTGTGATCCTCGAATTCGGTGGTGTCCTGCGCGCAGCGCCTTGGGTTATTGCTGCGGTGCACCCCGTTTGGTCATGAACGCCTCGACCGCTTGCTGCGTCTCGGGGCGGATGTTTTCGATCCCTTCATAAGGCATGCCATAGGCGGGTGGAGTATCCGGGTACTTCTCTTTCCGCGCTTTGTGGCGGCCCAGAATGCGTACGAATTCCTGCCCGCCCCAGGATCCGACTTCGGTTGAAACCGAATATTCTTCGCGGGTGTCGCGATAAAGATCGAAGAATTTTGCCAATATTGCGCTTTCGCCCGGCCCCGGCAGTTTCAGCTTGAGCTGATCTTTAACGATCGCCTCGGGTTTGGCGACCGAGTAGATGATCACGTGATCGCGCCGCGCCTTGGATTCATCCGCAAACAGCAGTGCCGCCGACTGGTCCACGCCATCGACCAGACGATCCCTTGGGATGAACCCATCCGCCCCGGCAAAGCGCGAGAGCGTGGTGTACAGGTCCGAGACGTGAATGATACTGTTCAGCAGCCCGTCGGCCTCGATCATGCCGGGCCAGCGGATGAAGGCATCGACCCGCACGCCGCCCTCGGTCGTGTCGCCTTTGCCGCCTGCGTAAATCAACGGGGTAAACCCGGATTGCGGCGCGTATTTGGTGAAATGCCCGTTGTCGCCCATCACGACAACGATGGTGTTGTCGCTGAGGCCAAGTTCATTCATGCGCGCAAACAAATCGCCCAGCCACTGATCCAATAGCTGCATCTTGTCCACATAAAGCCCGCCATTGGCACTTTCCGGCCCGTCCCGCCCGGCGCGGGTGTTGTCCAGCGGGATCATTGGCCAGTATTGCAGGAAGAACGGTTCGTTACCGGCTGCAAGGCGCTCCAGTTCCTCAAGCGTTTTGTCCTGAAAGGCCTGGTTCATCTCGTCATATTTGGCGGCATTCCAGCGCTCGCCGGATTCCATGCGGATTTCGCGGATCGGGCCGCCGGTCTCGCCTTCGATCACCGTCATCATTGCCGAGGCATCCGGCCTGAACCAACCGTCCAAAGTGTATTTGTCGTCGTAATCCCGGATCGCGACCGAGACCTGCTCCCTGATCGCATCGTCGTTGAAGATCGTCAGTTGCCCCTGCTGGTGGATGGCGTGCTGCGCGTAATCAAAGCCCTGATTCATCGCCCAGCTTTCGGCGATATCCCCCATGTGCCACTTGCCGACATGGCTGGTGGCATAGCCTGCCTGTTTCAGAACCTCGGCCAGCGTGACCTCGGCATCGGGCAGGCCGAAGCCCGCGATGTCGACGGTGGTGTCACCCATCCCCATCCGCACGGGCAGGCGGCCGGTCATTTGCGCCACCCGCGTCGGCGTGCACGAGGGTTCGGTATACATCCGAACCATACGCAGCGCCTGATCCGAGAAATCGTTGATGTTGGGCGTCTGGTAGCCCCGGACCGCATTGAGCTCGGGTATGCCCATATCGCCAAAGCCCATATCGTCGATCAGAACGCTGACGATGTTGGGCGGATTGCCGTCATTGCCATCGCGAAAGGCGGCTAGTGCGGCGTCAACGTCTGCGTCGTCCTGCGCCCATTGCTCGGCGTGTTGCGCCTGCAGAATGTAGAACTCTGCATCGTGTTGGATCGGGTTGTCCTGTGCGTATGCATCAGGCACCGCGATGCCCGCACACAAAACCAAATGCCATGGTCGTTTCATACCGTATCCCCCAGGTCTGAAATTTCGTGCATCATTCGAATTATAACATCATTATATTCAAACAATTAGTGAAATTCCCATTTTATTGCCAACTCATGAAAGTATCCCGTGCCAACTGGGATTCCGGGCGCAGATTTTCGATGCCTTCATAGGGCACGCCCTTGCCGATCTCAGTGTGCGGGTACTTGGCGATCATCTTTTGATGGCGCTTGATCATGTCCTGAAAGGACGCCCCGGCCCAGAGCGAGTAGCCGACCAGAGGATGTTTCTCGCGCGGGTCGCGATAGATGTTATAGGTCGGGGCCGCAGCGCCGGGTTGTCCGGGCGCGGGCAGGTGCATCTTGAATTCTTGCTTGACGACCGACCGCAACACCGGGCCTTCGTAGACATAGACATAATCGCGCCGCCCGTTGCCTTCGCCGTTCAGCAACAGGGCTGTCTGGTCGACGCCGTCAATGACCCGATCGCGCGGGATGTGATCCGTTGCCCCGGCGATCCGCGCCAGGGTGGTGTAGATATCGGACACGTGGAAGATGTCGCCTGCGGCGCTGTCGGGTTCGATCACGCCGGGCCAGCGGATGAAGGCATCGGTGCGCACGCCGCCCTCCAGATGCTGGGTCTTGCCGCCGCGATAGATCAGCTGGTTCAGGCCCGATGTGCCTTCGTAGTGATACATCAACCCGTTATCGGCCATCAGGACCACGATTGTATTGTCCGCCTGACCGGTATCCTCGAGCTTGGCCAGAAGGTCGCCGATCCATCCGTCCAGCAATTGCAGCTTGTCGGCGTGGAACCCGCCATTGCCCGAGATCGCCTGATCCGGATAGACGAAGTTCAGCGGATAAAGCGGCCAGTATTGCAGAAAGAACGGGGCCTCTTCCGCGGCAACCCGTTCCAGCTGCTCCAGCGCCTGCCGCTGATAACGCGCGTTCATGTCTTCGTATTTGGCCTGTGTCCAGACCTCTCCGGCGGCCATGTCCACCTCGCGCGCTTGCCCTCCGGCCTCGGCCTCGACACCTGTTACAAGGCCGTAGGGCTTGAAGCGCTCGTCCATCAGAAACTGATCGCTTTGGCCTTCGGGCACATAGCCCAGCATGGTGTTCGAGCGCATCGCCTCGGGGGTCATGAGGCTCAGCTGAACTTGTTGGTGCAGCGGAAAGGCGGCCCAGTCGAAGCCCTGATTGTGGGGGTAGGCTTCCTCGATATCGCCCTGATGCCACTTGCCGACATGGACGGTGTTGTAGCCCACCTGTTTCAGGATTTCGGGCAATGTCACTTCGCTGGCGGGCAGGCCCTCGCCCACCAGAGCGACTTTGACCTCTTCCACACCGGCCCGGATCGGGTGCCGCCCAGTCAGCATGGCGGTGCGGGTCGGGGTACAGGACGGCTCGGTATACATCCGCATCAGCGACAGGCCTTCGGTGGCCAGTTGGTTGATGCTGGGCGTTTCGATGCCCATGACATAATTCAACTTGCGGCTGCCCATCTGACCGAAGCTGACGTCATCAATCAGAATGTAGAGGATGTTGGGCGGCTTTCCGTCATTGGCCGCGCGGATGTCAGCCAGCCTGGCTTCGATTTCAATGTCTTGTGCGTCCCAGGCCTCGCCGTACTGCGCGCGCAGGAACTCAAACTCTCCGTCATGAATGATCGGGTTGTCCTGAGCATATGCGGACCCGGTTCCGATCATCAGCATTGGCAAAATATGTCTAAGTCTCATGGTAACCCCCCCCAAATCGTCGGCCCATTAATCCCCAAGTCAGCGCGGTGCGCCTGCAGCCGGGCATCAATACTGCCGCGCAAATCCGTAAGGCTTTCTGCCAGATCCGCCAGATACCGCATCTGTGGCACCGTCTGCGGTTTTGGCGGTGGTGCCAGTTCGGCAAATACCGCCTTGTAGTCCTGACACATCCGTTCGAACTCGCTGTCCCTGGCCCGCAAGTGCCGCAGAAGCGGAACCGCCCCCGGAAACTGTGACTCAAAGAATTCGTCATCGGTCATGGCCTGCGCTTTTTGCAGTTTTGCCCGCCAAGCCTGCATCCATCAGAATATGTGTTGAACGTTTATCGCCGCATGCTACCGTAGCATCAGGGTGCCAAGTCCTTCATGTGAATGGATAGTTTTGACGGCCACGACACATACCCACGCACAGCCCGCCGCGCAGGTCTTCTCATCGGATCAGATTCGCGCAGCGCTGGAAAAGGTCCTGAACTCGGATGAGTTCAAGGGCTCGGCCCGGATGCGCGCGTTTCTGACCTATGTCGTGACCGAGGCGCTTGCGGGGCGGTCTGACGAGATACGCGCGAAGACCATCGCGATGGATGTGTATGGCTATGATGCGGATGACATTTCGAAACGCGAAGGCGTTATCCGCGTGGATGCGGGCCGGGTCCGGCGGAAACTGGATGCCTATTACGACGGGAAGGGTGCCGCCGAGGATTTGGTGATCTCACTGCCTGTGGGCAGCTACGCGCCGGAGTTTTTGCCAAAGGGCGGTCACACCAAGACCACAATGAATAAGTGGATGGTCGTCGCCGCAGGTCTGGCGCTTGTTGTTGTCGGGGCAATCGGTGGGGTTCTGATCGGTCGCACTGTACCGCCCGAAGACCCCGAAAGCGGGATAACAGCCATCTTCGATGTGTCCCCCGCGCGGGTCGAGGCGATGAACCTTGCCGATGCCGGGCGGGACCTGATCTTTCCCGTCACCGATCTGGCACGGCTTCAGCCCGCCTTGCTGATGTTCCAGACGGCGGTCGAGCGGGACCCGCTTTATTTCGGTGGTCATGCCGGTGTTGCACAGGTCGAAACCATGCTCGCCATTCTGCAATCGGGATTGCCCGTGTCAGCCGAGTTGATGCAGTCGGCGGACCGGAACAGCGCGTACGCGCTGGAACTGGCACCGGACGCGCCGTGGTCGCTTGCTGCGCGCGCCTGGTTCGAGTTCGGGGTGGGCAACCATGACAGCGCGGTGTCTTTGTCCCGGCGCGCGGTCGATCTGGCGCCTGACGACCCGCATATTGCCGAATTCGACGCGCTGATCTCGCTGTACACATCGAATTTCGAGCGGGTTCTGGCCCAATCCGAGCATTATGGGAAACTGGCCCGGGGCAGTGGCCGGCTGGTGTTCGACAACGCGGTAGGGGCGGCCCGGTTCCACACCGGGGATGACCCGGCCGCGATCCGAACATTCGAAAAGACGATTTCCGATGGTGGCCCGTTTGGCCCGATCTCGGCCGCTTACCTGATGGCGGCGCATTGGCGAAACGGCGAACAGGCCGAGGCGCGCCGCCTTGCGCGGGTCTACATGGACACCTGGCCGGACTTTCCAATCGCGGCGGTGAAGTCCCGCGTGTTTGCCGATCCGCAGCCGGTACAGGAACTGATTGAGGCAATGAAAGCTGCGGGATGGTCCGGTCCCGGAGAAGGGGATGAGGGGTGAGCCGCTATTTGTGCCTCAGCTCAGCCACCAGATGATCAATCAGCGCCCGTATCCGCGCGGTCAGGTGGCGGTTCGGCGGATAGGCCGCGTAGAGCCCCACCACATTGGCCTCTTGCGCCTGAAACAGCAGCTGCAGGCTACCTGCGTCCAGAAACGGTTGCGCGGTGTAAAGCGGCACGCGGCCCACGCCCAGACCATCGGCGGCCATATTGGCCACGGCGCGGGGCGAGTTGGCGCGGAAATTTCCTGCCACTGTGATGGTGTATGTGCCGTCCGGCCCCCTGAATCCCCACTGATCCACATTGTTGCCGGTGGCTTGCAGCAGGCAGTTGTGCCCGGTCAAATCCGCCGGGGTTTCGGGTGTACTGAACCGGGCCAGATACTCAGGTGAGGCACAGTAGACGATCCGCATATCCGTCAGTTTGCGGGCCACTAGGGTCGAATCCTTCAGAGCGCCGAAGCGGATCGCCAGATCGAACCCTTCATCCACCAACGAGACATGGTGGTCCGACAAATGCAGTTCGACCGAGACCTTTGGATGCGCCTCCTGAAAGGGTTTCAGCAGATGCACCAGTTGGGCCGAGCCATAGCCCGTGGGGGCGGTGATCCGAATGCGGCCCGCCAGATCGGCCTGCTTTTGCTGCACTAGCCCCTCCAACTCGTCGAACTGTTCCAGCAGGGGCAGGCAGCGTTCGAAATAGGATTTGCCAGTATCGGTCAGGGTGACGCTGCGCGTGGTGCGATGGAAGAGCTGCGCGTTCAGCCGTTCCTCTAGCTGACCGACATATTTGCTGGCAAGCTTGGTGCTGATCCCAACCTGCCGCGCCCCTTCGGTGAACGAGGCATGGGCGGCCACGGCGGCAAAGGTGCGCATTCCGGTGATCGTGTCCATTATCTACACATTGTTCATAGTCATTGAATGAAATGGTATATTATCGCCGGTATCTGGGCAAGCTAAGTTGGGATCCAGTGAAAGACCGACCTCCACACTTGCAAAGGGAACCAACAGATGTCCAACGCCATCCGCATTCACAGTTTTCCGCTGTCCGGCCACGCGCACCGCGCTGTCCTGTTCGCCAACCTGGCCGGGATCGACCATCAGGTGATCAATGTCGATCTGACCGGCGGCGCGCATAAACAGGACGATTTTCTGGCCCTGAACCCGGCCGGGCAGGTGCCCGTTCTGGAAGACGGCGACGTGGTCGTGTCCGACAGCAACGCGATCCTCGTCTATCTGGCCCGGAAATACGCGCCGGCCTATCTGCCAAGCGATCCGGTGCTCGAGGCCGAGGTTCAGAAATTCCTGACCCTCGCCGCCGGAGAGATCACCTTTGGCCCCGCCGCCGCCCGGCTGATCAATGTGTTCAACGCGCCGCTGGACAAGGCGTTTACGCATACGACGGCGGCCAAAGTGCTGGGCAAGCTCGAGGCGCATCTGAACGGGCGCGACTGGCTTGTGGGGGACGCGCCGACCATCGCCGATGTCGCAATCTACAGCTACACGGCCCACGCGCCCGAAGGCGACGTGTCGCTTGAGCCCTATCCGAATGTCCGCCGCCTGCTGGCCAATATCGAAGCGTTGGACGGCTTTGTTCCGATGCCCAAAACCGCAGCCGGCCTGAATGCCGCCTGACACCATCGAAGAGATCGTTAAACACTGACCAGCCGCAAGGTCGCGGCTGGCACATTCCCTTTTGCCGCAAGAGGCCCGCCATGAACGCGCCGATACCGAAAGACATCTCAGTATTTCACAAGGGTGAACAGGCGATGCAAAGCCGGGTCGGTAAGCGCTCGGATATGGAAAAGCTGGGCCGCGCGGTCATTCGCCCCTTCATGCCCGACCAGCACCGCGCGTTTTTCGAGCAAATTCCGTTCATCGTTCTGGGCAGCGTGGATGAGGAGGGCTGGCCGTGGGCCTCGATGTTGCCGGGCAAGCCGGGTTTCATAGGCGCGCCGACCGACAGGCGGTTGACCGTGAATGCAATTCCCGCTGCGGACGATCCGCTTGGGGCCGCGCTCAAAGCCGGGGCCCCGATTGGTGCGCTGGGGATCGAACTGCCCACGCGACGGCGCAATCGGGTGAACGCGATTGTGGGCGAAGTGACAGAGACGGGGTTTGCGCTGGATGTCGTGCAGTCTTTTGGCAATTGCCCGCAATACATTCAGACCCACGATATTCGGTTTATCCGTGACCCTCACGCGCGGCAGCCCGCGCGGACCGAGCGGTTGGCGCAATTGGACAAGGCCGCGCAAAAAGCCATTGCCACCGCCAATTCGTTTTATGTTGCAAGCCACGCCCATACACCCGCGCAAGCCTTTGCCAGCGGGGTCGATGTCTCGCATCGCGGCGGGCGCTCGGGTTTTGTCAAAGTGGACGGCAACAGCCTGCTGGTCCCGGATTTTGCCGGAAACAACTTCTTCAACACGCTGGGAAATTTTCTTCTGACCCCCCGCGCCGGGCTATTGTTTCCCGACTACCAGACCGGTGATCTGCTGATGCTGACAGGAACGGTCGAGGTGCTGGATGAAAACCACCCCGATTTTGCCGCGTTTCACGGCGCGGATCGGGGATGGCGGTTCGAACTGGACCACGGGTTGCGCCTGATCGACGCTTTGCCGTTTCGCGGCGAGTTGCAGGATTATTCGCCCAACAGCCTGATGGCCGATGATTGGCAAAGTTCCGAGGCGCGCGTGCAGGCTGAAAAGCGGCAATCCGCGTGGCGGTCGGTTCGTGTTGCTGCAATTCAGGATGAAAGCGAGACCATCCGGTCTTTCACCTTCGAGCCCACGGACGATCTGCCGCTGCCATCCTTCGAACCGGGCCAGTTCCTGACCATCCGGGTGCAGCCCGACGGCCACCCGCCTTTGACCCGGACCTATACCGTTTCCTCGGCTCCGGGCGATGACGGATATCGCATCTCGGTCAAGCGTGAGCCCGAAGGTGTTGTTTCGAACCATGTGCATGAAAGGCTTGCGGTTGGGGGCCGCATTGAGGTCAAAGCGCCGAAGGGGCGGTTTGTTCTCGACGCAAGTTCCGCGCGGCCTGCCGTCATGATCGCCGGTGGTGTCGGGATCACCCCGATGATCTCGATGGTGCGCCATGTGCTGAACGATCCGCAGAACCTGCGACCGCTGACGGTGTTCTACGCCGCGCAAACAACCGGCCAGCGTGCCTTTCACGGCGAGCTGAACCGGGCGGAGGAGCTTAGTGAGGGCCGCATCCGTTATCTTTCTGTCATTGGACAGCCAGAAGCGGGCGACCGACAAGGCGTGGATTTCTATGAAAAAGGGCGTATCAGCCCGGAATTGATCCGTCAGACGCTGGCCTTGGATGATTACGATTTCTACCTCTGCGGTCCGCCCGGGTTCATGCAAGCGGTCTATGACATGTTGCTGGGGCTTGGGGTGCGGGACGCCCGGATTTTCGCCGAAAGCTTTGGCCCGGCCGCGCTGAAGCGGCGCTTGGAGAGCGAGACACAGAAATTCGTGCCCGAGCCCGAGGCGCAATCGGCGACGGTAACATTCGCGGCCTCCGGCAAGGTCGCGCAATGGAAAGCAGGCGGCGCCACGCTGTTGGAAGTGGCCGAGGCACAGGGCCTGAACCCGCCGTTTTCCTGCCGGGGCGGGTCCTGTGGCAGCTGTCTGACGCGCCGGATCGCGGGAAAGGTTGCGTATCGGACACAACCTACAGCGGACCATTCCAAGGATGACGTTCTGCTGTGCTGCGCCGTTCCCGCCGAAGGGACCGATGATTTGAAACTCGACCTCTGAGACCCTTCAAAAAGGAACATCGACATGGAAACCCGTCCCCCGCTGCCGCCCTTCACCCGTGAGACTGCAATCGAAAAGGTGCGGCTGGCCGAGGATGGCTGGAACAGCCGTGATGCGGCCAAAGTGGCCAGGGCCTATACGCTGGACACCAAATGGCGCAACCGCGTGCATTTCGTGACCAACCGGCAGGAGGCCGAGGCCTTTCTGACCGGCAAGTGGATCCGCGAGAATGAATACCGGCTGATCAAGGAACTCTGGGCGTTCACCGAGAACCGGATTGCGGTGCGCTATGCTTATGAATGGCGCGATGACAGCGGCAACTGGTTCCGGTCCTACGGCAACGAGAACTGGGAATTTGCCCCCGACGGCCTGATGCAGAACCGCCATGCCAGCATCAACGATCTGCCCATTCGGGAAGAGGACCGCCTGTTTCGCTGGCCGCAGGGGCGACGCCCGGATGATCATCCGGGCCTGTCGGATCTGGGTCTGTAACTGGGGCGGGGAACGGCGCGCGCCGTTCCCACTTTAGCCGATCAAACACCGTCAGCGCGTTCCAGCACGGTGCTATAGGCGATCCCGCTGCGCAGGCTGCGGAAATCGGCGTAGATCTTGCCGTCCTCGATCCTGGCGTCGATCAACCCGTTCACCTGACGCTCGGGGTCGGTCCGGGTCTCAATCATGGCGATGGTGCCGGACCCGTCTTGGCTAAACGTGCCGGTCACCTGCGCTTCGCCCCAGTGATCCGAGCTGGCGCGGCTCCATTTGCTGGTGCCCCAGAACACGTTGTCCTGCTGTTGCTTGATCTCAAGCACCCATTCGGATTCATTGAATCGCGGGGCGCCGTCGCTGTGTTCGTTGGGCAGGCCGACCACGGTGTGGCTGCCGCTCCAGACGCCGGTCAGGTCGGGCGTTGTGTCGGCAAAGGCGTTGGTCGAAAGGGCAAGGGTGCTGGCCAGGGCGGCGGCACCGAACAATTTGGCTCTGGTCATGATTTCCTCCGTTTCCTTTCCATAGATGTTGGAAGCGGAGCAGGGGATTGCCATTGCCGAGGCTGATAATAAAGGAAAGTTCATCTGCGCTTCACGGCCAGCCCGATCAGTCGGAAGGCAGCGGCGGCAGGGCGGGGATCATCTCGTCCAGAATGGCTCCGGCCTCGTAGCCCAGCAGATCGACCTCCATCCGCGCGGGGTCGCCAAAGGCCCATTGACCGACAAGCCGCTGCATGCGGACATAGCCCGCGTGTTTCGCCAGCGCGTCCGTCCCGTGTGCGTTTTCGGCAAACAGCACCTGTCCGGCGGCGACTTTTTCAGGCATCACGCGTTCCAGATACAGCCGGACCACGTTGACGTTCTTCACGCTCGATCCGCCGTGGTGCAGAATATACATCTTGTCCCAATCGTCCTTGCCCATGGCCGTCCGCGCGTCCGAGACCGCCTTGTGCAGCGCCGTCAGCTCGGCCCGTGCGGTCTGGCGCATGTTCTTGGCCCAGATCGGGCGCATGTCGTTGATGGCTTTGGTGACCGCCTCGCGCGTGATCTGGTCCTTGGACAGGGCGTCGCTGACGAAGCTGCGGGCGGTGTCCAGCATCTGTTGCTGGCCGGTCAGCAACTCCGGGGACAGCCCGAGGTTGCCGAGGGTTGGCAGCAGCGTGTCAATCTGGGCCGAAATCTCGGAAAATTCCTTTTTCCAGCGGTCTTTATCCGCCGCATCCTCGGGCCAGGGCGTGACCGCGCCGATAATTCCCAGCAGGACGTGCGACGTGGCTTTCAGGTTCTGATAGAGCGGCGCGTTTCTGGTATAGCTGGCCTCACCGTCCTTTGAGATCACCGTGACGTCGCGCGCAATGACCATGACAGGCCGCGTCGCTTCGGTCAGTTGGTCCTGACCGCGATGGAAGATCGACAGCATCGCCTTGTCGAAGGTCTCAATTGCCGCCGCAGCGTCGCTTTGATCGGCCGAGGCCGGGGCCGCAGAGATGAAAACTGTCAGGCCAATCGCGGCTGCCAAATCGACACCGTGCCGGATTATTGAGGTTTGCATATCCCATCCCCCTGAACTTTGTTCACCGGGGCATCATACCGCGTTCGGGGCTTTGGCGCGAATGCTGGGTGTTCAGGGGCCGCGCCCTATCCAAGCACCACGTCGCCGGGCAACGAATGTGACACGACGCGTCTGGCGTTGGGGATGTCATTGGCCAGCGCCCGGTCCTTGGCGGCGTCGGGCGTCAGGCCGTGCGACAGCCATCTGTCCGTCAGCCGGGTTTCGAGGGTCTGCAGATCGACATCCAGAAACACCCGGACCGACCACAGGCTTTGCAGGTCCGCCCAAGGGGGTTCATCCAGCAGCAGGTAGTTGCCTTCGACCAAAACGATCCGCTGGTCTTGGGTGACGATGGACCGGGCCGCGATGGCTTTGTCCAAATCCCGGTCAAATTCGGGCACGGCAACCTCGTCTTCGGTCTGCAGGCGGATCAGAAGCGCGTGGAAGCCTGCGACGTCGAAGGTTTCCGGCGCGCCTTTGCGGTGCAGCATATCGCGCGCCGTCAGGATGGCATTGTCATAGTGAAACCCGTCCATGGACAGCAGGCCGGTCGGATGCCCGCGCCGGTTCAGCTCTGCCTGTGCCAGCGCCGCGACGGTCGACTTGCCTGCACCCGGAGGGCCAGCCACCGCAACCAGATGCCGATTGGATTGAGGCTGCAACGCGGTGGCAGCATCAGCGATCCGCTCCGCCAGTACCTCGGGCGACGGGCCGTCTTGGGTCACGCCGCCCGATCCTCGCCGGGTGGTTCTTTCGCGCCGGTCATAAAGGCCACGGCATCGGACATGGTGTAGTCCTTGGGATCGATCACGCAGAGCCGTTTGCCCAGACGGTGAACGTGGATGCGGTCGGCGACCTCGAACACATGGGGCATGTTGTGGCTGATCAGGATGATCGGGATGCCCCGCGATTTCACGTCAAGGATCAGTTCCAGCACCCGGCGGCTTTCCTTGACCCCCAGCGCGGCGGTAGGTTCGTCCAGAATGATAACCTTGGACCCGAAAGCTGCCGCGCGGGCCACGGCGACGCCCTGCCGCTGACCCCCCGAAAGCGTCTCGACCGCCTGATTGATGTTCTGGATCGTCATCAGGCCCAGCTCGCTCAGCTTGTCGCGGGCGAATTTCTCCATCGCCGGGCGGTCGAGCATGCGCAGCCATGACCCCAGCGGGCCTTTGCGGCGAATTTCGCGCCCCATGAACATGTTGTCGGCGATGGACAGGGCAGGTGACATCGCAAGCGTCTGATAGACGGTTTCGATCCCCGCCTCGCGCGCGTCGATGGGTGAGTGGAAATTCACCTTGTGCCCGTCAAGCCAGACATCGCCTTCGTCCGGTGTCACCGCGCCCGACACCGCTTTGATCAGGGTGGATTTGCCAGCGCCATTGTCGCCGATCACCGCCAGGATCTCACCTGGCATCAGGTCAAAGTCGCACTGGTCCAGCGCCGTGACCTTGCCGTAGCGTTTCACAAGGTTTCGTCCTTTGAGAATGGGTTCCATCAGGCGGCCACCTTTCTGATCCATTGGTCCACGGCAACGGCGGCGATGATCAGGATGCCGATCAGCAGGAACGTCCACTGCGCATCCGCGCCCAACAGGCGTAGGCCCAGAGTGAACACGCCGACAATCAAGGCCCCGAACAGCGACCCGAGGATCGAACCCCGGCCCCCGAACAGGGAAATGCCGCCGATCACAACCGCCGTGATGCTTTCGATATTCGCCAGTTGCCCGGATGTGGGCGAGACCGAGCCGATCCGGCCAATCAGCGCCCAGCCTGCAAACGCGCAGATCAGGCCCGACAGCATATAGACTGACATCAGCGTACGGTGCACGTTGACGCCTGACAGTTCTGCCGCTTCGGGATCGTCTCCGACTGCATAGACATGCCTGCCCCACGCGGTATGGCGCAGCGCGTAGGCAAGGCCCAGGATCAGCGCAATCATGAAGACGACGCCAACCGTAAAGACCGCGCCGCCCACGTTGAACTTCGCACCGAACAACTGAAGGATCGGCGCATTGTCCTCGATATCCTGTGAGCGGATGGTTTCGTTCTGGGAATAGAGGAAATTCGCCGCCAGAACGATTTGCCACATGCCCAGCGTGACGATGAAAGGTGGCAGTTTGATACGGCTGACAAGGAACCCGTTGACGGCTCCGATGATCGTTCCAACCGCCAGCCCGCACAGGATCGCAACCGTGGGCGGCAAGCCGTAGCGAAAGGTGAACTGCCCCATCACGACCGAGGACATCACCATGATTGCCCCGACGCTCAGGTCGATGCCGGCCGTCAGGATCACCAGGCTTTGCGCCGCGGCGACGATGCCGACGATCTGCACCTGTTGCAGGATCAGGGTCAGCGCGAAGGGCGAGAAGAACTTGGCCCCCAGCAGAACGCCAAATATGATGATTGCGGCCACAAGGACGATCAGCGGCACAAGCGAGGGGTTGATGTGCAGAAAATGCTGTATCGTCCCGACGAAGCCCCGATGGTGATCGTCAAATTCGGCGACCTGTTCCGGGCTGCCCTGTGCGGCGGCCTCGAAGTCGTCGGATTTCCCGGATGTGTCGGACATAGAGAATCCCCCATGCGTCAAGCGCCCGTCTTTGGATCACTTTAGCAAGAAATTTGGGTGAGCAGGCAGTTTGGGTCAGGAGGCCGCCATCGGCAGCCTCCCGCAGGTTCAGCTTAACCCCAGCAGAGGTCCATGCCTTCCTTGACCGAGATCGACTCGACGCCATCGGCGGTCTTGTCGGTCACAAGGGCAACACCGGTGTCGTAGAAGTCTTTGCCCGGGGTATTTTCAGGCTTCACGCCTTCATCCGCCCATTTCTTCACGGCTTCCACGCCCAGCGAGGCCATCAGCAGCGGATATTGCTGCGAGGTTGCGCCGATCACACCGTCCGCGACGTTCTGAACGCCGGGGCAGCCGCCATCGACCGACACGATCAGCACGTCATTCTCGCGCCCGATGGCCTTGAGCGCCTCATACGCGCCAGCGGCGGCGGGTTCGTTGATGGTGTGCACAACGTTGATGGTCGGGTCTTTGGCCAGAAGGTTCTCCATCGCGCGGCGGCCGCCTTCTTCGTTGCCTGCGGTGACGTCACTGCCGACAAGGCGTGCATCATCCTCGTCCCCGATCACGTTGGGATCGGCCAGATCAACGCCGAAGCCCTGCAGGAAGCCCTGATTGCGCAGCACGTCCACAGTCGGCTGGCTGACAGCAAGGTCCAGCGTGGCGATCTTGGCGTCGGCGGCTGCGTCCCCAAGCGTGGCCTTGGCCCATTGGCCGATCAGAAGCCCGGCCAGGAAATTATCGGTGGCAAATGTGGCATCTGCCGAGTCGATGGGTTCAAGCGGGGTGTCCAGCGCAATCACAAGAAGCCCCGCATCCCGTGCCTGCTCGACAGCGGGGACAATCGACGAAGTATCCGACGCGGTCAGCAGAATGCCCTTGGCCCCGTCCAGAATGCAGGTCTCGATCGCTTGTACCTGAGTCTCGTGGTCGCCATCGACCTTGCCCGCAAAGGCTTTCAAGGTCATGCCCAGCTCTTCCGCCTTGGCGGTCGCGCCTTCTTTCATTTTGACAAAGAACGGGTTGGTGTCCGTTTTGGTGATCAGGCAGACGGTTTCGCCCGCTGCCATCGCGCCACCGGTTCCGGCGGCCAGAGCCAGCGCTGCTGCGCCCGCGAGGTTCGCAAGTTTCATCTGTAGTTCTCCCATTTTCTCCCATGCCCGTGCGGGCATATGGGTGATCGGGCGGAAATCGACCCGACCCCACAGGAAAATCATCACAAGATTCGAAATATGAGTCAATAAATAAATCACTCTGAATTATTATTGACAGAGATAGGTGATTTTTCCATTCTTTGGGGCAGGGAGGGGCAAATTTGTCTGCCGATTTTACACAGGACAGCACTCCGTCAGAACCGGTTGCGGGGGTGCGGGGCACCAACCAAAGCGGCATGCGCGCGCGCAACGAACGCCTTGTCCTGTCCCTTGTGCGCAGACATAAGGCGCTGGCCAAATCCGAGATCGCGCGGATGACAGGCCTGTCGGCGCAGACGGTTTCGGTCATCATGCGTCAGCTTGAAAAAGATGGTCTGTTGCTGCGCGGTGAGCCGATCCGGGGAAAGGTCGGCCAGCCTTCTGTGCCCATGCGGCTGAACCCCGAAGGCGCGCTGTTCTTCGGGCTGAAAATCGGACGGCGCAGCGCCGAACTGGTGCTGACGGATTTTCTGGGAAACGTCCGTCAGCGCGCAGGTCGCACCTATGACTATCCGACCCCGGATGCGACGCTGGATTTTGCAAACGAATATCTGGGGCAGATGATGTCCGGCCTGTCGCCCGAGGCGCAGACGCGCGTGGCCGGGCTGGGGATCGCGATGCCGTTCTATCTTTGGAACTGGGCGCAAACTCTGCAGGTCCCTCAGGAGAAGATGGACCCCTGGCGGGAGACGGACATCAAAGCCGCCTTGGCGCAGACCTGCGACATCCCGATTTTCGTGCAAAATGATGCAACCGCCGCCTGCGGGGCCGAGCTGGTCTTTGGCCCTCAGGAAGGGCCACGGGATTTTCTGTACTTCTACATGGGATACTTCATCGGCGGCGGCGTTGTCCTGAACGGCTCGATCTTTTCGGGGCGTGGAAATGCCGGGGCGCTTGGGCCCTTGCTGGTTCCAACCGAAACGGGGCAGGTGCAGCCGCTGATCGATGTCGCAAGCCTTTATACTCTGGAACGGTCCGTTGCCGTGCGCGGGCAGGGCACCTCGATCTGGGAGACGACCGAGCATTGGGATGTGCCGGAACCGCTTTTGAACGACTGGCTGGGGCAGGCGGCCTATGGGCTGGCCCATGCGATTGCGTCGTCCTGCAGTGTCATCGACTTCGAATGTGTGAAAATCGACGGCTGGCTGCCGCTGCCGGTCAAGGCGCGGCTGATCGAAGCGGTCAAAGCGCGGCTGTCGCAGTTGAACCTGACCGGTCTTGAACGGCCGATGATTTTCGCCGGGACGGTCGGCCCCGATGCGCGCTCCTTGGGCGCGGCCAGCCTGCCCCTGTCCGAGCGCTATCTGGTTGAGGCGTGACCTTACGAATGGAAAATTCGGCGGGCGGGTTCGCGCCCTCTTCCCCTCACTGAAACGGCTGGCTAAGAAACCCCTCCAGCCCAGTGTCAGGAGGACCCCTTGGACCGCATCGCCCGCACCATCGCCACCGAAATCAATGCACGCCCCGAACAGGTCAGCGCGGCGGTCAATCTGCTGGACGACGGGGCCACCGTGCCCTTTGTCGCGCGCTACCGCAAAGAGGTGACAGGCGGGCTGGACGACACGCAATTGCGCACCCTGTCCGAGCGGTTGGTCTACCTGCGAGAGCTTGAGGCGCGGCGCGAGGTGATCCGGAAATCGATCAGGGAACAGGGCAAGCTGACCGACGATCTGGTCAAATCCATTGCACAGGCGGACACCAAGGCGCAGCTTGAGGATATCTATCTGCCCTACAAGCCCAAGCGCCGGACCAAGGCGATGATCGCGCGCGAAAACGGGTTGGAGCCGCTGGCAGACGCCATTCTCGGCGACCGCAACGCCGATCCCGAAGGCTTGGCGGCGGGCTATGTGTCTGATGCGGTTCCGACGGTGAAAGATGCCCTGAACGGGGCGCGGGACATTCTGACCGAACGTCTGACCGAAAACGCCGCCCTTCTGGGCGAGCTGCGCCAATTCATGCAGCGCGAAGCGGTGCTGAGCGCGCGGGTGATCGAGGGGAAAGAGAAGGAAGGCGCCAAGTTCAGCGATTACTTCGACCATTCCGAATTGTGGTCCGGTGTCCCTTCGCACCGGGCGCTGGCCATGCTGCGCGCATCGAAAGAGGGGATCGTGACGCTGGACATCGCGCCGGAACCGGAATTCGGCGCGGCGCGGGCGGAAAACATCGTGGCGGCCCATCTGCAGACCCGCGGCAGCGGGCCGGGGGATACATGGCTGCGCAAAGTGGCGGGCTGGACCTGGCGCGTGAAGCTGTCGCTGTCGATGATGGTCGAGTTGATGGCCGACCTGCGCAGCCGGGCGCAGGATGAGGCGATTCAGGTCTTCTCGCGCAACCTCAAGGACCTGCTGTTTGCGGCCCCGGCGGGCGCGCGGGCGACGCTGGGTCTGGACCCGGGCATCCGGACCGGGGTGAAGGCGGCTGTGGTCGATGCGACCGGCAAGCTGGTCGCGACGGATACGCTCTATCCGTTTCAGCCCAAAAACGACCTGCGCGGCGCGCAGGCGGCTATCCTGAACCTGATCTCGGCCCATGGCATCGAACTGATCGCCATCGGCAACGGCACCGCCAGCCGGGAAACCGAACGGATGGTCGCGGACACGCTGAGCCTGCTGCCCAAATCGGTCAAAGCGCCGACCAAGGTCGTGGTTTCCGAGGCGGGGGCGTCGGTGTACTCGGCCTCGGAACTGGCGGCGCGGGAATTTCCCGATCTGGACGCCTCGCTGCGCGGGGCGGTGTCGATTGCGCGCCGCCTGCAGGATCCGCTGGCGGAACTGGTCAAGATCGAGCCGAAATCCATCGGTGTCGGGCAGTATCAGCATGACGTGGATCAGCACCGCCTGTCGCAATCGCTGGATTCGGCGATTGAAGACGTGGTGAACGCGGTGGGTGTCGACCTGAACACCGCCTCGGCCCCGCTGCTGTCGCATGTATCGGGGCTCGGGCCGTCGCAGGCCGAGGCCATTGTTGCCCATCGCGATCTGAACGGGCCGTTCAGTTCCCGCAGTGATTTGCTGAACGTCGCACGGCTTGGTCCGCGTGCGTTCGAGCAATGCGCGGGCTTTCTGCGCATCCGCGACGGGGCCGAGCCGCTGGATGCCTCCTCGGTCCACCCCGAGGCCTATGACGTGGCACGCCGCGTCGTTGCGGCCTGCGGGCGCGATATTCGCCAGATCATGGGCCATGACGGAGCGCTGAAGCGGCTGCGGGCCGAGCAGTTTGTCGATGAACGCTTCGGCCTGCCCACGGTGCGCGATATCTTTGCCGAGCTTGAAAAGCCCGGTCGCGATCCCCGGCCCAGCTTTGTAACAGCTTCATTCACCGACGGGGTTGAGGACATCACTGATCTGAAGCCGGGCATGATGCTGGAAGGCACGGTCACAAACGTTGCGGCCTTTGGCGCGTTTGTGGATATCGGCGTGCATCAGGACGGGCTGGTCCATGTCAGCCAACTGGCGGACCGCTTCGTCAAAGACCCGCACGAGGTTGTCCGGACAGGGCAGGTCGTCAAGGTGCGGGTGGTCGAGGTGGATGTGCCCCGCAAACGGATTGGCCTGACCATGCGCAAGAACGCAGGGGCAAACCGCCGCAAACCCTGACAGATGCCGTTCGCCCTAGCACCCTGTCATACCAGTGTTAAAGCAATGCTGCATAGCAGCATTGACGCCGCAACGTTGGAACTTGACGCTCTACGGTGATATTTGCCGTCGGCATAACAGATCGCCATTAAGCAGCGGCACTTACGCGTCGCGGTATGACTAAAAAAGCGGGCAGGTTTCCGAAGCCGGGTAGACGAAGACATGCAATACAAGAACAAACCGTATGACCGCCTTGAAATCGGCGATACCGCCGAATTGCTGCGCAGTTGCTCGATCGATGATTTCTATGTGTTTGCCAACAATTCCGGCAACCACAATCCGCTTCATCTGGCGACCGAAGATGGCGATGGCGACAACATCCCCGAGGCGGTCGCGCCCGCCATGTTTGTCGGCGCGCTGATCTCTGCCGTGCTTGGCAACATCCTGCCGGGGGCGGGCACGCTGTACAAATCCCAGAACCTTGAATTTTCCGCGCGCGCCTATGCGGGGGATGAGCTTCTGTCGAAAGTGACGGTCCTTGAAAAGCGACCGAACCGAGAGGTTCTGTTCGACACCAGCGTTTCGCGTGTCTCGGACGGGGCTGTCATCGTCAGCGGCCATGCGGTTGTGATCGCGCCGGAAAAGGAAATGGTGTTTGCCGAGCTGGACCTGCCCGGTCTGGTCGTCAAGCGGCACCGCCATTTCGACGCCTTGCTTGAAAAGGCCCATGCGCTGCCCGCGATGCCCACGGCGGTTGTCGCCCCGGAAGAGCCGAACTCGCTGGGCGGGGCCTTGCTGGCTGCACGCGAGACGATCATTCAGCCGATCCTGATCGGGGATCCGGACAAAATCACCTCGGCCGCAGACCAGATTGGCGCGTCGCTGGACGGGATCGAGATCGTGCCGGTGCGCGATCACTTCACGGCGGCGAACACGGCGGTGGATCTGGTTGCCGAAGGCCGCGCCAAGGCGCTGATGAAGGGACATCTGCACACGGACGAGCTGCTCAAGGCAGCGCTGCGGCGCGATAACGGGCTGCGGACCGGGCGGCGGTTCACTCATGTGTTCGTGATGGACGTTCCGGGCCAGCCCCGACCCTTGCTGGTGACAGACGCCGCGATCAATATCGAACCGGATCTGGAAACCAAGATCGACATCACCCAGAACGCGATTGATCTGGCGCTGTCGCTGGGGATTGAGGAACCAAGGGCCGGGGTGCTGTCGGCGATCGAGACGGTGAACCCGGCAATCCGGTCTTCGGTCGATGCGGCTTTGCTGTCGAAAATGGCCGAGCGTGGTCAGATCAAAGGGGGGCTGGTGGATGGCCCCCTGGCGATGGACAACGCCGTCAGCCTGGCGGCTGCGCACACCAAGGGGATCGTGTCGCGGGTCGCCGGTCAGACCGATATTCTGGTGGTGCCAAATCTGGACGCGGGCAACATGATGGCCAAGCAGTTGACGTTTATTGCAAATGCGGAAGGGGCCGGCGTGGTGATGGGCGCGAAAGTGCCGATCATCCTGACCAGCCGGGCGGATGATGACAAGGCGCGGCTTGCTTCCTGCGCGGTCGCCGCGCTGCACGCGGCGCGTCTGTCGGCAATGGCAGGAGGGATCAGATGACCCATGTCGTCACTTTGAATGCGGGATCGTCCTCGCTGAAATTCGGTCTGTTCGAGCTGGGCGAGCCTGACCCGGTTGAGGTCTGCGCCGGGGTCGTTGAACGGATTGGTGAGTCCGGGTCGACGCTTCACGCCACAACGGCGGAAGGCAAGGCGGTTGCCAATGACGCCGCCGGAGACATACCGGACCACGCCGCCGCGCTGGACTGCGTGCTGGGCTTGCTGGATCGCGTCTTTCCCCAATGTAAGGTCGGCGCCGTGGGCCACCGCGTCGTTCACGGCGGGCCGGATACCACAACCCCCTTGCCGCTGACCGCAACTTCGATCGAGACGCTGGATAAGCTGTCGCCGTTTGCGCCGCTGCATCAACCCAATAACCTTGCAGGTGTCCGGGCGGCCATGCAGCGGTTTCCGAACGCAGCCCAGATCGCCTGTTTCGACACCGCGTTTCACCGCAACCACCCGTGGGAAAACGACGTTTTCGCCTTGCCCCGCGAGTATTACGACAAAGGTGTGCGGCGCTACGGGTTTCACGGGCTCAGCTACGAATACATCTCGGGCCACTTGGCGGAAACCGCCCCGTTTTTGCATGCGGGCCGGGTTGTTGTCGCGCATCTGGGCAATGGCGCGTCGATGTGTGCGATGATCGGTGGCCGGTCGGTGGGTTCGACCATGGGGTTTTCCGCGCTCGACGGTTTGCCGATGGGCACCCGTTGCGGGCAGCTCGATCCGGGCGTTCTGCTGTACC
The DNA here is from genome assembly GCF_056541025.1 of Ruegeria sp. AK4. Taxonomy (NCBI): domain Bacteria; kingdom Pseudomonadati; phylum Pseudomonadota; class Alphaproteobacteria; order Rhodobacterales; family Roseobacteraceae; genus Ruegeria; species Ruegeria sp. AK4. Next base: position 140,141 of record NZ_JBQFXS010000002.1, read on the forward strand.
TTATGGATCAGGAGGGGATGAGCGCCGACGAAATCTCGGACCTGCTGTTCAGGAAATCCGGGCTGTTGGGTTTGTCGGGCCTGTCGAATGACATGCGCACGCTGGAACAGGCCGACACGAAAGAGGCCCGGCAGGCAATCAGCTATTTCACCTTCCGGCTTCGGCGGGAACTGGGGGCCATGACCGCCGTTTTGGGGGGAATCGACGCGCTGGTGTTTACCGGCGGTATTGGCGAGAATTCTCGTCTTGTCCGCGAACGGGTCTGCGCGGGAATGGGGTGGTTGGGTCTTGAGATCGACCCGAACGCCAATGCGGATAACGAACGGATCATCTCGACAAACCTGTCCCGCGTTGCCGTCATGGTGGTGCCCACCAATGAAGAACTGGTCATCGCCCGTGCCGCTGCCGATCTGATCGCTGTCCGGGCCCCCGAGTTTCGCAAGAAGGCTTAGGGAAACATCTGCCGTCGGACCGACGGAGATGCGCTATTGGTCGTCCCCGCCGGTATAAGTCCAGCGATAATGCGGCGGTGTCGGCCCCTTGTTGCGCCCGCCTTGCTGCATCTGCTCCCAGCCATGGGCGAGGATGCCGACCGAGCGGGACAGGCAGAACAACCCGCGCGCGAGGGGCGGCGCGAAGCCCAGTTCAGCGTAGATGACCGCCGTGGCCCCATCGATATTCATCGGAACGGGTTTGCCCTTGCGGCGGGCCAGTTCAGCCTCAACGTCCAGCGCGATCTGGCGGTATCGACCGCAACAAGCCCCTTTGGCAACTGCATCCCCCACCAAATCCATCAGCCGCGGTGCGCGGGGGTCGGTGGGCGTGTGGAACCGATGGCCGAAACCGGGCAGGATTTTCCCCTGCGCGGCGATCCATTCATCCAGCGCGTCCGTCAGCCCGTCGGGGTGGTCCTCCACGAAGTGATACAGGCAAACCGCCTGCTCTCCTGCGCCGCCGTGGATGTCGCCCAGCATGTTCACCGCGCTGGCCATCGCGTTGTTCAGCGGCAGCCCGCAGGTTACGGCCATGCGGGCCGTGGCGATGGACGGAGCCTGCGGCCCGTGATCGACGGCGGCAACCAGTGCAGCCTCGAACAAATGCGCTTGCGCGGGCGACGGTCGGTCGCCGCGCACCATCAGCCAGATCATCTCGGCAAAGCTGAGATTGCCAATCAGGTCCTGAATCGGGTGCCCGCGCAATTCGATCCGGCCGGGTTCCATATCGATGATCGCGGTTTTCCACCAGTCGGACACATCGCTCATATCACGCCCTCCCGGCGCAGCGCATCGATCTCGGTATCGGTCAATCCGACCTCGGACCAGATGGTATGATTGTCCGCCCCGAGTTCCGGCGGTGCGGTTTCAGGCATCCGGCGATTCCCATCCATGACCACCGGGCTGCCTGCCAGTTGCATATCCTCGCCCCGAACGCCGAGTGTTCCGATCAGCCCACGGTCTGCCAGTTGCGGATCAGACAGGGCCTCGGGCACGGTCAGAACCGGCCCGGTCGGTACACCCAGTGCGTTCAGGTCGCGCACCCAGTCGCGTGCCGGACGGGTGCGCAGCGTTTTTTCCAACTCGTCCCGCAGCGCGAGGCGGTTCCGTTTCCGGTCCTCGCGCGTTTCATAATCCGCGTGGTCCATCAGATCCTCGCGCCCAAGATGCCGGGCGAGGGCCTGCCACTGCTCGTCCCGATTGGCGGCGATGTTGATGGGGCTGTCGGCGGTGGCGAAGGTGCCGGACGGGGCCGAGGTGGTGTTTTCGTTGCCATGCGCGCCGGGGTTCACGCCACCAACCAGATAGTTCGAGACCACCCAGCCCATGGTCGAGATCACGGCCTCGGACATGGCCACGTCCAGAAACGCCCCGCGCGGATTTGCGTTCAGCGCGGAGGCCACAGCAAAAGCGGCGGTCATCCCGCCGACCGTATCCGCCAGCGGATAGCCGACCCGGTAGGGGGCCGTGTCTGCGGCACCGGTGATCGACATGACACCGCTGATGCCCTGCACGATCTGATCATAGGCGGGATCGTCCCGGCGCGGGCCGTCCTGCCCAAAGCCGCTGATGGCGCAGTAGATCAGGCGCGGGTTTTCGCCGCGCAGCATGTCGTATCCCAGGCCAAGGCGGTCCATGACGCCGGGGCGGAAGTTTTCGACCAGCACATCCGCCGTCCGAACCAGCCGTTTCAGAAGGTCCTTGCCCGGGTCGGATTTCATATCCAGCGTGATCGATTTCTTGTCCGCGTTCTGCGCCAGAAAGCTGATCCCCATGCCCGCCCTGTTGCGGTCGGGATCAGCGCCCAGAACGCGGGCAAGGTCGCCGCCGCCGGGGCGTTCGACCTTGATCACCTCGGCCCCCATCAGGGCAAGCTGGTAGCAGCAATAGGGTCCGGCCAGAACGTTCGTCAGGTCCAGAACCCGTATGCCTGCCAGCGGCTCAGTCGCCATCCGCGACCCCTGCCGCCCGCGCCCGTGCGCGCCGCGCGCGATAACTGGGCAGCAGCACCAGAAGGGCGGCGATCACCAGCAGGCCCAGCGTCATCGGGCGTTCCCAGATGAACGCGATGCCATCGTATAGCTGCATGGAACGGGCGAAGTTATCCTCCATCATGCCACCTAGGATGAAGCCGATCAGCAGCGGTGCCAGCGGGTAGTCGGCGAATTTCAGCGCCGTGGCGCAGATGCCGAACGCGACCAGTATCAGCAACTCGGTGGCGTTGTTCTGGCCGATATAAGCCCCCATCAGGGTGAAGAACAAAATGAACGGGATCAGATAGTTGCGCGGGACAGCCAGAACCTTGGCGATATAGGGGATCAGCGGCAGGTTCAGGATCAGCAGAACCAGATTGCCGATGAACATCGACATGATCACGGCCCAGAAAATCTGCGGATCGTCGATCATCAGCCGTGGCCCCGGCGTGACGTTCAGCGCGATCAGCGCGCCCAGAAGGATGGCGGTTGTGCCAGAACCGGGAATGCCCAGCGTTAGCAGCGGCACAAACGATCCGGTGCAGGCGGCGTTATTCGCCGTCTCGGGCGCGGCAAGGCCCTTGATCGAGCCCTTGCCGAATTCTTCCTGCTCCTCTTTCGGGGCGATGTTGCGTTCAACCGCATAGCCAAGGAAGCTGGCGATTGTGGCCCCGGCACCGGGCAGGACACCGATGAAGAACCCCTGGACCGACTGCCGGCCCACGACCGGGGCGATGGCCTTGGCTTCGTCCCTGGTGATGCGCAGGTCCTTGATTTCGCCATCATCGCCCTTCAGGTCCTTGGGTTTCAGGACCAGAAACAGCGCCTCGGGCAGGGCGAACATCGCCATGGCGAGGGTGATGAAGCCAAAGCCGGATTGCAGGTCCATGATGCCCATAGTGAAGCGTGGCAGGTTGAACAATGCGCCTTCGCCGACAGTTGCCATGATCAGGCCAAGGACGGTCATGATCATCGCCTTGGCCACTTGTCCTGACCCGGCAAAGGCGGCGATGGCGGAAAGGCCGACGACCATCAGAGCAAAATACTCGGCGGAATGAAACAAAAGCGCGACCGAGGACAGGGCCGGCGCGAAGACCATCAACAGCACAGCCCCCAGCGTTCCGCCCGCGAAACTGGCGATGGCCGCGATGGTCAGCGCCTTGCCGGCCTTGCCTTGTCGCGCCATCGGATAGCCATCGAAGCTTGAAGCCACCGTGCCCGCGACCCCCGGCGCGTTCAGCAGGATGGAAGAGGTCGAGCCGCCGAAGATCGCGCCGTAATACACGCCAGCCAAAAGGATCAGCGCGGCCGAAGGATCGCCCATGGAAATCGCGACCGGGATCATGATGGCGATGATCGACATCGGGCCGAGCCCCGGCAACATGCCGATGAATGTGCCGATCAGACAGCCCGCGACAACCATCAGCAGGTTCTGGATTGAGAATGCCGTTTGCAGGCCGATCAGAAGTCCTTCGAGCATGTCAGCCTCCGAAAATGCCCGGCAGGGGGCGCATGTAGATGCCAAGAACTTCCTGAACCAGATACCAGACGAACCCGGTTGCGATCAGGGCGACAGGCAGCATGATATGCCATTTGCGCTCGCCGAGAATAAACGAGCCGAGGATCAGGAAGGCCGAGGTTGAGATCAGGAACCCGACGGGGCGCAGGCACAGCGCGTAGACCACCATCAGCGCCAGCAGCATCAGCGCCTGACCCAGATGGTACTCCCCAAGCCGCCGGTAATCGATATCCGCCTCTTTTGGTTCCGATTTCTCGAACCCCAGCAAGATGATGGCGCAGGCGATGATGCCCAGAACCGACAGTACTTTGGGAAAGGTGCTTGGCCAGATGGGGTTTCGCTGCATGAAGGGGGGCAGGCTGCCATCCATCGTGAACCAGGCGGCGTAGCCATAGGTCATGCAGACCCCAAGCAGAATAAGCGCGATCCAGCGATCCAGCGCCATGATGTCCCCTCCCTTATTTGGTCTTTAAGTGTGGCAGAGCGGCGGACCGCTCTGCCATGGGTGGTGCTTACAGGAAGCCCAGCTTCTTCATCAGATCGCTGATTTGCTGTTCCTGCTGCTCGAGGAATGTCGAGAAATCGTCGCCAGAGTTGTGGATGTTCACCCAGCCGTTGCGTGCGCGAACCTCTTCCCATTCGGGGGTGTCGTACATCTTGGCGATGGCATCTTGATAGGCGGCCAGCTTGTCTTCGGGCAGGCCGGGTGCCGCAAAGAAGCCGCGCCAGTTGACGAAGGTGGTGTCGATGCCCTGTTCCTTCATGGTCTGCGCATCGGGGGCTGCGTCTACACGCTCGTCCGAGGTTACGCCGATGATCTTGACTTCGCCCGCGTTGGCCAGATCGACCGCTTCCGAGAAACCGGTGGACAGGGCTGCGATCTCACCCGACAGCAGGGCTGCCATGGCCTTGCCGCCTGCGTCATAGGGGATGTACTTGACGCCAAGCGCGTCCTTGCCCGCCGCTTCCATGACCATGGCCGCAACCAGATGGTCCATGCCGCCCGGTACCGAACCGCCGCCAATGGCTGTTGCGCCCGGATCGGCGTCATAGGCGGCCAGCAGATCCTCCATCGAGTTGATCGGGCTGTCCTTGCCCACAACCAGCGCCGCATAGTCACCGATGGTGCCCGAAACCAGCGTCAGGTCGCGGAAGTTATGCGGGAACACACCAGTCAGCGAGCGGATCACGATGGGGGTCGAGTTGACCATCAGCGTGCCATGGTTGCTGTCTGCGTTTTCGATCAGAAAGCCGATGGCCTTGCCGCCGCCCCCGCCGGACATGTTCTCGTAGGACGCGGTGCCCACAAGACCGGCCTTGGTCAGCGCCTCGCCCGTGCCGCGGGCGGTGCCATCCCAGCCGCCGCCTGCGCCGCCGGGGATCAGAAAGTGGATGCTGTCCACGACCTCATGGCCGTCGGCCAGGGCGGGTCCGGTCAGGCCCATTGCAGCCACGGCTGCGATCAGGGCGCGGCGGCCCAGTTTGAATGTCGTCATGTTTTCCTCCCATTTGACAACCGGCCGCAGGGCGGCTCAGATTATGCTGAACCAAAACACATCAACCTGACATCAACCTGTCACGCGCGAAAAAACTGCTGGGACGCGATGAAATTTCTGCTGGTCGAAGACAATCAGGACCTCGCGAATGCGATCAGCTCACGCATGCGGCTGGACGGCCATGTGGTTGATCATGCGGCGAAATTAGAGGACGCAACGGCCTTTGTAGAAACCGGCGAATACGATCTGATCCTGCTGGACATCATGCTGCCCGATGGCGACGGGCGCGACTTCCTCAAACGTCATCGGGCCAGTCATCTGGACACGCCCGTCATCGTTCTGACCGCGCGCAGTCAGGTGTCGGATCGAATCGGCTCGCTTGATCTGGGGGCGGATGACTACGTCACCAAACCCTTCGATCATGCCGAGCTTGAGGCCCGCTGCCGCGCCGTGTTGCGCCGCCAGTCCGGTATCTCGAAATCGACGATTGAAATTGGCGGCATCGTCTTTGACCCGGTGGCCGGTCATCTTACGGTTGGCGGGACTGCCGTGCCGCTCAGAAACCGGGAACTGCGACTGCTGGAGCTGTTCATCAACGCCCCCGGTCAGGTGTTTTCGAAACAGAAACTGGCCGACCGGCTGTTTTCTTATGACGACGATGTTTCGGACAATGCGATCGAGGTCTATGTGGGCCGACTGCGCAAACATCTTGAAAACTCCGACCTGAATATCACCACCCTGCGCGGGCTTGGCTACAGGCTGGATCATGGCGGCTAGTCCAACCGTATCGGGATCGCTGCGAAACCGTCTTGTGCTGATCCTTATCGGCGGGGCGGCGATCCTTGCCCTGCTGCTGTTCTTTGCGGTCCGCAACTACGCCGCCCAGGTGGCGCAGCAGGGGCAGGACAACATTCTGGGTGCGTCGGTGACCTCGATCCTGGACGCGGCTGCCTTGCGGGACGGAGAGCTTGAGGTCGACATTCCCTATGCGGCGTTTTCGATGCTGACCACCCCGGCAGATGACCGGGTGTTCTACGCCATTTTTCAGGACGGAGAGTTCCTGTCCGGCTATCAGGATTTGCCGCTGACCCAGGTGACGGCAGATGGCAGGTGGACCTTCCGGTCGGGCGAGGTGCGCGGCGAAAACGTCCGTCAGGTCAGCGCCAGCCGGACCTTGGTGGGGCTGGGACGGCAGACCGAGATTGAGGTGGCGCTGGGGCAGACGCAGGATGCTTTGGCCGAAACGCTGGACCAGATCTCGCGCAATGCGGCGCTGCTGGGGCTGGGGTTCTTTGCTCTGGCGGCCGGGCTGTCCTTTTGGGCGACCTCATCGACCATCGGTCAGCTCAACAAGCTGACCAATTCGGTCACGCGCCGCGGGCCGCAGGATCTGAGCCCATTCCGAAAGCCGGTGCCGCGCGAGATGGCACCGCTGGTCACATCGCTGAACTCGCTGATGGGGCGGTTGGACCAATCGCTGAGCCAGTCCGAGGATTTCATCGCCGAGGCCGCGCATCGGGTGCGAACGCCCCTGGCAACGGTCCGGTCCTATGCCGATGCCACCCTGCACCGGGTCGAAAAGGAAGAAAACCGCGAGGCGTTGCGTTCCATGGTCCGGGCCATCGACGAAAGCTCGCGTGCGGCGGGGCAGTTGCTGGATCACGCGATGATCACCTTCCGGGCCGACCATCTGGTGCGCGAGGATATCGATCTGGTCGCCCTGATCCGCGAGCTTGTGCAACGGCTGACCCCGATTGCCGAGATGAAAGACCTGTCGCTGTCGCTGGCAGGCGATGCCGAACTGACCTATTCCGGCGATCCGATCCTGATCCAGAACGCGGTGCGCAACATGATCGACAATGCGCTGAAATACGCGCCTGCCGACAGCACCGTCGTCATTGAAGTGACCGCTGGTCCCGACGTTCAGATCAAGGTCATCGATCAGGGCCCCGGTTTTCCTGCGGATGAGATCGAAACGCTGACGCGGCGGTTCGAACGGGGCCAGAACGCCACCGGCACCATCGGCTCGGGTCTGGGGCTGACCATCGCGCAGGACGTTGCAACGGCGCATGGCGGCTCGCTTGTGTTGACCAACCAACCGGAGGGCGGCGCATGCGTTATCTTATCGCTCTGATCCTGTGCCTGTTGCCCGCCGGTATTTGGGCCAATGAATGGGAAGATCAGCGGGTTTTCAACACGGACGGCGAAGGCGCGCGCCTGCGCGTTGTCTCGAGCACCGACACAGCCTTGTTCGCGCCGATTATCGAGGATTTCGTGGCCGAGAACCCCTCGATCTCGGTCGAATATCTTGTGACCGGCACCGCAGATATCGACAGGCTTGTCCGGGCGACGCCCGATGCGTTCGATATCGTCATCTCCAGCGCCATGGACTTGCAACTGAAACTGGCCAATGACGGGTTTGCCCTGCCGGTCGAAGATGTTCCCCTTCCGTCCTGGGCCCAGTGGCATGACCGCCTGTTTGCGTTCACGTCGGAACCCGCGACAATCGTGGTCAATCGCGATGCCTTCGCGGGCGGGCCGATCCCGCAGACACGGCAGGACCTGATCGAAATCCTGCGCGCGCGGCCCGAGGATTTCCGCGGCAAGGTCGGGACCTACGACATCCGCCAATCGGGTCTAGGCTATCTGTTCGCCACCCAGGACGCCCGCGCGTCCGAGACCTATTGGCGGCTGATGGAGGTTCTGGGCGGGCTGGATGTGCGCCTCTATTGCTGTTCTGCCAACATGATCAATGATCTGGCCGATGGAAAGATCGCCGTCGCGTACAATGTGCTTGGCAGCTATGCCGCTGTTCGGACCGAAGGCAAGGACATGCTGGAAATCATTCTGCCATCGGACTTTCAAACCACCATGATGCGCACGGCAATGGTTCTGAAAGATGCGCAGGATCCGAAATCCGCCGCGATGTTCGTGCGTCACCTGATCGAGAAAAACAGCGCGCCCTCGGGCGAGGGGTTCGCGCTGCCTCAGCTGATGTCCGGCACCGAAACGGACGAACGCGCGGCCATTTCGCTGGGCCCGGCATTGCTGACCTTTCTGGACCGGTTGAAGCGCAAGAAATTCCTGTCGGAATGGGAAAACGCGGTTATTCAGCGCTAGATAGTGCCGTGGCCCGAGGGCCGTCTGCAAGCGCCTGCGGCAGGCCATCGCTCCACTTCCGAAGCTCTTCCAGAAATCCCAGCGCGGTGCGCCCGAAGTCGGTGATCGAGTATTGGACGGACACGGGCGCGGTATCCATCACCTGCCGGTGGACAAGGCCCTGCGCTTCAAGCTGCCTCAGACGTTCCGAGATCATCTTTTTGCTGGCACCCCCGATCATCCGGGACAAATCGTTGAACCGAACCGGTCCGTCCCGCAGATGCCACAGGATCGAGCCCGTCCACTTGCCACCGATTATCCGCATGCCACGTTCGATGGCGCACGGCTCGGTGCAGGCGTCGGCAACGGTGCGGCGGCCTTTGGCATCCTCTTCGATCTTTGCGTGCATGGCGCGGTTCCGTTCGATTTTTATAGGTTACAAAAAGTAAACTGGTTGCATTTTATTCCCACCATCCACAACTTCGGTCCGTGCCCTCTGCAAGTCAAGGGGGCGGCTTCGATCTTGAGGATATGGAAATGAGCAACATCCTGATTGTAAACGGCACGCAACCTTACGATTTTGCGCCCGGGAGGCTGAATGCCAGCCTGACCGAACGGGCCCGCGCCCAGCTTGCCGGGCAGGGGCATAGGGTTCGGGTCACCACCGTTGCGGACGGTTACGACGCAAATGCCGAAATTGACGCCCATCTTTGGGCGGATGTGGTCATCATGCAGTTTCCGGTGAACTGGATGGGTGTGCCATGGGTGCTCAAGAAGTACATTGACGAGGTGTATACGGCCGGCATGGATGGCCGGTTGGCGGTTGGGGATGGGCGGACATCGGATGCCCCGAAATCCAATTATGGGATGGGGGGTGTTTTGAAGGGCAAGACATACATGCTGGCGGTCACGTTCAACGCGCCGAGTGAGGCGTTCGACAACCCGGCAGAGCCGTTTTTTGCCGGTGGCAGCGTCGATGATTTGCTCAGGCCGATGCACCTGAACGGCAAATTTCTGGGCATGCAGCCGCTGCCGACATTTGCCGCGTTTGATGTGATGAAGAATCCGACAATCGAAGCTGATTTCCGGCGCTTCGACGCACATCTGAAAACCCTGTTTGCCGAGGTCGAAAATGTCCCGGCCTGATATCCACCTTTACACCGCCGGAACGATGAACGGCTACAAACCGGTCATATTCCTCGAGGAGGCAGGCGTTCCCTACGACCTGACCCATATCAACTTTTCCAAACAGGAACAGAAAACGCCGGATTATCTGGCGCTGAACCCCAATGGCAAGATCCCGACGATCTACGACCGGGCCGAAGGCCGGGCGATCTTTGAAAGCGGCGCGATCCTGTGGCATCTCGCAGAAAAATATGGGAAATTCCTGCCATCCGATCCGGTTAAACGGTCCGAAGTCCTGCAGTGGCTGTTCTTTCAGGTCGGCCATGTTGGCCCGATGATGGGGCAAGCGATGTATTTCCAGCATATCGCGGCCCCAAACGGGCATGAAGAACCGTTTTCGATCCGTCGCTACGTCGACGAAAGCCGCCGTCTGTTGGAGGTTATGAACGCCCGGCTAAACGGGCGCGACTGGATTGTCGCCGAGGAATACACCATTGCCGACATGATGCTGTACCCATGGGCGCGCGCCTATGTCTGGGCGCGGGTCGAGGTTGACGACCTGCCGCATCTGAAAGCGTGGTTCGACCGGATCGACGCCCGGCCCGCTGTCCAAAAGGCGCTGACGATTCCCAAGGCCAATCCGCAATTCTGGAACAAGAATGCAGATGCCAGCGCCTTTGCCAAAGAAAACGCCGCCCGGTTTGAGGGCGACGTCAGGAAAGACTGAATCAGGGAACCGATGGCCGGTTTATTCGCGGAAGGCGCGGTTGAAGTAATCTGCCATCGGCTTCACCAGATAGGACAGCGGCGTGCGTTCGTCGGTCTTGATCATGGTCTCGACCGGCATGCCGGGCAGCAGTTCCTGACCGTTCAGCCGTTCGATCTGGCCGTCGTCCGGGGCGACCTCGGCCCGATAAAAGGTGAAGCCGGTCTGCTCATCGGTGAACGTATCGGCTGAGACGTTGACCACATGGCCGTCCAGTTCCGGCGTCTCGCGCTGATTGAAGGCGGAAAAGCGCAGCGCGACGGGCTGACCGACATGCAACTGGTCCACATGGATTGCATCCACACGTGCCGCAACCAGCAACGGGGTGTCCTGAGGCACCACGTACAGCATCGGCTCGCCCGGCTGAACAACGGATTGCAGGGCAAAGACCTGACTGTCGTAGACGCGGCCTGTGACCGGCGCGCGAATATCCAGCCGTGACAGACGTTCGGCCAGTGACAGGCGCCGCTCGGCCAGTTCGGCGATCTGGGTCTGGACCTCGCGCAGAGTGGTGATCGCCTCTTCGCGCCGTGTGGCGGACAGTTCGACGATCTCGATCTCGGTCGCGGCGATCTGGCCTTTCAGACGCGCCACCGCCGCTTCGAGCCTGCCGATTTCGCCGGTCAGGCTGGCCTCTTCGCGCTGCAGGGCCAGAACCCGGCTGACTTGCGTCAGGCCCCGGTCCAGCAGGCTTTGCTGGTCGTCCAGTTCGGCCTGAATGAGTTCCACCTGACGGCGCAGGGATACAAGCTGCGCTTCGGTGCCTTCGATCTCGCTTTCGATCTGAACCAGCTGCTTGCTCAACTGTTCCGTCTGCTTGTTCTTCGTTTCCAGCCGCGCATCGAACAGGCTTTGCTGTCCGGCGATCAGATCGGATGCGATTTCGTATTCCTGCTGCACGTCACCCAGCCGTGACGCCAGTTGGTCCGAGTTTTCCCCGTCGCGCTCGGCTTCCAGCCGGGCCCGGCGCGCCAGAAGCTCGAACAGTTGGGTTTCGACGATTGTCTGTTCCGAGGACAGGAACGTGTCGTCCAGCCGCAGCAGCATGTCGCCCTCGGCTACCACATCGCCATCGCGGACGAAAATCTCGCCGACAACGCCGCCATCGGGGTGTTCCACCACCTGACGGTTGCTTTGCACCTCGATCACGCCCGATGACACGATGGCACCTGCAAGCTGTGTTTTGATGGACCAGATGCCCAGCCCACCGACCAGAACGGCCAGCGCGGCAAATCCGACCAGCGCGGGCACGGTGATCCGCCAGGCGGGGCGGGCTTTCTGTTTGGTCTTGGCGGACATCATTCACCTACCTGGCTGAGCTTGCGCTTGATCGCGCCTGCATTCTGCACCATCGCGTTCAGCACCTCGTCCCGGCTGCCGAATTTCACCACCTGACCCTTTTCGACCACCGCCAGATCGTCACATTCGGAAATCGCCTGAGGGCGGTGAGTCATGATGATTGCCGCCTTGCCTTCGGCTTTCAGCCCGCGCACGGCTGCATTCAGCGCCTCGGTCCCGTCCGCATCCAGTGCCGAGTTCGGCTCGTCCAGGATCAGCAATACCGGATCGCCGTAAAGCGCCCGCGCCAGCGCGATGCGCTGTTTCTGGCCGCCGGACAACTGGCTGTCATTGCCTTCCAGAAAGGTGTCATAACCCTTTTCCAGCGTCAGGATCAGATCATGCGCCTTGGCTTTCTTGGCAGCCTCAACAACGGCCTGAGGGTCCGGGTTTTCGGACATGCGGGCGATGTTTTCGGCAACGGTGCCGTTAAACAGCGTGACCGTTTGTGGCAGATAGCCGATGTGGTGGCCCAGATCGTCAGGGTCGTACTGATCCAGCGTAGCACCCCCCAGCCGGATCTCGCCTGCTGCCGGTTGCCACAGGCCCAGCAGGGCCTTTGCCAGCGTCGTCTTGCCGGACCCGCTTTTCCCGATGACGCCAAGCGCCTTGCCGGGCTCAAGCCGCAGGCTGACATTGCGCAGCGTCGGGGTCGACGCACCGGGCGGGATGACAGTCAGGGTTTTGGCCGTCAGGCGCGCGGCAGGGGTCGGCAGCTTGGTACGGGGCCGTTCCGGCGGGGTCTGATCCAGAAACCGGCTGAGCGATATCCACGCCGTCCGCGTGCATTCGATCATGCCCCATTGACCCACGGCCTGTTCCACCGGAGCCAGCGCGCGGCCCAGCAGAATCGAACCGGCGATCATCGCACCCGGCGTCAGCTCGTTCTGCAGCACCAGATATGCGCCCAGGGCCAGCATGGCCGATTGCAGAAACAGCCGCAGCGACTTGGTCAGAGAGGTGAAGCTGCCGGTCCAGTCGCTGGCCGCGATGGTCTGGTGCAGCGCGTCCGAACGCTGGTTCAGCCAACGTTTGGTCACGTCTTCCTGCATGCCTTGCGAGCGGACAACCTCGGCCGCCTGCCGGGCGTGCTCGGCAAAGGCATTTGCCCGCGCCGACGATGTTTGCGCCTCGGCCACTTTGCGATGGGTCAGCGCCTGGTTCAGCAGGGCGATGACGATCAGCAACCCTCCGCCCGCCACGGCCAGCCAACCGAGCAGGGGATGGAACAGGAAGATCGCGGCCAGAAAGACCGGGGTCCACGGGACATCCATCACTGCAAGCAGCACGGGCGAGGCGCAAAGCCTTTGAATCGTTTCAAGATCCCGCAAAGCGGTTGCCGGGGCGGACCGGGTCTGCGGGATCAGGGACCGGCGTAGGGTGGCGTCGAAAACCCGTTCGTCCAGTTGCGACTGAAAGCGGGCCCCGAACCGCGCCACGATCCGGCCTCGGGCGAAATCCAGCATCGCCATCAGCCCATAGAGCAAGGCAACCAGCAGGAACAGGGCGGTCAACGTTTCAACGGCGCGCGAACCCAGAACCCGGTCATAGACCTGCAGCATGAACAGGGGGCCGGTCAGCATCAGCAGGTTTACGAATATGCTGAACAGAAAGGCCAGTCCCAGAAAGGTTATGCCCTGATTGCGCACATTGCGCAGTTCATGACGGGGGGCCGCAGACATACGGGTATTCGGTTTCAAGGTTTTTCTTCCGCAACAGGCAGTGGGAGATCAGAGAGACCCGCGATTTAAGGCGGTCCCTTGACCTTTCCAACACGGTATATCCACTCCGGCAAGAAACCGCGAATGAAAAGACCCGGCCAAGGCGTTTTTTGGCCGGTTTTGGCGGAAAGATGAACTGCCGTGGCGTTTCACTTGGCGATAGCAGCGCTTGGCGCCGTCAGGATTGCTGCGCGGACAAAAACCCAGACACGCGTTTCAGACCTTGCCGCAGAATCTCGGGGTTGTTGGCGTAACCGATGCGGACATACCCTTCCATGTTCAGCGCCTCACCCGGCGTGAACAGAACGCCGGTGTCTTGCAGCAACCGGACGCAGAGGTCCCGCGAACTGATCGGCAGATCGTATTTCAGCAATGCCGTGGTGCCCGAACGGGGTGGAACCCATGAAATCCCGGGTTCGTGATCCACCCAGTCCCGCAGGATCGCCAGATTGCCACGGGTGATCTGCTGACTGCGCGCCAGCAGCTTGTCGCGGTTCTCCAAAGCCAGTGCGGCAAAGTGATCATCGATCATCCCGACCGAGATGGTGTCGTAGTCGCGGTGGATCGTCACCGCCTCGATCACCTCGCGCGGGGCAGTGATCCAGCCCAGCCGGAGCCCGGCCAGCGAATAGGCCTTGGACATTCCGGCGGTGCTGATACCCTTTTCGTAGATATCCGCGATCGAGGCCGTCATGCCGGACCCGTCCTGATCGGTGCCGCGATAGACCTCGTCACACAGAATCCAGGCATCCGCGGCGCGGGCGATCTCGGCGAACTGTTCCAGCATCGCCCGATCCATCAGCGCGCCGGTCGGGTTGTTGGGATTGTTGATGGCAATCAGGCGGGTTTCCGGTTCGACCAAAGCGCGTAGCTCGTCCAGATCCGGCAGAAAGCCGTTTTCTTCGCGCAGATGCAGGTGATGCACATTGGCCCCGATGCTGGCCGGTATCGAATAATGCTGCTGATAGGTCGGCACCACGGCCACCACGCGATCACCTGCCGAGACCAGAGTCTTGTGCACCAGCATATTTGCGCCAATCGTGCCATGGGTGACGATGGTGTTTTCCGGAGCCTGCCGGTCATACAGCGCCGCAATTGCACGGCGCAGCCGGTCCGAACCTTCGATGGCCCCATAGGTCATCTTCATGTCCAGCAGGTCGGACAGATCGGTGGCGTTGCGGCCTGTCAGCGCCAGAAGTTCCTGAATGGTCAGGCTTTCGACGCAGGTCTCGGCCAGGTTCCAGTCGCATCTGGTTTCCCATTCGTTCATCCAGATTTCGACGCCGAAAGGTTCAATATGCATTCGGGTGGTTCCTTACTCACTGCCGCAGAGGCGCAACTTAATGCCCGACCCTAAGCGCGTCGAGAGCGGTCAGAATATCGGTGCTGATGGGTACGCCATTGGCCTCGGCATCGGCGCGGGTTTTTAAACGCCCGTCGCCGGGCACCCGGGCCTGCCCGTTGCCTTCGATCTCGGCGCAGATGCGCGTGACGTAATCGTCAAAGGCCGGATTGCCAAAGCGGGTCGGGTCCAGCGCAATCAGGGTCGCGCCGCCTTTGATGTTGAGCGCGTCGCGCGCCTCGCGCTCAGCGTTGTCGACGGCCAGCGTGCCGCCCGCCAAAGCCGCGCCCAGAACCTCGACCAGAAAGGCGATGGCTGCGCCTTTGTGCGCGCCAAAGGGCAGCATCGACCGCGTTTCCAGTATGGCTTTCGGGTCCGTCGTCGGCTGGCCATGGGCGTCCAGACCCGAGGGCTGTTTCAGCGCGCGATCTTCGGCAGCGGCCAGCTTGATTTCCAGCAGGGCCGCGGTGGACGAGGCCTGATCCCAGACAATCGGCGCGCGCCCCTCACGCGGGCAGGCAAAGGCCATCGGGTTGGTGCCAAAGACCGGCCTTTCACCGCCATGGGGCACCACCAGGGCAAGCGAGTTGATGACGGCAATGGCCAGAAGCCCTTCCTCGGCCAGGGGTTCCGTGTCGAAGCGCAGGGCCCCCAGATGGTGGCAATTGGCACAGGTGAAGGCGGCGATCCCGTTTTCGCGGGCCATCGAGATCAATTCCGCGCGCGCTGCGCGGGCGGCAATCTGATAATAGCCGTTATCGGCATCGCCCCGCAGCACCCCCGGCGCGATGCGGGTCACGGTGGGCGAGGCGGCGGGATTGGCGTAGCCGGACGTGAAGCTTTGCACATAGGCGGGCAGGTTGCGCAGCCCGTGGCTGCGCGGTCCGTCCCGTTCGGACAGCATGATGATATCCGCAATCACGTCGCTGCCATTGTCGTCCATCCCGGCGGAGGTCAGAACAGATTTGGCCAGGTCCCGAATTTCGGCGAGCGAAAGCTGTTTTGTTGATGCGTCTGTCACGTGATGCCTCATGTCTGATATTGGGTGGATGCCCGACCGTACCGGCCACCACACACTGATCCCCTGAACTTGAAATCACTGAGGCGCGACCGAGGCTTTTAGCAATTCCTGCGAATAGGGGTGTATCGGGGTCCCGGATCGCAACGTGTCGGCGGTCATGACCTCGACGATTTCTCCGTTTCGCATCACCGCAAGCTGGTCGCACATATGCGCAATCACCGGCAGGTCGTGAGACACCATCAGATAGGTCAGGTTGCGCTGTGCCCGCAGGTTGGTCAGCAGGTTGAGCACTTCAGCCTGCACGCTGACGTCAAGGGCCGAGGTGGGTTCGTCCAGCAGCAGGATATCCGGCTCGCCCGCCAAGGCCCGGGCGATGGCGACGCGCTGGCGCTGACCGCCGGACAGTTGGTGAGGATAGCGGAACCGGAATCGCTGCCCCAGACCGACGTCGTTCAGCAGGGTCATCACCCGCTCGTCAATGTCGCCCATTCCGTGCAGGCTGAGGGTCTCGCTCAGAACCTGATCGACCGTGTGCCGGGGATGGAGCGAGGCATAGGGGTCCTGAAACACCATCTGCACGGTTCGAAAAAACGCCCGGTCCCGTCTGGCGCCGGACAGATCACGGCCTTCCACGCAAATCCTGCCGGACCATTGCGGGGCCAATCCGGTGATCGCGCGCAGAATGGTCGATTTGCCCGATCCGCTTTCGCCGACAAGGCCGAAGCTTTCGCCCTCCATCACCGAAAACGCTGCGTCCCGAACCGCATCCACGCGGTCATGGGCACCGCCGAACCAGACATTCAGACCCTGGATATCGAGTGCGGTCATCTTACCCCCTGACACTTGGCGCATCCGCCCAGGACGGGTCGCGGGTCAGAACGCTCAGATGATCGCGCTTTTCGTCCAGACGGGGCAGGGAATTCAGCAAACCTTGGGTATAGGGATGCTGCGCCTCGTGCAGCTTGTTGGCCTGACAGACTTCGACAATGCGCCCGGAATACATGATGAGCACCCGGTCGCAAAACTCCGACACCAGATTCAGGTCGTGGCTGATAAAGATCAGCCCCATCCCGCGTTCTTTGACAAGCCCGTCCATGATATTCAGAACCTGCCGCTGGACGCTGACATCCAGCGCCGAGGTCGGCTCGTCCGCGATCAGAATCTTCGGGCTGGGGATCAGCATCATCGCGATCATGATGCGCTGCCCCATGCCGCCCGAGACTTCGTGCGGGTAAGACCGCATGACCCGTTCGGGGTCGCGGATCGACACATCCTGCAACATCTCGATGGCCTTCTTCCGCGCCGCCTGCCGCGAGCCGGAATTGTGCTGCAGATAGGCCTCCATGATCTGTTCGCCGACCGTGACCACCGGATTGAGCGAGAATTTGGGGTCCTGCATGACCATCGAAATCTGCTTGCCGCGTACGGACCGCATCTCGCGCTCATCCAGCGTCAGCAGGTCGCGGTCTTCCAGATTGATGTGGCTCGCTTCGACAATCCCGGGCTTGCGGATCAGCCGCAGGATCGCGCGCCCGGTCATGGATTTGCCCGAGCCGCTTTCGCCCACGATGCCCAACCGCTCGCGCCCCAGCGAGAACGACACGCCGCGTACCGCATCGAACACGCCCTGCCGGGTTGGAAACCGGACCCACAGGTCCTCGACATCCAGCAGGGTCATTGGCCACCATCCTTCGGGTCCAGAACGTCCCGCAGCCCGTCGCCCAGCAGGTTGAAGGCCAGCGAAACCGTAAAGATCGCCAGCCCCGGCACGGTGGCGACCCACCAGTGATCCAAAATGAACCGGCGGCCTTCGGAAATCATCGCGCCCCATTCCGGGCTGGGCGGCTGTGCGCCGAGACCCAGAAAGCCCAGACCGGCGGCGGCCAGAATGATGCCGGCCATATCTAGCGTCACGCGGACGATCAGGGACGAGATACACAGAGGCCAGATATGGCGTGTGATGATCCGCAACGGCCCCGCGCCCTGCAAGCGGATCGCGTTGATATAGTCGGCTGAGCGGATGGTCAGCGTCTCGGCCCGCGCCATGCGGGCATAGGGCGGCCATGCGGTCAGTGAAATCGCAAGCACCGCGTTTTCGATGCCCGCACCAAGAGCGGCCACGAAGGCCAGCGCCAGAACCAGACGCGGGAAGGCGAGGAAGATATCGGTGATCCGCATCAGGATCACATCCACCCAACCGCCTGCATAGCCCGCGACCGTTCCGACCAGCAGCCCCGCAACCGGTGCGATCAGCGCAACCAGCGCCACTATGTAAAGCGTGATGCGCGCGCCATGGATCAGGCGCGACAGGATATCCCGGCCCAGGCTGTCGGTGCCCAGCAAATGCCCCTCGGTCCCGATGGGTTTCAGGCGGCTGGACAGGTCCTGCACAAACGGATCATGCGGGGCCAGAATGGGGGCCAGGATGGCCGTGAAAATCAGCACGATCAGGATGGTCAGGCCGACCATCGCCATCGAGTTGGACCGCAGATTCAACCAGCCTTTGTAAAGGCTCGACAATCTGGCATGACGGCGCGAGGTCGGCGCGTCGGTCAGCAGCCAGTGTTTCAGGGTCAGATCGCTCATTTCGACCTCGGGTCCAGGAAGCGGTAGAGCAGGTCGGAAAAGATGTTCAGGCAGATGAAGATCAGCCCGACCACAACCGTGCCCCCAAGAACGGCGTTCATATCAGCGCTCAGCAGGGCGGTGGTGATATAGCTGCCGATGCCGGGCCAGCTAAAGATGATCTCGGTCAGAACCGACCCTTCCAGCAGGTTCGCGTAACTCAGCGCGATCACGGTGATCAGTTGCACGCGGATGTTCTTGAACGCATGGCGCCAGATCACCTGCCGCTCGGACAGGCCCTTGACCCGCGCAGTGATGACATATTCGGCCGAGAGCTGTTCCAGCATGAAAGACCGCGTCATCCGGCTGATATAGGCCAGCGAGTAATAGCCCAGCAGAGCCGCAGGCAGAATGATGTGAGACATTGCGTTGCGGAACACATCCCAGTCCCGCGCCAGCGCGCTGTCCACCAGGATCAGGCCGGTGCGCGTGGGCACGATGTCCTGATAGAATATGTCCAGACGGCCCGGGCCGCCGACCCAGCCGAGAATTCCGTAAAACACCAGCAGACCCATCAGGCCCAGCCAGAAAATCGGCATCGAATAACCCACCAGCGCCACAACACGGGCGATCTGGTCGATCCATGAGCCTCGTTTGACGGCGGCAATCACGCCCAGTGGCACACCGATCAGGATGCCGATCAGCACCCCAAGCGTGGCCAGTTCCAGCGTTGCCGGAAAGACGCGGGCGATATCCTCGGCGACGGGCCGGGCATTCAGCAGCGAGTCGCCGAAATCGCCCTGCAGCACATCCCGCAGATAATACCAGAACTGCACCAGCAGCGGCTTGTCGAGGCCAAGCTCCTGATGCACCGCATCATAGGTCGATTGCGACGCGCGCTCGCCGACGATGGCCAGCACCGGGTCGATTGGCATCACGCGACCGATGATGAAGGTCACGAACAACAGGCCAAGCATGGTAATCGCAATGGTGCCCAGCGTCGCCAATATGCTTCTGGCCCAATGGAGGAGAGGCGCCGAACGGCGCCCCCCCTGAGGTCTTTCGGCCAGCGCCATTTACTTGGTCACCTGCCAATACGAGGCCGAGGTGATCGCCTGACCGGTCGAAAAGTCGGTCACGTTATCGCGCAGCGCGGACTGCTCGATCTGCTGGAACATCACGACAAAGGGCGATGTATCGCGGAACAGGGCCTGAATGTCCTTGTACATATCGGCGCGTTTCGCGGTGTCATTCTCGGTCACGGCAGCAGCGGTCATCTCGGTCAACCCGCCGGTATCCCACGAGTTGCGCCAGGCCAACAGACCGGTGGCATTGGCCGCGTCCGAGTTGTCGGGGTTATAGGCAAACGTGCCCGCATTGGTCTGCGGATCGGGATAGTCCGGCCCCCATGCGCCCAGATACACGTCCAGTTCCCGCGCGCGGTAGCGGGCGAGGATCTGCTTGGCAGTGCCCACGGTGATATTCATCTTGATCCCGACCTGACCCAGCGCGTTCTGCAGCGCCTGCGCGATCTCGATCCGTTCCTGCGCTTCGCGCACGCCGACCTCGATCTCAAGCCCACTGACACCCGCTTCGTCCAGCAGGGATTTGGCTTTTTCGACGTCGAAGGTGAACGGGTTGTTGTCCGAGGCCCCCAGATAGGTCTGCGGCAGGAAATTCTGATGGATCGTGTACTGACCCTTCAGGAAACTGTCGCGCATGCCTTCATAGTCGATCAGATACTTGAACGCCTGACGGACCTGTGGCTTGCTGAGTTCGGGGTGTTTCTGGTTCAGCGAGACATACATCAGACGGCCTTTCAGCTCGTCCGCGATGCGGATGCCCTCGGCTGAGGAGATACCGGCCACATCCTCGGGGTTCAGGTTGCGGGCAACGTCGATGTCACCGCGTTCCAGCAGCAGGCGCTGGCTGGCGCTTTCCTGAACATGGCGCACGACCACACGCTCCATCGCCGGGGCGCCCAGATAGAAATCCGGGTTGGATTGCAGCGTGACGCTTTCATTCGGCTTCCAGCTGACCAGCGAATAGGCCCCCGACCCGGCCGAGTTGGTCTTGAGCCACTCGTTGCCCAGATCGCCGTCCTTGTCGTGCTCCATCACCGTCTTCTTGTCGACGATGCCGCCAATGGTAGCGGTCAGGCAGTTCAGCACGAAAGAAGTCGCATAAGGCTTGTCGGTCGTGATGGTCACGGTGTCACCATCCGCGACGATTGTCTGCTCGACGTTTTCCGGCGTGAAGCCGAACTGGGTCAGGATAAAGGCCGGGGTCTTGTTCAGGATGATCGCGCGGCTGAGCGAGAACTGCACATCCTCTGCCGTCACCGGATTGCCGGAATGAAAGCTCAGCCCTTCGCGGATTTTGAAGGTGATGGATTTGCCGTCCTCGGACACCGTCCAGCTTTCTGCAATCTCGGGCTGGAACCCGGCGTCGAGGTTCAGCGGGTCGAAATTGACCAGCTTCTGATAGACGTTCCGGCTGACATCCGAGCCTGCGAATTCAAAGCTTTCCGCGGGGTCCAGCGTTGTGATGTCGTCGATCCTGTTGGCGATGACCAGCATGTTGGGCGGCGTTTCCGCAACCGCCGCGTTCGATGTCACGGCCAGCGCCAAACTCAGCGCGGCCCCGGTAAGTAATCTGTTGAATGCGTTCATTTTGTCCTCTCTGTCTTTTGGTTTTGGTCACGATCCCCAGGTCTTTTCCAGAACCCGCAACCAGTTCTCATGGCAGAGCTTCTTGACGAGCTCTTCGCCGTATCCATGCCGCAGCATGGCATCCCGTAATTGAGGCAACATCGAGATATCGGTGATCTCATCCGGTACGATGGCCCCGTCATAGTCCGAGCCCAGCCCGACCCGATCCTCGCCCAGTATCCCCATCAGGTGATCCAGATGCCGCATCACCTGAACTAAGTGCACATCCGGCAACATTCGCCCGTCTTCGCGCAGGAACGCGGCAGCGAAGTTCAGGCCGACCATCCCGTCACTTTCGGCGATGGTGCGCAGCTGATCGTCGGTCAGGTTGCGGGTATGGGGGCAAATGGCGTGGGCGTTGGAATGGGTGGCGACCAGCGGCGCCTCGGAATGGCGGGCCACGTCCCAGAACCCCCGTTCGTTGAGGTGCGACAGGTCCAGCATGATGCCAAGCTCATTGCACCGGCGCACCAGTCTAAGGCCGTGATCGGTCAGCCCGTCGCCGGTATCCGGCCCCGAGGGGTATCGGAACGGCACCCCGTGGCCGAAGATGTTTGGCCTGCTCCAGACCGGCCCGATCGACCGCAGGCCCGCAGCATGGAACACATCCAGCGCGTGCAGATCGGTATCGATGGCCTCGGCCCCTTCGATATGTAGGATCGCGGCGATGCGGTTGTCCGCGATGCAGGCGCGAATATCGGCTGCCGACCGCACCACGCGCAGCGCGTCCAGACGTTCCAGTTCGAACAGGATGGCCGCCTGGCTCAGGGCCGAGGGCAGGGCGTCTTCGGCATCGATCTGATCCGGCAGCGGCAGGTCGTATTCCGGCTGCACCATCTCTTCCATCTTGGCGTCCGCGTCCATCGGCGATGGCACCCAGATGGCAAAGAACCCCCCGGCAAAGCCGCCGGCCCGCGCCTTGGGCAAGTCAATCGCACCATCGAGGCCGGACAGGAACCGTTTGGCCCCGGCCAGCCCGCCAGACTTGGCAAGCTTTGACAGGACATCATTGTGACCGTCAAAGATCGGGGGTGTAGAAGTCATGATTGTGTAGCTGCAAAAAGTCTCATTTCGACACACGCTAACAGACCAGATCATCATTGTTGCCAAAAAATTCAATGAGTTTTACTCATTGATCTAGTCGCTTTCATGAGGGTCCGCCGCAATGGGAAAGCCCAGAAACTGGCATTCGTTGCCCGAGTATCAGGCCCTGCGCGCGTTGATGCAGGCGGGAACAACAGCGGCGGCAGCGCGCCAGCTTGGCCTGTCGCAATCTGCGGTCAGCCGGTCGATCGGCAGCCTCGAATCCCGATTGGGTAAGACATTGTTCGAACGCGATGCGGGGCGGCTGCGGCCGACGCAAGAGGCGGTTCGCCTCAACATGCGGCTTGATCCGCTGTTCGAGGCGCTGGACCGCATCGACGGCCCCAGCGAAACAGTGCAGGAAACCCTGCGACTTGTCGCACCACCCAGCTACGCCCATCGCTATCTGGTGTCGCTGATCGCCAGCTTTCTGCGCGGGAACCCGGGGTTCTTTGTCAATCTGGAAGTCACGACATCGGATATGGTGACGCTTGGCGTGCTGGAAAACCGGGCCGATCTGGCGGTGACAGGGATCGAGCAAAGCCGGGCAGGGATCAAACTCATCCCCTTTCGCGCGTCGCCTGCGGTCTGTGTGATGCGGCCAGAACACGCCCTTGCGCAGCGCGATGTGTTGACGCCATCGGACCTGCATCAGCAGGAATTGATTGCCCTGACATACCGGCATGGACGTCGGGGCCAGCTTGACCGATTGCTGCATCAGGCCCGTGCCGAACCCCATATTGTAGCCGAGGTATCCACCTCATTCGCAGCAGCCGATCTGGCGCGCGAGGGGTTGGGGCTGGCCGTCATCAATCCCTTCCCGGTCTACATGTACCGCGCGCCCGATCTGGCCTTTGTCCGGTTTGACTCGCCCATGCGCTACCGAGGGCATTTTGTCGTGTCCGACCAGCGCCCGATCCCGCGCATCGCGCGGGCGTTCATGCGGCACCTGCGGCTGAACACGCCGCCCGATCCGTTCTCGGAGCGCAACTAGCGCCGGTTATCCCCCCGGCGGGCTGTTCTGGTAGTAGAATGACAGCTTCCGGCTGACCCCGCCCGGTGGCGGTGGGAACGGCGCGGCGACGCGCACTTGTTCCCGTGCCGCGCGCTCCACATCCGGCGAGCCCGAACTGCGGATGATATCGACCCAGGCCAGCGAGCCATCCGGGTCAATCTGGAAAAACACCTGCGCATACCCGCGGGCCTTTACGAAAACCGGTGGCGCGCGGTTGAGATGCACCAGAACGCGACCGGCATAGTTCGTCTCATTCGCGTTTCCGGGACCACGGCCGCCGGACCGTGTGCCCGAGTCGCTGCGGGTAAAGGCATCAAGCCCTTCGCGGCGATAGACGGTCAGCGGCGAGTCGATGGTTTGTTCGGGGAACTTCAGATTGTCGAAATTCCTCAGGTTTCTTGGTGTGCCCTGCGGCGTGGTCTGGGGCCTGCGATCAGGAAGGCGCGGGCGGATCGAGGCGGTCACGGCCTGTTCGGACTCGGTTTCTTCGGTGTCCTCGGGCGTCGGCTCAACTGAGATGTCCGGTTCAACCGCGTCACGCTCCAGTGGGATCACAGGCACTGCCGTGACCTCGGGCGCTGGCAGAGCGGCCAGTTGTTCGGGTGCGACCGGTGCCTCGGCTGGGGTTTCGACGGTTGCATCTGGCGTGCCCTGCGGGACCTCAGCGACAGTATCGGGCTCGACCGGAGGGGTTTCGGTTGCCTCATCGCTGGCACTTTCTTTGCTGTCGGGCTGGCCGACGGGCTCGACCACCTCGGGTTCCGGCGCTTCCGGCTGGGCAATCTGCGAGGTTCCCGTGTCGGGCGCGAACACCCGCTGCGGATCGGGCGAGGCCACCTTGGCCTGACTTGTCGGTATCTCGGCGGGTTCGGGTTCCGGCGGGGTTTCAACCGGAGGTTCCGGGGTTTCCGCCTGTTCCGGTTCGACTGGTTCAGACGGGGTTTCGGCAAGGTCTTCGAAACTGTTGCCCAAAGCCACCGTGTCGGGTGCGGTTTCCGTGGTCTGCGGCGCGGCCAGATTGGGTGCGGTCATGCTCAGGCCAAGGATATGCACAACAAGTGACACCAAGGCGGCCACCACGGCGACGAAAACCGACCGGCGGATCATTCCAGAGCCTGCTCGGTGACGAGAAACACAGACGATGCGCCCAGCCTGCGCAGCGCCCCCGCGACCTTGATCAGCCGCGGGCCGGGGGCGTTCCGGTCGGGCAGGATGCGCACGGGCCCGTCCTGATGGATAGCCATGTAGCGTTCCGGATCGGTCGGCGTGCCGCGAAAGCTGAGCGTGCCATCCTGATGCAGGATCAGCGCATCGGGCGGCTCACGCCCCTCAAGCTCGGCAGTGTCCACGAGGTCAAGATCGGGATCCAGCGGCGGGGCCACGGTGCCGGCGATCAGAAAGAACACCAGCATCAGGAACACAACGTTGATCAGCGGAATGGTCGAATCGCGGGACCGGCGGGGGCGGGCGTGGCGGATCATGGCCTTACTCCAACACCGTCACGGTCAGCCCATCGCGTCCACGCAATGGCACCAGCAGGTCCACCAGCCGCTGGGCCGAGGTCTCGGTATCAAGGCTGATTAGGACCTGTCCGGTTTCGACCTGTGCGACCAGCTCGTCCAGCGTCACCGGCGCGCCGTTCAGCGCCAGCCGGTCGGGGCCAAGCTGTACAAATACACGCTCGGTAGTATCGCCCGAGGCCGCGTTGCCCGCCGTTGCATTGCTTAGCTCGATCTCGGCAAACCGTGAAAAGGTCGAGGTCAGCATGAAGAACAGCAACAAAAGAAAGATCACGTCGATCAGGGGCGTCATCGCCATGCGGCGCCGGATAAAGGGGGCCGGGTTACGCATGTTCCGGTGCGGTTCCGGGGCGTCCAGCGCCCGCCACTTCATGCAGGGCATGGCCGGGCACCAGAATGGTGCGCAGGGCCTTGTCGGCAAAAACCCTTTCCCGCGCAGTGCGGCTTTCGAACCACGACAGCACCATCGACGTGGGCATCGCCACCGCCAGCCCCACGGCGGTTGTCACCAGCGCGACCCAGATGCCGCCCGCAAGAAGCGACGGATCGACCGATGAGCCAGAGGTCTGAAGGCTGCGAAACGCTTCGATCATGCCCAGAACCGTGCCGAACAGCCCAAGCAGGGGCGCAAGCTGGGCAACCGTGTCGAGCAGGCGGAACCCGCGTTCCAGCCCTGCAAGCGCAAGGCCTGCTTCGGCGTCCAGCCGGTCATCGAGGCCTGGCGTGTCCGGCGCATCCATCGCAGCACTGACAATGGGCGCAAGATAGCTGCCGCTTTTGGTAAGATGCGCGCGGGCGGCTGCCCGGTCGCCTGCATCCCAGGCGGCCAGTGCTTCGGACAGGACCTTGTGCCGCCCGACGCCACAGGCCGCGAATTGCCACAGCTTGTAGATCGTCACCGCCAGTGTCAGCACGGACATGACGATCAGGATGGCGACAACAGGCCCGCCGAGGGCCAGAATTTCACGAAACGCGTCAAGAATGCTCATCCCAGAAGCTCCACATCCACACGGCTGCTCAGCGACAGCGATTGCTGACAGATATCGCTTTCCGCGCCGTTGACCACGCAAGAGTTCGCCCCGTTGATCAGCGCCTGCCCGACATCGGCGCAAGCCGTGCCGGACAGGTCGAACTGGCGCACACGGGGGCGGTCAGCGGGCAGGTCGCGGAAGTCAAACAGGGACAGGCTCATCACACCGCCGTTGGCGTCAAAGATCACCGTCTCGAACACGGCTTTCTCGATGGGGGTTCCGGTCTGGTTTCGGGCCAGAAAGGTCAGTCGGCAGGCCTGGCCCGCGTCTTGTACCGTGTTCAGTTCCAGAAACAGGCCCGAACCGGTGGTTTCGGCCTCCTGGGCCGTGGCCGCAATCGGTGATGCTCCGGCAAGCAGGGCCGCAAATGCGAAGGGACGAAACGACATCAAGGGGCTCTCCTGACTACAGGGCGCGGAATGTGAAGGCCCGCGATGCTCCGCTGGCGCTGTATCCGTCATATCCAAGTAGACGCATGGGTGAAAGGGTGGCCGACGCCATTGTGACCCGACGCGTGAGCGGTGTCTTGCCAGAGGTGTTGCAGCGGCGTGATCAAAGACGAGAGGTCAGGATATCGACCGCCGCATCGAAACTCGCCACGTTTTCTTCGGCGCGGGCAGACAGATGCGCGCCTTCGAGCAGGGCCAGCGTCGCGCGGGCATCGGCGGTCGGGTTGGTAACGCCCCGGATCGTTCCGTCTTGCCGCCCAAGTTCGAAGACCGCAGTGATCCGTTGTATCATCATTGCCCTGAACGTCCTGATCTTTTCGATCACCTCGTCCGACAGGCTTTCGCGGCCGCAGATGAGCGATACACACAGGCACAGCGTTTCGCCTCCGTTCAGCGCCTTGCGATAGAGCGTAATCATGGCGCGCAGACGTTCGGCACCGGTTTTGTACTGGCTTTCGATGCCGGTGCACTGGTCGTCCATCGCTGCGTGGTAGCGTTCCATCAACGCGGCGGACAGGGCGGCTTTGGTCGGGAAGTGATAGTGGATCGAGGCTTTGCGGATGCCGACCGCTTCGGCCAGATCGGCATAGCTGAAACCATCGAACCCCCGCGCCCGCGCGGCGCGTTCAGCAACGTCCAGCAAGGCTGTTTTGGTGTCTGTTGTCATGGCGGATCAGACCCTTTCCAATGCGATACGGGCCAACGCGGTCTCTGCCGCCTCCAGGGCCCCTTCGATATAGCCGCCGAACTGAACCGCGACCTCGGTGCCGCCAAAAATCAGCCGGTCGCCCCAGATATCTTTCAGCGCGTGTGGAAGCCCATACCGAGGATGGGCGTATAGCGGCTGCAGATCCCGCTCGGTCGAGGTGAATGGGTCAAAAGCCCAGTCCTTGATGCTGAGCGACAGAGGGTTAGCGGCTTCGGGTCCGAACAGGCGGACCAGTTGCGCCCCGATCAGTTGGCGCAGCATCGGCTCGTCCAGACGCGTTTGCGGGGGCGTGCCGACAAATCCGAACAGGGCATAGGGGCCGTCCTTCGCGGGCGAGGCATCGTGGATTTCCACCATCGGGCCCCGGCGGCTTGTCGCGTCACCGGACAGGCCAGCCTTGCGCCAGAAGGGGGTTTCGTAAACGGCGACGGCTTTGGCCTGACCAGCCATCCATGTGGCGACCCCGGTCATCGCGGCGACGGTCTGGTCGGGGAGGGTTGGGGAAAAGGCGATGTTCGTAGCGACCCGAGGCGGCAGGGCCATCACAACCTGTTGTGCGTGGAAGATCAAACCGTTGCGGGCGGTTGCGGTAACTCCGTCGCTTGATTTTGAAAGTGCGTCGATGGGAGTGGAAAGGTGCAAACGCCCCTCCGGAATTTCGGCGGCCAGCGCATCAATCAAGGCCCCAAACCCCTGTTTCAAACGATACGACCCCTGCATCGAGGCAAAGCCCCGTCCGCGTTCGACCTGCCCGCGCTCATCTTCGAAACTCAGCGCGCCTTCGTAGTATTGTTCGAACCACTCCAGCCCCAGCCGTTCGATCAGCGCGGCGATCCGCGGCTGACCGGGCCAGAACCATGTCGGGCCCAGATCGAACTGGCCGCCGCCCAATTGCCGGGTCAGGATACGCCCGCCCAGCCGGTCCCGCGCTTCGACCAGCAGGAAATCCCGGCCTTCCCGGGCCAGTTGTGAGGCGAGGCTGAGCCCCGACAACCCCGCGCCGATGATGAGCGTTTGGGTACGCATCGTTCAGAACCCTTCTGTGGCCGGGCGCAGATCCAGTTCGTGGGTCCAGGTCGACGGGGGCTGGTGGGCCAGTTGCCAATAGACCTCGGCGATCTCGTCCGTCTTCATCATCTTGGCCGGGTCAAGACTGTGCAGCCCGCGCGATCTGGCGGTGTCGATGATGCCATCCAGAATCACATGCGCCACATGCACGCCCGCTGGCTGGTATTCGCGCGCCAGAGATTGCGTCAGCCCCCGCAGCGCAAACTTGGCTGAGGCAAAAGCGGAAAACCGCGCCCCGCCGCGCAGCGAGGCTGTGGCACCGGAAACGATCAGCGTACCTCCGCCACCGCTGACCATAGGTTGCAGGACAGACTGGCCCAGTACGACCAGCGACTGGACCATGGATTTCCACGTCCGCTGATAGTCTGAAAGGGAGGTTTCGGCTAAAGGCGCGATCACCAGTTCCGCAGTGTTGTGGACAACGATCTTTGGCGGGCCATGCGCTGCGATCAGATCGGCGACCACGGGGCCAACGGCATCGGGGTCAGAAACATCAAGTTGATGAAACGCACCGACCGGATTGTCCGGCGTCGTGCGGCCCAGACCCACGGCGGTCATGCCGCCGGCCTGAAACCGGGCGAGCAGGCTCTGGCCAAGGCCTGCCCCGGCCCCAGCGACAAGTGCGAGTGGCTTTTCGGCAGGCATGGATCAAACCTCCGGTGCTTTGGCAAAGGGCAAGTGGCCGGTCTTCATCCAGACCTTGGCACCGTCCGGTCCCGCGATTGCGGACAGCGGCTCACCTTCGGGCAGGCGCATCCAGTCGTTCTTGGTCAATGCATCGCCGCCGGTCGTCATCGAGCCATCGATGACCAGCAGTTCGATGCCTCCGGTCGCGTCGGACGCGAGCGACGCGCCGGGGTCGAGATGGCTGTAGGTGACAATCTCGCGCGCGTCTTCGTGCAGGGTTGCGGTAGCGATGCCATTCTTGGGCGCGGCCAGTTCATCGGCCATGGTTTTGCGGAACTGGGTGCGGTCCTCCATGTCAAACTGCCAGAGTTTGACAAAGATCGTGCAGCCCGGCGCGGACCCCGGCGTATGCTGCGAGGTTGGCGGGTTTCGCACATAGGTGCCCGCCGGGAAATCTCCGTGTTCGTCCTGAAACACGCCGTCCAGCACGATGAACTCCTCACCGCCCGTATGGGTATGGGCCGAGAATTTGCTGCCCGGCGCGTAGCGGACAATGGTTGTCGCGCGGGCGACCTCACCTCCGATCCGGTCCAGCATGCGCCGGTCCACGCCTTTCATGGGCGAGGGCTGCCATTCAAGCTGATCCGAGTGAACAACGACGCGGGAGGAAAAGTCCGAGTTGAGTTCCATGGGTCTATGTTCCTTTGGCTGGTTGCGGGCGGTTCAGACTGCACGCGACGGGCGTGTCGCCTTTTGGGGTTTGAACTATACCTACTAATAGGTAGGCAGATTTGCAATTGAAAGGAATACAAAATTCCGGCTTTCACGGATTTGTGTGCCTAAAGCCTGTTTATTTGGCCACCGAATGGCCGAACCCAAAGTCGGTGAAGCAAACCGGACCGCAGTTACTCTGCGACTTCCGGGGTCGAGTCGTGTTTTTTGAACTGCTGATCGAACAGGCGGCGGAAGTTGCCGTCCAACTGCATCAATTCATCCAGATTGCCCTGTTCGACAATGGCACCGTCCTGTACCACCATGATCTGATCCGCTTCCAGAATGGTCGACAGGCGGTGCGCGATCACGATCACGGTCACGTCCTTTGTCAGAGCGTCCAAAGCGTTCTTGACCAGCGATTCCGATTCCGCATCGAGCGCACTGGTGGCTTCGTCCAGCAGCAAAATTTCGGCATTGCGCAGAATGGCGCGGGCAATCGCGATGCGCTGTTTCTGGCCCCCGGACAGGAAGGTTCCGTTTTCGCCAACCGGCGTGTCGTAGCCCTGGGGCAGATCGCTGATAAAGTCATGGGCATGCGCGGCTTTCGCGGCCTCGATCACCTCTTCATCTGATGCGTCGGGCGCCGAGCAGCGCAGGTTCTCCATCACCGATGTCGAGAACAGGAATGTATCCTGACCGACATAAGAGATTTTGCGGCGCAACGAGGGAAAACTGACCTCACGCAGGTCCTGCCCATCGATCTCCACACTGCCCTGATCGGGGTCATAGAACCGCATGATGAGACCAAAAATGGTCGATTTGCCGCCGCCGGACTGACCCACCAGCGCGGTGGTCTTTTTGGCCTCGAATTTCAGGTTCATCTCCTGAATTACCGGAACGGCGCCGTGATAGCCAAACGTGACGTCGCGCAAGGCAATCTCGCCCGGACCTTTTTGCAGATCATGCGCGTCCGGGCTTTCCTGCATGGTGTCTTCCTGATCCAGCAATCCAAACAGCATGCCGACACCGACCATGCAGGCTTCGATCTGGACCCGCATCTTCGAGAGGCGCTTGGCGGGCTCATAAGCCATCAGCAACGCTGTGATGAACGACATCAACTGGCCCGCCGAGGGCTGTTCGCTACCGGCGATTCCCATGGTGCTGACGACTAGAACGCCAGCGACCGCGAGCCCTGCCAGAAACTCCATCAGAGGGCTGGCGATGGACTGCAATCTGGCGATGTCGTTGGATCGTTTTTCGACCGATCGGATCGCCGTCTCCATGCGTGTTATCATCCGGTCCTCAAGGGAAAAGACCTTGATCACCTTGATGCCGCTGGATGTCTCCTGAAGAACGCGGATGATTTCGGCCAGAGATTTGAACTCGGCCTGCATGATCGCGCGCACGCTTTTCAACAGGTAACGCACGCCCAGCAACGCGACCGGTCCCACGATGAAGAACATGACCGAAAGAACCGGCTGCTGGTAGACCATGACGACAACAAGCCCGACCAGGGTCAAAGCGTCCCGGACAAAGCCGGTGACCAGAACGTCGATCAATCGGCGCGCCATTTGCGCGCCGTTGGTCGTGCGCATCAAAAGATCAGAGGATTCGTTGGCACTGAAAAACGCAACACCATGCTTGAGCAGCTTGCGGTAAACACGTTCCTGCTGCGCCGCAACAATGCGGTTGCCCGCACGGGCGAGGTACATGGCCTGAACGTAGGACGCCAGAGCCTTTGCAAGGAACAGACCCACCACGCCCAGAGCAATCACATGGGCCCAGCCCCGCATATCGGGGCTGGTCATCGCATCGACGATATACTCCATCATGTACGCAGACCCGGCGGTCGTAACGGCAACGATGACCATTGCAAAAATGGCAATGCCGTACAGCCCGCCCTGCGCATAGAAGCTTTCGCCGATCAGTCGGCCCATATAGCCCGATCGCCATTCGTTCCAGGCGCGCTTTACCATTGCATTCTCCAGATCGTAAAACCGTGCTCTCGCTCAGATAACCTATATTCCTGTCTGCCAAAAGTGCAGATGATGCGAGGCTGTAGCCCGGAAGGAACATAAGCCGTGCTTTGTCCGGGACTCAGACAGGTTAGATAGATGCGGGCACTTGGTAACACAAGCATTTCGGCAAGAAATTGGTTGATCCGCCAGATTCCCAACCGGACGCGGAAAGCCCGCTCGGCCGCAGGGGGCGAAAAACTCAGGATCCCGCTAGGTGTTTGATTTTGATACTTCAATATGGTAATTCTTGCCGGGATCATTGCGGCGTTCCACCGCTGTCAAAATCGCCCGTTTTTTTCCGGGTGGCCGGTGACAACGGCGGAAATTCGCCGCGATGCAGAGAAAACGGTTATTTGGCGAAAGATCGCTTTTTATCCTCTTGCTCGTACCCTGCTTGCTGCTTAGTAACGCTTGGGATTTTTTGGTGAAAGTTCGGTGTCGATCAGGACCTTTATTCTAAGCCTGCCAGAGGATGCGGAACGGCGACGTTTCTGCAGGGATGAACTGACTCATCTTGATCTGCAGCATGAGTTTACGGATGCAATTTCCGGCGACCAGCTGGAAGAGGCTGATCTGCGGCGCATTTATGATGCCGATATGAACCGCAGCAAGTTCAAACGCCCGCTCAGCCGCAGCGAGGTTGCCTGTACGCTGGGGCATCGTCAGATCTGGCAGAGGGTCGCGGACAGTCCCAATTCGGTAAGCCTTGTGCTTGAGGATGATGCCACATTCGTTCAGGACCCCAGACCTTTCCTGGACGCGATAGATCAGTGCGCCGAGTGTTTCGAAGATGTCATGATCAAACTCGACGGGGTGTCTGACCGAAACGCCCGCGTTCTCAGGAAAGTTGGCGATCAAAGTCTGGTTCTGTCTGACCGTTTGCCGCCACGCACCACCGGGTATGTCCTTGGGCGCAAGGCCGCCGCGCGGCTCGTCGAGCTTGCCGCGCCGATTGCGCGGCCGATCGATATCGATCTGAAATTCTACTGGGAGCACGAGATACCGATCCTCACACTCGTCGAGCAGATGGTGGAAGAGCGTGAGACCTTCAGCAGTACGATCGAACCTTGCCGGACCGCGACCAAAACAGGATCGTCTTTCAGCAGGTTTGTGCGGAACTTGGTCTATCAGGCCAAATACACCCACGGACGGTTGAGCCATCCCCTGCGCCCTGACATGATCGAGGGGCTCGGCCCGATACTTCGCCCTGAATCCCAGGTCCAGACGCGGTCATGAAAAAGAACCTCGTCGTCGTGCGCGCAGGCAGCCAGTCGCTGCATTCCCGCTGGCAGGACATTCCTTATGAGGACCGGAGTTTCGATCTTCTGATCAGTTTCTTTTCAGACGAGGCGTTTGCGCAATTCTCCCCCGAGCCGGGTGTCGAAGCCGTTTTGGTCAAGGGTGGTAAGTGGGATGGGCTGTACCAGACGCTCAGGAATCGGGACCTGACCCAGTACGACTACTTCTGGTTGCCGGATGATGATCTGGATATCAGCGCGCAGGACGTGAATGCCCTGTTCCGGGCCATGCAGGTCTACGGCCTGCGCATCGCACAACCGTCACTGAGCCCCGAGAGCTATTTTTCCCACTTTGTCTTCAGCCAGTGCCCCGGTTTCGTGCTGAGATACACAAACTATATCGAAATCATGGCTCCCTGCCTGCACCGGGACATCCTGACCAAGGCCCTGCCGCTGTTTCAGGGCACAATGAGCGGGTACGGTTTGGACTACATCTGGTGCCGCTGGGCCGAAGCCGGTGCGTTTCGCGCGGCGATTCTGGATGAAATCGCGATGCACCACACGCGGCCCGTCGGCAAAAACCTGAAAGTCGCAATGGCCGACAAGGGCAATCTGAGCTCGGAAGAGGAAGAGGCGGTTCTGAAAAACATGTTCGACCTGTCGCGCCGCACCGTGCCAATCGTCTTCGCGGCGATACTGCAAGGCGGGCAACCGATCTCGGGCCGGTTTCAGGTCGGCTGGCGCATGTGCCGGAACTGGATGTCGGTTCTGCCGAGCTTCCGCAGCGCGCAGGAGGCTCGGGCCGGAATCTTCAAGATCGCTCGCCGGCAATTGAGCAAGCCGTTGGACATGTCCACGATTTCGATGAAGACAAACCCCGACTCGATCTGACCGCTGGCCTTTCTGGACGTTTGCCGCCAGACCGGAACTCAGGTCGCACCTCAGATCAGGTTGAGGCTTACATCCCAATCCAGGGCCTGAACACGCAGGGAGTCTCCGGCTGCAACCGGGACAGCCGGGCTAAGGCCACCCGTTGCAACCCATTGCCCCGGCAGCAACGGCGCGTCAAAATTCGCCGCCACCCGAAGAAACTCGAAAGCGGCCCCCAGTGGACCATTGGGCAGATTGGTGGAACTGCCGGATGGGGTTTCTGTTCCGTTGTGCCATGTGCGGGATGAAAATTCCTGCTTCAAGGCAGTTTGATCGAATGGAGTGATCCCGGTGATCCAAAGCGCGCCTGCTCCGGCCCTGTCCACGATCTGGCCGTTCAGAATCGGTTTCAGCGCTTCGGGAAGAACCGATGCCGGAATTTCGAACCCGATTGCCATGCGGGAAAACTCCATATCGCCTGCCGCGCTGTTGCCGCGCGTAAGCTCCAGCATGATCTCGGGCTCGGCCAGCGGCGCATTGAGATGCGCAACCGGAACGGACGCAGTTTCCAGGAACACTTCGTCCGGATGCAGCGGGCCAATGAAGCTGTCTGTGTTCTGAAACACTTTCCGCGACCATGGATTGGCCCCGCCGACTTTCCATGCCGCGATATTTTTCATTTGCGCAAAGCTGACGGCATATGCATCGGACATGCTGTCGGGGATGTCTGACTCGTCCAGCAGAGCGGGGCGCCCCGCTGTTCGGGCTTGCGAGAGCGCTGCGCGAATGTGTTCTGACCGTTTCTGATCCATAAATTCTCTGCAATTCATTGTGTCTGGTCATCCATAGCTTCGAACAGACGTAACGCAAGCGAAGTTTCTCTCAAATCGTGCGGGTTGATGCCCGGGACGGACTTCCAACTTGCGCCGGTTTTGCAGCCTGATATGGTCGGCGCGGTTTGGCGTTCCGGCTGTATCGCACGGTTTCGGAACGTTGCTGGGCGCTGCGCCACAATAATAGAGAGATTGGTTTATGACCTTGCGTGTGGCCATAGTCGGTTATGGCAAAATGGGGCGGATTCGCCACGAGGCTATGGAACGTCACGGCGGATTTGAAGTGGTCGTGGCCTGCGACACATCGTTGGATCCCGATGCAAGTGTTCCCATGGTTACAGACCCGCTGGCGGTTTACGACTATAACCCGGACGTCATCGTTTGCAGCGTGCCGAACATGATGATCCCGGACGTGGTGTGCACGGCGCTGGAACGCGGAAAACACGTATTCTCGGAAAAGCCACCCGGTCGCAACTCGGGTGATGTGCGCCGCATGATGGCCGCTGAACACGCGGCAAACGATCGGGTTTTGAAGTTCGGTTTCAATCACCGGGTCCATGACGCGATTGAAGAGGCAAAGAAGCTGATCGATGCCGGCACGATGGGTGAGCTCTATTTCATGCGCGGCGTTTACGGCAAGGCGGGCGGCCCGAACTATGCGCAGAACTGGCGCAATGACCCGGCACAGTCCGGTGGCGGCATTCTGATTGATCAGGGCATTCACATGCTGGATTTGTTTCAGATGTTTGCCGGTCGATTTGAGGACGTGCAAAGCTATGTCCAGCGCAATTTTTGGACAGATGTTCCGGTCGAAGACAATGCATTCGCGTTGATGAAGAATGCCGATGGCATCGTTGCCTCGGTCCACTCTTCCGCTACGCAGTGGCAACACACGTTTCGGCTTGAGCTTTATTTGCGCAATGGTTTTGTCTCGGTGGACGGCATCCTTTCGGCTTCTGGCAGCTATGGGACAGAGGTGCTTACGGTTGCGTTGAACAGGCTGGATGCAAGCGGCAATCCGATCCCGAACCCGGAAAGTCAGGAATTGCGCTTTACGGAAGACAAATCCTGGGACAAGGAAATTACCGAGTTTTACGACGCGGTTGTAAAGCACGAACCGTTGCGCTGCGGTACATCTCAGCAAGCGTTGGATGTGATGGAACTGGTCGAGAGAATTTACTCTGCCGATCCAGAGTGGCATCGAATACTGCAAGACCAAACCACGCTTTCCGATCAGGCAATCTGACAATGCAAACACCTGTTTTTCTTGATCATCTTCCGGATGTCAGCACCATCACCGGGGAAAAACCCGCCCAATACCGTCTTGCCCGTAACAAGGCGCTGTTAGAGTTGATGCTGGATGGCGATACTACCTGGACGGCGCGTCAGAA
Source organism: Ruegeria sp. AK4 (assembly GCF_056541025.1). Classification (NCBI taxonomy): domain Bacteria; kingdom Pseudomonadati; phylum Pseudomonadota; class Alphaproteobacteria; order Rhodobacterales; family Roseobacteraceae; genus Ruegeria; species Ruegeria sp. AK4. The sequence continues at coordinate 175,877 of NZ_JBQFXS010000002.1, forward strand.
TTGTCCGGCCTGCGGCGGAGATTTTGCCAGAAGCAAGAACTTTTCCCAGACACTGCTGGAATTTCAACGCTGCACCGGTTGCAACACCATTTATGCGCAGCGCGTTCCCGGCCAGCAGACGCTGGACCGTCTGCGGCTTGATCTCATCGGTCAGAAAGAAGCCGGAGATACAGGCAATAACCGCGAGTTCGAATTCATCTCGCTTATGAATTGGATCAGCCTGACCGAAGCGCGGCTGCAGCGCCCGCTTGATACAGTTGTCGATATTCGGTTTGCCTCGCAGGCGACCGCATGGCCTGAATCGACGCGGCGGTTAAGCCACAATCGCAGTTGGGATTTTCTGCCGCTCACCCCCGAAAACGCTGATTTTGACGATATCGGCGAGCGTCTGAGGAACATAGCACCCCGGGCAGTCTTGATGCCGACAGAGCTGGACCGGGTTGCCGACCCCGAGGCCCTGATGCGGACGATCAGGCAATCGGTTCCCGCCGGAACGGTGATTTTCATTGCCAGTTCCTGTGCGGACGGTCTGGAGTATGAAATCCTGGGGGCGGATTCCCCCAGCTTCATTCCACTTGATCGGCTGACCGTATTTTCCATCAAGGGCTTTCAGGCTTTTTGCGCACGGATCGGCCTTTCGGTTCTTGAAGTTTCGACGCCCGGTCGGCTGGATGCGGTCATTCTGGATCGCTACTTCAAGACCACCGAGAATTCTGATATCCCGTTCTGGTCTGGCTTTTTTCGAGAGGCAGACCAGAACCGCTTGCGTGACTTACAAATCCTGCTACAGCGCAGTCTGAGATCCGGGGTTCTGCGCTTTGTCCTGGAAGCCTAAGAGTGACCCATCTTCGAAGGATGAATGGATATGAAAGACTTTTTCCCAAACACGCGTTTCCCGAGTTGTGAAAGCTTTGCTGGCCAGTATTTCGACACCCTCGCGAAGGCGGCAGCACTAAGCAACCTGAGCGCACTGGATCAAGTTAGTGCGTTGCTTGTCGAAACGATCCAGGCGGGCAACTTCATCTATATCTGCGGCAATGGTGGCTCTGCCGGTATCGCCAACCATTCGTTGTGCGACTTTTTGAAATGTGTACGCACAGACACAGAGCTGAAACCCCGCTTCATGTCGCTTTCCGCGCATACAGAAATGAATTCGGCGCTTGCCAATGACATTTCATATGCCGAGGTTTTTGCCTACCAGCTGCAATCCATGGCGCGCCCCGGCGATCTGCTATGGACCGTAAGCTCGTCAGGAGACAGCGAGAATGTCGTGAGGGCGCTTGAAGCCTCCAAGGACATCGGCATGAAATCCATCTCGTTCACCGGGTTTTCCGGCGGGCGGTCAAAGGGCTTGGCGGATGTGAACGTGCATGTTGAGGCCACGAATTATGGCGTCATCGAAGACATCCACATGTCGTTCATTCATATTCTGACCCAGTATCTGCGTATGTCGAATATGGACGAAGCACTTATTGCCGAACGAAAGTTCTGATCATGCCCGCTCAGCCAGCGCCAGACGGCTTGCATGCGGCGTTGTGCGCCGCACTGCCCGGTTGGGTGAAAGAGGTATTCAACGAGCGGCCGGAAGTCTGGGACAAAGGCTCCGATGGATTGGACTTGGTCACCAGTCTGGACCTGAACATGCAAAAGCTGCTTGAGGCCAGGCTGCCGGGATTGCTTCCCGGTTCCTTGGTGGTGGGAGAGGAAGACTACCGCCCGCACGAAGGTTCAGGTCCGCTCTGGCTGGTTGACCCGCTGGACGGAACCGTGAATTTCGTTGCCGGAGTACCCGTTTACAGCGTTGCAGTGGTCTTGATCATCGGCGGCGAACCGGCGCTGTCCGCTGTCTATGATGTCGTGCAAAACGATCTTTATTCGGCGCAGAGGGGTGGTGGTGCTTGCCTGAACGGGGCGGCTTTGCAATCCACGCCCGGAAAATCAAAACTGGCGGTCGTGTCCTCGGGGTTGCTCAAAGATTTTGCAACTGTCGCGCCTGACGCGCTTGCACAGCTGCTGACCGAGTTCAAACTGCGCAATTTTGGCAGTCAGGCATTGCATTTGTGTTACGCCGCAGCCGGGCGTGTCAGCCTTGTTGCCAGCCGGGAAGCCAAAGGCTGGGATGACATGGCGGGTGCCCTGATCGCGCAGGAAGCTGGTCTGCGCTATGCCAGCTACGACGCCAGTGCTGTGTCGGTGCCGCTGGACGGCGATCAAAAAAGCCTTTGTGCGCCTCGGGAAATTTTTGAAAAGCATAAGCCGCTATTTGCACGCAGTTGCGCCTGAGTCGGCTATCGATGGGAAGGAAGATATGAAAACAATTGCAATGATACCGGCGCGCATGGGCAGCCAGCGTTTGAAGAAGAAGAACCTTGCCCCGCTCGCGGGGCAACCGCTGATTACCCACGCGATCGAGAAATGCAAGACCTCTGGCTGCTTTGACGAAATCTACGTCAATTCGGAAAACGCGGAATTCGGACCCATCGCCGATCAATACGGTATCAACTTTTACCAGCGCCCCGAGGAGTTGGGTAATTCAGTCGCAACATCAGAGCAGTTTGTTTATGACTTCCTGAAGAATGTCGATTGCGACCTTCTTATTCAGGTACATTCGATTGCGCCCTTGCTGACAGCCGAGGAAGTAAAGAACTTTGCCGAGACGTTTATCGCATCGGACGCGGATGTGATGCTGTCCTGCATCCAGGACCGGATTGAGGTGGCGTACAAAGATCAGCCCGTGAACTTCACTTTCCAAGAGAAAACCAACTCGCAAGATCTGGAGCCCACCCAGCGCGTAACCTGGTCGATCACCGGTTGGCGTGCAAAGTCCTATATCGAGGCTGTAGAAGCGGGCACTATCGGCACTTACAACGGCAAGATCGCCTTTTACCCGGTCAGTGCGATCTCGGGCCACGTGATCAAAACGCAGGAAGACCTTGATATCGCCGAAGCTCTTTTGGGCGTTCTGGCAAAACGCAATAACGCATAAGGGTTCCGTCATGCATGTGCTTGTTTCCAACATCATGATGATAAACGAAAAAGATCGTTTTGACGCACTTTTGTGGGAGAAAGGGCTGACGCCAATCTGGCCTGAAGTGAACCAGTTCATGGCCGAACCGCAATGTCTGGAATACGCTCAAGACGTGGATGGTTGGCTCGCCGGTGATGATCAGATCACGCAAACCGTTCTCGAGGCTTATCTGCCGCGGCTCAAAGTGATCTCGAAATGGGGCACCGGTATCGACAGCATTGACCTTGACGCAGCACAGCGCCTGAACGTGCCGGTCTGCAATTCGCCGGGCGCGTTCCGGGATGCGGTCAGCGAATATGCAATTGGCCTGTTGCTTGCTGCGACACGCCGCCTGGCGCGCACCGACCGGATGATCCGTGAGGGTGAATGGCCAAAGGGGCGCTTTCCCGGAATGACCGGAAAGACCATGGGTGTTGTAGGTTATGGGGCCATTGGTCAGGGGGTGGGCCAAAGGGCGCGCGGACTGGGCATGAATGTGATTGCGCATGATCCCCATATGGATTCAGCGCCGGACGGCACGCAGATCGTTTCGTTTGATGACCTGTTGGATCAGGCCGATGTGATCTGTTTGTGCTGCAACCAAACGCCTGAGAACTATCATCTGATCAACGCAGATACGCTGGAAAAAGCCCGCGATCAGGTGATCCTGTGCAACGTGGCGCGCGGCGGGCTTGTGGATGAAGCGGCGCTGATTGACGCGCTGCAAAGTGGCAAAGTCGCGGCGGCGGCGCTGGATGTTTTTGAACAGGAACCTCTGCCCACCGATCATCCGCTGCTGCAGTTCGAAAACGTCGCCGTTTCAAGCCACAATGCCAACAGCACCGTGCAGGCCATTGAATATGTGCATGAAAACACGTTGAAAAACCTGTACCGGCACTTGGGGTTGTAGTCGTGCGGGGTGCTCTGCAAGCGGGATCGACGGCGAGAGGTGGGTTTGGTGGCCGACCACACCTGGCGGGTATCAGGCTGACCGGGAATACCTCTGAGGCGCATTTTTGTCCGGTTATTCTATGACCCATCAAGCGAAGATTTTTGATGATCGCCCCTGTACTCTTGGCGAAGGCCCCCTCTGGCATCCGGAGCGCCAGCAGCTTTTCTGGTTCGATATCGTCAATTCGAAACTCCTGTCGCGCGTCGTATCCCAGTCCTTTAACTGGCAATTCGACCGTAATGTCAGCGCTGCGGGTTGGATTGATCGGGACCATCTGCTGATTGCCAGCGAAACCGGGTTGAGCCGCTTCAATCTCCTATCAGGGTCCGAAGAAATGCTCTGCGACATCGAAGCCGACAACCCGTTGACGCGTTCTAACGACGGTCGGGCCGATCCCTGGGGTGGCTTTTGGGTGGGCACCATGAGCAAATCCGGAGACGCGGGCATGGGAACGCTCTACCGCTGGCGTCCGGACCACCATGGTGGCGGCGAATTGCGGGTTCTGAAGCGCGATTTGAGCACTCCCAACTCTATCTGCTTCGACCATAGCCGGGACTGCGCGTATTTTTCGGACACCAAAACCCGTATCATCTGGCGCATCCAGGTTGACCCCGAAACCGGTTGGCCAGTGGGCGAGGCGGCGATGTTTGTCGATTTGCGCGCTACAGATGACCATACTGAACGCAAACCGGACGGTGCCGTGGTGGATGCAGAAGGATGCCTGTGGAGCGCTCAATGGGGTTCGGCCCGCGTCGCGCGCTACAGCCCCAAAGGTGCTTTCCTGTCCGCGATTGATCTCCCAACCGGCCACACGTCTTGCCCTGCGTTTGGGGGTCAGGATTTCCAGCATCTCTTTGTGACGACGGCGCGCCAGAAGCTGCCCGAAAATCGCCCGGAGTGGTTTGAACATGCCGGAAACACATTTGTTGTCCATTTGGATGTGCGTGGTAGTGCTGAACCGCGCGTTATTCTCAAATAGCAGTGCGCAAACCGGGCTTGGCGAAAACCTATTGTGCTAGGTGGCCTGAATTCAAGTCCGACCCGAACGCACACAGACGTCAGGCCATTTCCTCAAGGTAGCAGCCGCTACTTCGCGAAAACCGATTGATTCACGAACTCTGCCAGCCGTTTGTTGCCCTCGGCGGACAGATGCCCGTCGTAGACCGGGTGGATCACATAAGGCCTTTTTTCTGGATACAACCCGGTCGCATCCAGAACCTCCACATGCCCGGCATCCTGAAACAACTGCTTTAGATCGACATAGGACTCAATTTCGCTGCCCGATTTTCCGGGGTGGAGGACAACGATCAGGCGCGCGTTGGGAATCTCCTGAACCTTATTCGCTACGAATTGCACGAGGTCCGAATAGGGCGCCGCCTCATACCCCAGCCGGTTAAGGGCCCTGCAGCGGCGTTCGCAGAAATAGTGGAGAGAGGAATAGAGGACGTACTTTTTGAACGAGTAATTTCTCAGGCGGCCGATCTTTGCAATTTGACCGTCCGCAACCTCAAACCTTGGGTAATTGGGATGGTAGTATAGCGTTTCGATGTAACCACCCGCGCTGCGCCCCACATGTCCGATATAGGCGACGTATACGAATGTGACCGGTTCACGCTCTGCTATTTCTGCAACATCCTCAAACCGCTCGTTCAGCAGAAATGCGTTCTGCCCGATACCCCAACCGCTCAGCGCCCAAATGTCTCCGCGCATGCCGGTCAACTCGGACAGGTAATAGGGTATCGTCTGATCATCCCGGACGCCGTCCCCAAAGACGCGAGAGCCGCCAATGAAAATCAGCCGCCCCTCTGTGCGGACAGGTGCGGGGTTCACGCGTTCCGCGTTATCGTCGGTCTTCAGAAAATACTCGCTCAGCAGCTCTTCGCCGAGAACCTGATTGGTCTTTTGCCCCTCGCAATTTGCTTTGCGCCGGTAGCCGAGATTGGGATCGATAGCATAGCCGCAGTCTACATGCCCCGGGGCAGGCACACGGGCAAAAGCCGATCCAGAAGAACTGGTGTCGCCGGACTTATCAAACAGCAAAGTTTCAATCAGCGGGAAACAGACGATTAAACCAAATATCGTGAACGCGGAAACCCAGGCCGACGACCCGATGCCCAGCAACACCGTGCCGATATAGAAAGGCATCAGCAGCACCAGAAAGTGACTGTCAGGGGTGCCGATCACGTTGTCGACGTAACCTGTTGACCAGAGGGCATAAATCACAGGGAAGTAAAGCACAGCCGAAACCAGCTTGACCCAGAATGAACCGAATAAGAAAACCACAAAATATATTAAAACGAGTGTCGCATAGACCAAGTGGTGCGCCAGGTCTGCGGAAAAAAACATGCTCCAGCCCAGCATCAGGATGGCGTAACTAGCTTTGAAGAAAAACTCTGCAGGCGAGATGCCGAAGCGGTTCAGAAAACGAGCGGACGACATAGTACATACCTCAGTAGACAAATTGCTTTAAGTCAATCATTGCATCCGGGGTCAAGTGCTGAATGTGTTACTTCTTCATTGTGCGGTTGATACCGAAATCGGCCCAGTCGGTTCCTTTCCTTGAGTATGCATCCTTTGACGTCGCGCATGCAGGGGCTGTCCATGACCTCGGGTCAAGCAGGAAATTATGGCTATCCGGACACAAAAACGAACAATATAGTAAAAGCGTTTTAGCACCTCGGACACACAGCTGTTCTTGGTGGTGAAGCTGGATGTTAAATCTGGTAATCGGTTGTTTTTCTTTAAAAATACAGGGTTCGGTTTGTGGCATCTTTGCATTGGCAAAGTTATCGCGGAAGGCACCGATTGTGACACATTTCCCTCTTGTTTTGGCCACAACGTTGATTCATCAATAGGCCAATTCTGAGTATCAGACGCGTCGACCACGACAGTTGCCGCGTCAGTCTGGTTGTTTGAACGAATATGTTAACCTTGGTGCTGGCCCTGGATTTTGCCAGCAAAGAAATCAATAAGTAAGGCTAAAGAGCATGACACCTTCTTCCCACGATCAGATTGCCAACTATTTGGTATATGAAGGGGGCACTAAAGCGACCAGCTGGTCGTCCAGTTCAATTACCGTCAATCTTTCGGGCCTGCCTTCGGCGGTAAAGACAATGGCTCGGCTGGCCTTGTCCACGTGGGAAGATCTGACTGGGGTCAGCTTTTCCGAAACCTCCTTCGGCGCGCAGATCGCTATCGATGACAATCTGTCTGGGGCTTATGCCGCATCCCGCTATTTTCCTGGTGCCACAAAAAACACCCTGTTCGACGTGGATATCAATATCAGCGCCAGCTGGGTTCTGTCCTATGGTATCGGGACGGACACCTATTCTTTCCAGACCTATGTTCACGAAATCGGCCATGCGCTAGGCTTGGGTCACGCCGGGAATTACAACGGCAACGCCACTTTCGGGCAGGACAATCTTTTCAACGATGACAGCTGGCAAACCTCGGTCATGTCCTATTTCTCGCAAACCGAGAACACGTTTACCAACGCGTCGTTTGCGTTTGTAGTCACGCCGATGATCGCAGATGTGCTGGCCATGTGGGAACTCTATGGCAGAACGAATGATCTGAGGGATACGAATACGGTATACGGCGTTGGGTCAACCGCCGGAGGGGTTTACGACGAAATCTCCAGCATCGGAGATTCGGTGACATTCAACATTGTAGATGACGGCGGGTGGGACATCATTGATTTCTCGAATGATACCCAAAACCAAACCGTGAATCTGAATGCCGAAGAATACTCTGATGTCTACGGGCTGGTCGGAAACATGGCGATCATGCGCCATACGGTGATCGAACAGTATAACGCCGGGCAGGGCAGTGACACGATCACCGGGAACTCGGCGTCAAACGTCCTGAATGGCAATGGCGGCAACGATACAATCTACTCCAAGTCCAACGGGTCCAACAACAACACAATCAACGGCGGCAACGGCAATGACACAATCTACCTTGCCAATGGCACAGGGGCGGACACGGTCAACGGGAATGCGGGCAACGATACCGCTGTCGTGCGAAACAACACCGGATCCTTCACCGGAGGTGTCGGTGTCGATACCGTTCGGTTTGTTGCCGGAATGAACAACTATCTGCTCAACACCAATGGCGGCAGTTACGAGTTCTACAATGTCCTGACAGGCCGGACCTTTACCGTGGCAAACGATGTGGAGCGGTTTCAGTTCTCCAACGGGTCGCTCAGCCTGACCAAGTCCGAGCTGGCATCGGCAACGCAGATCGTGGACATCGAAACCACCGGCACAGCACTGCGGCATGCCAATCAAGGGATCTACCTTGTGGGCGGCAACTCGGGAGATATCGTTGTAACCAAAAGCGGCGATGTTGTCGGCGATGGAACCATAAACGGGTGGTCTGCGATCCAGGCGCAATCCAACGGCTCTGGCGGCTACAACCTGCTTTGGAAAAGCGACAACGGCGATTTTTATGAGTGGACCCTGAACAGTCAGGGGGCGCAGGTGAGCGGGACAGCCGTTGCCAACGCCGTCGACCGGGAGGTCTTCTATGGTGCGGACCTCAACAATGACGGCACGATAGGGCACACGACGTCGTCGGTTGAAAACAACGGTTCCCTTGAGCTGATCCTTTCAACGCATGGCATGTACCTGATCAACGGCACCACGGAGATTACCAAAAACGGGGTTGCCATGGGGCCAGATTCGATCCCCGGTTGGACGCCGATACAGGTCGAGGCCTCTGGCGGCGGGTACCGCGTGCTGTGGCAGAGCAGTTCCGGCGGCTATTATGAATGGACGCTCGACGGCCAGGGTGAAATCATCAGTGGCAGCGCCATCGGCAACGTCATCGATGTCGAAAACTTCTATGGGGGTGACCTCAACAACGACGGCCGGACCGGCCATTTCAACACCTCTGTCGAAAATGACGGATCGAACGATCTGATCTTGTCGTCGCGGGGCATGTATCTGATCGACGGCTCCACTGAGATCACCAAGAACGGCGTGGCCATGGGGCCTGACTCCATCCCAGGTTGGACACCGGTTCAGGTCGAGGCCTCTGGCGGCGGGTACCGCGTGCTGTGGCAGAACAACTCGGGCAGCTACTATGAATGGACGCTCGACAGTCAGGGCGAGCTTGTCAGCGGCGCCGCCGTCGGCAATGTCATCGATGTCGAAGCCTTTTACCGGGTCGACCTCAACAACGACGGTCGGACCGGCCATTTCAACACCTCTGTCGAAAACGACGGATCGAACGAATTGCTGTTGTCGTCACGGGGCATGTACCTGATCGACGGCTCTACGGAGATCACCAAGAACGGGGTTGCCATGGGACCCAACTCCATCCCTGGCTGGACACCGGTTCAGGTCGAGGCCTCGGGCGGCGGCTACCGCGTGCTGTGGCAGAACAACTCTGGCAGCTACTATGAATGGACGCTGGACAGTCAGGGCGAGCTTGTCAGCGGCGCCGCCGTCGGCAATGTCATTGATGTCGAAGCCTTTTACGGGGTCGACCTCAACAACGACGGTCAAACCGGCCATTTCAACACTTCTGTCGAAAACAACGGATCGAACGAACTGCTCTTGTCGACGCAGGGCATGTACCTGATCGACGGCTCTACAGAGATTACCCGAAACGGGGAGGCCATGGGACCGGACTCCATTCCCGGCTGGACACCGATTCAGGTCGAAGCCTCTGGCGGCGGGTACCGCGTGCTGTGGCAGGGCAGTTCCGGCGGCTATTATGAATGGACGCTGGACAGTCAGGGTGAGCTTGTCAGCGGCGCCGCCGTCGGCGACGTCGCCAGCGTTGAGAGTTTTTATGGCGTAGATATTGACGGAAGTGGCTCGATTGGGGCCGCTGCCGCTAATCAGCCCATTCAGGTCTCGGTCAGCAGTCAAGCCGAACTATTGCCACCCAATCAGACCGATTTGGCCGTTGACGACCCACAGGACGATCTCGAATTCGACTTCATCCCGAACATAGATGTAGGCATCGAAGAAGGCGACACTGTGTTGCGTGTGATGGACAGTGGCGACAATGGGCTCCCCGGTGCTGACAACGCTAGGGCCAAAATCTGGGACAGTATCGCGGACTCAGAATTTGGGCAGGATGCAGATATACTTTCTCCCGGTGTTCTCGAGGAGGAGTTCTTTTTCCTTTGAGCCGGGCATAGTCCTTTCATCGCGTTCGAAAGCGGGCTTGCAGCGCTCAGAAGTCGAGAACTGCAAGCTTACGCGATGTGAAATCCTGACCGGCGTCATACTGCTTTGGGGATGCCAATCCCGTCGCCGCTGGCCACTTGTTCGATCGTTGCTTTGTTGCTAAGCAGCATCCAATTGAGCGGGCCCTCAGGCCGCGCGCCCGTAGCAGAATGGCCCCCTATGCCCTCATTTCGACAGGTATTCAGATCTTTGCGAGAGGGGCGTCGCCGCCCGAACTTCACCGAACAGCGTTTAGAAACGATGTCTCGCCAGCTTGAGGCTTTGGAGCAAGGCCTGAACCGTCTTCAAACGCGCCAGTTGGAACGCAGCGAGTTTTTGCTGCAAGCTATACGCAGTTCTGACCGCAGCCTTAGCCTGGATATCAAGGCTTTGTCCAAAGCGAAGGAGAACGTTCCGGCAGGGCAAGCCTCATTGGCCGATCTGCGCGCGGCTTTGGCTGACCCCAGTCACAAACCCCGCCGATTGCCCAAGCTCAAGGATGTTTTCAGCGAATACCCTAATGTTCTTGAAGAAGGCAAACCCCTTGAACTATGGGGCTATGATGTAGAGTACCTTGATCCCAAGGCACTTTGGATTCAGCTCAATGAACTGATCTTTCGCCGCGAGTACATTTTTTCGCACGATTTCGACGCACCCCATCGGATTATCGATGGCGGCTCCAACATTGGCCTGTCCGTTTTGTTTTTCAAGGCGATCTACCCCAATGCGCATGTGGTTGCGTTCGAGCCCAACGAAGAGTGCTACGAAGTGGCGCGCAGAAACATTGACCGTAACAACCTAAGCGATGTGACATTGGTGAAAGCGGCGCTCGGTCCCGAGAGCGGCTCTGCCAGGCTTTATCTCAGTGACACTGACAGTATGGCCGCCTCGCTTGCTCCGCGTCGGATCACCGAGGAAATGGAAAACAACGCCGTTGATGTTCCGATGGAAGGATTGAGTAGCTACCTGGAGACGCCGGTGGATTTCCTCAAGCTCGACATCGAGGGTAACGAGGCCGAGGTACTGGACGCTGCGCGCGACAAGTTGGGCAACGTGCGCAACCTCTTTTGCGAGTATCATTTTTCGGAAACCCAGCCAGACAAAAACAAGCTGCGCGATATTATCGATGTCCTTGATGATGCTGCGTTTGATTTTCAGGTGGGCAAGTCCTTGTGGTTTGGCGAACACTCCGAGTCGGCACCCATGGATTTCATTGGCAAGGACTATAGCGGCGTGATCTACGCCAAACACCGCGCTAGCAGGATGGCGGGTTCTGACATGCCTGCGGACGCCGCAGAAGTCTGACCGCTACAGCGACTAAGGGTGAAACGCATCATGTTCAGCAAGCTTTTCAAAAGCTCACAAATCGGCGGCAACGGGGCAGGCACCTCTGCGTCTTCCGAACAGCGTATTGCGCAGTTGGAGGAAACTGTGAAGACGCTGGAAAAGACGGTTCAGAACCGCACCAACGAGATTAACAAACTAAAATACAAAAGCGTTTTGTCCGACCGCACCTTTGAAAGCCTCTTTCGCGGCTTTTATGGCCGGTCATTGCACGATTTTGTTGGCCGCCATGCAGGAGAGAGGTGTTTTGTCGTGGGCAACGGCCCTTCGCTCAACAAAATCGACATGTCCCGCCTGAAGGATGAGGTGACGCTCGGCGCCAACCGGGCCTTCATCGGGTTTGAGAAATGGGGGTTTTCCTACGACTATTGGATGGTCCAGGATCGCATCCTGGCCGATCAAAGTGCCGATGAATTCTGCGAAAACCTGCCGAAAGAGATGATCAAATTCATCCCTTATACGATCTTGCGGCATTTCGATATTGCCCGGCTGGACAACGTGGTGCCGTTCCATTTGGACTACACGCGGCAATGTTCTTTCTCGAACGATCCTTCCGCATTGCATGAAGGGTTCACCGTCACGGTGGGGTTGCTGCAGGTCGCCGCCATCATGGGCTTTACCAAAATCGTGCTGGTCGGGGTCGATCACAGCTATCAGATTCCCAAAAACAATGTGAACGACGACAAAAAATGGTCAGGCCAGGGCCTTTCGAACCATTTTTCCGAGGATTACACCAACTTCAAAAATGGCCAGGTGTGGGAAATGCCTGATATAGACAAGATGACCCGGGCCTATGAAGCGGCAGCAGCCTGGGGCCGGGAAAATGGCATCGAGATCGTAAACGCCTCGCCCGGAACCCATCTTGAAGCTTTCCCAAAAGTTGAATTTGAAAGCCTGTTCCAATCCTGATTGCTGCGTGACATGCCCAAGATTTCAATCGTCGTTCCCATTTACAATACCGAAGCCTATTTGCGGCAGTGCCTGGATTCGATTCTGGCGCAGACGCATGAAGACATCGAAGTCATTTGCGTGGACGACCGAACACCGGATGGATCAGTCGATATCGTAAGGGACTATATGGCTGGTGACGACCGGGTATGTCTTTTGTCCCACAGTGTAAATCAAGGGCTGGGGCCCGCCCGCAATACAGGTATCCAGGCTGCCACGGGTGAGGTTATCGGCTTTGTAGACAGCGACGATTGGGTCGATCCCGAAATGTTCGCCACCCTCTGGGCGGTGATGGATCGCGACAAGGCTGACATTGTCCAGTGTTCTGCGCGTCGCATCAAAAATGGCAACAACATAGGTTCTTATCCGAAATCTGCAGGTACGCGGGATAGCTTTGTCATGCATTCAATGTTTGGCGAGGGTCCTCGGCTGGTCGGCGCGGCCTGGAACAAGATCTACCGGACGCGGCTTTTCCATGACAATGGCATTGCCTATCCGCCGATCCTTTTCGAGGACGTGGCCACCACGCCACGGCTGGTGCATTTGTCCAAGCGCGTGTCGAGCGTAACCGAAAGTTATCTGAACTACCGGTTCCGCGATGACAGTATTGTCAACTCGGTAAACCAGGACACTTTGGTCAAAAGGATCGACGGCCTGCTCACGGCTGCTAAAATCCTTGGTGGGTTTTTTAACCAGCGGAATGCGTATTCTCTGGAGTTCATTCTCAACTTTCGGACATTCATGCTGCATCAGATCGGGAACAACCTGCGTACCGCACAAGCCCTGCCCAACGCGGACGACACGTCGGAGCGATGCCATAAGGTTCTGCGGGCGCATTTCTCGGACCAAGACCGGGACGCACTGTATTTTTTCCCAGACCAGACGGAACTTCTTGAGCGGTTTGGCGCACAGTGAAAAAACAGCTTCTACCCGTCGTTCCGCCCGTAGGATAAACTAATCGCCGAGCCTCTGGTTTTACTTGATAGGATAAACTCCGTGATCTCTTTCATCGAACGTCGTTACAAGCAATGGACCCGAGGGACCTCTGGTAAGCCCAAAGGTGATTTACCTCCGGGCTCATCCGGCATGCCTGGCGCTGCGACTTCGTTTGTCGAGCGTCACTACAAGCAATGGTCGCGCGGACTGGACGAAAAGTTCAAGACCGAGGGGCACGCGCCGCATGACGCCTGCACCCGGCTGGTTCAGGATGATTTCGTGGACATCGCCTTTCATCCTAAATTCAAGCTTGCCAAGGATGCCAGCTATTTTGCTATCGGTTCCTGTTTCGCGCGCAATATCGAAGCAGCTCTTCTGAAGGAAGGGTATCCGGTGTTGTCGCTTGATATTGAACTGCCACCCGAGGCCGAAGAGCGCATCTTTTACTTCCGAAGCGAAGTGATGACCAAGTTTAACCCGCACTCAATGGAAATCGAGATTGAGCGTGCATTCTCCGACACACCGCCCGAATACGGACTGATCGAACTGAACAAAGGTAAACTCTGGAACCCTCAACTTCATCAGGTGGGGGAGCTTTCGGCCGAAGGCCAGTTGGAAACGACCAAAGCGGTCCGCAAAACCGTTCGTAAAATTGCGGACGCCGATGTGATTTTCATAACGCTCGGTCTGACTGAAACTTGGTGGGACACCAAGACGAACACGCCTCTCAACGATGCGCCCGCGGACTGGCGTTTTGCCAAACGGACCGGCCGTTTTGAGTTTCGAAATACCGGGTTTGCCGAAAGCTATAAGAGTGTAAATCGATTGCTGGACCTGATCCGGGCCAATTCCAAGCGTGATCCGAAGATCATCCTGACGGTGTCGCCCGTGCCCCTTTTGCGCACGTTCACGGATCAGGACATTATTGTTGCAAACTCCTATTCGAAATCGACCCTGCGTTCCGTTGCGACCGAAATCGCAAGCGAACACGAGGATGTCGACTATTTCCCCAGTTTCGAAATGGTCACGTACTCGCCGCGACATCTGGCTTGGCGGCACGACCAGCGCCACGTGGAGAAACCGATGATCTGGAGTGTCACAAGACGCTTCAGAGAGGCCTATATCGAAAACTAAGCTCTGGGAAAGAAGGTAAATTTGCTGTTCGCAAGGCCATGTATTTGCGAACAGAATCTTCCCCATTGACTCCTGTGTCGAGACGCCCGGTTGAAAATCCGTTGCGTATTAGGGCGCAGCTCAGTCGTCTTCGAACTTCTGAAAATACCGAAAACACACAATCGGGTCCTGTTCTTTCTTGCTGACAAGAAACGGGCCTATGGCCAGATGATCCAGATCGGTATTCACAAAACACCTGAATGCATCCTCCGGTGTGCAGACGATTGGCTCGCCTCGGACATTGAAGCTGGTGTTAACCAAAATCGGGCAATCGGTGAGCCCCCGAAACTCTTCGATCAGGGCATGAAACTCTGGATTGGTTTTCTTACTAACGGTCTGAACCCGGGCCGAATAATCCACGTGAGTTACCGCAGGGATCTTACTGTGATCCGTTTCGGGCCGGATGTCCTGACCTTCGTCGGTGGTGGCTTTGTTGCCGCTGTCCTTGGTGCAATGTTCTTCCTTCACTTGCGTGACAAGCGACATGTACGGGCTTGCGCCATCGAATTGAAACCACTCGCCGGTGAACTCTTCCAATACCGCCGGTGCAAACGGTCTGAAGGATTCCCGCTTTTTCACCTGAAGGTTCAGTTTGCGTTGCATTACGCGCGAGCGTGGATCCGCGAGAATGGACCGGTTACCAAGCGCGCGCGGGCCGAATTCCATTCTTCCCTGAAACCACGCCACGGAACTTCCATTGGACAGTTCCGAAGCGATTGTTTCGCGCAGCTCTTTCATCGGCAATTCCGTAAAACTCGCGCCCATAGCTGTGAGCCGCGCACGAATATCGTCGGCATCGAAGGCCGGCCCCAGATATGCCCCTGACATGCCGTCAGATTGGGAAACAACCTCTCGTTCCTTCCCCTCAACCACATGATGCCCGTAAAGCGTGGCCCCAAGTGCCCCGCCCGCGTCGCCTGCTGCTGGTTGCACCCAAAGGTTTCCTGCACCGACTTCCTGAGACAACCGGCCATTTGCAACAGAATTCAGGGCGACCCCCCCTGCAAGACAGATCGAGCTGCAACCCAATTCCGAAAGTGCTGTGGCCGAGAGTTTTAGAACAATATCTTCGACCACGCGTTGAATGGAAGCTGCGACATCGGCATAGGTTTTTGTCAACAAAGAGTCGGCGTCCCGATGTGGAACGCCAAAAAGCCTTCCCAGCTTTTCCGCAACCAGATCATTTCTGGAGAAACCCTGAAAATACGCCTGATTGATCTCGAACGAACCATCGTCGTTGATGGAGATAAGCTCATCCCGGATTTGTTTTTCAAAAACCGGGTCACCGTAGGGTGCGAGCCCCATCATTTTATACTCACCCGAATTAATTTTGAATCCGGTGAAATGCGTGAAGGCTGAATAAAGCAGGCCCAGGGAATTCGGGTACTTCATTTCCTTGAGCATCGATATCTTGTTTGCTTCGCCCAAAGACAGGCTTGCGGTGGCATGTTCACCAACCCCATCCAGCGTGAGCACGGCAGCCCGATCAAAAGGCGACGGAAAAAACGCGCTTGCTGCATGAGCGGTGTGGTGCTCGACAAACATCAGGTTCGATTTGCAATCGAAATCCGGGACAGCGCTACAGATTCTTTCTTCTATGTCCCTGTGTTGGAACAAATGGCCGCCCAACCAGCGCGACATCGCCTCGTCAAACTCTTCTTTGCCGTCCGAAGGCAGGCCAAGCACGGTCTCGACAATTCGGTCGAATTTCAGAAGCGGGTTTTCGTAAAAGACGATCTTCTCAACGCTTTCGCCATGCGCTGCCGCCTGAGCGACGCAGTACTCTAACGCGTGGGACGGAAAGGAGGCATCGTGACGCTTGCGGGTAAAGCGTTCTTCCTGCGCAGCCGCCAGCACCGAACCATCGCTTCCGACACACGCCGCAGCAGCGTCATGGTAAAAGCAAGAAATACCAATTATCGCCATGATGTTCTTTCGTTCTCTATTCAGTAGAGGGGATATTTGTATTGCAAAAGCGCGCTGACGGGCGTGTGCAAACGATACTCATCTTCATCAGATGAAATCTTGATGCATTCTTCCAGGAACGCCGCCGCGCCCGTCCTGCCCATCGTGTGGAAAAGGGCCGCCGCTTCCTTGAAGTTCTCAGGCAGGTCCCGGGCGTGGAGGACAACGGATTCATCTGAATCCCGCACACTCCACCCAGTCTGGCTTGGCTTGGCATCTGCGTTGCCGGACCCCAAAGATCTGGACTTTTCCCATAGCCTGTCGAGCGCATCACTCATTCTTCAGCCCCTTGATGTCGAAACGTTTGCCCATTTCATGGACCATTGCCTGGGCGATAACCCGGTCGCCAGCCTCATTCTGGTGCCTGTAATCCCGGTACAACTTGACCTTACCGTCGAACAGTAGGCTCAGATCACAACAATGCGCATAGCTATCCGGCTGTGACTGCAACTGGTCGCGAACGGAATTGTAGAAGCCGATTGCTACATCCCGGTAGATACTTCCGTCATTCATGTACTTGCTGGCAAAAGGCTCCAGCATGCTCGTTCGTTCCTGTTCATCAAGGTTGTAGTCACCAAAGATCATTGTCGGCTGCAAACAACACAACAGCTGCGTACCCGCATCGGCACACAGCGCCTGCATCAATCGCATGTTGCGCAGCCAGACCTCGCTCTTGTCATCGCGATGGGGCAGTCCGCCAACCCAGTCGCCAAACGCCTCCGTCGACTCGCAAAGGTATTCTGCGACGCGCCGTTGATACGAGTGCAAGAGCGGATATTCCGGGCGCGTATGCCCCCAGGTGAAATCATTAATTCCGGACAGTGAGACAACCAGGTCAGGCTTGATGGACGGCAGGTCCCTGAGAACTTTGATGAGTTCCTGACTGGACGAATACCCCGCAACACCGCCGTTCAGAATGACGGCGTTAACCCCTTGATCAATCAGAATATCCCCAAGAAACGCCGGCCACCGTGCGCTCCCAAAGTCAGTTGTCGAGCCTCCGATTGTGAGAATGACAGTATCCTTGTCTTTCAATCCCTCTCCCTGCGGCCAAATATCATAGCCTGGGATCGCGTTATTCTTCTTCGAGTAACCCAGAAATGGGTCGTACACACTGTAATCGGGTTTTTCATATGGGAAAGCTTCACCTAGATTTTCGTAGGGCGTCGTCACTTTGGTGTTCATTCTTCGCACTCTCCTTTTCCGGTGGTGATAGAGGCAGCTTTCTGGTGCTTCAACCCAGCGCAAGGTGCGATTGCGGGATTATGCGCAATTTATCTGTCAATTGTCGTTGCGTCTGGGAAGTCCTGATGGCCGGTTTTCGGTTTGCTTGGGGCTCACGACCGACCCCTGCGATGTCCGGTATACAGACCTCTGTTTTGAATGGCGTCAAAAGCTTCCACGGTTCCTATTTGGGGCGGCCTCGCAAAGTGCGAGAGGCGCGCTTCAAGGAACGGGCCAATCCGCGCGCATATCGTTTCGAGGACCTAAAGATACGTTTATGCTTCTTAGACTTGTCTGCCTTTGGGCGCATCCAGCCGGTATTCCGTGAACCGCCATCCGACAGAGTATTGCGCGACCCGGAAACAGCTTTTGGAACCTCGCCACGCAAAGCGGAGCGTATAAATTCGACTTTTCCCTGCGACATGTAAGAGAACATCGACGCGAGGTCGTCACGTTCAAAGAACTCATCGTCTCCCGGAAGGAACAGGCCTGAGATATCGGCAAGATAGGCTTCTTTCAAATCCTCCGGCAATCGGGTCCAGGCAAAGTGCAGAAGGTGAATTTTATAAGGGACGTAGTATTTCTGGAACTCGTCGTACCGTCCGAATTTGGTGTAAATCTCATTCAACAGCCGAACAGCGTCCAGCATTCCGATCACACGCGGATTGACCGATTGGGTCATTGAGTTTTGGTTTATTCGAAACTTGTAGAACGGTTTATTCAGCACAAAAATGTTCTGGCTCGAAAGCAAGGTGCGCAAATTCTGCGGGTTATCGTCGAAATTGGCGCAATCGAGATCGAAATAGAGGTCCTTGTCGCGAAAGAAATCGGCCTTGAACACCTTTGCCCAAGGGAAGGGATACTGCGCGAACAGACGTTTATGCTGCACTTCCATCGCAAATAGCTGCTGCTGCGGCAAATAGTTCTGAAATTCGCGATGCCTGGGCCGGCCCGTCTTGGAAACGTTGTAAAGCTCGTCAAAAAAGAAATACAGCACATCAGCCTGCGTATCCTGCATCGCTGACAGCAGTTCTTCATACGCGGTGGGGACCAGCAGGTCATCGCAATCAAAGAAGTGTAGGTACGCGCCTTTGGCGTGCTTCACCCCAAGGTTGCGAGCCGAGCGTTGGTTGGGTTCTTCCTGATAAAGCGGTTTCACACGCGCGTCCCGGCGGGCAAAATAGTCCAGTATTTCCTGCGACCCGTCGGTGGAGCCATTGTTCACGCAGAGAAGTTCAAAGTCACCAAAACTCTGTGACAATATCGATCCGATACAATCGGCCAGATATTGCTCGCCGTTAAAGACTGGCATGATGATCGAAAGAGCGGGCGTTCCCTGGGCCAGTTGCGGAGCCTTGTTATGCGCGTTCAGGGCAATCTGTTCGGCTTCCAGATGCGCAGGCCCGGATGCGTTTAGCAGCGCCTCAATATCTTCCGCGACTTGCGACTGCGGGCGGCCGATTTCTGCACCCGAAACGGAATAAACATAATACTTCAAAAGCCGCGCGACATGCTCTTCGAATGATGTCTTTTGCGCCGATGTTAAGCCGGTCTGAAGCGCGTTCAGAACATCGTCTCTGAGAGCATCCCTGCCGCTCAGTTCATAAACCGCGCCGGACCCGTTCAACTGGTTGCGCCCAAGCATCAGGACAGGAGTGTCCCGCAACAGTGCTTCGTAATTTCCTTGTGAAACCTTGACCAGCGCGAGATCGGCAATCTGCAGGCAGTCATCAAGGTTAACGTCCTTCAGGACCGTCACATTGGGGTACTCGTCTTCAAGGTCCAGTCCGCGCGTGATCGAAATGGGATGGGGCTTGTAGATCAGGTGGATGTCCGGATCGTTCGCAAATGCCTCGGACAAGTTGCGGACCACATCGTCATTATCGCGGAAAAAGGGGGAATGATACGTACGGGCGTTGTCATCATACGGCACATGGCCGGAAAACGCACAATTACTGCCGATATAGGCGACAACTTTTTTCCCTGAGTTTTTAAGTCTCAAAAGCTGGTTCGAACCGGCTGGCGAAACATCGATCTTGACGTTCCGCGATGGCCGATCACGCCGGATTTTCTCGAGGTAGTTTTTGGCTGCCAACCTATCCGCATCCGCCAGGGGCAATGCGTTGAAGGCATCGACATTCCGGGCGACCCAGCTTTCCCCCATATGACCAAGACAGTCAAAGGCCAGCGTTTCAGGAAGAACGCCAAGCTCCATGGTTAGAAACGGGATGCCGCGTTGCTTGCAGATTTGCCTGAGGATTCGAGAGCACAGCAGATACGCGCCCCAGCCAACAACCACATCCGGTCTGTAATAAGCTATTGCTTTGCTTAGGTAAATATATGCCGCGTTTGCCACCGCGCGGGCATTTCTTTGCGAACACCCATATTCCTTGACCAACGCGGCGATCGCGCTGGCAATTGCGTCTTCTGGGATATCGCTTCGTTTGTATCCAAACTGACGGCCAAAACGATTGTCAAAAACGGTGCGTGTCACATGAGCCAGCAGATCGGGCAAATCCTCGGAGATCAGCCCGTCATTGTCATTGGCATGTACGTTTCCGTCGATCACCGCCAAGTCAAAGGCATTGTTGTTGAGGAAATCCGTCAATGTGCCGCGCAGTGGACGATGGCTGCCAGTGTCGAGCCAGGAAAAGAACAGCATTCGCTTCTTTTGGCTGTCGGCCGTCAGCTTCATCCATTCTGCGCGTGCAGCGGCTTTGGTCTTTATGTTGTGCTCGGTGAACAACGGCGACGGGGCGTCAAACGGGTCGTAATCGGTTAACCGGCGGATTTCATCAAACCGTTCCGTTTGCTCTTCCATAAAGAAATATGCGTTTTCGTTGACCAGATAGGACGGCGCGATTGACGGATAGGCCCCCCACGCGCCGCCCGCGAAGTGTACAACATACGGTTTTTCTTTGGTTTTCTTGTGAAAGAACTCTTGCGGGCTGCGCTCGTCCAGCAGATTTTCCCCGCCGTTGCACAGATGCAGAATATCCCCTTCCTCAAACAAGCGGAACAGCTTGGGATCCTGGGCCCGGATCAACCGCACAAGATCCTGATCGTGCCAGAGGCAGTCCCGGAACAGTTCGATGTGACAACTCGAGAAAAGCGCTTCGACCCGCCGGAAAATCGAACGCATTGTTCGGGGGGAAGAGATTACGAACCCGATGTTTATTTCATGCTGGCCAAAATCCAACCCGTCGCTTGCATGAAGCCGGGAATAGTGGGCGTTTTTCATCCACAGGTTGGTGCCCGGTAAGTTGCTGTTTTCTTCCTGCCAATACCACAAAACGTCAGGATCAGACTGCACGGAACGTTGAAACAGGTCGTTTACGTCACGCTGAAAGTACAGATCGTTGTCACACAGCGCCACAGCGTCATAGTTTCCGCCGAACTTTTCCACCCAGTCATTGATGATCAGCTTGCTCATTCTCTTGTTGCGGTACAAAAGAAATGCATCGTCTTCTTCCAGTTTTCCACGCAGGAATTCAGGCTGCGAGCGCGCTATGTCACGGCGGTATTTCCAGTTCTGGAAGCTGGCAAGTGGATTGATCAGATAACGGATACCGCGGCTTTCAAGGTATTCCTGGCACCCTGCGCTCAGATGGGTGGAGATGACCCACAAGTCCCCTTTGAAATTACCTTTTTCCGGGTCGAACAGGGAATCAATCATCAAATTGGCTTGCGCCACGTGCATGGTATTGGCTGTAAAAACGATTGCGTTTTTAGTCATCTCGAAAAACCTCGGGACTGAAAGTTCTTGGCATTGAATGTGCTTTCCGACCGGGCCGCCGACGCAAGATGCCAGGGCGCCAAAGCACTCTGATTTCTAGACAGGCTTGACAAAAAACGCAGGCGCGTCTTCGCCATTTGCCACTTTAGCTTCGAACCCACGGGCGGTATCCAGGGCCTCTCGGATTGTCACGTCCATGTCGAGATAGCGATACGTTCCAAGCCGACCCACAAACGTCACGCCGCGTGTGGCATTGGCAAGATCAACATACGCGCTCAGCAGTTCTTTTTCTTTGACCTGACGAATTGGGTAATAGGGAATATCTCCGGCCTCTGCCGAGCGCGAGAACTCACGGTAACAGACAGAGCTTTCGTGTTCTTCCCAGGGTGCGAAATGCTTGTGCTCGGTGATGCGGGTGTAAGGAACGGTTTCCTCACCATAGTTCATCACTGCGCATCCCTGATAATCCCCGTCATAATCAAACCGTTCGAAATCGAGCGTCCGATACCCCAGCCGCCCAAGTTCAAAATCAAAATACCCGTCGAGCGGGCCGGAATAGAACACGTGATCAAAACTTTCCCCCATCGCGCGAGTGAAGCTTGTGTTCAGGTGAACCGTGATTCCGGGATGGTCCAGTATCGCCTGGATCATCGCGCTATAGCCGTTTTTGGGCATGCCCTGGAATTTGTGGAAAAAGTAATTGTCGTCGTAATTGAAGCGCACCGGCAGACGTTTCAGGATGGAAGCAGGCAGCTCTGACGGGTGCATGCCCCATTGTTTGATCGTGTAACCCTTAAAAAAGGCTTCATACAGATCCTTGCCCACAAAACGCAGCGCCTGTTCTTCAAACGTCTGTGGATCGTCAATGCTGCTATCAGCCTGTTCTTCGGCAATAAATTCTTTGGCCTCGTCCGGCCGCATTGTCTTGCCAAAAAACTGGTTGATGGTGTGCAAGTTGATCGGAAGCGAAAAAACGCTCCGCTTGCCATTTGGATCGCAAGAGGTTGTCTTAACCCGGTTTTTGAAAGGCAGGAATTCTTCAAACTGGTTAACGTAGCCCCACACTTCGTCATCATCCGTGTGGAAAATGTGTGGGCCGTACACATGAAGCATTATGCCGGTGTCAGGATCGCGGTCGGTATGACAATTTCCGCCGATGTGATCGCGGCTGTCGACTATGGTGATATCATGCCCGGCTTCGGCCAAATGGCGCCCGATTACGGCACCTGAAAGCCCGGCTCCCACCATCAGATATTTTTTTGTCATGCCCTGCCCAACCATATGGTCTGATGAGCGAATGCCCTACTGGAATGTCTGTCCCTGCGCAACCACACCTGTGCCATCTGCGCGGTGTCGCAAGGCTGAAAGGGCAACGCAACCAAACGACATGGATCAGAGGCGGAAAACCGCGCAAAAAACCATCAGATTCGCCAAGCGCCGGTTTATACGGCGCAACCGTTTGGGCGCCGCCAAGGACGATCCATACCCCAAGGCTTGTCTTGCGGCAGCGCCCCGACGGCGTTTGTCACAGGGCCTGCGACTTGTGCCCAACGCCGCGCGTATTTCCAGCCCGATACCATGGTCGCGCTGCCGCGTGGACTTCCCGGTCTTGGTTGCTATAAAGCATTTCGATCAGCGGATTTCTGCGCTTTGCTCCCATAGTCGCGTTGTCACAAGATCCGCAGGCCGCGCAAGAATTATCCAGTTTGGAGGTCGCTTATTTACCATGATTCCATTTTGGAAAATTAAAAGAGAGTTGCGGCGTGCGTTTGTGCCCGGGTATCGCGCCAGAATTTACTCTCATGTCAGCAAGCGGGACAAAGATTACCTGAAGGGAATAACCGGCAAGTATGCAGGGCAAAGGTGTTTTGTCATTGGCAACGGCCCAAGCCTTACTGCGGCGGACCTTGAAAAGATAAAGGATGAGATATCATTCGCTTCCAATAAGATCTCTCTGATTTACGATCAAACATCCTGGCGCCCCAGTTTCTATTGTGTTGAGGACAAACTGGTTTTCACCCAATGCCTTGATGAAATACAAAAACTGTCGGGATGCGAGAAACTTTTTCCCGCCAATATGTTCTCTGACATCAAAAGATTTGATGGCGCGATTTGTTTTCCCACGATCCCACCAAAATACTGGGATAACCCGTTGGACGATCCCGAATTCCCGAAATTCAATCCAGACCTGACCGGCGGAGTTGGCTGGGGATCGACGATTGTTTACACCGAGATACAACTGGCGATTGCAATGGGCTTCACAGAAGTCTGCCTGCTGGGATTGGACCACCAATACACCGACGGTAAAGTCTCGGAAGGTGAAAAGGGTGTCATGATCAGCGACGGAGAGCAGAACCATTTTCACCCGTTATATCGCCCTCCGGGTGAAAAATGGCACTCGCCAAATTTGCATGTTCTTGAGGTATCCTATGCAAAGGCCCGCTCGGAAGCAGAGAAACTGGGTGTACGCATTGTCAACTGCTCCAGACGCACGAGCCTGAGTGTCTTTGAGCGGCAGGATCTGGAAAGTGTTCTGGCCCGCAGCCCGAATTAGGTTGCTTGGGGCAAGCTTGCGGTGATGGTGCCCAAATGGTGACGGAAAGCCCTAGTATAAGTTTCTTTTCTTTCCCCAACCCAGTATGTCAATCCTGATCGCACGGGCGGCGCCCGTGATGCACAAATAGGTCGCGCATTAGTCCATGAGCAGCAAGATCAGTTCCGAACAAGCCGTCCGGCGCGCGGTGCAGACGCATTCGAGGCGCGTCTGGCGGTTTGCTCTTGCACTGTCGGGTGCGTCGGATGTGGCAGATGATTTGGTGCAGGCCACATGCCTGAGGGCGTTGGAACGGCATCATCAGGTGACATCCTTTGACCGGCTGGACAGTTGGCTGATGACGATCTGCCGCTCGATCTGGCTGAACGAGGTGCGCGCGCGGTCGGTTCGGCGGGCGCAGGCGCTGTCGGTGACGCCCGAGGCCGATCTGGTCGCCCCCGGGGTCGATGCCGAGACGAATATTTTCGCGTCTGAAGTGTTTACACAGGTGATGCACCTGCCAGAGGCGCAGCGCGAAACGGTTATGCTCGTCTTCGTCGAAGGGTACAGCTACCGCGAAGCCGCCGCGCTGCTGGAGGTTCCCATCGGCACGATCATGAGCCGGCTGTCGAATGCCCGGCGGGCGCTGAAAACCGTGATGCAGCACGATGCGGCCGGGGCCGCGCAACGGAGTGGCAAATGAAGGTCTCTGACGACACACTTCTGGCCTATCTGGAAGGCACATTGGATGAGGACCAGTGCCATGCCATCGAGGCTGCGGTAGAGGATGATGCCGAGCTTGAGCAGCGTTTGATGGCGCTTGATCCGTTTGCCCCCGTGGTTCTTGGGGTATTCGAAAAGCTGCCGTCGGATACCCCGGTCATCGACCTGCCAGAACCCGCGCGCACCGGCGGTGTTCTTCGATTGGTTGCCGTTGCAGCCTGCGCCGCGATTGCCGCTGTGGCGCTGACCTTCTGGGCGACCCGCCCGGTCCCGATGGGGTGGGCCGAACAGGCCGCGATCTACCAGTCCCTCTATGCGCCCGAAACCATTGCGGCGCTGGATAGCACGCCTGCCTTGCTGGACACGCAGTTCGCGCAGGCGGAACAGCGTCTGGGCCGCCCCCTGAACCGCGAGACGCTGGAGGGATTGCCGGGGCTGAACCTGAAACGGGCGCAGGTTCTGTCGTTCAAAGGCAAGCCGTTGGTCCAGATCGTTTTCGCCGACGACCAGGGCCAGCCCTTCGCCTTCTGTGTCATCCGTCAGGGTCCGGCGGCCCCGAACAAGGACGTCAAACACGCGGTTCTCAGCGGGTTGGCGACCGCGACCTGGGCGCAGGACGGCTATGGGTACATGCTGTTGGGGGGCGACGCGCAGACAGATTTGGGTGGTGAACTGGACGTTCTGATGCAATCCTTCTCGGGCTGACAGAAAACCCCTTGTGAAGCGGCGAAAATGCCCAAAGAATACCGGGTATGAAGTCGAAACGTGTCATGCCCGAACCGGATGACGAGGCCGAGGATCTGGGGCCTCGGAGCATTTATGACGCGGACCCTTCGGAAGAAGAGGACCTCTGGTTTCTCCCCCCCGAAGATGAAGGGCCGCAGGACGCGTTTCTACCGCCGGGGCCGCGCGCCGACACCCGAACGCTGTTTGACCCGCGTGACTGGCGCGCCGCGCAAGACGGGCTGTCGGCTGAACTGGCCGATGTTGCCCTGACTTTCGGTGCGCTGGACGAACGATTGCGGGCGGGGCCCGAAGGGTGGACGCATCGTCTGGCCCTGATGGATGTGTCCGATCTGGGCTGGTGGACGGGCGACCGGATCAGCGTGGATCGCCTTGCGCTGTGGACCGGGTTGCGGATCGGCGCGACCGGAGACGATGTACAGGCCCTGTTCCGCGCCGGATGGGCGGTGCGACGTCTGACCGGCGGGGCCGCGCCCTCGGTCGGTGGGTGGGAGGGTGGATTGACCGCTTTTCTGGACCGGATGGCGCAGGGCATCGAAGAGGTGCCCGAAACGGTCGCGGATCTGGCCGAGGTCATGCGCAACGCAGAAGGTCTGCACCCGGTGACACAGGCCGCAATCGCCTTTCACGCCTGGCGTGCGCTGTCGCAGGGCATCGGGCAGGATACCGAGGCCGCCATCGTCGCCGCCCGGCACGCGGCATCGATGGGTCGGGGCGGGGCGCTGTTCATGCCTCTGGCCTTGTCGGGGCCGGGTGCGCTGCGCGGGGTGGGCGAGCCACATGAAAAGCTGTCAGCCTGGTTGCAGGGGGTAGGGCAGGCGGTGCTGGCGGCTCTGCTGCATCTCGACAGGGTGAGCGCCTGGGAGGTCCGCGCGCGCGAGGCGGTCGAAGACCTGAGCGGCCGGACGCCGCCGCGCCTGATCGATGTTCTGACCGCATGGCCCATGGTATCGGCCCCTTTGGCCGAGGAACTGACCGGAGCGTCCCGTGCAGCGGTGCAGCGCAATATCGACCGGTTCACCCGGCGCAACCTGATCCGCGAGGTCACAGGGCAGGGGCGCTATCGGGTCTGGACGGCGGCGCTGTAATCCAGCAACCAATCCCGAAACACCCGCGCCGAGGGGCGCAGAGAGGCGCGCGAGGGATAGATCAGGTGATAGGCTTCCTGCCCGGATACCTCGACCCCCGGCAGGCAGGGCACAAGCCCCGACAGTTCCATGATCCGGTCCGATGCCGGGGCGCGCGCCAGGGCAATTCCGCCGCCGCAGGCTGAGAGTTCCGCGGCCATCAGGGAATTGTCGGCAAAGAAATACCGCGCCTGTCCTGCTGGCAGTCGCAATGTTTCAAACAGGTGTAGCCAGCTTGCGCGGTGGGTTGAAACCTCGATCAGGGTGAATTGAAACAGGTCTTGTGGCGAGTTGATCGCAGCCGCAATGTGGGGCGGGGCCACGGGATACAGACGCTCGCGCAGCAGCTCGTCGCCTTCGGTGCTGAACAGGGCGGGGTTGCCGAACACGATCTGCAGATCGGTGAACCGGTTGGCGAAGTCCGCGATCAGGTTGCCGGTGGACAGCGACAGGTTGATCTGGGGCTGCGCGCGCTGAAACTCGGGTAATCCGCTAGCCAGAATGCCATGGGCGAACAGCAGAACGGACTGCACATAAAGCCTCTGTTCGCGTGTTTCGCCAAACAGTCCGGTCGTCGCCGTTTCCAGCATCAGAAGCGATTGCTGGACCGAGGGCAGATAGGCTCGGCCTGCCTCGGTCAGGGTTACCGCATGGGCGTGTCGATGAAACAGAGGTGTTCCAAGCCGGGTTTCCAAAGCCTTGACCTGCTGGCTGACAGCGGCGGCGGACATGTTCAACTGGCTCGCCGCGCGCGAGAAGCTTTCGGTGCGGGCGGCGGCCTCGAACACGCGGAGCCAGTTGAGCGAGGGGATGCGGGTTGTCATGCGATCAGGCTAAGCAAAACTTATCCTCACGGGCAAGACTATACGTTCTGAGCTTTCGCGCGGGCGGCCTATGGTTGCAGTCAGCGATCAGAACGGATGCCACGCCATGCCCCAACCTGCCCTGCCACCGCGCCCCAAGCGGAAAATCTGGAACTACACACCGCAACTGCCGATCCAGACCTCGCCCTATTGGGACTGGCCGATGAAACCTCTGGCGACGCTCAGATACCTGCTGCAAAGCTGGAATCCGCTGGCACTGCGGGCGTTTCTGTTCGTCTTTGCCATCATCACGTGGACTTTTCTGACGCCGTCACTGGCGCGGATCGAAACCTTCAGTTGGGACTGGGTCGCAGAGATTTGGTTCCGCAATTTCTGCATCCTGATGGTGGTGGCTGGCGGCTTGCATCTTGCCTTGTGGAAGTTCCGCACCCAGCAGGACGAATACCGCTATGACATGCGCCCGATGATGAAAGGGGCCAAGGTCTTTACCTTCAAAAATCAGGTCTGGGACAACATGTTCTGGACGCTCGGGCCTGCCCTGACATTCTGGACATTCTGGGAGTGCCTGATCCTTTATTCCTATGCCAATGGCTGGGCGACGATGATCACCTTCGACAGCAACCCGGTTTGGTTTGTCGTGATGGTGATCTTTGTTCCGATCTGGGCGGGCTTCCATTTCTACTGGCTGCATCGGTTGCTGCATGTGGGGCCGCTTTATACCAAGGTGCACGCTTGGCATCACCGCAACATCAACACCGGCCCCTGGTCCGGGCTGGCGATGCATCCGGTCGAAAGCTTTTTCCTGATGTTCGACACGATGATCTTCTTCCTGCTGCCCGCCCACCCGATCCATGCGATCTTTCTGCTGTTCCATCACGGGATCGGCGCGCCGACCTCGCACGCGGGGTTCGAGCATGTGAAGCTGGGCAACAAGGCGAAGTTTCAGCTGGGCGATTTCTTTCACCAACTGCACCACCGGTTCTTCGACTGCAACTACGGCACGTGGGAGACGCCATGGGACGAATGGTTCAACACGTTCCACGACGGGACCGAAGACGGCAATGAGCTGGTCAAGGAACGGCGGCGCAAGATCTGGCTGGCCGAATAGGCCGGGCGGATTCAGCGCCCGACGCCTACATAGGTCGCGAACCCGGAACTCAGCGCTTTGCTTTTCGAGTAGATGTTACGCAAATCGACCATGCGGGGGGTTCTCATCGCGCCAGACAGATCGGTCAGCTTCAAGGCCCGAAACTCGTTCCATTCGGTCAGCAGGACCACGACATCCGCGTCCTCAGCAGCGGTATAGGGGTCATCCATCCACTCCACACCGGGCAGCAAGGCCTCGCCTTCGGACCGGCCCTGAGGATCAACCACGCGCACCTTTGCGCCGCCACCGATCAGGGCGGGCACGATGGTCAGCGAGGGCGCATCACGCATGTCGTCCGTGTTGGGTTTGAAGGTCACGCCCAGCACAGCCACGGTCTTGCCGTTGAAACTGTCGTCGCAAACCGCGCGGATTTTATCGACCATCCGCTTCTTGACCTCGTCATTGACCCGCATGACCGTCTCGGTGATCTGCATCGGATGGGCAAATTCCTGACCGATCCGGGCCAGAGCGGTTGTGTCCTTGGGAAAGCACGAGCCGCCATAGCCCGGCCCTGCATGCAGGAACTTGTTGCCGATGCGGCCATCCAGCCCGATCCCGCGCGAGACCTCTTTGACATCCGCGCCAACACGCTCGCACAGGCCCGCGATTTCGTTGATGAAGGTGATCTTGGTCGCCAGAAACGCGTTGGCGGCGTATTTGATCATCTCGGCGCTTTCCAGATCGGTGGTCAGGATCGGGAAGTCGCGCAAGTAAAGCGGGCGGTAGATTTCCGCCATCACCTCGGCCGCGCGGTCGTTTTCGATGCCGACGACCACCCGGTCAGGGCGCATGAAATCGTCGATCGCCGCGCCTTCGCGCAGAAACTCGGGGTTCGAGGCGACGTCGAAATCCGCATCCGGATTGGTCGCGGCAACAACCTGATGCACCTTGCGGTTCGTGCCAACCGGTACCGTGGATTTCGTCACGATCACGGTGTAGCCGGTCACGGCATTTGCGATCTCTTCGGCGGCGGCCATCACATAGGTCAGGTCCGCATGGCCATCGCCACGCCGCGTCGGCGTGCCCACGGCAATGAACACCGCATCCGCGCCGTCCACGGCCGCAGCCAGATCGGTGGTAAAGCTCAGACGCCCGGCTGCAACGTTCTTGGCCATCAGCACATCCAGCCCCGGCTCATAGATCGGAACTTTGCCAGCCTGCAGCATCTGAATTTTCTGGTCGGCCTTATCGACGCAAATCACCTCATGACCGAAATCCGAAAAACACACGCCCGACACCAAGCCGACATAGCCCGTGCCGATCATCGCAATACGCATTCAACAAAGTCCTTCTTACCTAATACCGCCGACGGCGCGCCTACATTCAAAGAAACCGCCGTCAGTTTCAATGCCCGATAGCGGCCTTGGCTTGCATTCCAACGGTTCTTGCTGTTTTTGAGACACCACATCGGCGCACGAGTTTTGTGAGGCAAACCATGACCAAGACGGCATTGATTACCGGTATCACCGGGCAGGACGGATCGTACCTGGCCGAGTTCCTTCTGGAAAAAGGCTATGAAGTTCATGGGATCAAGCGGCGGGCGTCCTCGTTCAACACGCAGCGCATCGATCATATCTATCAGGACCCGCACGA
The DNA here is from genome assembly GCF_056541025.1 of Ruegeria sp. AK4. NCBI lineage: Bacteria > Pseudomonadati > Pseudomonadota > Alphaproteobacteria > Rhodobacterales > Roseobacteraceae > Ruegeria > Ruegeria sp. AK4. Next base: position 206,035 of record NZ_JBQFXS010000002.1, read on the forward strand.
GCCGAACCCCAAGCTGCGGCTGCATTATGGCGACCTGAGCGACACCTCGAACCTGACCCGCATCATTCGCGAGGTTCAGCCGGATGAAGTGTACAACCTGGGTGCACAATCCCACGTCGCGGTCAGCTTTGAAGCGCCAGAGTATACAGCGGATGTCGACGCCATCGGCACCCTGCGCCTGCTCGAGGCGATCCGCTTTCTGGGGTTCGAGGGCAAAACGCGGTTCTATCAGGCCTCGACATCCGAGCTTTACGGTCTGGTGCAGGAAACCCCGCAGCGCGAGACGACGCCGTTTTATCCACGCTCGCCCTACGCGGTTGCCAAGCTGTATTCCTATTGGATCACGGTGAACTATCGCGAGGCTTATGGCATGTATGCCTGCAACGGCATCCTGTTCAACCACGAAAGCCCGCGCCGGGGTGAGACCTTTGTGACCCGCAAAATCACACGCGGACTGGCCAATATCGCGCAGGGGCTCGAAGACTGTCTGTATATGGGCAATATCGACAGTCTGCGCGATTGGGGCCACGCCAAGGATTATGTGCGGATGCAGTGGCTTATGCTCCAGCAGGACGCGCCGGAAGATTTTGTAATTGCCACCGGCAAGCAATACTCGGTGCGTCAGTTCATCGAATGGTCGGCGGCCGAGCTTGGTATCTCGCTGGAGTTCACCGGCAGTGGTGTGGATGAGGTCGCAACGGTCGCCGCCATCGACGGCGACAACGCGCCCGCGCTGAAGCCGGGGGATGTGATCATGCGCATCGACCCGCAATATTTCCGACCGGCCGAGGTGGAAACGCTGCTGGGTGATCCGACCAATGCCAAAACCAAACTGGGCTGGGAACCGGAACTGACGGTGCAGGAAATGTGCGCCGAAATGGTGTCCGAAGACCTCAAGACAGCAAAACGCCATGCGCTGTTGAAAGAGTATGGGTTCGCATTGCCGGTCAGTCTGGAAAACGGCTGAGGAGGGCCGCATGCGCAAGATATACATAGCCGGGCACCGCGGCATGGTTGGCGGCGCGATCCTGCGCCGGTTGCAAAAACGGCAGGCCGCCGGCGAAGCGCTGAAGCTTGTCACCCGCAGGCATTCTGAACTGGATCTGACGGACCAAGCAGCAGTGCGCGATTTCATGCAGGCCGAACAGCCGGATGTGGTCATTCTGGCCGCTGCAAAAGTCGGTGGCATTCACGCCAACAACACTTACCCGGCTGATTTCATTTATGAAAACCTGATGATCGAATGCAACGTGATCCATCAGGCGTTTGCGGCAGGTGTGAAGACCCTGCTGCAACTGGGCAGTTCCTGCATCTATCCGCGCGAGGCGGCGCAGCCCATGCGCGAAGATGCCCTTTTGACCGGCATTCTGGAACCCACAAATGAACCCTACGCGGTGGCAAAAATCGCCGGGATCAAGCTGTGCGAAAGCTACAACCGGCAGCACGGGGTCGATTACCGCTCGGTCATGCCGACGAACCTGTATGGGCCTGGCGACAATTTCCACCCCGAAAACAGCCATGTCCTGCCTGCCCTGATCCGCCGGTTCCACGAAGCCAAACGGGACGGTCTGGACGAGGTGATCATCTGGGGCACCGGCAAACCCCGGCGCGAGTTCCTGCATGTGGATGACATGGCTGAGGCGTCTCTGTTCGTGCTCAACCTGCCGCGCGATGTCTACACTGCCAACACTTTGCCCATGCTGAGCCATATCAACGTGGGCTGTGGCGAGGATATCTCGATTGCCGAACTGGCGGCGCTGGTGGCGGAAACTGTCGGCTTCTCGGGCCGGATCACGCAGGATGTGTCAAAGCCGGACGGGACAATGCGCAAGCTGATGGATGTGTCCCGCCTTGGAGATATGGGATGGCGCGCCAGCATCGGGCTCGAAGACGGGCTTTGCGACACCTATGCGTGGTTTCTTGAGCAGTCCGATCAGAGTTTGCGCGCCAAATAGCCGCCCGACCACCGGGGCCGGGCGGCTACGGCAGTTAGAACCAGCGACCAATCGCGATGGCGGTCGGTGACTGAGTCCCGGCGTCCGAGACGGCAGAGAGAACTTTGCAGGCCACTTGCGACGCCGACGGCGCATCAAAGCCAAGGAACCGCCCCGAAGCCCCGCCGCTGCCGCTGACAGCGGGGGCTGCGGCGAATGCCACAGGAAAGTCCCATGTTGTTGAGGTGCTTGCAAAAAGCGCGCCCTCGCCTGTGGTGCAGGCCACAGCACTCAGTTCGGCAGTGCAGATTAGCGTGCCATCCGCGAACCGGACAAATTCGCCATTTGCGTTGCTGCCGCGTTCGATTACGGCACCGGTCGGGATGCCCGAGTTTTCGGACACCGACCCCAGCAGATTGCCGGGCCCATAGCCATAATCCGCGCGCATCAGACGACCGGTTGTGGTGTCATCCGGGCTGGCCTGAACCGCCGCCCCGCTTGCGGTTCCGGTGGTGGGATCAAACGCCAGCGCCTGGGTCCAGCTGCCGCCGTCTGGCGAAACCTTTATGGAAAACCCGGTGCCGCCGGACAGGCCCATCTCGGCATGGCCGGTCCAGTTCGACTGAAACAGCAGTGAGGCGGTATCGCCCGTATCCGCCTTGTTGATCTTTAATTGATGACTTGCACCCTCATGGCTCAGCAGGGTTGCTGGGCTGCTGACCGACAGCCGATTGGTAGTGTCATAGGTGGTTGCAATGCCCACACCTGCCAGATTTTGGGTCGCGACCGGCGGATCGATCCATGCGGTCCCATCCCAGACCTTGAGCTGACCGCTCGCCTGATCCCAAACGCGCCAGCCGGTATCCGGTGTCACAAAATGCCAGGCGTTGTCCAGCCACGCGGCAAGCTCATTCGGGTGCCCGCTCCAGTCGCCGCCGGGGGATGATCCTAACGCATGCAACTCGCCCTGATCCGGCGCAGGGGGCGGCGTGGTGCCGTTGATCGAGAGGACGCTCAGTTGCACCACCAGATCCAACCGGCGCAGGGCCTCGTTATGCGTGACATGCTTCTGCGCCTGCGAGGGTTGCAGGAAAGGCAGGTTCAATCGGGGAGAGTTCTGTGACACGGGCGTCCTCCTGTGGCTGTCGGTCTGACACTTCTGTTGCGCGCCAACCTGCAGTGACGCGCCTGAATCCTGTCTGACCGGAGCGGACGTCCGGGTTACGTATTGCTAAGAATTTGGGTGCAAATCCAAGGCAAAGACCCGCGCGCGGTTCCCTGCCTCAGCTGCGGGCGTAGATGTCTTCGTACCGGATGATGTCGTCTTCGCCCAGATAGGTACCGGTCTGCACTTCGATCAGAACCATGGGAACCTTGCCCGGATTCTCCATCCGGTGAACAGCGCCAAGCGGGATGTAGACCGACTGGTTCTCGGTCACCAGCCGTTCATCATCGTCAATCGTGACCTTGGCCGTGCCTTCTACAACGATCCAGTGTTCCGAGCGGTGATGATGCGATTGCAGGCTCAGCGACGCGCCGGGATGCACGTGTATGCGTTTGACCTGAAACCGGTCCCCGATCACCAGGCTTTCGAACCAACCCCAGGGGCGATGATCCACCGGCAGTTCTTCTGCCTGCTTCGCGCCTTTGGCCTTGAGCGCAGCTACCGCCTGTTTGACGTCCTGCGCCTTGTCCATACTAGCGACCAGCACCGCATCGGGCATGGCGACCGCAATCATGTTCTCGACCCCAAGCGCGACCACCTCTTGCGAAGGCGATTCCGAGCGAACCAGAACGTTGTAGCAATCGATCGTTGTGACCTCACCGGTTGTGGCAACGCCATCTGTATCGGGATGGCTCAGTTCCTGAACAGCGGACCAGCTGCCAACGTCGGACCAACCCGCCGCGTAAGGAACAACGCTGAGGTTGCTGGCCTTTTCCATCACTGCATAGTCGATCGAGATATCTGCAACGCCCGCCCACGCTTCTGGGTCAAGCCGCAAAAATCCCAGATCGGCCCTGGCATCGGCTACGGCCTGTTTCACGGGATCGATGAGGGCAGAGGCGTGTTCTTCAAAGGCTGCGATGATGTCCTGCACACCAAAGAGGAAGATGCCCGAATTCCACAAATAGCTTCCGTCTTCAACCATCATCCCGGCGGTTTCCAGATCGGGTTTTTCGACGAACCTGTCCAACGGCACGGCCGTACCGCTCGCGTCCGGTGCATGGCGCAGTTTGAGATAACCGTATCCCGTTTCGGGCCGGTCAGGTGTGATGCCAAAGGTCACGAGATCACGGCGCGCTTCGATGGCCTCAACACCCGTAGAGACGGCCTGATGAAAGGCGGATTTGTCCGGTACGACGTGATCGGAAGGCGCGACCAGCATCACCGCGTCCGGATCGCTGGTTGCAAGGTGCAACGCTGCGGCCAGCACGGCAGGCGCCGTATTCCGCCCCTCTGGTTCGATCAGGACCGGACCCGGGTCGATGCCAATGGCCGTCAACTGCTCGGGCACCACAAAGCGAAAGGCCTCGTTGGTCAGGATTAGTGGTTTTGCATAGGGTGCGTTGACCGGTCCGCGCATGCGCTCGGCGCAGTCCTGCAACAGGCTCGTCTCGCCCAGCAGAGGCACAAACTGTTTGGGATAACTTTTGCGCGACAGTGGCCACAAACGGGTGCCGGACCCACCGCAAAGAATGACGGGATAGACAGTTTTCATTTTGCACGAACCCCTGCGCTGTTGTTGGCGGGTTTTACCGCTTTAATCGCAGTAAGGTAAACGGACATCCGGTTTATTGCGCCGCCTGTCCTGTCGCAACGATATCGTGCAGAAATTGCCCCAGATCGTCGCGCAGGTCGTCGCGGGCGAGCGCAAAGGCCACGGTCGCCTGCAGAAAGCCCGATTTCGATCCGCAGTCAAAGCGCTGACCGCTGAATTTGTATCCGAAGACCGGCACATCGTTGTCGATGTCCTGTGCAATCGCGTCGGTCAGCTGGATTTCTCCGCCGCTGCCGGCTTTTTTGTCGTTCAGGTTGTCCAGCACCGAAGGGCTGAGGATGTAGCGACCGATCACCGCCAGGTTCGAGGGCGCTTGTTCGGGCTTGGGCTTTTCCACCATTCCGTTGACGCGGACAACCGAACCTACCGCGTCACCGACGTCCAAGACGCCGTAAGAACTGGTTTTCTCGGTGGGCACTTCCATCGCGGCGACCATGTTGCCGCCGGTTTCCTCATAAGCTTCGATCATTTGCTGCAGGCAGGGTTTGTCTGCGGCGATCACGTCATCCGGCAGCATGACCGCAAAGGGTTCGTCCGCGATCAGCCGACGTGCACACCAGACGGCGTGGCCCAGTCCCAGCGCCTTGTGCTGGCGGATGTAAGCGATGGCCCCGCTTTCCATATTGGTTGCGTTGAGCCGTTCCAGCAGTTCGTCCTTGCCCTTGGCCTTCAGTTCCTGTTCCAGCACCAGATTGTGGTCGAAATAGTCTTCGAGGGCGGATTTTCCCCGCGAGGTGACGAAGATGAATTCCTTGATCCCGGCGGCCCGCGCCTCGTCAATGGCATATTGTACCAGCGGGCGGTCCACCAATGTCATGATTTCTTTGGGAACGGATTTCGTTGCCGGAAGGAAACGCGTTCCCAGCCCTGCTACCGGGAAAATCGCTTTGGTGACCTTGCGTGTCATGATGCCTCTCAAACTCAATATTCAACCGGAAGGGCAAACAGCATCCGGGACTTCCTAATAGGCTGCGAAGCCTGGTCAATCAACAAGGCCCGTGAAACCGGGCACCAATCGGTTAAATCGTGCCACCGGAGCGCTTGTGAGTCAAAACCAACAATTAACCTTTGTGGCCTTGAGTTAAATAACGAAGTTCACAGAGTGCAAACTTTAAAGTACATGCGGTGGGTCCTTGCCGATGTCTTTGCGCAGAAAAAGCCCCGAAACCGGCGTTTCGGTTTCGGGGTGTTCATTCAGGCGGTTCCCATGATCCGTTCCAGCGGATCGTGTTCTGCTACAAAATGGTCGGGCGCGACCTCGGTCAGCTTCGGCACATAGCTTGTTTCGCCAGCCGTCAACCGACTGGGCAGAAAGCGTAAAGCCGCTTTTGGGTCCATGGGTGAGGGTAGTTCGCCCGGCAGTTTCAGGCGCTGTCGGGTGCGCTCGACCTCCGGGTCCGGGATCGGCACGGCGGAAATCAAGGACTGCGTGTAGGGATGGATCGGGTCCGAGCAGATGACCTCGCCATCCCCCAGTTCAACAATACGTCCCAGATACAGAACCATGATCCGGTTCGAGATCGCGCGAACGACTGACAAATCGTGGCTGATGAAGATCATCGACAACCCGAATTCCTGTTGCAGTTCCCGCAACAATTCAACGATCTGAGCCTGAATAGACACGTCGAGGGCGGAAACCGCCTCGTCGCAGATGATCAGCTTGGGTTTGTTGATCATCGCCCGCGCGATGCCGACACGTTGATTCTGCCCGCCGGACAGTTCATGCGGGTAGCGGTTGATCATATTTGCTTTCAGGCCCACCCGTTCCATCATCTCGGCGACCATCTCTTTGCGCTCGCGGTCGGTCAGGTCCGGTCGATAAGTCTTGAGCGGTTCGGCAATCGATGCCGAGATCGTCATGCGCGGATCGAGGCTGGCCAGCGGGTCCTGAAACACGATCTGCAGGTCCTTACGGTACTTGTTCAGCTCGGCCCGTTTCAATCCCACGATGGGATGACCCAGCCAGCTGACATTGCCCGCGCTGGGTTCGATCAGTTGCAGAACCGCCCGCGCCAATGTCGATTTGCCGCAGCCGGATTCCCCGACGATGCCTAAAGTTTCACCCTTGCGGATGTCAAAGCTGACGCCGTCAACGGCCTTTAGCGGCACTTTGTGCCCGAACAGCCCGCCAGAGACATGGATCGGGAAATGCACCTTGACGTCATCGACCTTGAGCAACGGGTCTTCGACCTTGGCCAGCGCCTTGGGGGCGTCGCCCGCGTCGATCCGGGGCATCGCTTCCAGCAAGGTGCGGGTATAGTCGTGCTTTGGCGCGCGGAAAATGTCGCCCGTTTCGCCAGCCTCGACAAATTCGCCCATGCGCATCACCTGAATGCGGTCGCACATCCGCGCGACGACGCCCATATCATGGGTGATCAGGGCAATCGCGGTGCCTTCATCCTTTTGCAGCCGCACCATCAGGTCCAGAATGTCGGCCTGAACGGTCACGTCCAGCGCGGTTGTCGGCTCATCCGCGATCAGCAGCTTGGGGTTGCACAGCATCGACATGGCGATCATCACCCGCTGGCGCATCCCGCCCGACAGCTCGTGCGGATACTGGTCCAGACGGCGTTTCGCTTCGGGGATGCGCACGCGCTCCAGCCATTCCAGGCAACGCGCCTGTGCGGCGGAACCCTGCAGGCCCTCATGCACCTGCAACACTTCGCGCATTTGCTGCCCGACCCGCAGATGCGGGGTCAAGGCGGTTAGCGGGTCCTGAAAGATCATGCCGACATCGGCGCCGCGGATCTGGTTCAGCTTGTTCACCGGCAGGTTCAGAATTTCCTTGCCGTTTAGCATGGCCGACCCCGAGGCCCGACCCGCAGGCGGCAGCAGGCCCATCGCGGCCATGAAAGTCTGGCTTTTGCCCGACCCGCTTTCGCCCACGATGCCTAGGCATTCGCCGGGATTGATGTCGAAACTTGTGCCTTTGACGGCCTCGACAACGCCATCGGGGGTGTCGAAGCGGACGCTCAGGTCTTTTACGGAAAACAGACTCATATCAGCGATCCTTCGGGTCCAGAGCGTCGCGCAGACCATCACCGATGAAGAACATGGTGATGATGATGGCGACATAGAATGTCAGGGGGTACATCAACTGCCACAGGGTGCCGTAACTCATCGTGCCGGCCCCTTCGGCGATCAGGCGCCCCAGCGAGGTGTAGGGTTCCGAAATCCCAAGTCCGAGGAACGAGATGAAGCTTTCCGTCAGGATCATCTCGGGCACCAGCAGCGAGGCGTAGACGATCACCACGCCCAACAGGTTGGGCAGGATGTGGCGGTACATGATGGTGAACTCGCTGACACCGGCGGCGCGGGCGGCCTCGATGAACTCGCGGTTTTTCAGCGTCAGGGTCTGCCCCCGCACGATCCGCGCCATGGTCAGCCAACCCACCGCTCCCAGCGCGATGAACAGCATGAAGAACGACCGCCCCGCTACGACCAGCAGCAGGATGATGACCAGCGTCGCCGGAATCGCCAGCAGGATATCGACGAAACGCATCATCACGCTGTCGGTGCGCCCGCCGATATACCCGGCGGCGATTCCATAGCAGGTGCCCACGATCAGCGCCGTCGCAGCCCCGATCAGACCCACCAGCAGCGAGGTCGTGGTCGCCTGAATGACGCGGCTGTACAGGTCGCGCCCCAGATCATCGACACCGAAATAGTGCCCCGTCTCGACCGATGGCATTCCCATGCCGCGCACGTCACCCATGACGTTCCAGTCGATCTCTTCGTTGTTCCAGACCGCAAAGTAGGGCCCGAGGATCGTGAACAGAACGATCATGCCCAGGATGAAAACACTCGCCATCGCGGCCTTGTTGCGGACAAATCGCATCCGCGCGTCCTGCCACAGCGAACGCCCCTGAATTGCCGTGTAATCGGTGATTTCCTCGGCCAGATGGGCGGCTTTTTGTGATTTTCCAAGCATTTGCCAGCCCCTCAGTAACGGATTTTCGGATCGAACCAGGCATAGGCCAGGTCGGTCAGCAGGTTCACGATGACGGTCAGCGTGCCATAGAGGATCGTGACCCCCAGCAGCACCGCATAATCCCGCGCCAGCGCCGAGTTCACATAGGCCTGACCCAGACCACCTGTCGAAAAGTAGATGTCGACAAACACCGAGCCGGTCAGCACATAGACGAAGACCGGTCCCAGATAGGACACCACAGGCAGCAGCGTCGGTTTCAGAGCATGCCGCCAGATCACGGTTCTGGTCGGCAGGCCCTTGGCCCGCGCAGTGCGGATGAAGTTCGAGTTCAGAACCTCCAGCATCGACGACCGGGTGATCCGCGCAATCGAGCCCATATAGGACGTGGCCAGCGCGATAACCGGCATCACCAGATACTGCCATTGGCCGCCATGCCAGCCTCCGCCCGGCAACCAGCCCAGCCACAGGGTGAAGGTCAGGATCAGGATCGGGCCCATGATGAAGTTCGGCAGCGCCTGCGCGGCAATGCCCAGACCAACAGCGAAATAGTCGATCCAACTGTTGTGCTTGATCGCAGCAGCAATCCCCAGCGCGACACCGATGGCGGTCGCAAACAGAAACGACAGCGAGCCATAGGTCAGCGAGATCGGGAAGCCCTGCGCGATGATATCATTCACGTCCCGGTCCTTGAACTTGAAGGACGGGCCGAAATCGAAATGCACGACGATGTTGTACAGATAGTCCCAAAGCTGCTTCCACAGCGGCTGGTCCAGCCCGTAGCGCGCCTCGATATTGGCCAGAACCTGCGGCGGCAAGGGCCGTTCCGAGGTGAAAGGGCCGCCGGGCGCGACGTGCATCAGGAAGAAACAGGCGACGACCAGCAACAGGATCGTCGGAATGGCGACCATCAGTCGCCGCACACTATAGGCAAGCATTTTTTCTGCCCCCATGTTTTTTGGCCCTGCCCCGGGCGATCCCGGGACAGGGCGCGGTCCAAAGACGATTATTCGGCGAGCTTATAAAGGTTTTTCGAGTACCAGTTCTGCTCGACGTTGTTCACCGGCCAGTTCCCCACATCGCTGTCCATCATGTAGACACCGGCATAGTGGTAGATCGGGATCACAGGGGTTTCCTGCGCGATGATCCGCTCGACCTCGGTGTAAAGCGGTGCCGGATCGTCCGAGGTTTTGGCCTCGGCCAGCAGTTCATCAACGCGGGTGTTGGCGAATTTGCCGTCGTTGTAACCCGAATCCGACTGCAGCAGGTCGAGGAAGGTCGAGGCTTCGTTATAGTCGCCACACCATGCGCCACGGGCCAGATCGAAGTTCTGGTTGCCGCGCTCTTCCAGGAATACTTTCCATTCCATGTTGGCCAGTTCGACCTGAACGCCCAGCTTCTGCTTCCACATCTGGCTCAGCGCCACGGCGACCTTCTTGTGGTCTTCCGAGGTGTTGTACACCATCTCGAAGCTCAGCGGATTGTCGGGGCCGTAGCCTGCTTCGGCCAGCAGTTCCTTGGCCAGCTCGTCCCGCTCGGCTTGGCTCATCGACGCCATCTCGACTGCCGGAACGGTGAAGCCTGCGGTGGCCTCGGGCGCAAAGGTATAGGCTTGCGGCTGGCCACCGGCCATGACCTTTTCGGTGATGATCGCGCGGTCAACAGCCAGCGACAGGGCCTGACGGACGTTGGGGTCTTTAAAGGCTTCGGGGCCACCTTCGGACAGGTTGAACGTGTAATAGTAGTTGCACAGACGCGGGAAGCTGATGGCCTCTTCCGGGTGCTCCTGGCTCAGACGCGGGAACTGACCTGCGGGGATTTCGGTGCGGTCCAGCTCGCCTGCCAGATAGCGGGTCAGGGCGACGTTTTCATCGTTGATGACCAGCGATACGACTTTGTCGATAATGGTGTTGTCGTTGCCCCAGTACATCTCGTTGCGTTCACGCACGGAACGTTCCTGCGGCAGATGCTCGGTCAGAACATATGCACCGTTCGAGACAATGTTTTCAGGCTTGGTCCACGCGTCGCCAAACTCTTCGATCACTTTCTGCGGGGCAGGGAAGGTGGTCGAATGTGTGGTCATCTGCGGGAAATAGGGCAGGGGGGCGCTCAGCCGGACTTCCAGCGTCTTGTCGTCGATGGCCTTGACGCCCAGATCGTCGACCGAGGCTTTGCCCGCGATGATGTCAGCAGCATTTTCGATCGACATCAGCTCCATGAACCACGCATAGGGCGAGGACAGGGCAGGATCGACAGCACGTTTCCACGCGAAAACGAAATCACCGGCGGTTACCGGGTCGCCGTTGGACCACTTGGCATCGTCGCGCAGAGTGAACGTGTAGACGTCCTTGGTGTCATTGACTTCAAAGGCCGTGGCAACACCGGGCACCAGATTGCCGTCTTCGTCCTGGTTCATCAGACCTTCAAACAGGTCACGCACGATCTCGGCGCCGGACACATCCTCGACCACCTGTGGGTCGACCGAGCTGTGCTCGTCCAGGATGCGATAGGTAAAGGTCTGGTCATCGGCCAATGCTTCACCGGTTACGGGATGGGTGCCTGCGGCAAAGGCGGCACCAGTGATCATGGTCGAGGTCATCAGCCCCGCCAACGAGGTTCGGATTGTTCTGTTCATGTGTTTACTCCCATTTATTGGTGTCAGAAGCCGGGCCACGGCTGTGGCGGGGCTCGTCTACCTGTGCGTTTCCGGCATCTGCTTAAGCTTCGCTTTGATCTAGATCGCGGTGGGGTCAGAAAATTCGGCCCTCAGCGGCAGGCAATGTCGGAAATTCAACTGCGAAAGCTTTCTTTCACTGGTGCGGAACGTGCCGCTTTTTGGGCAAAGGTAAAGGGTTTTGGAGTCTTTGTGGGATCAAAGTTTGAATGAAACTTTGGCAGGCAGCGCTTTCGAAATAAAATTCTGAAACGCCTCGCGATCATGACATTTTTGTGAAGGCTGACATATCATGCGGGATGAATGGGTTCAGAAAAGCACCCGTAATCGGCGAATCAGTGGGGGCGTTATGGGGCCAGCCGGGCTTTCATTCCGGCCTCGGGGAAACAGGTGGGTGTCTGGCCCGTCGCCTCCTGCCAGCGTCCGATGGATCGGCGGGTTTTGTACCCCGGCAGCCCATCGACCCCGCCAACATCGTGGCCCTGCCGGACCAGCGCGTCCTGCATCCCGGCAATGTCCGAGCGGTAAAGCCCGCCCACCTTGCCCCAGCGCCCGCTGAAATTGCCGACCCCATATTGGATGCGGTCCCCCACATGGCCGACAAACAGCGCATAAAGGTCGCTCGTGTTGTAATCCTTCAACACGTAAAAGTTCGGCGTCACGACAAAGGCTGGCCCGTTGCGGCCCGCAGGCATCATCAGATAGCCCTCTCCGGCCAATTCATGCGCAGGGAAGGGTTTGCCGGACACGCGGATGATCCCCATGTTCGCCCAGTCCCGGATGGGTCTGCCCTGATCCGGCCCCTCCAAGGCGCAGGAAACAGCCTTGGGCACAGTCACCTCGAACCCCCAATCGCGGCCCGACACCCAACCATGGCGGGCGAGGTAATTGCCGATCGAGGCAATCGTGTCCTCGGGCGAGCCCCAGATATCCGCGCGCCCATCACCGTTGCCATCAGCGGCATAGGTCAGAAAGCTGGTCGGCATGAATTGCGGCTGCCCCAGCGCACCGGCCCAACTGCTTTTCATCGCCTGCCCGCGCAGATGGCCCGCCTCGGCAATCTGGAGGGCGGCTATCAGTTCAGCCTCGAAATAAGCGGCGCGGGTGCTCATGAAGCCCTTGGTGGCCAGAACCTGAAACGCATCGTGGCGGATCGGAACCTGACCATAGCCGCTTTCCCGACCCCAGATCGCCAGAATGATGCGGGCCGGAACGCCGGTTTTCGCCTCGACCCGCGCCAGCGTTGCCGCGTGCCGTTTGGCCATCTGACGCCCGACCGAAGTGGCCCCCTGCACCGTATTTGCCTTGAAATACCGCCCCGGAGAGCCGAATTCGGCCTGTCGCTGCGTCTTGGGCGTTTTCGGCGCGCTGCCGGGCGGCACAAGATCGGGCAGGTCCCAGTTCAGCGAAACGCCGCCCAAGGCGTCATCCATCGTATCGCGTGAGACACCCTTGGCACGGGCCTGCGGCCAGACCGTATTCTGCAGCCAGGTCTGAAATTGCCGCTCGACGTCGGATCGGTCCTGCGCAAAAGCAGCACCGGTCAGCAAGGTCAGGCCGAGAAGGAAAAAGAGCGCACGCATGTCAAAATGTCTGTCCCGGTCCTGCAAACAAGTCAACTGAAAGCGAAGAGCGCGCGTTATGTGCACGGCGCGGTTAAATTCGCAGTTGAACATCCGCCGCGTCCGGCAATTGCCGGTTACGAAAAATCCTTGAGAAAATTCCTGTATCTGCCGATAGTTGGACGCAACCGGCAGCAGCAGAGGACCGTCAGGCATGGCCAGGATCAGAACGTCCCCAGCGTCAGTTCCGGTGCTGTTGGCCATGGTGGTTCTTCTGGCCTCGGTCCAGGGGGGTGCGGCCAGTGACAGTTTCATGGACCCGCAAGGCCCGATTGCGGCGGTGCAAAAAACCCATCTGCTGCGGGCGACGGCGCTGATCCTGATTGCCGTTGTGCCGGTTCTTGTGCTGGTGCCGCTGATCGCGCTGCGATACCGCCGACGCAAGGGCGGCGGCGCGGCTTATACGCCGAAATGGGATTTCTCGGGCCCGTTGGAATTCGTCATGTGGGGCGTGCCTGTCGTTATCGTCGCCATTCTGTCCTTTTACCTGTGGAAGGCGACGCATCGGCTTGACCCCTACGCCGCGCCTTTTGGCGAGGAACCGGCCCTGCGGGTGCAGGTCGTGGGTCTGGATTGGAAATGGCTGTTTATCTACCCCGATCTGGGCATCGCCAGCGTGGGAGAGCTTGGTATTCCAGTCAAGCAGCAGGTTGCCATGACGCTGACGACGGACACGGTGATGCAATCGTTCATGATCCCGGCGCTGGCGGGGCAGATTTATGCGATGCCGGGGATGACCACTCAACTGCATCTGGTGGCGGATGCGCCCAAAACCATGCAAGGCGAAAACACGCAGTACAATGGCCGGGGCTTCACCAAACAGAAGTTTCTGACGCAGGCCATGCAGCTACAAGATTTCAATGCCTGGGTCGAAAGCGTTCGCACCCACGGCATCCCTCTGACCGATGAGACATACCAAACATTGGCCATGCGCACCGACCGGGATGAGGTACAGGCGGCTCTGGGAACCGAGCTCATGCCGCTTCACGCGCTGTATTTCACGCTGGAAGAGGGTGATTTGTTTCACTCCATCCTGCACCGGTATCACAGCGGCGAACCGCTGCCGCAGGATCAGCAACCCGGAACCACCGCCTATGGGCAGGAGGCAAGCCAATGACATCTGCCGAGTCCGGTTTCTTTGGCCGCCTGACATGGGATGCGTTCCCCGTCGCTGGCCTGATCCAGAACCCCGGCGCGAATGAAATCATCGCCAATGCTGCTGCGGCGATTGTGGTTGTGGGCGTTGTCGCCGTGGTCGGACTGCTGACATGGTTTCGCCTGTGGGGGCCGCTCTGGCGCGACTGGCTGACCAGCGCGGATCACAAGAAGATCGGCATCATGTATATCGTCTTCGCGATTGTGATGCTGGCGCGGGGCGTGCTGGAGGGCGTGGTCATGCGCGCGCAACAGGCCGCAGGGCCGGGGGATGGGTTCCTTGAACCGGAACATTTCGCCGAACTGTTCAGCACGCATGGCACAATCATGGTGTTTTTTGTGGCCGTGCCCTTTGTCTTTGGCGTGGCGAACTACCTTGTCCCTCTGATGATCGGTGCCCGTGATGTGGCATTCCCGGTAATGAACCAGATGAGCCTTGGCCTGACCGTTTCGGCGGGCATGATGCTGATGGTGTCACTTGTCGTGGGTGAGTTCTCGACTGGGGGCTGGACGGCTTATCCGCCCTATACCGGGGCTGCCTTCAATCCGGGTGTGGGACCGGATTACTGGATTTGGGCCATCGTTGTTTCAGGCGTTGGGACGACTCTGACCGGCATCAACTTTGCGGTGACGATCTACAAGCTGCGCGCGCCGGGAATGAAATTTATGCGGCTGCCGATGTATTGCTGGACGATCATCTGCAGCTCGATCCTGATCATCTTTGCGATGCCGCCGCTTGGCGTTGCAGCACTGCTGCTGGCCGCCGACCGCTATCTGGATTTCCACTTCTTCACCAATGACCTTGGCGGCAACATGATGAACTACGCCAACCTGTTCTGGCTGTTCGGCCACCCCGAGGTCTATTTACTGGTCCTGCCCGCCTATGGCATCTATTCCGAGGTCTTTGCGACGTTCTCAGCCAAGCGCCTCTATGGTTACAACTCGCTGGTCATCGCCACCATGTCGATTGCGGTGCTGTCGTTCACCGTCTGGCTGCACCATTTCTTCACCATGGGCCAAAGCGCGTTGATCAATGCGGTGTTCGGCATTGCCACGATGCTGATCGCCATCCCCACCGGCGTGAAGGTCTATGACTGGATGGCGACGCTGTGGCGCGGCCGCATCCGGTTCTCGGTTCCGATGCTTTACGGGCTGTCCTTCCTGATGCTGTTCGTCATCGGCGGGCTCAGCGGCGTGGTGTTGGCCAACCCGACCGTCGACTATCAGGTGCACAACACCCTGTTCCTGGTGGCCCATTTCCACAACGCGCTGCTGCCGGGAGTGCTGTTCGGCCTGCTCGCGGCGTTCAACTATTGGTTCCCCAAAGCGTTCGGCTTCCGTCTGAACGAGTTCTGGGGGCGGGTCTCGGTCTTTTGCTGGACCGTCGGTTTCCTGCTGACCTTCATGCCGCTTTATTTCGTCGGGCTGATGGGCATGCCGCGCCGGTCGTTCAGTTGGGATGACCCGAGTTTTCATCCCTACATGATCACCGCCGTGATCGGCGCGCTGGTTATTACCTGTGGGCTGTTCTCGATCCTGATCCAGCTTTGGGTCAGCATCCGCGACCGCGAGAAAACTCTCGCCCCTGTGGGCGATCCGTGGGACGGGCGGACGCTGGAATGGTCGATCCCGTCGCCACCGCCGCCCTATAACTTTGCGATCATCCCGCAGGTCACCGACCGGGACAATTTTGCCGCCGCCAAGGAACGCGGCACGGCTTATCCGACGCCGGATGCCTATGAGGATATCGAAATGCCCAGAAACACCGGGATCGGGTTCATCCTGTGCGTGCTCAGCGGGGTCTGGATGTTCGCGCTGGTCTGGTGGATCTGGTGGCTGGCCGCCCTGGTGACGATTGCACTGATCCTGGCCGTTATCCTCTGGAGTTTCGACACCAGCACCGAGATCATCATTCCCGCCGAAGAAGTCCGCAAGGACCACGAGGCCTGGCTGGCGCTGGTTCACAGTTCCACGGCGGTGGACCGCGACCATGAGTCCGCTCCCGAAAACCGCGGCCTTGCCCGCCCGGATATGGAGGCCGTGACATGAGGCGCGCACCTAAGCACAGCTATCCGGGCCTCAACCTGGGCGAGGATCACGCCAGCGCCGACAGGGCGTCCGAGGTCGTCACCTTTGGCTTCTGGGTCTTCTTGATGAGCGATCTGGTCTATTTTGGCCTGATGTTCGCCATCTACATCACGATGATCGATGCGCAGGCGGGTGGGCCGGGGCCGCATGAGCTGTTCGATCTGAAAAGCATCTTTGCCCAGACGATGATCCTGCTGACCAGCAGCCTGACCGTCGGGCTCGCCATGCTGGCGCTGAAGTACAACCTGCCTCACGTGCGCATCGTGCTGTGGTTTGGTGTGACGCTGGTTCTGGGGCTCAGCTTTCTGGTGCTGGAAATCCGCGATTTCATGGCCATGGCCGAAAAGGGCGGCATCCCGCAGCGTAGCGGATTCCTTTCCGCGTTTTACGGCCTCGTACCCTTGCACGGCCTGCATGTCGCGGCGGGCTGCTTGTGGCTGATCGTGCTGGGTATCCAGCTAAGGGTCTTTGGCCTGACCGATTTGCTGATGTCCCGCGTGGTCCGGCTGGCGCTGTTCTGGCACTTCCTCGACCTGATCTGGATCGGCATCATCACCATCGTTTATTTCGGAGGGCTCACCTATGGATAAGCGAACCGAAATGCACCGGCGCGAGCGTCGGCGGTATGTCATCGGTTATGGCGGCTCATTGGTTCTGACATTGGCGATGTTCGGGATCGCACACACCTTTGGTATCGAAACGATCGGGGTGTATCTGACCCTCAGCCTGCTGGGGCTTTCGCAACTGATCTTTCAGTTGGTTTACTTCCTGCATATCGACCGCCGCCGCAGCAGCCGCGAAGATCTGGACCTGATCCTGTTTTCGACGCTTGTTCTGCTGATCATCATCCTCGGGACTGTCTGGATCATGGGCAATCTGGCGATCCGGATGCATATGCACGCGATGTAGGGCGGCAGAACGTGGTCAACGCGTCAGGGTCAACCCAAGCCACAGCGCAAACCAGCACAAGGCCAGGCTGATCAGGATATTGCCGGTGGCCAGAACCAACGTGCGTTCCCGGTGCAGTGCCAGCGATTGATAGGCAAAGCTCGAGAATGTGGTGAACCCCCCGCAAAACCCGAAGACCAGTCGTTTTTCTTCTTCGCCCATCTCGACCGGCCCGCCCAGATAGCCGATCCACAGCCCCAGCAGCAGGCTGCCCAGCACGTTCACAATCAGCGTGGAAAAGGGCAGATCGTGGTTGACCTTAAGGGCCAGCCAATGGCGCAGGACCGCGCCCAGACCGCCGCCCAACCCAAACATTGCGTGCAGGTAAAGCTCGGTCATTCTGCGCCCCTTCCGGAATGGAAACGGCGGCCCAGTGCTTCGCCCAGCACCGCTGCGGCAAGGCCAAACACGATCTCGAGCCCGGCCGCGGCTGATGCGGCCCAGACATTGCTTTCCGCCAGCCGTTCCAACTCGGCCACGAACAAGGAAAAGGTGGACAGCCCACCGCAAAACCCCACCGCGCCCAGATGCAGCACATGGGCGTGGACCCGGTGGCGCACGGAATAGAGCCAGCCCAGAATGAAACAGGCCACCACGTTGATGCCGAAGGTTGCCGTCAGGAACGGCAGGCCCGGCAATTCCAGCGAGAATGCCTCGCGCAGCAGTGATCCGATGGCCCCGCCGATGAAAACCGCCAGAAACATCAGGGTTCGGCTTTTAAATGCAGGGTCTGCCAAAGGGGTCGGCCTCGTTACGCGTCTGAAACGGCATACCGGTTGCCATGGGCCGGATCAACAGGGCCAACCCCTTAACAGCGCTTCACAATTACGCCGGTCACCGAAACGCGGCGCACAAAGGCTTGCAATCAAACGGCCAGTTGTTTCACGGTGGGCGTGTCAACACAGGCAGGTGCCACCAAGGGAGAACCGGCATGATTGTTCGCAGGCTCTATTATTTCCTGACTTATGTGTGTTTGCCTCTGGTGGTGGTTTTGGGCGTGTTCTGGCCCCCCGCATGGTGGCTGCTGATCCTTCTGGTGCCTTATGCGGTTGTCGGCCTTTATGACGTGCTGACCACCAAGCACAACGTGCTGAACAACTACCCTGTACTGGGCCATTTCCGGTACATGCTGGAATTCGTCAGCCCGGAAATCCGGCAGTATTTCGTCGAGACCAACGAAAGCGGTCGTCCCTTCAACCGGATTATTCGTGCCCTGGTGTATTCGCGGGCCAAGGGTCAGGTGGATACGCAGGCTTTTGGCACCCAGTACGACATCATGACTGTGGGCTATCACCGGGCCAATCACTCGCTGGCCCCCAAAGAGGTGCCCGAAAGCGAAGAGCGCGTCATGCTGGGCGGCCCGCAATGCGACAAGCCTTATAGCGCGTCGCGACTGAATGTCTCGGCCATGAGCTTCGGGGCGCTCAGCGCCAATGCGATCCGGGCCCTGAACGGTGGGGCCAAGGATGGCGGTTTTGCCCATAACACCGGTGAGGGCGGATTGTCTCCGCACCATCTGGCCGAGGGCGGCGACATCATCTGGCAGATCGGCACCGGCTATTTCGGCTGCCGCACGCCCGAGGGCGGCTTTGACAAGGATGCCTTTGCAGAAAAGGCCAAAAAGGACGTGGTCAAGGCGATTGAGATCAAGCTGTCGCAGGGGGCCAAACCTTCGCACGGAGGTGTTCTGCCCGCGGCGAAGGTCGACAAAGAGATCGCCGAAATCCGTGGCGTGCCTGAACATCAGGATGTCATCTCTCCGCCTATTCATTCGGCCTTTGAAGGGCCGACGGGCCTGATGCATTTTGTGCAGCATCTGCGTGAGATGTCGGGCGGCAAGCCCGTCGGGTTCAAGCTGTGCATCGGCAGACCATCCGAGTTCATGGCGATCTGCAAAGCCATGTTAGAGACGGGAATTCTGCCCGATTTCATCACCATCGACGGGGCCGAAGGCGGCACGGGGGCCGCCCCGGTGGAATTCACCAACCGTCTTGGCATGCCCCTGAACGAGGCGCTGATCTTCGTGAACAACTGCCTGCGCGGGGTCGGGCTGCGCAACAAGATCCGTATCATCTGCTCGGGCAAGGTGGCGACCGGGTACGATATGGTCGAAAAGTTTGCCCTTGGGGCGGATATGTGTAACGCGGCGCGCGCCATGATGTTTGCCGTGGGCTGTATTCAGGCCCTGCATTGCAACACCAATCGCTGCCCGTCCGGCGTTGCGACGCAGGACCCGATCCGGGGGCGGGCGGTGAATATTCCGCAAAAACGCCAGCGCGTGCATCGATTTCATGACGCCACGCTGGAAAGCTTCCGCGAATTGCTGGGCGCAATGGGCAAAGATAAGGTTGCAGACCTGCGACCGGGGGATATCCGCCGCCGCACGGCCGATGAGCAAGAGCGGTCCTATGCCGAGCTTTACACTATCTTAGAAGACGGCGCTTTGTTGTCCGACACCGTTCCCGACAAATTTGCCGAGGACTGGAAACTTGCCTCGGCAGATCATTTCTGATCCGGCATTCCCGCTTTGAAATACAGACTAGCTGGGCGACGAGCGCGGATTGTTGGCGGCATGGGTATTGATCCTGCGAATGCTCCATTCCACCGCGTCCCGCATCGTTTTGCCAAGGGCGATGTCAAAGGCTTCGACCAGATCGGGCGTCTTGTCGCTGGCCGACACCACAAATTCCTGAAATGAATCGGATGCGATGATCTTGTCTTCGTACTCGTCGATGATCTTGATATTTATGCGCACTTCGACGCGCACGGTTTTGGAATCCGCAGTCTCGCCAACCACGATCCCCTGAAATTCACGCAAATCCGGGACAATCACATAATCGGCACGCAGGCCAACGGTCGAGCGTCCAACGGCGGCGACTTTTCCGGAATTCTCGTAACTTTCAACCAGCAGTGACTGGACGATAAGGGGCGCGCGGTCCACCCATCGGGCCTGCGGCAGATACTGGACCTGCAGCGGCGTGGGCTGAATCGCGATCTGATCGGTGTTGACCGCCGCCGTTGCGGTTGGTTCCTGCACCACGATCTGCTTCCCAACGCGCGGCAGCGAGGATGAGAAGGTGCTTTTGGGCGTCAGCAGGTACAGGTCATTGGGTTTCGAGGCCTGCCTGAGCGTATCCAGCCCGGTGCATCCGCCAAGCGCTGCAAATATCAGGGGTAGAAGTAGCGGCCTGATCATTGACGGAACTCCGATGCTTGGGTGCCCAGAAGGAAGCGTGCCGGGTCACGCTCGACCTTGTCTACAAGGCGATCGAGGCTGATGACAAGCCGTTGAGACTCTTCGATAAAGCGGACGAACTGTGGCAGACCCACGCGCAGGAAGTCCGAAACTTGACGGCGGTTGGATTGCACGATGCCGTCAATGGTGCCCAAAAGCTCGGACGCCGAGTTCGAGGCTTTGAGCACATTGTCGGAAATCGAATCCAGCTTTTCCGTGATGTTCGAAACGGTCTCGGTGACTTGATTGGCGGCGTTGCGAATATCTTCGGCCACCGGGGCGACGTCTTCGTCGATCACCCGGTTGGCCGTGTCGAACGCCCGCTGGGCCGAGGCCAGCGTCGCCTTGGCCGACTCCATCGTGGCCGTGACCGAGCCCAGCGTGGTGTTCGCGTTCAGGACGGTTTCGGTGACCACACCCAGGCTCACGCTGGCTTCGTCCGAAAGGCGGGTCAGCCGTTCCGCCAGTTGCGAGCCCTTTTCGATAAAGGGTCTGACATCTTCGCCGATGACCTGATTTGCCGTGCGCAGCGTTTCCTGCGCCTGATCCAACGCCCCTTTCGCGGACTCGGACGCGGTTTGGACGCTTTTGAGCGTTTCGGTCCCCGTTGCAAGCGTGGTCTCAGCCGTTTCGATCATCGGCTCCAGCCGCTTGGTAAAGTCGCCGATATTCTTGGCGGCGTCACTGATGTTCCCCGACACGGATTCAAAATCCGTCATCGTCTTGTCCAGACGGCTTGTGGCCGAGGCCAGATTGTCCAGAATCTCGGACACGGATTTCCGGTTTTTCTCATCCACGACCGAGTTCAGTTTTTCCAGCAGCGAGACTGCTTCGTCCAGCACCTTGGGCGCGCCTTCGAACAGGGATTGTATCGTGCTGCGTTTGCTCTTGATCACACTGTCCTGCGGTAACCGCTGGGCCGAGGCGGAGCCGCCCGTCAGTTCCACATAGCCCACGCCGGTCACGCCCAGCGATTGCAATTGCGCAATCGTTTCATCCGTGATCGGTATGTCTGCATCCACTTCGATGCGCACCCGCACCTTGGCCGGATCGTCTTCATCCAGATTCAGCGAAATCACCTGTCCGACCGGCAAGCCGTTGAAGCTGACACCACCGGCTGCGGACAGGCCCGAAACATTGTCGAACAGCACGTCGTAATAGGCGTATTGGCGGGTCACTTCGAATTTGACGAGCCACAGGAAAAAGGCGAACACACCCAGAATGCCCGCAAGGGTGAACGCGCCGATCAGAATGTAATTCGCCCGGGTTTCCATTGCCTTTACCTGTCCTGCCCCTTCTCTTGCGCCGCGCGGGCGCGGGGGCCTGTGAAGTATTCCTGGACCCAAGGGTGATCGACCTTGGTCATGTCTTCTATCGGACCTTCAACCAGGACGCGTTTTTCTGCAAGTACCGCAATGCGGTCGCAAATTGCGTAAAGGCTGTCCAGATCATGCGTGACCATGAAAACCGTCAGTCCCAGCGCGCTTTGCAGCTCGCCAATCAACTCGTCATAGGCGGCGGCCCCGATCGGATCCAATCCGGCGGTTGGTTCGTCCAGAAACACGATCTCGGGGTCCAGGGCCAGCGCCCGCGCCAGGGCCGCACGTTTGCGCATACCACCGGATAACTCGGACGGGAATTTACCGCAGCTGAGTTGCGGCAGCCCGACCAGGCTGATTTTCAGCGCCCCCAGCGCCTCCATCAGTTTCTCGCTGATGCCGGTATGTTCGCGCAGCGGGGCCATCACGTTTTGCAGCACGGTCAGCGAGGAGAACAGCGCCCCGTCCTGAAAGGCCACGCCCCAGTGCCGTTCGATTCGCCGCCGATCCGCTTCGGGGCCGTTCAGCACGTCGACGCCCAGAACCTCGATACTGCCTGCGGCGGGTTTGTTGAGCCCTACAATGGTGCGCAGCAGCACCGATTTGCCGGTCCCCGATCCGCCGACAACGCCCAGCACCTCGCCCCGCCAGACGTCGAGGTTGAGGTTTTCGTGAACCACCTGCGGCCCGAACTGGTTGCGCAGCCCGCGCACCCTTATCACCGCCTCGCGTTGTGCGCCGGTCTGGGTGGTCTGCTGTTGAACCGTGCCATCCATGTCAGACGCCGATCTCGGAGAAGAAGATCGAGAACAGCGCGTCGATGGCGATTACCATGAAAATGGATTGCACGACCGAGGCGGTGGTTCTCTGCCCCACGCTTTGCGACGACCCTTTGACCTGCATCGCCTGCCAACAGGCAATGACGCCAATGGTCACCGCAAAAAACGGCGCTTTAATCAGGCCGATTGCCAATTGCCAGCCATCGGTGTTTTCGTTCAGCCGGGTAATGAACATGCCGGGGCTGACGCCCAGATCAATCCAGCTCATCAAGGCGCCGCCGAACAGACCCGCGATATCGGCGACAAATCCCAGAATGGGCAGGGTGATCAGCAGGGCAAGCACGCGAGGAATGACCAGCACCTCAATCGGGTCCAGGCCGAGGGTGCGCATTGCGTCGATCTCCTCCTGTACCTTCATCGACCCGATCGAGGCGGTAAAGGCCGAACCGGACCGGCCCGCAACGATGATGGCGGTCAGCAGAATGCCCAATTCACGCAGGATCGAGATCGAGATCAGTTCGACCACAAAAATCTCAGCCCCGAACTGTTTCAGCTGCGTGGCCCCCTGAAAGGCCAGCACGACACCGATCAGAAACCCCATGAGCGAGACGATGGGCAGGGCTTTGAACCCCGTTTCCTCCATATGCGTGACCAGCGCCGCCCGGCGCAGGCGCCAGGGCATCACAAGGGTGCGGGCCAGCCTGTGCAGCGTCAGGCCCAGAAACTCGAGCATGGACAGGGTGTCTTTCCACCCTCCGGCCGTTTTTTCGCCGACCTGTTCAACCCAGTCGGTGAAACTGCGCGGCGGGGCGAGTGTGCCGGCATCGTCGGGGATGTTCTGCGAGACGGTATCGATCAGCGCCGCATGGGCTGGCTGAACGCCCTGAAACTGTAACTGCGCCCCCTGCCCCGTAAACCGCCGGGCCAGATCCGCGACCAGCCAGGCCCCGCCTGTGTCCAGCGCTTCGACCTTCGTCAAATCCAGCGTGACCTGACCCTTGTCCGGACGAACGGCAGCAAAGGCGGCCTCGACCGATGCCAGGGATCGTGTCAGCATTTCGCCGGCAATCTGCACATTTGTGCCGTTGGCGGTTGGCTCGGATGTGATTGTCGGTGCCGTCATGTGGACATGTGAATTGAAACACGGTTTCGCTGCAACGGGTTTATGTGACCCAACCGGGAATTGACCAGACAAGATTGCGTCTGGGCGACAGTCCTTTGGGGGGCGGGCACATGCGCCATATCGGGCGTAAGAAACTTTAAACTAATGAATTATGGCCCGACTATTCTGTTGCGCGGGCGCGGGAACCGCTCCAAAGTCCGCGTCGAAATACGGGTGCGGAATCGAGGATTGTGGCATGCGTCGGGCCGGAAATGTTCTGTTCATCATCATCGACCAATTGCGGGCCGACTGCCTGAGCGGTGCCTTGGCTGACCATGTGGAATTGCCCAATCTGCGGGCGTTCATGGACGAGGCCGTCACCTTCACCCGCCATTTCTCGGTCACGAACCCCTGCGGCCCGTCGCGCGCGTCGATACTGACCGGGCAATATGCGATGAACCACCGGTCCGTGCGCAACGGCACGCCGCTGCGCCACGATACCCCGAACATCGCCACCGAGATGCGCAGGGCCGGGTATTTCCCGATGTTGTTCGGCTATACCGATACCTCGGCCGATCCGCGTGTACATGACCCGAATGACCCCGTGCTCAGGTCCTATGAACAGCCGATGGCCGGCTTTTTGGAAGTCCTCGAAATGCGGCTCGAGGAATCTTATCCCTGGCGGGCCTATCTGATGGA
The DNA here is from genome assembly GCF_056541025.1 of Ruegeria sp. AK4. Classification (NCBI taxonomy): domain Bacteria; kingdom Pseudomonadati; phylum Pseudomonadota; class Alphaproteobacteria; order Rhodobacterales; family Roseobacteraceae; genus Ruegeria; species Ruegeria sp. AK4. Next base: position 230,298 of record NZ_JBQFXS010000002.1, read on the forward strand.
CAAGGGATACAGTTTCGACACCTATTGGGACCTGTACAAACCGGTGTCGCCAATAGGTGGTGCGCCCAAGCTGAACGACCCCGCGCTGTACAAGGCCGAACACAGCGACACCGCCTTTCTGACCGACGCGTTTCTGCGTGACATTGCGCCGCGCCGGGGGCAGGACTGGTTCGCGCATCTTACTTACATTCGCCCGCATCCGCCGTTGGTCGCGCCCGCGCCTTACAATGACATGTATGACCCGGCGCAAGTGCCGCTGCCTGCGCAGCTTGGCGAGGAAGACGAACGGAATCTGCATCCGTTTTTTGGACCCGCGCTTGACAGTTCCACCGCCCGGGATTTCGTGCACGGGTTTGATGAAGTCGCACCGACCGATGACAACCTGCGCACCTTGCGGGCCGTTTATCTGGGTCTGGCGACCGAGGTCGACCACCACATTGGCCGGGTGATCCGGTACCTCAAAGACAGCGGCCAATATGACGACACGCTGCTGGTGATCACGGCGGATCACGGGGAAATGCTGGGGGATCGCCATAGCTGGGGCAAGATGACGGTCTTTGACGCGGCCTATCACACGTCCTTGATGATCCGCATGCCGGGCAATCAGGCACAGGCCGGGGCCTCGGTCACGGTGCCCACGGAATCGATCGACATAACGCCCACCATTCTGGACTGGGTGGACCAGCCGGTGCCCAATTCGATGGACGGGCGGTCCTTGTTGCCATTGCTGCAGGGAGGCATACCCGAAGACTGGCGCAGCTATTCCTTTAGCGAACTGGATTTTGCCAAACCTGAAAAGCCGACGCTGTGGCAACAACGGCTGGGCACCGGGAATAGTGACTCATGCCTTGGCATATTGCGGGACGACCGCTTCACCCTGATTGAGTTTGCAGCCGATTTGCCGCCGATCCTGTTCGACCATCAGGGCAAGGGAGAGTTCGAAAATGTGGCGCGCAGGCCTGAGTTTGCCGCAGACCTTGCGCGGTTGGGGCGGCAGATGCTGCGGCACCGGATGCGGAACATGGATCACACGCTGTCGCTGCACGCGATCACTGCGCAAGGCGCGACTTCCAAACCCAGATACTAGGTGCAGCGCGGGGCAAACAGGGGGCGAATTGGAATTCCTGCCCCGGACCCTCTACACCTGCACGTGTTCTGGTGTTACGCCTGAGCCAGCGGAGGGCTGAGTTGGACATCTCTGAACAGCGGGTAAAGGCGATGACGACCGCCGGTCTGAACCTGATCGGTCAGGCTCTGTCGATCTGTGACAGCGATCTGCGCCTTGTCGTCAGCAACCGGCGCTATCAGGAAATGTTCGATCTGCCGGACGCGCTTGTGCAGCCCGGAGCGTTGTTTGCCGATACAATCCGCTTCATCGCTGAACGAGGTGAATATGGCGACGATGTGGATGTCGACGAAATCGTGCACCTGCGCGTCACCCAGGCCTTGGCTTTCGAGCCGCACTACCTGGAGCGCGTCAGACCCAACGGGCAGGTGATCTCGGTCGAAGGTGCGCCGCTGCCGCAAGGCGGCTGGGTCGCGGTTTACACCGACATCACACGCACCAAACGGGCCGAAGACCTGCTGCGGGCGCGGTCCGAGGAATTGTCCGATCAGGTTCTCAGCCACGCCGAAGAGCTCTCGGCGGCCAACCGGCAGTTGGCGGCGACCAATTCGGCGCTGGAAGAGGCCAAGCGCGAACTGACCGAGATCGAAGCGCGCACGCGTATGACGACCGAAATGATGCCCGCTCATATCGCGCATCTGGATGGCGACGGGCGCTATGACTATTCCAACCGCCGGCTCAGTTCGGTTCTGCCAAGCCGCCCCTCGGACATACTGGGCATGCATATCTCGGACGCGCTCGGGGCCAATGCCTTCGCCCGGGTCGAGCCCCATCTGCAAAAGGCCTATGACGGTGAAACCTCGGTCTTTGAGTTTACCGAAGATCAGGACGCGCGGCGTATCCGGGTTTCGTTCACACCTGACGGTGCAGGGGGCGTGTATGTGATGTCTGTGGACATCACCGAAGAGACACAGGCCCGCGTTGCCCTGCAGCAGACCCGCCGCCGCGCCCTGGCGGCGCAGATGACCAGCGGATTGGCGCATGATTTTTCGAACCTGCTGACCATCATATTGGGTATGCAGGCCAGGCTGGACAGGATGGACCTGCCGGATGATGCGAAAGAGCTGATCGCCGCCACACAGCAAACCGCGCGGCGTGGCGGGCAATTGCTGAACCGCATCGCCGACATGACCGGCAATCGCACGCCGCAGCCACAGGCAACCGATATGAAGGGCCTGCTTGAAGACTTGCGGGTCCTGGCCTCCCCATCCTTGCCGCGCGGGATGGGGCTGTCGGTTGTCAACAACCTGCCGGATCAGGCGCTTATGCTGGATCCGGGCATGGTGCAGGATGCGCTGTTGAACCTTATTCTGAATGCGCGGGATGCCTGCGGGGCAACCGGCCAGATCACGATCAGTGCCCATGCTGTCGGAACGATCTGGATCGAAATCACCGTTTCCGACACCGGCCCCGGCTTCTCGGCCGAGGCGTTGGACAAGGCGCTGAACCCGTTCTTCACCACCAAAGGCAGCAAAGGCTCGGGGCTGGGCCTGCCGATGGTTTACGACACGGTCAAGCTGGCGGGTGGCGGGTTGAATTTGCGCAACACACCCTCTGGCGCGTCCGTGATCCTGCGACTGCCTTACCGGCCTGCGCCGCCGGTACAGGACGGGTTGGTTTTGCTGGTCGAGGACAATGCCGACCTGCGTGGCCAGTTCCGGGACATGCTTGTTGAACTGGGCTTTTCGGTGATCGAGGCGACATCCGTAGACGAGGCGCTTGCCCTTGCCCGGGACGTGGAGGACATCGGGTTGATACTGTCCGACGTCCTTCTGGAAGGCAAAGGCACCGGGCTCGATTTGTCGAAAACGATCAGGTCCGGGCTGCCTTGCATCCTGATGACATCTCTGCCGGATTCGGACCCTTTGTACCGGCAAGCGCTTGCCCTTGCGCCTGTGTTGCGCAAACCGTTTACACGGGCACAACTGGCCGCCCTGATCCGAACCGAGACGACCTCATGACCCAACCGCTTGTGACCATTCTTGACGACGAGCCTGAGATTCGGCGCATTCTTACCGATACGCTGGCAGATGCGGGGTTTCGGACCCAAAGCTTTTCACGGGCGCGAGAGTTCGAGGCCGCCCTGAACAGCGTCACACCCGACGTGTGCCTGGTGGATCTGTCTTTGCCGGATACAGATGGGCTGGCCCTGGTTCACCGGCTGGCGCTGGAACAGGGGGCCGCAGTCATCATCATTTCCGGTCGCGCGCAGGTGCAGGATCGGGTGACGGGGCTTGAACTGGGGGCGGATGACTACATCACCAAACCATTCGACCCGGTCGAGGTCGTCGCGCGCATCCGCGCAAGATTGCGGTCGCCGCAAGCGCGGACTGCACGATCTGACGTTGCGGACTTCAACGGATGGACGGCCCACTTCGACCGGTACGTTCTGGAAAATGCTAACGGGGCCGAAACCACTTTCAGCCACGCGGAAGGAGAAGTCCTGCGTCTGTTTCTGGAAAGCCCCAAAAGACTGATCAGCCGCGCCCAGATGCAGGAAACGCTGGGGGGTGCCGCGGGTGAGAGTTTCGACCGGGCGATGGACGTCCGGATTTCACGTCTGCGCACCAAGCTGGGCGAAGACCCCAAAAACCCCCGATTGATCAAGACTATTTACGGAGCAGGCTATATCTTTCTTGGCGACGTGAATTGGCGATGAGCACTGGATCACCTCGCGCAACTTCATTCTGACGCAACTGATATTGCGCGTATTCACTGCAACAAGCCGGATCAAGTGAGGGGGGTTCCTCGCCCGGCTGCCGTGAACATCCGCCATGCGCCGGTGAAACGGAACGACGCGTTGGTTGCCGATCGTTGACGGCACCTCATTCCCGCAAAGCCTGATCTTTGATCTTCACAACCGGCTGTATGATATAATCCAAAACCGATTTTCTTCCTGATAGCATGTCGACCTCGGCAATCATGCCCGGGATTATCTCGACGGCGACGCCATTTCCGTCCAGCATCGTGTTGCTGGTACGGATTTCCACTACAAAAACTTCCTCATCATTGCGCTCTGATCGGGTGATTGTGTCGGCACCGATGCGAATGATCTCGCCCTCCAGACCGCCGTAGCGGGCAAAATCATAGGCCGTTATCTTCACTTTGACTTTCTGGCCCGCATGTAAAAAGGCGATGTCTTCGGGTCGCACATAGGCTTCGACCAACAGAGAATCGTCCAGCGGGACAATCTCGATAAGTTCCTCGCCGCTTCGGGCCAGCCCGCCGATTGTGGTGCGGTGAATGCGGTTGACGATCCCGCGCACCGGCGATCGGACCTGCGCGCGCAGGGCCCTGTCACGCAAGGCGGGCAGGGTGGGTTGCAGCGCCGCCAGTTCTGCCGTTGCCAAGGCCAGATCGGTCAACGCGGCGCTGCGGAACCGGCTGCGCGTGGCCCGAATGCGATCGTCAATCTCGGTCAAACCGGATTTGAGCCGGCTGGTCGCGGCTTCGGCCCTGACTTTGTGCCCCTTCCATTCGGCCTCGCTGCGGCGCAGGGCCAAAAGGGTCGTTGCGGGTTCCATCCGGCTTTCCACAAGCGGAGCCATCATTGCGCGTTCTTCGGCCAGAACCTTTAGGGTTTCCTCGGCGGTGACCTGATCCACCAGGCCTTCTTCGTATTCCCGGTGCCGTTGCTGCCGCTGGCGTTCCAGAATCGCTATTTCCGCCTGCAACTCTGCCATCCGCCCCTGAAACAAGGCGGTTTCCGAACGCACGACCGTCGGCGCGCCTTTGATCAGTCGTGCTTCAAATTGCAACTCCGTTTCGTCGATTTCAGCCTGAAGTCGCTGCACACGGGCCATCAGACCAAAGGCCTTTTGTTGTTCCTGATTCAACTGGCTGTCAATCTGGGTGGCATCCAGTTCCATCAACAGGGCAGCTTTGTCCACAACCTGACCTTCGCGCACGTGCAAGGACTGCAAGACCCCGGGTTCCGTGGCCTCGATCACCTGCACGTCTCCCGAAGGGACGATCCGACCGTCCACGCGCGTCACGTCGTCCAACTCGGTCAGGTGAGCCCAAATTCCGGCGCATACCAGACAGGATAAAATCGCCAGCAGCAGGATCGAACCCCGCAGGGGCGAGCGGCCACGCATCTCGCGCGCAAGTGCTGCCAGATCAGGATGCTGCGACATTCAGATGCCTCCCCGCGCGGCGAGTGCGTTGCGACAGCAGGCTTTTCGGTCCATCGGCGCAGATCTTTCCGCCCTCGATCACAATGACCCTATCGACCAAGTCCAAAAGACTGGTTCGGTGGGTGACAATGACCATGGTGCTGTCTTTGGTGGCGTTCTTCAGACGCTGTACGACCTCTGCTTCGGTCTTGACATCCATGGCGCTGGTCGGTTCGTCGAACAAAAGAACCGGAGGCCGTCCGATCAACGCGCGGGCCAGAGCGATAGCCTGTTTCTGACCGCCCGACAGGCCTTCGCCCCGCTCAGCAATGCTAAGGTCGTAGCCTCCGGGATGCCGGGCGACGAATTCCTCCACCCCAGCAATGCGGCCCGCCTCGATCAGGTCTTCATCGCGAGGGCGGATTGCGCCACTGGTGATATTGTCCCGTACTGATCCTGAAAACAGCCAAATATCCTGCAATACCGAGCCGATATTGCGGCGCAGTTCGCCGGGGTCGATCTGGCGGATGTCCACACCATCAAGCATCACCGACCCAACCCGTGGCGTATAAAGCCCCAGAAGCAGACGTGTTATCGTGCTCTTGCCGGACCCAATTTGCCCGAGAATTGCAACTTTCTCACCGGGGTTGATCGTGAAGGACACGCCATTCAACGTATCCTCGGATTGATCCGGGTATGCGAAGTGGACATTGCTGAAAGAAATGCTGCCTTTGAAGCTGGACCGGCTGATCCAGGTGCGCCCATCCGGCCTTTCACTCTCGGCCCGCATCAGCGCATCAAGGTTCCGGTAGGCGCTGCGCGCCTGATTGGCGCGGGTCAGCGTTTGGGCGAGTTGCCCCAAGGGTGCTAGGGCGCGGCCGGTCAGCATGACGGAGGCAACCAACGCGCCCATGCTGGCCTGACCCTCCGTGATCAGAAACACACCACAGAAAACGATCAGGACCTGCGCGGCCTGCTGCGTAAAGCCCGTCAGGTTTAGGGCAAACTGAGTAACCGCCCGGCTGTGCGCACCATGCGCGGATTGCCGTTCAATCGCGGTTTTCCATCGTGCCCGCATCAGCCGTCCGGCGGCCGTAGTCTTTATGGTTTCCAAACCCGAGACCGCCTCGACAAGAATGGATTGCTTGGATTGACCGTCCGCTAGGCTCTTTTCCGCCATGCGCGACAAGACGGGCTGAACGGCGAGGCCGCATATCAGAACAATCGGAACCGCCAGAGCCGGTATCAGGGCAAGCGGCCCGCCGACCAGATAGATCACAAAGATGAACAGCCCGATGAAGGGCAGATCGACCACCGCGACCAGAGTTGCCGAGGTAAAGAACTCGCGCAAGGTTTCGAACTCGCGAATGGTGCTGGTGATCGCTCCGGTTGATCCTGTGCGCGATTTCATTCGAATGTTCAGCAGTTTGTCGAAAACACGCTGGCCCATAAACATGTCGGCCCTTTGGCCTGCCCGATCAATGAACCCGGCCCGCAGCAGTTTCAGGACAAAATCGAACACAAGCGCCAGACAAACCCCTGTCGTCAACGCGATCAGGGATGCCGTTGCTTCATTTGGCAAGACCCGATCGTAAACAACCATGATGAAGACCGATGTCGACAAACCCAGCAGGTTTGCCAGTGCGGCGGCCAGCGCCACCTGAGTGTATGACCAGCGGTTGGCGGCAAGGGCCGACCAGAACCAGTGCCCGTTAACCCCACCCGCGTCGACAGATGGTTCGTCGCGATTGTCGCGGCGAAACAAGATGGCGTAACCGGTATAGGTCCCGGTCAGGCTCTGTTCGGAAACCTCGCCGACGCCCTCGCCAAGCTCCGGGTCAAAAACAAGCAGCGCACCTGTGGTTGTTCGCCCATGATAGACAACGGCCCTGCCGTCTTGCAGAAACAGAATGGCCGGCACAAGAGTGTCGTCAAATTTGCCCAGTTTCCGCGCGCCATAGGCCGCCTGCAGCCCCGAGCGGTGGGCTACTGCCATGATGTCTCGTATTGCAAGATCGTCTTCGACGCCCGATTGAATTGCGTGCAAAGCGGCCAGGGTTAGTGGCCTGTCCAGCGTTGCAGCCACGTTCAAAAGACAGGCTTCATACGCGGTCGGTCCAGAGGGGTCGGATGTTTCAACAGGCCCGGTCATTGATCTTCCCTCCGGTCTTTCAGTGAAATGCCAAGCAGGTCCAGAATGTCGCCCGTCAGGCTCAGCGCCGCGTAGTTGGTTAGGAAAAAGCTCTGCTCGGACAGGATCAGGCGTTCTTGTGCATTCACATAATCCAGCTGCGCATCCAGAATTTCGATCAGGCTGCGGCGCCCGATTGTGAATTGCGCGCGCGTCGCCTCGAGGCTTTCGGCATTGGCAAGCGCCGCAGAACGGGCGGCCCCCAAACGTTCAGCGCCTGCTTTCTGGTCCGACCGGATGAAGGCCAGTTCGCGTCCTATCTCGCGAACCAGTGTTTCCCGTGCGAATTCGGCCTCTTTGACCCGGGCTTCGGCGGCGGCAATGGCGGCGCGGCGTTGTCCTGTGCTGTCGAGCTCGTAGTTCAAGGCCAGATCGACACCGAAATTGGCGTCGCGGCTGTCGTCCTGATTGGCAAAGGCTGCGACGCGAACGTCCGGTTGACGGCGGGCTTGTGCCGTCGCCCATTCGGCTTTGGCGGCGACTAACCCCGCATTCGCCCGACGGACCTGAGGGCTTTCGAGCACGATCTGAGTATCGCTGCGTTCAAGCATCGGCGCTGGGACGGGATCGGACAGAACACCGGCAGGGGTGCCAAAGACCTCGCGGAACCGCGCTTCTGCCCGATCAGCCCGCGTTTTTGCGTCGGCGAACCGGGTACGGGCGTCTGCCATGCGTGAGCGTGCCGTCAGCACGTCGGCATTCGATCCTGCCCCGCTGGCTGCGCGGCTTGAAATCTGACGAACCAGATCCTCATGCGCCGTTACATTCCGGGCGGTAATCTCAAGGATCTTTCGGCTGTCCAGAACCAGCACATAGGTTTCTATGGCGGCCAGAGCCGTTGCTGCCGCTGTCTGTATCTGATTTCCACGGCTCTCTAAAACTCGCGCCCGGGCGGCCGCCAGATCCCCGCGGGCTGCGCCGCCATCGTAGACCAATTGCGACACGCGGAGGTAGGGAGAGACATCGGCAATGTCAGAGTCAACGCGTTCGGATCGGGCATTTAGCCCCAGCGAGACCTGCGGCAAGAACGCACCCCTGGCCGCGAATTGGTTTGCCGTGGCGACCGCGATGCCGGTCTCGCTTTGGGCCAGAACCGGGCTGGTTTCCACGGCGGCTCGCACCCGCTGGCCAAAACTGTTTTGTGTCAGTTTTGCCGAAGGTCTTACGGCCCCGGACCCGGCAAAGCCGCCAGTGAACGAGGCTTCTTCCGGCGCAAGATCCGGCACCGGCGTGCAGGCACCGATTTGGCAGGCCAGGATCAGGGCGGAAATCAGATGGAGGTTTCGATTAACCTGCGGCATCAAGGTCCTCCGGTTCGGAGTAGTAGACAGTCGCATTGAGTTGATGCGCGTCGGCCATTGCATCCAGAAACCCGGCGACACCAGAAGTCGCATCGTGCTCCGAAGTCGGTGAAGGCTGGCTCAACCGGTGTTGCGCGCGCAGTACCCATGCCCCGTGCTGCAGGGACAGATGGTGGGCGTGTATCATTCGCCAGACATTGCTTTCTGTCAGAGCCGCTCTTTGACATTGCGGTAGTTTTTTCAGCGCATCCGCGTCCACGGTGAGGAGCCTGTCTGGAAACCGTATCCCTTGAAAATCTCTCAGGGGCGAAAAAAGCTTCATCTTATCAATGATCTGGCAAAGCCTGCGCGTTTCCTTGACTGCATATGACCTAGCCCGGAGAAAGGCGCATACTTTTTCCAGTTCCGGAGCCAGCCGACCCGAGCTGTCAAAAAACGCCTCTCCGTCAGAGTCGTCAGAGACAAGACCCAGTGTTTCATCGACCATCAGGTGAAACTGTTTTGAACCGGTACACTCATCTGCCGCGTGCTGCCCCGCGTGAAACGGGGGACAGCGCAGGGCAGACGGGACATATGTGGCCAGCCAGGTGCCAGTTTCAGAGACAAACGGTGATGCAACTTCGGGCATCATGGACAGCAGAGCCACAGGTTCAGGACCAGCTCCCAAATCCCGAAACGCGATCGGAAAGTTTGCCGCCGCTTGGAAAACCTCTGTTTCCACGATTGGACACTCGGTGCGGTACCGGGCGAACGCATATGACAAAAAGCGCCGCCACGACCTGTGCCCATGTCGGGAAAAGCTGACCGGGTATAAACCATTCTGAGTCATAACCGCCTCGCGAAACCTGAATCTAGCAACAGTAGGTTTGTCGGCTCAGGCCGAGGCCCCTGTTGGGTCGGTGTGAAGGATGTTGTCCGCGGTCAAACCGCTCAGATCAGCGAGGCCATCAAACACCGCGACTGTTTCAACCAAAGCCGTATCCGACGCGGAGTAGTCGACCTTGACCAGCACACTGTCCGTTCCATCCGTTGCAAGCAGATAGAGTTCGTCTCCGGACTGCGCGCCGGCGAAGCTTTCAACCGCGGTTTCAAGTGTGCCCTGGTTGAGGTCTGACAGAACCGTGGTCAGACCAACAAATCCGGTGTCCATTCCAAGCGCGGCGCCGACCGTCATAAGTTCCATATCCGTGCCGTTCCCGCGCAGGGTTGAGACATTCAGCCCGCTGAACAGCAAGGCGTCCGAGACCTCTGTCGCAGTGCCGAGGGTGAAGCCGGTGATGGTATCAACGCCATTATCTGTCGGGCTCGCTTCGAACACGACGACGTCCCGGCCCGCTTCGGTAACATCAATGGTATCGTCACCATCGCCACCGCGGATAAATGTGTCTGTATCCACAGCAGACAGCGTGTCTTCGCCGTCCGTTCCCAGGACAAAAACGGTTGGGCCACCGTCGGGCGTTGTGAGTGTCAACTCGATTGGCTGGTTGGGGTCCTGAACCGTCATGGTGAAGGTGACCAAGGGTTGAGACAGATCAGTGAACGTGGTCGCAGCCCCGGCGAAGTTGATGGTATCACCGACGCCCGGGTTCGCCAGGAACAGATCAAATTCGCCGTTTTCCGCGTCTGATCCTATGTCGAACGTGGCAACCGCAGAGTCGAACTGCAGTTCCGCAGTCATGGCCAGACCGCTCGAGATGTCACGGTCCTCGTCCGCGTGGATGGCGAATGTGACCGTCGATCCACTGCGCCCGACTTCGGTCAGCACATAGGCAGCGGGGACATGAGCCGTGACGTCACCGGACACCGGAGCGGGATCGGCCCCGCCGGACACGGTTGCCTGAGCGGTGAAATTCAGGTCGTCGCCCGCCTGAGTCCCGGAAAACTCCGATGCTGGAACAGTCACTGACCAAGAGCCGTCCGCTGCCACTGTCGCGGTGCCTGCAGAAGACCCGTTCAGCAGCACGTCGACGGCCTGTCCCGCAACCAGCCCGGCGGAGGAACCGCTGACCACGACGCCGGTACCCTGCGCATCCGCCAATGACACCGCGCCATTCGAGCCGATAGAATCCAGGCTGAGAACAGGGCGGAAATCGGTCGTGATGGATGTTGGAGTCGCACTGGTTGTATTCCCCGCCGCGTCGCTCACCGTGGCGGTAAGGTTGAAGGTCGTCGCGTCTGCCAGAGCTCCCAAATCTGCCGCCGGCACCGTAGTAGTCCACACGCCGCCCGACGCAGCTGCTGTGTAGGTCTGGCCGCCAAGCGTGACCGAAACGGTCTGCCCATCTTCTGCTGTGGTGGTTCCCGAGATGTCGAGATCGACATCTTTTTCAGCCACGTCCAGCACAGCCCCGACCGAAAGCGGGTTCACGGTGACAACTGGCGCCGCGAAATCGGTCGCGAAGGCAGCGGTATCCTGATTGCTGTTGCCAGCCGCATCCGAGACCGAGGCGGCAACGCGGTAGGTTTCGGCGTTAGCCAGTCCGCTCAGGTCCGAGGCGGTTGCGGTAAAGGTCCAGGCTCCGCCGGAAACGGTCGCCGTCCCGCTGACATCGACGGTTCCGTCCGACCTTTCGATTTGAACCGCGATCAGAGTGCCGTCAGCTGCGTCGGTTGTTCCGGAAACGGTCAGGTCTGTGCCCTGTTCGGCTGCATTCATGACCGCCCCGTCGGACAGGCTCGTGATTGCGACGGTCGGAGGGGTAAAGTCAGTGTCAAAACTGCCGTTGGCCTGAGGGGCCGCGTTGCCCGCCGCGTCAGAGACGTCTGCGGTGACGGCAATGGTCGCTCCGTCCGACAAGGCCGCGAGGTCTGCGGCAGGGACGGTGGTACTCCAGGCTCCGCCTGTGGCGGTGCCCGTGTAAGTCTGGCCGTTCATGGAAACAGTCACGATCTGCCCATCTTCGGCAGTGGTTGAACCGGAAATGACCAGATCGGTTCCTTGCTCGGCCGCGTTCAGCACAGAGCCGTTCGAGAAACTGTCGATGCTCAAGCTTGGCGCGCTGATGTCTTTTGCCACCGGAACACTGGCCTGGGGCGCGGCAAGCCCGTCGCTGTCCGACACATCGGCGGTGACGGTGAAGGTGCCACCATCGGCCAGCGCGCCGAGGTCCAGAGCGGGGACGGTAACGCTCCAACTGCCTCCGGAAACGGTGCTGGTGTAAGTCTGGCCATCCAATGTGACGGTGACTTGCTGGCCATCGCCAACATTGGCAGTTGATCCGGTGATTGACAGGTCCGACCCGACCTCGGCCGCGTTGATCACGGCGCCGACGGACAGAGGTGCGATCGTGATCGATGGGCCGGTCAGGTCGACAGGCACCGCAACCGAAACCGGAAGCGCCGGGTTGCCTGCCGGGTCGGTGACGCTCACGCCTATGGCGACGGGCGATCCGTTTGTCAGGCTGGCCAGATCGGCGCTGGGAACCGTGACGCTCCAACTACCGCCGCTGGCGGCGGCGGTATAGGTCTGGCCGTTGAACACGACGGTCACCATCTGCCCGTCCTCGGCTGTTGTGGTCCCGGACAGGCTCAGATCGCTGCCCACATCCAAAAGATCGATCGAACCACCTGCGACCGGGTCGAGTGTCACAGTGGGGGCGGTGAAATCGGTGTCGAAGCTGCTGGTGGCCTGTGCGGCCGGATTGCCCGCGCTGTCGGACACATCTGCGGTGACAGAGACAGTGGAGCCATCCGTCAGAGAGGACAGATCGGCGGCAGGGACGGTCACGCTCCACTGTCCGCCCGCGACGGTACCGGAATAGGTTTGGCCATTGACCGTTACCGTAACGTTTTGTCCGTCCTCGGCATTTGTGGTGCCCGAGACGGTCAGATCGGTGGTCTGTTCGGCAGAGTTCAAGACGACCCCATCCGAAAATCCGGTGATCGACAGGGTGGGAGGCACCGTGTCGATGTCGAATTCAACAGTCTCAACCGAAATCTCCTGACCCGACTCGTCCAGGTTTCGGATCGTCACAGTGGTTACACCCTGCGGCAGACTACCGGCCTCAGCCGCTGTCAGAGACAGGCTCCACGTTCCGTCTTCATTGGGCTCCACCGTTTTGACCAGCGATCCGATTTTCACTTCGACGGTCGAAGTGCCTTCGGGCGCGGTCGAGTTTGTGCTGCTGCTGTTCAAAGCGGCAGACTGCACCTGCGCAAGGTTAAGACCGGGGAAGGTGGGCGCGGGCTCGGGGTCGTCGGACCCGCCACCGCCGCCGCCACCTGCGCCAGCGGCTGCCGCCCCGGCCAGTCCGACACCACCCAAGGCCGCGCCAACACTGCTGATGCCGCTGGTCGCAGCTGCGGCACCGCCGGCTTCGGCGACGCTGAGCTGTGCAATTTCACCGACCACTTCCTCGGCAATCATGATTGCGCCGCCCTCGAGGACCTGCACATTCTCGGCTGCCACGATCATCGTGCGGCCGTCCGCCATTTTCAGAAGCACGTCGCCGTTCTTGAGCATCTTGACGGACCGCACCCCCGGAATGGCTTCGGCGAACTGAAAGGCATAAAGCTCTTCAATCGTGGCCTGAGACAGCGCGGGCAAAGCGGTCAGCATGGACCCGAGCCCGCCGGCAATCCCGCGTCCGGAGCAGCGGCGCAGTTTGCCGTCAATCCAATTGCGGACGTTGTGCTTGTGTTCCGTATCCGGATGATCTGCGGCCGGACGGGTGTTGGAATCGGGTGCTTTAGTCATCTTTCCCTCACATTTGGTTGTTGCAATCTGCCGGTGGGGGCGGGCTGCCCGGTCAAGGTTCTGTTCATCTGTCTTGCCGTCTGACGATTGCTGCGATCGGACCAGAAAAAATTTGAGTTAAACCGAAACCGAACTCCTTTTTTTCACCACATTTCCGTTTTGGTTTTGGCCTTGGCATCGGATCATCCTGTTTTTAGTGCCAGGGGAGGCATAGGGGGTGACGGGTATGAGGCTTCGGTTCGAAAGTGTGGCTGCAACGGCGAGCGCGGCGTTCGATTCAGGTATCGGCGATACGGCTTTAAAAACGCTTAACGGGGACACGTATCTGTATTCAGTCTCGGGCCCGCTCGGTGGCGTCGCCGTCTGGCGACTGGTCGAGGGCAACCTGCCGCAGCTTGTGGATACCGAATATTACGGGGGGACGATCACCCTTCAGGTGGGCCGAACTGCAACGCCGGTCACGCTGGCGGGAACCGAACATCTTGTGCTGGATGTGGACACGGCGACGGGGTTGGTCAGTTATGGGCTGAACGCTGACGGCTCGGTCGGCAGCCTGCGGGAAACCGGAACCCTGACAGGGGGCGGAGATATCCCGGCCCTTGTCCAGATTTCACTGGATACCACAAATATTCTGGCCGTTGCGCATGAGGATACCGGCCAGATCGGGACCTATTTTGTCAACAGTGACGGGACGCTCAGCCTGGCAGAGCTGGTGGCGGGGCAGGCTAATTCCATCCAGACGGTGCAGGCCGGGTCTGGGCACTTCGTGATCGCGTCAGATGCCGCTGGCAACGCGATTTCGACCTATCATTTGGATCAGGGAACGGGCACGCTCAGCGCAATCGACAACAGCGCGGCCACGTCTACATTGGGCATTGCCACGCCCACCGCGTTGGAGGTGGTCGAAGTGTACGGCCAGTCCTGGGTGATCGTGGCAGGGTCGGATTCTCATTCGATCAGCGTCATGAAGCTGGGCAGCAACGGCAGCCTCAGCCCCACCGACCACGTTCTGGATACCCGTTTTACCCGGTTCGAATCGGTGCAGGACATGGCGGTCGTCGAAGTGGATGGACGCGCCTTTGTCGTCGCCGGTGGAGCGGACGGGGGCGTAACCCTGTTCACCCTGACGCCCGATGGCCAGTTGATCCACCTGGACAGTTTTGAGGATACGCTGGCGACCGGCCTGCAAAACATCCAGTCGCTGAGCGTCGCCCATGTTGGCGATGAGTTGCAGATCTTTGCCGCGTCACTACAGGACGCAGGGCTGACGCAACTCACCACCTCGGTCGCGGATCTGGGCGTGGTGCGCGAAGGGTTTGGCACCGTCAATGGCACGGCCCTTGATGATATGCTGACGGGTGGCGTGCTGAGTTCCACTCTGTTGGGCGGGGCCGGTGACGATATTCTGATCGCAGGCACCGGGGCAACCACCATGACCGGCGGGGCAGGGGCCGATATCTTTGTCATGCAATGGGGAAGCGACCCCACAACGATTTCCGATTTCGAGGTCGGAGTCGACCGGCTGGATATGTTCGACTTCATGCTGTTGCGGACGCCGTCCCAACTGACCTTTACGACGACCGCGCAGGGGGCCGATATCGAATATCGCGGCCAGACCGTTCAGGTCCACTCGGCAGCCGGAGGCGGGCTGACCAGCGCCGAAATATTCGGACCCGGCTTTGGTGGCCCCGATCACATTCCGGTGGATTTCGGAGATTTCGGCGGGCTGGACCCGGACAGTTCCGGCGGCATACAGGGCGATGTTACCGTCAATTCGGAAACCGCCAATCCGGGGTTTTCGGATGCCGAGATTCGCTTTACCCCGGACGGCGGTGGGACTGTGGTGGCGACGGCGGACAGCACCGGTCAGTTCGATCTGGACCTGCCGGACGGAACATTCCCCGGAGAGTTGGAGATCGTCAAAACCTACTCCACCGCCAGCGGCGAAATCACCGCCCTTGATGCGCTGCAGGTTCTGCGCCTTGCGGTCGGGCTTGATCCGACCTGGGGCAGTGCAGAGCCCGAGAATCTGATTGCTGCCGATATCAATCAAGACGGGACAATTAATGCGCTGGACGCTTTGGCGATCCTGCAGGTGGCGGTCGGCCAGCCCACGCCGAACGAGGCGGAATGGGTGTTTCTGGACGCCAACGCTGATCTGTCCGGGATCACGAGCAACAATGTGGTTTACGAAACGGGTATGGATGTTGTGGCTGTGGACGGCGTGATTTCCGCGGATATGACGTCGATCCTCTTGGGCAATCTCGAGGCCGTCTGAACCGTGCATAAAGTCCAGACGGACCCAACCGTCACGAAATTTTCAAAGGCCTCTGCTCGGCAATCGCTTCCATCGAGAAATAAGAGGTTACAGCATCCAGCTCGACCGTCGAAATCAGGCGCTGATAGACCTGATCGTATGTGTTCATATCCTCGGTAATGACCTTGATCATGTAATCGTAATCCCCTCCGATCCGAAAAAAGTCGATAACGTCCGGGATGAGCAGAACCGCCCGGCGGAATTCATCCAGCCAATCGGCGGAATGATGTCGGGTTTTGACCATCATGAAAACGACCAGCCCCAGCCCCAGCTTTTCGCGGTTCAGAACTACGGTAGAGCCGACAATGATGCCGCTCTCATTCAGCTTCTGCAAACGCCGCCAGCACGCGTTCTGCGACAGGTTGACCCGTTCGGCCAACTCACGCTGCGACAAGGAGCTGTCTTTTTGCAGTTCCTCGATAATCCTTAAGTCTTTTCTATCCATTTTCGCGAGTTTCCCGTTCAATTGACCCATCATTTTGAAAAACTTAGAGGGTTTTCGCATGTATGGGAAGAACAGGCACGGTCGGTTATGCGCACTCAGGCGACCTCCAATGCGTCCGAGGCGATGGTGAACCGCGCGGTGGCCGGGTCGGCTGTGTAGTGCGGTTCCAACTCCTCCAAACGCGTTGTCAGGTCATTCACGCTGTTGATGATGTAGCGCGCTTTGCTGTCATCCATCAAATAGCTGAAATTCAGGCGGACCCAGCCGGGTTTCAGCAACTCCTTGCCCGCATTCAGGTCGTTGAACAGCGCATCGGAATGTGGACGGTCGATGCCCAGCAGCCGGTGCGCATAGGGACCGGCGCAGGCGCAGCCGCCCCGGGTCTGGATGCCGTATACATCGCTGAGCATCCGGGTGAACAGCTGGTGATGGAACGGAGACCCGTAGGCGCGGGTGACCCGGAATGAGAAAATGGGAAGCCGGTCTGGATGCTCTGTTCCCAGCAGCGTCAGCTGCGGGTTCTGCGACCATGCCTGAATGGCCATCTTGTTCATCTCGGCCTCGCGCGCCGAAATGAAGGCCTGCCCGATCTCGTCCTTGACGATAAAGGCGAGCGCGGCGCGGATGTCGCCGACAACGTTGGGCGTACCTGCCTCTTCCCGGGCGGCGATGTTCGAGGTGTAGCAATGGCTCCAGGGCGAAACGAACGTAACGGTGCCGCCGCCGGGCCAGGATGGGGTTTCCCGGCACACCGCCGCGTCGCGCACGATCAGCACTCCGCTGCCGCCCGGCCCGCCGGGAAACTTGTGTGGCGAGACGACTACTGCATCCATTTGCGCGTCGGGGGCCGGGTTCATATCGACTGGCAGGTAGGGCCCGCCGCCGGCGTAATCCCAGACCGCCAGCGCGCCGTACGATTTGAGCAGCCGGGTCACCTCATCGGGCTGCGTGACAATGCCGGTCACGTTGGAGGCGGCGGAGAAACTGCCGATCTTCACAACCGCATCTGCATGGTCTTTCAAAGCAGCCTCAAGCACGTCCATATCCGGGCCGCCGGTTGCGGCCTCGGGAATCTCGACCACCTCGGCGTTGGATTCGCGCCATGGCAACAGGTTTGAATGGTGCTCATAGGGGCCGACAAAAACCACAGCCTTCTGGGCTTCATTGACGCCAAACAAGGGAACCAGACGGTTCAGACCAGCGGTCGCGCCCGAACCTGCGAAGATCACGCTGCAGCCTTCGGCATTGGTGAGCCGCGCGATTTCTGCACGAGCCTCTGCGCGCAGCCGTGTCATGTAGGCGCCGCAATAAGACGCCTCGGTATGGCTGTTGGCATAGAAGGGCAGCACCTTGTCCCGGATGTAATCCTCGACCTGAGCCAGTGCGCGACCGGAAGCCACGTAGTCAGCATAGACAAGCGAAACGTCCCCAAACAGACCCGGAATCGAAACCCCGTCGCCGATCACGCCGTCACGCAGATCGCGTACCAGATCACAGGATTGCAGGGATTGGCGGAAATCAGACAACGACATTGGGATTCTCCTTTGAAAGAGAATCTATGTACAGTCCGGCAGAAAAGTGACCCAATCTTTGCGCTATTGTCACTCTGTTTGAGTATTTTGAACGAGCAAGTCGTGGTTCATTGGTGAAAATACTCTTTCGCGCCCTTCCGGGGCCAACATCTGCCGGACGCCATGCCCTTAAGGCGCGATAAACGGTTGAAAGGTCGAGCCGAGAGTGCTTCCATCAATCCAAACGTTCTGTTTGCAGCTTTTTTTGAAGGTTTTGGTGTAAAGGAGTACGATTTGATGATCAGAAAATACCTCGGGGCGGTCTGCGCGATTTCAATGTTTGCAGCCTCCGCCAGCGCGACCGAGAACAACAGTTCCTCGGACGTCACCATCTCCTGCAATCAGCACGGGGCGGTCGTGAAAACGGCCAACGGTGCGACCTACTACCTTGGCAACAGCTGCGACGCCTCGCAGCCGGGCGTGGGGGAGGGCAGATGGTGGTTCGCCGCATCGGCATTTATCATCGAAATCAACGGCAAATCCGTACGCTTTGCGCGTGACCTGACCTGCAACGTGCCGTTTTGCCGCCCGTGAGGGATTGGCCAAAAACGCGGTGATCTGATGCGGATACTGGTTGCGATGTTCCTGCTTAGCGCGTCTCCGGTCGTCGCCACGCCGGATTGTGCTGAGGCACCGTCTTCGAACCTTGTGGCAACTGCGCCCGTTCTCGGGGCGGCCTCCGACGAGATCATCGTAAAAACAGGGGTCACACGCGGGCCTGAGGTTTTGACCTCACCAAGGCCGCAGGTAAGGCCCTGCAAATTTCGCAATTTTGAACTTGGGCGCGAAAGAATGCGGGATCGCGGCGCTTTGTGCGGGGACTGGACGATTCTGGGCGAAACACGCAAGCCGATTTCCGAAAAACACCCGGGCTGCGGCATAGCCGACCCGGTTCAGGTCCGTGTGATCTCGGACATCTTTTTCAGTCAGCTTGCGCTGATGGATTGCGAAACGGCAGTAACCTTCAAGACGTGGATCGAAAATACGGCCAAACCGGCCTTTGCCGGGCAGGGGGGTGGATTGAAGGGGATGCGCCTGGCCGGGCACTACTCGTGCAAGACGCAGAACAACCAGCCCCGGGCGCGCCTGTCTGAACACGCACGGGGGCGGGCGATCGATATTTCTGCCTTTGTCCTGCAGGACGGCACGCTGATTACGGTCCGCGACGGCTGGGATGCCGAAAGCACTGCCAATGTGCTGCGTGACCTTCACAGTGGTGCCTGCGAACTGTTTGGAACCGTGCTCGGCCCCGAGGCGGACCAGTTTCACAAAGGCCATTTTCACTTCGACACGGCACGACGCAGCAGCGGGTCTGTCTGTCGCTGACCGAACGTCGAGTCTCGCTCGCTCGGATTGCCAAACAGTCGACCCCGATCAGGGACCGTCAGCGGTAATCGCTGAGGGGCGCACCAGCACCGCGCAGAACGACATGTCACCGGCAGCTTCGCCCGATATTGCGCCGTAGGGACAGAGTTGATTGATCCTCCCCCGGAATCTGCGCCATGTTGCGGTGGGCCGGGTGATTCCGCCGGGCTGGAGTATTTCCGGACATCTGGAATGCCTGCCGCAGAAAGAAGGTGACTGATGGATTGGGACGAGTTTTCACATTGGGGCCAGCACATCTCGAAATGGGCTGCGGATTATCATAAGTCACTGGCAGACCGGCCCGTTCGGGCGCAAACCGCACCGGGTCAGATCGGACCGCAACTCGACAGCGCGCCCCCGGAGACCGGCCAGCCGATGGATGCAATTCTGGCCGATTTCGAACGGATCGTGATGCCGGGTATGACCCATTGGCAGCATCCCAGGTTCTTCGCCTATTTCCCGGCCAACGCCGCGCCGCCCTCCATGCTGGCCGAGATGCTGGTGACCACCATCGCGGCGCAATGCATGTTGTGGCAGACCTCACCCGCAGCGACCGAGGTCGAGGGTGTCATGGTTGACTGGCTGCGTCAGGCGCTTGGCCTGCCGGATGGCATGACCGGGGTCATACAGGACAGCGCGTCCTCGGCCACTTTGTCGGCCGTACTGACAATGCGCGAACGCGCCACCGGCTTTACCGGAAACCGCGATGGCCTGAATACCAAAGGCGCGCTGCGTATCTATTGCTCGGATCAAGTGCATTCGTCGATCGACCGCGCTTGCTGGGTTGCCGGGATCGGCCAGAACAATCTGGTCAAATTGCCCACCCATGGCGCGACTTTCGCAATCGACCCCACCGCGCTGGAGGCTGCCATTCAGGCAGACCTGACCGGCGGTCATATCCCGGCAGGTATCATTGCGATCACGGGTGGTACGGGGGTAGGGGCCTGCGATGATCTGAACGCCGTCGCGGATATCGCGGCGAAACACGACCTCTATACGCATCTGGATGCCGCATGGGCCGGTTCCGCCATGATCTGCCCCGAATTTCGCGAGGCTCTTTGGTCGGGCGCAGACCGCTATGACAGCATTGTCTTCAACCCGCATAAATGGCTGGGCGCTCAGTTCGATTGCGCCATTCAGTTCCTGCGGGACGCGGCGCCTCAACTGAATACACTGAAGATCGAACCGGAATACCTGAAGACAACCGGTGCCGAAGTGACGAATTACTCGGAATGGACCATCCCCTTGGGTCGCCGCTTCCGGGCCCTGAAAATCTGGTTCCTTCTGCGCTCTTACGGGGTGGACGGGCTGCGCGCACGCATCCGAAACCACGTGGCCTGGGCGCAGGAACTTGCACAGGAGATCGGGAAGATGGAGGGGTTCGAAATCATCACCGGCCCGATCCTCAGCCTGTTTGCATTCCGCTGCCCCGGCGACGATGCGAAGCAGCAACACTTGGTGGATACGCTGAACGAAGACGGCCGGATCTATCTGACCCAAGGCATGTTCGACGGGCGCAAGATTATCCGGTTTCAGGTCGGGCAGTTCGATACCACCCGCGATGATGTGCTGATGGCAGCCGATGTCATCCGCGATGTGTGGGAGAAGATTGTGAGCGATACCTGAACTGCGACTCCTATTGCCTTTGAGGGTAGGGGGCTCGGCCCATTTCTTCCAGCATCTTTTCCCGGAACACCTCGGCGGGTGTCTTCCATCCCAGGCATTTTCTGGGTGTCGCGTTGAGGCGGTCACAGATCATTTTCAAGTCATGATCTGAGACCGCCGTGATGTCGCGCTTACGGGGAAGCCAGCGCCTGACCCTGCGATTGGTGTTTTCGACAGTTCCTTTTTGCCATGGAGAAGATGGGCCGCAGAACCACGTTTGCGTTCCGATCTCGGCCTGCAAATGGGGCCACGAGACAAACTCGGTGCCGCGGTCGAAGGTGATGGATTTCCGTGCCAGATGGGGCAAATCGCGCACCGCCTTCATGATCTTGCCCATCACGGGCTTGGTGCGCTTGTTCGGGTTCTTCAGCAGCACCGTGAACCGGCTGACGCGTTCGACCAGTGACGTGACATTTGACTGGCCAAGAGCCTGTTTGAACAGCATCAAATCTCCCTCCCAGTGACCAAACTGACGTCGATGCGCCACGTCATCCGGGCGAAACAGAATGCTAACGTCCCGATCAAATTTAGACGGAAGACGCTTTCTGGCGCGGCGTGGCCGACGATACATTCGATGCTCGGGCAGATACCACCAGAGCTCGTCGGCCATGCCTTCTCTGGAATAGATGTAGCGGTAGATCGTTTCCTGACAGACGCGCAGCTTTGCGCCTTCATAGATCATTCGGTTGCCGATCTGCTCAGGCGTCCAGCCATTCTTTAGCCGCTCGACGACACGCTTGCGCAACTCGGGATGGCGGATCAGTTTACGTTGCCGGGCGCGCCGATCCGCAGCTTTCCGATGCGCAGACGCGCCGTAGTAGCCATCACATTTCGGCAGACAAGGATCCGAGAAGAAGTTCCGCTTGATCTCTCGATGGATGGTGGCTTTCGAGCGCTTCAACACACGTGCCATCTCCCGAACCGGAACCTTCGCGTGCCTCCAGCGCTCAATTCTACGGCGCTCTTCGATGCTGAGTTGCGAATACACTGTCCCCATGACATGATCTCCTCATTAGATAACCCATTGGTTTCTAATAGGAGTCGCACTTGGAAGTAGCGGCACCATCTGTGAGCGATGCGTCGCATAATACTGATTATGTTGAAAACCGTGGGGTGTATTTCCTTGGCATACCGTAATCGCGTTCACTATCCTTTGTATGAAACAGACAAACGTTCGCCAGTTCTTCCACGGCGCGGCTGAAAGTCCGTAGCGAGGCTGCTCTGTTGGAGGGAACCGGATGACCAAGCCGCGGACACAAATCATCACGGACGAGGTCAAGTTCGTGACCGGCACCCAGGCGATAAAACCTGCCCGCTAGCCCTTCGGTCGGAACAAGTTCTACGGGATGGTGAAAGCGAATCTCATCAAGCCCCATTTCGCCTATGAAGGTGCGCGACGGTGTATTCCGTGGCCGAAATCGACGCTCTATTTAAGCCCTCAAGCGCTTGATAAGGTAGGGGCCAAAGTGGGGTCAAAACTGCCTGAAACAAAATTTGTTTAATGAAATCAATAGATAATTGGTGCGGGTGGAGGGACTTGAACCCCCACGCCTTGCGGCGCCAGAACCTAAATCTGGTGCGTCTACCAATTTCGCCACACCCGCAACCGGGCACCAAAGTGCCGGAATGACGAGCTGATAACAAAGCTTGATCCTGAGTGCGAGAGGGAAAATCGGCCAACGGCCAAGTTTGTGATCCGGCGTCGAAAGAAGCTGGTCAGCCGACCAGGCACATCGGGTTGTTCAGACCAATGGGTTCTTCAATCGGGAAACGCGCCTCGGACTTTTGCCAGCTCGGCACGAGAGTTATCCCTTCAAACAAAGCGGCTATAGCCGCTGTTCCATGGCTGTACACGCGACCGGACGGGCCAATCCGCTCTGCATACCAACCCGCCAACAGAACACCTCAAACACGCAAGGGTTGAGGCGTTCCTGTGAGCACACCTCCACATTCCCGCCACATTTCAAACGCCAAAAAATCTTATTCACGTCAAATTAACACCGCCTTGAAGGGTCTTGTTTGTCGTCAGGAGTTAATGAGTCTTTTTTGCCACTTTGGCGCCCGTACGAGTTTTTCGCTCAACTCCAGTACAAGGTTTTCTGCCGTGACCGATCTGAACAACTCCGCTGCCCCTGAGCAAGATGCTATCTTCTTTGCTCGCGAAAGTTTTCTAGGTGAACTCAAAACCCTGAACCGGGATTATCCGAATACCGGGTTCGGCATTTCGCTGCGTACCCATTCCGGCCAGCACTACCTTCTTGCCAATGCGCGTATGCCGCTGCCTGCTGTAAAGTCCGAGGGCTTTCCCACGGGCCGCCATGTTGCGAGCCTCGAGAATGGCGACCGCTTTAGCTCGATCGAGGTTCTGGCGGATGCCCAGGCCTATGAAAGCATCTCGCCCCGGGCCGAAGCTGAAATTCTTGGGAATGCGCTGGATCTGATTGCGCGCATCGACACACATACCAGCAGTCCCGCCGGGCGGCCCCCGCACCGGCCCGCGATTGCAGCGACCGGAACCGGAGGCTGACCATTATGGCGCGAAACGACCACCTTTTGTCTGTAGGCAACGAGGCTTTGGCCCCGATGACGTCGGCGATGTCCTCGCTGACGGCACAGATCGACCAATTGACAGAGGTGGCGGACGCGCGGTCTTCGGCGCGGCTGGCCACATTGAAAACGCGGATGGAGAATTTCACCGCGAGCGTCACGATGGTCGGTCAGGTCAAGGCCGGGAAATCCTCAATCATCAACATCCTGGCGGGCCGCCCTGCCCTGTTGCCGTCCGACGTCAACCCGTGGACATCCGTGGTCACGACGCTGAATATCAACACCCGCACGCCGGGCGACACAAAGTCCAAGTTCACGTTCTTTGAACAGGAAGAATGGGACAATCTGATGGTGGGCGGCGGCCGTCTGGGGGAACTGGCCAACCGGGCCGGTGCCGATGATGAGATGGACGATATTCGCCGCCAGATCAATGAAATGAAGGCCAAATCCGAGGAACGGCTGGGCAAGCATTTCGACTTGATCCTGGGCCAGAGCCACCAGTATGACTATTTCGACGAGGAACTGATCCAGCGCTATGTCTGTCTGGGCGACGAGGACGATCCGGATATCGACCCCAAGACAGGCCGTTTTGCCGATGTGACGAAATCGGCGGAACTGTTCATGGACATTCCGCAATACCCGATCTCGCTGAAGCTTTGCGATACGCCCGGCGTGAACGATACCTTCATGGTGCGCGAGCAGATCACGCTGCGCAGCCTGCGCGGGTCCGAGGTGTGTATCGTCGTACTGGCCGCAAGCCAGGCGCTGACCACCATGGACATGGCGCTGATGCGGATCATCTCGCAGTTTGAAAACAGGCAGATCATCCTGTTCGTGAACCGCATCGATGAATTGTCCGACCCGGTCAATCAGGTGCCGGAAATTCGTGACCGGATTCAGGACACACTGAAACAGAACAATATCGACGCCAATACCAGCGTTGTGTTCGGCAGCGCTCAGTGGGCCGAGGCCGCGCTGACCGGCAATCCGGACATTCTGACCGAGGAATCGCGTCAGGCGTTGAACACGTTCTATCTGGCGGCGGGTTTTGGTGATCAGGCGCCCTCGCTTGACAAGATTTGGGCCTTGTCCGGCCTGCCGGACCTGCTGCTTGCGATGAACGAACGCATTGCCGAAGGCGCGGGTTCGCGGCTGTTGGATCGTGTACGCCACCGCGCGCGCAACATCGCCAGCCAGATCCGCGCCACAGCCGTGGCCAAGAACCTGTCCGACGGGGATGGCGTGATGCGCGATTTGGACGGGGTTTCGCCGGATGAGGCGATTGCCACCGTGACCGCCGAGTATGAAAAGAAGGCGGCAGACCTGACCGTGAAGCTGCGCGACAAGGTTCTGGAACGGCTGAATTCGGCTGAGGCCAATTTTGTCAAACGCGCGACGGATTCGTTGATTTCGCATCTGGAACAGAATGGCGAGCAAGGAACGTGGCAATATGATCCTGCTGGGTTGCGCACCCTGCAAAAGGCCGCATATTTCAGCTTTGCCCGTTCGATGCGCAAGGAAGCAGGGACGCTGTATTCTGCCGCCGCGGCGGATGTCGAGGCGCTGTATCACAAAATCCTCGGCAACCATCTGGGTGAATTCAGCATCGAAGCGCCCATTGTGCCGCGGGTTCCGCCGCCCTTGGGCATTGGCCGGACCATCGCGCTGGACCTGCAGAGCACGTGGTGGCGACGGTGGTGGCAACGGCGCAAGGGGTTCGAGGCTTACGCCGCCGATTACACCCGGCTGATCGCCTCTGAAGCGAACTCGATCACCAAGGATATCGAGGAAAATCAGGTCGCGGCAGTGCTGGAAAACGTCCGGGCGATCCTGTCGGATTTCATGCGCGAGCAGAAAGAGACGCTGCTGAGCATCTCGGCCTCGGCCGAGACGGATGCGGCACAGAACCCGGCCCTGATGGCAGGGCTGCAGCCCAAGAAATCGAAGGATGAAATCCTTGGCGACATCCTGAAAGACCTAAGCAACGAAGCGGCATAAGTAGAAAAATGGCAAAAGATTCACAAACACGCTTCGTTTCACCCAAGGCATGGGAACGTATCGAGCATTGGTCCCGCCGCAAACCGGTCTTCGCGCTTATGGGAGAATTCAGCGCCGGGAAATCCACGCTGATGAACTTTCTGCTGCGCAAGAAGGCGCTGCCGACACAAGTGACGGCGACGCAGCTTCCTCCGATCTGGTTTAGCTGGGGCAATCAGTCCGCCTATGTGAAACGACATGATGGCAGCACGCAGAACATCTCGCTGGATGAGCTTGAGACGGTTGGCGTGGACGATGCGCAGTTTGTGCGCATATTCCTTGAAGCCGATATTCTCGAGGCCGTCGACCTGATCGACACGCCAGGTATTTCGGACCCCAAGATTTCCTCGGATGTCTGGCAACGGGCCGTCGGGCAGGCAAATGGCGTTCTGTGGTGTACCCATGCAACGCAAGCCTGGCGCGAAACGGAACGTGCGACCTGGGTTGCGCTGCCGGAGCGCTTGCAAAGCAATTCACTGCTGCTTGTCACCCGCGCCGATGCGCTGGGAGCGAAAGACCGGCAAAAGGTCCTGCGCCGCGTCAATCGCGAGGCCGGTCATCTGTTCAATCGTTCGATCCTGTTTTCGGCCCGTGACGCAATCACCGCGCGCGACAAAACCGGCGATGCCGATCTGTGGGCGCGCAGTGGTGGCGGCAAGATGATCGACAGTTTTCTTGAGATTACCGAGCAGATCATGGACACCCGGGCCGACCAGCTGGCCCGATACCAGATCGACAAGGGCCTGTCGGATTTACCTAAAATCCAGCCTCTGCGCCCTGAAAGAAAATCTGAATTTTCGGAAACCGATCAGGGGACAAAAGAAGCCGAGCCTCTGAAACTGGTTAACCCGGTAGCTGACGCCCCGGAGGATGAAGGCAAGGACAGCGCCGTCGTCACCAGCTTCCCGGTGCGCCCTGCCCGGGTAGAGCGGCGGTCGGAGGATACCGACCGGGCCCGGATCGACGCGGAAGAGGCCGAGCGGCTGCGGGCGGAAATGGTGCCGGTAAAGGACCCTGCCGCAACCGGTCAGGACACCGATGACGAGGAACTGCGCGCCTTTTTCCGCGACACGTCCAACGATCCGCTGGACCTGACCAGCCTGGCGGCAGATGCAACCGACTTTGACGAATTCGAACTGATTGATGAGTTCGAAACGGATGAGGAGATCGAAGAAGGCATTGCCGCCGAAAGCGATGACCCGGATACGCCGCAGACGGAAGAAACGGACGCGTCCGACGATGTTCTGACATCTCTGAGTTCCGCACTGGCCGACACGCCAGATGCTGAGGATGAGCCCACAGAGTACGAAGAGCCAAAGGACCGCAGCATCGAAGTTTCAGTTTCTTCGATTACCGCGCTGATGGCCGAGCAACCCGACAGCGATGCCGAAGAATATGAGCCCGAGCCGGAAACAAGCGGCATTGTCGAAATCCGCGTGGATTCGCAGCCCGAAGCCGTTGGTCTTGATGATCTGGCGGACGGGTCTGCGGGCGCTCCGCTCAGCGCGTGGGCCATGTGGCAGGAAGTTGTCAAAGACGACGAACTGCCCGACGATGTCGAAGGGCTCAAATCGGTGTTTCAGGCTTTTCTGGCCGAGTTCGACCAGATCGTCAGTGAACAGGGCGTACGCCAGGAAAAAGAGACATTGCAATCGATGCCCAAAACAAGTGAGAACAGCGGGGCGGAATGGCATGTGTTGTAGCGGTGTCCGAATCAACCCAATGGGCAATTGAAAGGGAAAACAAAGGTTTAAATGTCGATACAGGCCGCATTGACCTCTGCAATTGAAACCATACCCGACTGCATTGCAGCCGGGTATATTGACATGGAAACGGGGATGGTGCTGGGCACCAGCGCATCCGATCCCAAAAATGCAGAGGTTCTGGATACATTGGCCATCGCTGCCGCCAATCTGTTTCAGGGGCGCGGCGTGAGGGCCTTTGAGGCGCTCTTGCGTCAGGCCGGTACGGAAGAGGTGGACAATCCGGGATTTGGGGAAATCGCGGTGTTTTCAAAAGACCATCTGCACATTTTCCTGCGAACGCAGGCGTATCCGGACCATGTGGTCTGCTACATCTGCAACAGCAGCGCAAATGTCGGGCTGGCACTAACAAAATCGCATCTCAGTCTGGGGCCGGTCGCGGCAGCAGTCTGATCGGGACCAGAGGGGGTCACGGTATGATGGATACGGACATACTCGACATGCTCGAAAATATCGGGCGGTCGTCGGTTGCCCGATTGTCACCGGCGGTGAATATCGCGGGTGAAACCGCTGTGGCGCGCCGCGCCGGTGTTCTGCGGGCCATTCGCGGCACCGTCCTGCCCCGCCGTCTGGAGTTCACGGCAGCCAGCGGCGAATGTCTGGCGCTCGAAGTGACCAATTCGCGGGTCACGGATGTGTTCCGCGTCCGCTCTGGGCCCGTGCCGGATTTCGAAACCGAGGCGCGGGAAGATCTGATCGGCAAGCTGGCGCAACTGGTCACGGACATTGCGGATGCCCCTGCCCCGTTGGAACTGGTGTCGCTAAAGCCAGACGCAGCGCTTGAAGCGGATGATGTCGGCGTCACGCTGAGCGAAATTGAAAAAGCCTGTGCGCAGATTGAACTGCCCACTGAACCGATTGTGTCAGTTGTGCCGGATATCGTGGACGAAACAGCCGCTGATGAAACTGACGCATCGCTGGCGCAGGCCTTTTTCGACCGCTCGGCGCGTTTTGCCACCGGACGCCTGCTGGCCGATAACGCGGACGGAGCCGTGTCGGATGCCGAAGGCGATTTTGCCGCTTCGGGGTCTTTGCAGCCGGACAGAAAAATGCTCGCCCGGTTTGCCGCTGATCTCGCCGGGTGGGATGGCGACACGGAAGCGGAACTGGACCACCCGCAACTGATCGTGATGCGCCCATCCGGTGGCAAAGGCGCGGGTCTGGCCGTTCTGCACGATGGCGAACAGATTGCCATTGCCGCACATGAAGCCCGCAAATTGGGCGCTGTTGTTAATCTTTGGGGCGCTCTTTTGGGGCAGAAAGAATGATCGCCCTCAAAACATTCAAGTTTTCGTCTAATTCAGTCCATTTTTACGAGTGACAAGGTAAGGGTTATGAGTGAGTCAAATCGTCGCGAACTTATTCGCATCGCTGAAGAAATGCATGAAACGAGCAATGACGAAACCCGTCAGTTCATTTCGCGCATCATCGGCGATCTTTCGAACCTGAAACCGTCGATTGCCTTTGTCGGGCAGATCAAGGCCGGGAAGTCCCGCCTGATCAACGGGTTTACCGGGCAGGCCGAATACCTGCCCTCGGACGTGAACCCCTGGACGACGGTGATCACCGACATGCATTTCGGCCACCCCTCGGGCCGCTCCCGGGGGGCCGAGTTTCATTTCTTCGACAACCACCAGTGGCAATCCCTGATCGCCGAGGGTGAAGAACTGCGCAACATGTTCCCCGATGACGAGGACAGCTATAAGCGCGAGATGATCGAAGAGCAGGTCGAGGCAATGAAGACCCGCGCCAAGCTGCGTTTGGGCGAAAGCTACAAGCATCTGCTGGGCCAGCATCACGATCTGGACGATCTGTCCACCGACGATCTGGCACGCTATGTCTGCGCCGGGGATGACCCCACCGAAGGCGAAAGCCCCGACCCCGGCAGCGACCGGGGCCTGTACAGCGACATCACCCGCAAGGCCGAGGTCTATTTCGACATCGGTCATTTCCCGTTCCCGCTGACCGTTACGGACACGCCGGGGGTCAACGACCCGCTGCTGATCCGCGAGGAAATTTCGCGTCAGTACCTCAAGGAATCCGACTTTTTCGTCGTGGTCCTGTCGGCGCATCAGGCCCTGTCGCGGGCCGATCTGAAACTGTTCCGCCTGATGCAGGCGCTGGAACTGGGGCAGACTGTCGTCTTCATCAACCGCGTGGACGAGCTGGGCGGCGGCCCCGACGACGCCGGAAAAGTGCGCGCCGATGTGGTCGACGGGCTGGAAAAGGCCCTGGGCAACTCGGATATCGACGTGCTGATGGGCAGTGCGCAATGGGCGCATTATGCGCTGACCGGGGATGAAACCGGCGTCAATCACGATCAGGTTCTGGCCTGGCTGCGCGCGCATCCCGAACAGATGAAGCAATATCTGGACGGTGTCGAAGAGATCAAGCAAGGCCCCGGCCCCATCAGCCGCGAGGCGGTTCTGCGCTTTGCGGCAATGATCGCTTCGGGCTTGCCGGACCTGCGCCGTCATGTGACCAAGGCGCTGACGGATGGACCCCGCAACGAACAGATGCGGATGGCGTGGCAGCACCTCAACAGTTTCGCGCAAGGAGAACTGGAACGGTCTCAGGTCCACCTGCGCGCATTGGAAGATGAAAGCGCTGCCGATGCGTCCAGCTCGGACGAAAACGACAAGACACTGACCGATCTGCGGGCATTGATTGCAGGCAAGACGCAAGAGATGACGCAGGATATGGACGATATTCTGGCCAACTTGCGCGGGGTCATGGATGACACGGTGGCCGAAGCGGTCTCGGCCGTGGTGCGCGGGCCGAACGGGCAATCGCCGCTGCTGGCCAAAGGGGGTGAGACCGAACTGAACTTCACGCCCCTGCGCGATCGCATGCGGGAACTGACCCAGGGGGCGACACAGGTTGTGCGCCAGCGCATGCTCAGCGAGCTATACGCCATCGACATGCAAAGCAACGCGGCCCTGCGCGCCCTGCCCGGCTGGCAGGAGCCGATGGACAACCGCATGAACACCAGTGCGGTACGCTGGTTCCGTCCCGACACTACTGCCCTGACCCGCGGCATCACGGTCGAACTGCGCGTGAACTGGCTGTCGCGTCTGATTTCGCGCAACAGCGTGGTCTCGCGCGCCGAACGGATGATCGTGCAGGAATTCGAGCTGATCGGCGACGATTTGATAGATACCGCACGCGAAAATCTGCTAGAACGGTTGAATACGGTTCTGGATCACTACCTGGCGTTGTTGGCCGGGCATCTTGAACACAGGGCCGGAACCGGAGAAACAAATGCCAAGGCCGAGGCGCAGGGTGCCTTCGACCGGGCGCGCCGCATCTCGGACGAGCTGGGAACAGTTTTCGGCACGGACGCGGTGATTGAACGACAGGCAGAGGCTGCGGAATGATCGAATTTCCCGGAACCGAACAGGAAGTGCGTCAGCTTGAGCGCTTTCTGACTGCGACGGAATCCCTGCCCTCGGACGCGGCGCTGGACGACATGCGCACCCGCGCGCTGGCCCATGCCGAGCGGCTTTCAAACGCGGTCAATATCGGTTTCGCCGGGGAATTCGGCGCGGGAAAATCCAGCCTTGCCAATATGCTGGCAGGGGCCGACATTCTGCCCACCGGGCCGCAGCACCTGAAGCTGCCGCTGGTGATCGTGGCCTATGCCGACGCACCGGAAACGACCGTGGGCTGGTGGGGCAAGGAGCCCAAGACCTATTCCGGCATCGCTTTGGAAAAGGCGGCTGCTGACAACCCCGATTTCATCTCGGTCGGGTTGAACACCCCTGCCCTGCGCGAAATCTCTCTGTTCGATCTGCCAGGGTCGGGCGCTTTGGACGATACCTACAAGCCGACGCTGGATCTGCTGGAATATGTCGATTGCGCCATTTGGTGCACCAACGGCACCAACGCCTGGCGCGAAACTGAACGGCATCTTTGGGCACAGGTTCCGCAGGAGCTACGTGCCAACAGCCTGCTTGCGGTGACTCATGCCGACCTGCCCCCGGTGCGCGACGCGCTGGACCGGGTTGTGGCCCGTCTGAACAAGGAAAAGGGCGACATGTTCCGCGCGGTCGTTCCCATCGGCACCCCGGTCGCTGTGCGGGCCATGGCGCAGGAGCCCGAGCCGGATTTTGACTTATGGGAAACCTGTGGTGGCCAGACTCTGGCCGAACAGGTCCTCGAGGTTGCCTCGCGCCGACGTCAGAACGATCTGGACGCAGCCCGCAAGGATTTGCAGCAGGACTTCCTGCCCTATCTCGAAGCGCTGGGTGAAGCTGAACCGGAACCCGAACCTGCCGAAAGCCCCTCGGTACAATCGGCGCTTGAATCCGCGCTGCCGCCGTTGAGCAACCCAATTCTGGAAGACTGGCTGGCTGCGATTGCAAGCATCTACGATGATCTTCGGGAATCCTCGCACATCGAACCGGCGGCCTTTCTGCAAAGCTGTCAGGAAATTGTCGAGGATTTTGCCGAGCGTCTGGAACAGGGTGGCGAGATCGACCCCGACGCGGATTGGATTCCGGCCGAGTTCGAAAAGGCGACCGACCTGCTGTTGCTGCTGCAGTTTGAAAGCGGCGATGCCCCGTTGCAGGATGCGATCAGCATTCTGGCGCAACTCAGCGACAATCTGGCATGGGCTGGCAGCACTGTGGCAACGGTGCAGACCAAAACCGGAACATGACAGTTTCCCGCTACAATTGAGCTGCACCGCGGCGATTCGAAGCCGCCAGGAATCGCCCTTCTATTGTTTCGCAATCAGAGACCAAGCACCTTGAATCGAGGTGTCAGTCCACATTTTTTACACCCGAATAATCTATATATAGATTCTAGTCCAGCCAGAACACTAAATATGGGATTCATTCAAAATCGATCCTTAGTGAAGCCATGCGGCGGCCCCAATAAAGTCAAATTTGAAACGTCTAACCGTTCTCAAGTGTCCTGCGGTTGTGTTTGGTTGTGAGTTTGCGGGTCGTTTGCCCAGTTAAGAAACCGCAAAACGATTAGAACGGGCGAAAAGAAATGAGCCACAACCAGGCTGTCGGCGCAACGCACGACGAACCAAAAATCGAAGGACTGCAGCCAGGCGCAAAGCTGTTGCGCGGGCAGTACGAAATCCTCCGTTTTCTCAGCAATGGCGGTTTCGGAATTACCTAT
Organism: Ruegeria sp. AK4; assembly: GCF_056541025.1. Lineage (NCBI taxonomy): Bacteria > Pseudomonadati > Pseudomonadota > Alphaproteobacteria > Rhodobacterales > Roseobacteraceae > Ruegeria > Ruegeria sp. AK4. The sequence continues at coordinate 262,570 of NZ_JBQFXS010000002.1, forward strand.
CTGGCACGTGACAGTCTGGAACGCGATGTCGTCATCAAGGAATGTTATCCAAGCGCCCTGTGCCGCCGCGTCGGCGATCTGGTCGAGCCGAACGATCCCGCCCACAAGGACGACCTGCGCTCGATCATCGACCTGTTCATTCAGGAAGCCCGCAACCACGCACGGCTGGTGCATCCCAATATCGTCGATGTCCATCAGGTGTTCGAAGACAATGATACCGCCTATATCGCGATGGACCTGATCCGCGGGTGCGACCTGCTGGACTATGTCGAGAACCCCGACAACGACGGCGGGCCGGACTTTATCGTTCAGGTCACGGAGAAGATGCTGTCGGCGGTTTCCTTCATCCACCAAAGCGGGATGCTGCATCGGGACATCTCGCCCGACAACATCCTTATCGACGAAAACGGCGACCCGGTCCTGATCGACTTTGGCGCCGCCCGCGAACAAGCGGCCAACAAGTCGGCGGCTTTGCTGACCTTGCGTGTCATCAAGGATGGGTATTCGCCGCACGAGTTCTACGTGCGCGGGTCCGAACAAGGCCCCAGCAGTGACCTCTATGTTCTGGCGGCCACGCTGTATCACGCCATCAGCGGCGAGCGCCCAATCGACGGTCAGACCCGCCTGAACGCGTTCAACAACAGTCAAGACGACCCCTATTCGCCGCTGGCCGGGCGTTTCGAAGGGTATCCCGAAGGGTTCCTTGAAGCGATCGACAAGGCGATGGAGGTGCATGCCACCGACCGTCTGCAATCGGCGCTGGACTGGCTGCGCATGTTCCGTGGCCCGGGCGTGATGTTCGACACCTTTGCCTATCGCCCGGTTTCCGTCATCGTGGGCATGGACCGTGAAGACAAGGAAGCGGAAAAGGCCCGGATCAAGGCTGAAAGCGAAAACGCAGAAGCTGTGGTCACGGCCCTGCTGGCCGGCAATTCCGATCTTGTTCGGGGTGCCGAGGACAAAAAAGACGAAGGTCTCGCGAAGCTCGCCCCGAAAGAAGAAGCCCCGGTTGCCGTAGACACCGTCGTGCAAAGCGGATCGGGCGGCAGCGGCAAGACCATCGTCGCCGCGGTGGTTGTTTTGGCGGCTCTTGCGGGTGGCGGCTATTTCCTGATGGAAAGCGGCCAGTTTGGCCCCGGTGCAGAGACCAAGACCGTTGCGGTGCAAACCCCTGCCACTCCGGCACCAGAAGAAACAGTGACAGCGGAGCCTGAAGCGCCCGCCCAAGATACAGAAATTTCTCCGGCGAAACCTGTCGAGCAGGCTCAGGCCGAAACTGCGGAACCGGCCACCACAGAAGTGGCCCCCGCAGAACCGGTGGTCGCCGAAACCGCAGAGGTCGCAGCGGAGCCCGAAGTGCCCGCTGCCCCTGCAGCCCCAGTTGACATGCTGGAAAATCAGGTCGCCTTTTCGCATTGGGACGTGGAAATCCCGTTTGCAACCTCGCGCCGTCGTGCCTCGACCGGGAACATCATTGCGGTGACGGGCCTTGAAGCCGAAACCGATATGACAGTTATCGGTGAATGGGTGCAGCGCGGTGTCGCGATCTTTACCCTGAACGGTGATCCGGTGCGGGCCGATGCCTCGCTAGCGGCGCAGGTTCTGGAAAACCTCATGGTTGACCCGGACGGCTATACCCGCGTGACGGCCCGGTATCGCCCGCTGGGCGAAACGCGCGCGCAGAACGGGCTGCTCGCCCTGCCCGCGATCCGGTCGGTTGGTCTTGAGAACGGGTATTCCTTCTTAATCCGGGGCACGGGGGAAACGGGGTGGAAACCCACTGTCACCGACGTTCCGTCCGAAACCGCCGGTACCCTGCAGCCGGGCGATGTCCTGCTGGGCGAAACCCAGACCGGCGCTGTGTTTGACGGGCCTGAAAGTTTGGATGCCGCGCTGGCCGGTCTAGTCACCGAAAATCATCCCGAAGCGCGTCTGACCGTGATGCGGAACGGGGCCGAAACAGATGCGGTCATGCAATTGGCGCAGGAGTAATCAGACCGGTTCGAAACAATCTGCCAGCGTGTGTTTGCTGAGGATGGCAACGTCCTGACGGGAACCGGACCGTCGCAGCCATTACAAGTTCCCTTTTGTTTTCAAGTTCGTAAGTGCCACTGCGCGAGTTGTGCAGCGGATTGTAGCAGCCCCAGGCACAGGTTTTCGTGCCGTCAGTTTAAAAAGGTGTCGACACCATGTTCAAATACAAAAGCCCTCTGAGCCGGCTTCTAGAAGGTGCCGGCAAAGCCAAAGAAGAAGCGCCGGAAGAAACCCCCGCCGTTGCCGAGGAAAAACAGGAACCCATCGCCGATTTCAACGCCCTGCGTGAGGCGCTGGCGGGCGGGAACATGACGTCTGACTCCTACGAGGAAACAGACGAGCTGATGCCTGAAGACAAGATGCCCGACTTCGCGCAAGACGAGGCCGAGGTCAGCGAGCAGGAAGAACCGGTCGAGGAATCGCTCTTTGCCGAAGAGCCGGCAGTAACCGATGAGGTCGAAGCTGAGACGCCGACCATTGAAGAGGAGCCCGAGGGTGAAACTGAGCAGGTCGTGACCCTGCTGCAGACACCCGAGGTTGAAGTTCAGGTCGCACCCGAAGACGTCGTGATTGTGGAACCCGAAGAGACGGTCGAGGTCGTGGCAGAGGTTCAGATGGAAACCCCCGAACCCCAACCCGAACCAGAGGTCCTAGTGACGCCGGAACCAGAGGTCGATGTAACTCCGGAACCGGAACAGCCCGTCCCCGCCCCGGTCGAAGATCGTCGTTCGCGTGTCAAAACCACCTTCCTGGGCTTTGAACGCGCCGACACCCATGTTCAGGACCTGATGGAAACCGCCGAACCGGTCGCCAAGGCCGAGGCCGCGCAGGAAACCTATCCGGTTGGCTGGCTGGTTGTCACCAGCGGTCCTGGCCGAGGCGCAAGCATCACCCTGACCGAAGGGCTGATGCAGATCGGGCGCAATGACGATCAGGCCATCCAGCTTGATTTCGGCGACACCGGTATTTCGCGCTCCAACCATGCCGTGATCGCCTATGACCCCGAGGATCGCAAATGCTATCTGGGCCATGGCGGCAAGGCCAACCTTGTACGGCTGAACGGCAAGCCCGTTCTCAGCACGGTCGCATTGGCCAGCGGCGATCTGATCCGCATCAGCGAAACCTCGATCCGGTTCACCGCCTTCTGTGACGACGGCTTTGACTGGCGGGATTCCTGATAGATGCTGGCGACCCCGGCATATGATATTGCGCTGATCCTGGATCAGGGTCAGCGCGACACGCAGGAAGATGCGGTTGCCGCGCATATGTATGACGCGGTGAATGCTGGCTACGTCGTTGTGGCCGACGGGATGGGCGGGCATGACGCGGGCGAGGTTGCCTCGGACATAGTGGTGTCGACATGGCGTGACGCGCTGGATGCGGAACTGGACGGTGATGAGCTGACCGAGTTCTCGGCCATTGACGCGCTGCCTCTGGCCGCGATGCAAGCCAATGCCGCGATTTCCAATCATAACGAGGCGAAAGGCGCCGGGTTCAACATGGGCTCCACCCTGCTGGGCACCCTGTTACTGGGGTCGCGGCTCTACTGGATTTCGATCGGAGACAGCCCGCTTTACCTTTTCCGCGAGGGCACGCTGACGCAGATCAACGAAGATCACTCGATGGCCCCGGTGATCGACGCCAAGGTCGCGCAGGGCGAGTTGACCGAGGCCGAAGCGCAAGCACATCCGGATCGCAACCAGCTGACCTCGGTCATCATGGGCGGGGCCATTCCCAAGGTGGACTGCCCCGAAGAGCCCCTGACGTTGACGCCCGCCGATATCCTCGTTCTGGGCAGTGACGGGCTGCAATACCTGGGCGATGCAGACATCCAATCCATCCTGCAGGAACACAAACAGGCGCTGGCGCAAGAGATTGCGGACGCGTTGCTGCAGGCGGTGCAGGCCAAGAACGATCCGGATCAGGACAACCTGTCCATCGCCGTCGTGAAACTGACAAGACCCTAAGAAGGCAAAGCAACAGGACCCATGAGAGCACAACTGATCATATCCAGCCTGGCCCTGGCAGCTGCAGCAGGCGCAGCTTCGGCCCAAGAGGCATGTTCGACCTACGAAATTCAGCGCGGCGACAGCCTGCGGGAACTGACAGTTCAGGTTTATGCGACCGAAGATTTTCGCATCATCTTTGACGCCAACCGCGATGTGATCGGCGCCAACCCGAATATCATTCGCGTCGGCGACGTGCTGACCCTGCCCTGCCTGGAAGAGGTCGGGCGCGCACCCGCCGAGCCCGAAACCGAAGCCGAACGTCTGGCATCTGAAATGGCGGCAGAACTGGTCCGCGCCGCTGAAGAGCGCGCCGAGAAAGCCATCGCCGAGGCCGAATCCCGTGTGGCAGAGGCTGAAGCAGAGGCTAAGAAAGCCAGCGAGGATGCGGTCATCGCCGCCAAGGCTGCGGCAAAAGAGGAAATCGAGGCCGCGCGCGTGGAAGCCGCAGCGTTGATCCGGGATGCCGATGCCGGAGAGCGGCCGGAAGTCCGGGATCGTCAGGTTCTGTTGATCACAGGCGGGAACTATGCCCCGTTCACGGATGAGGCGTTGCCGCATCGCGGGCTCTACACGCATCTGGTCGAAACGGCGCTTTTGCGCGCGGCCCCGGAACAGTCCTACAAGATCCAGTTCGTGAACGACTGGTCATCGCATCTGGACCTGCTGATGCCGACCCTGGCATTTGACGGCACTTTCCCCTGGTCACGCCCAAACTGTGAAGAGGCAGCGGCCTTGTCCGAAAGTGACCGGTCGCGCTGTGAAACCTACAACTTCTCGAACCCGTTCTACGAAGTTGTGGATACATTCTTCGCCCGCGACGGCTCGGGTTATGAGCAAACGCTGACCTATGCCGATTTCGCAGGCGCCACAATCTGCCGGCCCGAAGGGTGGTCGCTGTCGCATATGGATGCTGTCGGCCTTTACGAGCCTGTCATCACGCTGATGCGCCCGGTGTCCCCGGATGATTGCTTTCACGCAGTCATGGACGGCACCGCCGATATCGTCGCCGTCGAAGCGCATCTGGCCGTCGAGGCCATCGGGCGGCTGGGCTATGAACACCGCATCATCGAAAACCCCAACCTGGCGGCGATCAAGTCGCTTAACGTCATGACCCACAAAGACAATCCTGATGGCAAGGCGATCCTCGAGACGCTGAATCAGGGACTGGCGATCATGCAGCAATCCGGCGAGTGGCGCGACATCGTCTCGACCGCTCTTCGTCATCAAATGGAAAATGGCTAAGGCCCTGAACGGCCTGACACCCCAATAGTCTGGAGGACGTGAACATGTTTGATTTCAACCTTAAGAAAGTCGTGATGTCGGCCAGCGCCGTCACCGCCCTGAGCGCCGGAGCCGCCGTCGCGCAGGAAGCTTGTACGAACTATACCGTCGCGGATGGCGACACGATGGCCACCATCGCCATTGCGGCCTATGGCACATCGAACTACCAGCCGATCTTCAACGCGAACCGCAACGTCATCACCAACCCGAACGCGCTGGAACCCGGCCTGGTCCTGGCCCTGCCCTGTGCCGACGGCAGCCTGCCCAACGGTCAATCCGCGCAGGAAATTATCGCTGCCGAGGAACAGCGTGCGGCAAGCGTGAAACGCTCCAGCGTCTATCAGCCTCCGATCAAACTGGTGACGGGCAATGGCTGGGCCCCGTTCGCGGATGAATCGCTGAACGGTGGCGGGGCGATCACCCGTCTGGGCACCACCGCCCTGCAGCGCGGCGGCAACGCGCGCGACTATTCGGTCAGCTTCGTGGATGACTGGAACGCGCATCTGGAAACCCTGCTGCCGCTGGGCGCGTTCGACGTGTCGATGGCGTGGAACATGCCGGACTGCACCAACCGCACCTACGACTGGTCGTGGGAAACCGAAGTGCGCTGCACCCAGTTCGACTCGTCGGTTCCGGTCTACGATATCGTGGTCGGCTTCTACACCATTCCCGAAAGCGAATACGCCAACGCCACCACGTTTGAAGAACTGAAAGGCTCGACCATCTGCCGCATGGATGGCTGGTTCATCCACGACATGGAGCAGGAAGGCCTGATCAACGGCGATACGATGACCCTGATGCAGCCGATCACCGCGCGGGAGTGCCTGGATGCCGTTCTGACCGGTACAGCCGATGTCGCAACCTTCGAAGTTCAGCTGTTCTCGGACACCATGGTCGAGATGGGCCTGAACCAGAACGATCTGGTCGAGAACCCGTTTGTGACCTCGCTGTCCTCGCTGCGGTTCATCAGCCACCGCAGCAACCCGTTCGGCAAGCAATATCTGGCCATGCTGAACAAAGGCCTGAACGAGATGCGCGAATCCGGCGAATGGTACGCCATCGTTTCGGACACGCTGCGCGAACATAATGACAAATTGACGGCAGCTTCGAACTGATCCCTCGGTTCAGCTGATCAACTGGGCCGGTCCTGCGACCGGCCCTTTTTTGGCAACAGACTTCGATTTTCACGCCTCGTTTCAATGAACCGCGTACTCAATGACCGGCAAATAGGATACCGTCACAGCACGCAGTTTGATCTGAAGGACACTGGACGCTCATGAACCAGAGCACGGGAGATTTCATAAGCGACGTCTTGGTAACGCCTGAGCTGCAGGCGCTTGATATCGCTGTAATTCTGCCCTGTTACAATGAGGCTGTCGCCATCGGTGAAACCGTCACGCAGTTCCGGGCTGCGTTGCCCAATGCGACGATTTATGTGTTCGACAACAACTCGACAGATGGCTCGATCCGCGCGGCACAGGAAGCGGGCGCGATTGTCCGTACCGAGGCGCTGCAAGGCAAAGGGAATGTCGTGCGCCGGATGTTCGCGGATGTGGATGCGGATGTTTATGTCATGGCCGATGGCGATGCGACCTATGACAGTGCCGCCGCGCCGGATCTGGTCAAGATGCTGGTCTCTCAGAACCTCGACGTGGTGAACGGCGCGCGGGTGAACAAGGAAACACAGGCGTACAGGCCGGGGCACAAGTTCGGCAATGCTTTGTTTTCCGGGCTGGTGAAACTGTTCTTCAATAACAATATCGACGACCTGCTATCGGGCTATCGCGTTTTCAGCCGGCGATTTGTCAAAAGCTTTCCCGCCGCGTCGAACGGGTTCGAGATCGAAACCGAACTGACCGTTCACGCGATGCAGATGCGGATGCCGATCAGCGAGGTCGAAACAGATTACGTCTCGCGCCTGCCGGATTCGAATTCGAAACTGTCGACCTTCAAGGATGGCTGGCGCATTCTCAAGATGATCAGCCTGCTGATCAAAGAGGAAAAGCCAATGTCGTTTTTCCTGTCCCTTGCCCTGTTCATATTTGCCCCGTCGCTGCTGGTCTTCATCTCGCTCCTGACCGAGTTTTTTGAGACGGGCCTGGTGGAGCGGTTTCCGTCGCTCATCGTGGCGGCGTCAGGCTTTGTCGCGGCAATGCTTTCCGTGGTGTGCGCCCTGATTCTGGACTCGCTGGCGCGGGGCCGCCGGGAAACCCGGCGCCTGTCTTACCTGCAATATCCGGGCGTGGCCCGGGTGCTGGAGTTGAAAACCAAAACCTGAAGTTTCAGGTCCGGGTTGGCCCTTGGGCAGTGCTCGAAACAGTAAATGGCCAGCACCCAAAATGCTGGCCATTTCTTCTGAGTGAGTGGTAGTGCCGAACGGCGCCACCGGTAGTTATCTCTGGTTGCTCCCAATTTACCAGGACGAGGCCGCGACGGGTACTAGGGGAATCCCGTAAGTTTCGCAGTTTTTTGGGTGTGGGCGCGAGAAAGTGTTTCTTTTTCGCAGTTTGACCGAACAACCACTGGTGCTAACACGCTATATGTTCAGGCAAATGGCCGCGCGGCCATTTCTGACCGTCGCCCGGTATCAGTGATTTTGCTGGGGATGAAGTGGCCCGCGCCGTGTTGGCGCGGGCCGATGGTTTTAGTCGATGATCGCGTTCAGGGTCGCGCTGGGACGCATGACCGCTGCGGCCTTGGCAGGGTCTGTGTGGTAGTACCCGCCCAGATCAGCAGCACCACCCTGAGCTGCCGCCAGTTCTGACAGGATCTGCTCTTCCTTCGCCGCCAGTTCCTGCGCAAGCGGCGCGAATTCGGCGGCCAGTTCCGCGTCGTCCGTCTGGGCGGCCAGAGCCTCGGCCCAGTAGCGGGCGAACCAGTAGTGGCTGTCGCGGTTGTCGGGCTGACCGACCTTGCGGCTGGGCGACCGGTTGTTGTCCAGAATCCCCTGCGTTGCGGCCTCGGCTGCGGACCCAAGAACACCCGCTTTGGCGTTGCCCTTGCTGTCGGCGAGGAAGTTCAGCGATTCACCCAAAGCGCAGAACTCACCCATCGAATCCCAGCGCAGGTGGTTTTCTTCGACCAGCTGCTGCACGTGTTTCGGGGCAGAACCGCCAGCGCCGGTTTCGAACAGACCACCACCGTTCATCAGTTTCACAATCGACAGCATCTTGGCCGAAGTGCCCAGTTCCAGGATCGGAAACAGGTCGGTCAGGTAATCGCGCAGCACGTTGCCGGTGATCGCAATCGAGTCCTTGCCTGCGGTGATGGTTTCCAACGACTGCCGGGTTGCCTCACGCGGGGCCATGATCAGGAACTTGTCGGCAACGCCTGCGGCCTCAAGCGCCGGTTTCACGTATTTGATCAGTTCCGCGTCATGGGCACGGTTGGCGTCCAGCCAGAAGATCGCTTCGGACCCGGTCAGGCGCTGACGGTCCATTGCCAGTTGAATCCAATTCTCGATCGGGGCCTTCTTCACGGTGCAGGACCGCCAGATATCGCCCTGCTCGACCTCATGCGAATGCAGCACCTCGCCATTGGCCAGAACGATGCGGATCGTGCCGTCGGCGGGGGCCTGGAACGTGGTCGGGTGAGACCCGTATTCCTCGGCCTTCTGCGCCATCAGGCCCACATTGGCGACGGCCCCGGCAGTGGCCGGGTTCAGCGCGCCATTGGCTTTGAAGAACTTGATCGCCTCGTCATAGACGGGCGCATAGCAACGGTCGGGGATCACACAGTTGGTGTCGCCCTTGGCACCGGTCTCATCCCAGCCCTTACCGCCTGCGCGGATCACGGCGGGCATCGAGGCGTCGATGATCACATCCGACGGAACGTGCAGGTTGGTGATGCCTTTGTCGCTGTCGACCATATACATGGAGGGACGGTCGGCTTTGATCGCATCAATTGCCGCCATAATGTCGGCGTTGTCCTTCACACGCTCCAGCAGGTCTCCGAGCCCTGAGTTTGGGTTCACGCCCAAGGCATCCAGTTCTGCGCCGAACTTGTCGAAAACCGGGGCCAGCCACGCCTTAACCGCATAGCCGAAGATGATCGGGTCGGAGACCTTCATCATCGTCGCCTTCATGTGCAGCGAGAACATGGTGCCGTCTGCCTTGGTGTCCTCGATGGCTTCGGTCAGAAACGCCGACAGGGCCTTGACCGACATGAAGGTCGCATCGGCCACCGTGCCTTCCTCCAGCGGCCAGGCGTCTTTCAGAACGGTCACGCTTCCATCCTTGCCGACAAATTCGATCCTTGCGTCCCCGGCCTGCGCGGCGGTGATGGTGGCCGATTTTTCGTTCGCGTAGAAATCGTTACCGGGCATCGACGATACTTTGGTCTTGCTGTCCGAGGACCACTCGCCCATCGAATGCGGGTTCTTCTGAGCATAGTTTTTCACTGCCCGCGCCGCACGGCGGTCGCTGTTGCCCTCACGCAGAACCGGGTTCACGGCCGAGCCCTTGATGGCATCATACCGCGCTCGGATCGCCTTTTCTTCGTCGGTCGAGGGCTCTTCGGGGTAGTTCGGAATGTTGTAGCCCTGCGACTGCAGCTCTTCGATGGCCGCCACAAGCTGCGGGACCGAGGCCGAGATGTTCGGCAGTTTGATCACGTTGGCATCGGGTGTCTTCACCAGCTCACCCAAAGCAGCCAGATCGTCGGTGATGCGCTGATCATCGGTCAGGTTCTCTGGGAAGGTCGCGAGGATGCGGCCTGCAAGCGAAATATCCTTGGTCCCAACGCTCACCCCTGCTGCCGAGGCAAACTTGCGAATGATGGGCAGGAACGAAGCGCTGGCCAGTTCGGGCGCTTCGTCTACAATGGTATACAATACGTCGAAGTTCGATTTATCTGCCATATTCTTTTACCTTTTTTAAGCCTTTCAGGGGCGAACGATCCAAGAGTTGGGGCCACAGCATCGCGGCGCGGGAGGGGCAAACCAATCTTATCGCCCCTGGGTGACTCTGTTTTGACAGGGCCTCCCTTAAATCAGGTTCGGGTTGAAATCAATCGTTGGAGGGCGCGCGTTTTGCCACGGGTTGGTTAGAACCTTCGGCTCTCAACGATCAACTGGACTTAGGACCCAGTTTCGAGAACCCCATTTTTTGTTCCAGGTGACGGATGTGGTCACTAATTGCCTGATCGATGTGTTCCGCCGAGCCTGCGCGCGCGTGTTTGGAAACTGGCACGCCGTCGCGTTCAATTATATCCAGAACAAGCTTTTGTGCGTGGTGTCCGCCGTTGTTCAGAAAACTTTGGTATTCTGCTCGCGCGAGGCCTACTTTGCCTAAAGCCGCATAGGCGTGGCTTCGGAAAATCCATTCTGTGTTCTGTCCGGTTATTATGTAGAAAAAAAAATGGGCAATTGTATCTCTGAGAACACCTCTTCTACGTGAAGGGAGTTTATTGCTCTCTTCCGCGTAACGTCTGACGTATTTGATTCCTTCATTTTCATTGCCGAGCTTCATGTGGATCATTGCAAACAGAAAGAGGTCGTTGGTCGGATCTGGCTTTATGCTTGTGCTCAACTCGGCCGCCCGCAAGGCTCTCTCTGGATCAAAGCCTAAGAGTAGTTCGTGATAAACACGACCTTCGTGGGGCCAAGCCTGATCCGCCCAACGAATTTCGGCGGCAGCTAACGAGGTCTCATACTCCTCCCGGGGGAAGTTCGCATAAAGCAAATCCAGATATTTGAGACCAGCATCATGATTGTCTGGGTCAGTTTCCAAGACTTGCTCATAGCCCCGCTTTGCAGCGTCCAACTCGCCCAGCAAAAAGTGCATCTTTGCCTTATTAAACAAAACATATATGTCGTTGGGGTCTATGTTTGCAGCCGCATTGATGTCAGCCATGGCACCAGACTTGTCTCCCAAGGCGTTCTGCGAAACCGCACGTTCCACCAAGGAATGTGAGTCTTCTGGGTTTATCGCCAAGGCTCGGTTTGCGTCAGCAAGGGCAAACTCATGCTTGCCATAAATATTGAGCGCGACGGCACGTTCCGCAAAATAGGTTTGCCGCTCTTCTTCAGATGCGTCCTCCCGTTCCAATAGTGCTGTGCATGCGACAATCACTTTTGAAGCCGTGCCGTCATTTTGGCATGTGGAGACCAATTCAGAGTGCTCGGTTTCAGGTTTCGGCGCATTAAGCAGCAAAACCAACGTCGCAGCGACAATAATCAGCGCAGCAATACGGACGTGCATTCAATCTCCTATGTGTCAGCAATACACACCTTAAAGTGGTATCCACCCGCTAACACACAAGAGCCCGCCGCCTCGACAAATCGCCAAAGATGCAGCAAGGTTACAGTGGTTTACCGGAACCGCATCCCCGTCTCGGGATCGAACACCATTGCACGTTCCGGCTGTACCGAGATACCGATGCGCTCACCGTTCGTACTGCGCTGGTCGTCGCGTTCCTCAACGATCAGCTTGTCGCCATTGGGTGTCAGCAGATACGTATAGGACACACCGCCAAGCGCCTCGGTCAGGTCTACCGTGCAGGTATCGGCCGCGCGGTCGATCAGTATATGTTCCGGGCGCATGCCCAGTGTCAGCTTGTTCAGACCGGGTGGGACATTGGCCGAAACGGGCAAGGGTTGGCTCAGCGCCGGGTGGGTCACGTGGCCGTCGGCATAATCACACTCAAGGAAGTTCATCGCCGGCGACCCGATGAACCCGGCAACAAAACGGTTGTCGGGGTCGCGGTACAGGTCCATGGGCGCGCCAACCTGTTCGATCCGGCCATCGCGCAGCACGACGATCTTGTCGGCCATGGTCATCGCTTCGACCTGATCGTGGGTCACGTAGATCATGGTCGCGCCGATCTCCTGATGCAGGCGCGCGATTTCCACCCGCATCTCGACGCGAAGTTCGGCGTCGAGGTTGGACAGCGGCTCGTCGAACAGGAACACCTCGGGGCCGCGAACGATGGCCCGGCCGATGGCGACACGCTGGCGCTGACCGCCGGACAAGGCCTTGGGTTTGCGCTTCAGGTACTGGTCCAGCTTCAGGATATTCGACGCTTCCTGCACCTTCGTGTCGATCTCGGACTTCGCCACGCCGTTCATGCGCAAGCCAAAGCCCATATTCTCGGCGACCGTCATATGCGGATACAGAGCGTAGGTCTGGAACACCATCGCAACACCGCGCTTGGCGGGGTCCATATGGGTCACATCGCGGGCGCCGATGCGAATCTCACCCTCCGAGGTTTCTTCCAGACCCGCGATCATGCGCAGCAAGGTGGATTTACCACATCCCGAGGGGCCGACGAAGACGCAGAACTCACCATCCTCGATCTGCAGGTCAATGCCGTGGATGACCTGGGTCTGGCCATACCGTTTGATCGCCTGATTCAGTGTTACACCTGTCATGTCGCTTGCATCCTGTTGTTTCTGGCGTTTCGGCGGTTCTCGGGGAACTGCCATGTTTGGGCTTCGGTCCCGATCTGTTCAGCCACGTGGCGAACCAGCGGAACCCATGATTCCAGTTGTTTCAGATCTATGCGTTCGGTGGATCCGGTCACCGAAATCCCGCCCAGCATCCGGCCGCCCGAGGTCAGAATCGGGAAGGCGATACAGATAATTCCGGGCTCGTGTTCTTCGTCATCGACGGCATATCCGCGGCTGCGAATAAGGCTGAGATCGTCCCGAAGCGCCTGTTCCGAGGTCAGGGTCTTGTCGGTAAACCGATGGAAGCTCTGCTGCGAGACCGCCTTGTTCAGCGCCTCATCGTCCAGATAGGCCATCATCGCCTTGCCTACCCCGGTGCAATAGGCCGGGCCGACCTTTCCGGCCTGCGAATACATCTCGACCGGCTGCGCGGCGTTGCGTTTGTCGACATAGAGGACCTGACTGGAGTCAAGCTGCGCCAGGTGAACCGTCTCACCTGTCTTGCGGCTGAGCGCGTCAAGGAACGGCCGCGCGATGGGTGCCAGCGAGCTTTGCGTCCACGCCGCATGGGCCAGCCGCACCAGACGCATACCGGGCGCATAGGTTTGCCGGTCCGCATCGTATGACAGCATGCCCTGATTGGTCAGGGATTGCAGAAACCGATACAGCGTCGCCTTGGGGAAACTGCTGCTATCCAGCAATTCCGCAAAACGAACCGGGCGTTGAAACGCCGCCACCTGATCCAGCACATCACATGCTTTGCCTATTGTTCCGTCACCTGCCACGGGTGCCTGATCTCCTCCACTTACCCGGTGGCCGAGCCACGTGGGTCTTGACAACGCTAACCGATTCGATGTGTAGTTTTCAATATGTAAAACACGGTTTCACTATTTGGAACCAAAAATGGAAGCTTCTAGGGAGGAAACCATGCATTCCATGTTCAAGCGCACGACGGCGGCGCTGGTTGCCAGTGTCGCACTTGCTGCGCCTGTTGCCGCCGAGTTGACCGGCGAACTGAGAATTTTCCTTGATACATCGAACCCGGCGCCCCGCGCGACGATGGAAGCGATGATCGAGCGCTTTGCGGCACAGCATCCGGGGCTGGAGATCGAAACGACGGTGATCGACCGCGAGGCTTACAAGACGCAGATCCGTAACTTCCTGACAGCAGACACGCCGGACGTCGCCAACTGGTATGCTGCAAACCGCATGAAACCCTATGTCGAGGCGGGCCTGTTCGAGGACGTCTCCGACCTTTGGGAAGAACCCGAGATCGCCGAGAATCTGGCATCGACCAAGGGCGCGATGACGCTTGATGGCAAGCAGTGGGGTGTACCCTACACCTACTATCAGTGGGGCGTTTACTACCGCAAAGATATCTTCGACGAGCTGGGTCTGACCGAGCCGACCACTTGGGAAGAAGAGCTGGCAAACTGCCAGAAGATCGTCGATTCCGGGCGCACCTGCTACACGATCGGCACGCGGAACTATTGGACCGCCGGCGGCTGGTTCGACTATCTGAACATGCGCACCAACGGGTTTGATTTCCACAATCAGCTGGCAAATGGCGAAGTCAGTTGGGAAGATGACAGGGTCAAGCAGACCTTTGCGAACTGGAAACAACTCCTCGATATGGGCGCGTTCCCCGACGACCACACGGCGCGTAGCTGGCAGGAATCCCTTCCTCTCATAGTTCAGGGCGACGCCGCAGCCATCTTGCTGGGCAACTTTGCCGTGGCGCCCCTTCGCGACGCTGGTCTGAGCGATGATCAACTGGACTTCTATCAGTTCGTCGCGATCAACCCGGATGTCGAACTGGCCGAAGATGCGCCAACCGACACGTTCCACATCCCGGCAAATGCAACGAACAAAGAAGCTGCGCGTGAATTCTTGCGCCATGTGGTTTCTGCCGAGGAGCAGACCGAGATCAACAATGGCGCGAACCTTGGTCAGTTGCCGGTGAACGCCCAATCGTCGGTGGATAACGACAAGTTCCTGCAGCAGGGCTTTGAAATGCTGTCCACCAACAGCCCCGGCGGTATTGCCCAGTTCTGGGATCGCGATGCACCGGCTGAAATGGCGAAAGTGTCCATGGAAGGGTTCCAGGAATTCATGGTCAAGCCAGACGATCTGGACCGGATTCTGGCCAAACTGGAACGCGCTCGCGGGCGTATCTACGACAATTGAGCAAAGTTGCTGACCGGGCATCCATCCGGTTGGCATCAAACAGACAAATTGTGAGGCGGGTGTTTTCTCGCCTCATCCACCTCACAACGTGAGTATACAAATGACTGTTGCAGCCGAAGTCCCACAACAGGAAAGCTGGTTCCACAGGAACCAACAACGCATCGCCCCTTGGCTGTTTCTGGCCCCCGGTCTTTTGTTCTTTTCTGTTTATGTGATCATCCCTTTGTTCGAATCCATAAACCTGTCCTTTTATGAATGGGACGGGCTGGGTGCGGCGGAATATGTAGGCGTACGCAACTACGAGGACCTCTATTGGGAATGGGTTGATCGGGATGCGTTTTATGTTTCGCTTAAGAACAACCTGATCTGGTTGATCCTGTATCTCGCAGCGATCCCAGCGGGGCTGTTCATCGCCCTGTTCCTGAACCAGACGGTTTGGGGCATCCGGCTTTACAAGTCGTTGTTTTTCTTTCCCTTCGTCATCTCTCAGGTCGTCGTTGGCCTCGTGTTTACGTGGTTCTATGACCCGACCTTTGGCCTGCTGAACGAGTTCCTCGGCCTCTTTGGCCTTGGCCCGATTAACGTGCTGGGCGACGAGCGTTATGTCACCTACGGCATCATCTTTGCCGGCCTCTGGCCGCAAACCGCCTATTGCATGATCCTCTACCTCACCGGCCTGAACGCCGTGGACCCGGAACAGATCGAGGCCGGACGTCTGGACGGCGCAAAAGGCGCGCGGATGCTGTGGCACATCATCCTGCCGCAGCTGCGCCCGGCCACCTTCATCGCCTTTGTTGTCACCATCATCGGCGCGCTGCGGTCCTTCGACCTGATCTCGATCATGACGCAAGGCGGTCCGTTCGGCTCATCCCGCGTGCTGGCCTATTACATGTTCGAGGTCGCGCTGTCCGAATACGGGTTCCGCATGGGATATGGCGCCGCCATCGCCGTGATCCTGTTCCTGATCATGCTCTGCTTCATCGCCTACTTCCTGTGGTCGATGTACCGCGAAGAAAGGGGGCACTGAGATGTTTCCCAAACCCATCGAAAAACAGCCCCGCGCGGCACAGATCACCTATCAGGCCATGCTGCCGCTTGCCCTGCTGCTGTGGCTGGGACCCTTGCTGGCGGTCGCCCTGTTCTCGGTCAAACCGGCGGCGGATTTCACCAACGCGAATTACTGGGGCATGCCGTCCAGCTTTGAAGGCGCGTTCAACTACGGGCAGGTGTTCTTCAACTCGGACATGCCGCGCTATCTGCTGAACTCGTTCCTGATCACCGTACCGACCGTTATCGGTGCCGTGGCGCTAAGCTGCATGACCGGTTTCGCGCTGGGGATCTACAAGTTCAAATCGAACCTCTGGATCTTTTTCATGTTCGTGGCGGGCAACTTCGTGCCCTTCCAGATTCTGATGGTGCCTGTACGCGACCTGACCTTGGAACTGGGTCTCTACAACACCAAAACCGGCCTCGTGCTGTTCCATATCGCCTTCCAGACGGGCTTCTGCACGCTCTTCATGCGCAACTTCATCCGCGCCCTGCCCTTCGAACTGATCGAGGCCGCACGGGTCGAGGGCATCAGCGAGGTCCGCATCTTCTGGTACGTGGTCCTGCCGCTAATGAAACCCGCGATTGCAGCGCTGAGCGTACTGATCTTCACCTTCATCTGGAACGACTATTTCTGGGCCGTCGTCCTGACGCAAGGCGCCGAAAGCCAGCCTGTCACCGCCGGGATCACCAGCTTCAACGCGCAATTCCGCGCCGCCTATCAATTGATGAGTGCCGGCTCCATCGTCGCGGCCCTGCCGCCGGTGGCCATGTTCTTCCTGATGCAGAAACACTTCATCGCGGGCCTGACCCTCGGGGCAGTAAAATAATGATAAGAACATGGTCGCTTCACGATGAGCGACAATCGCTGGTGCTTGCGGCCCATCGCGAGCATCTTCCCGAGGTTGTGTATTTTGGCCCCCGGCTTCCCGAGGGCGAAAACACCGAAACCCTGTTCAGAACCTATGGTCTGGACGTCACCGGAGGCATGCTGGATGCCAACCCGGAACTGTCCATTTGCCCCGAAGCCACCCGCAGCTTTCCGGGACAGCCCGGGCTGATCATCCGGGACGGTGACGGCACGCCGATCCTGCCGAAATTCTGCTATGAAAGCGAGGATGTCGGCACCAACCATCTGACCCTGACATTTCGGGATGAAACACACAGGATCACCTATCAGGCGTCCTTTTCGATCGACCGGAAAACCCACATCATCGAGGCCCGCGCAACCCTCGAGGCAGACCGACCGGTTCTGTTGCACTGGCTGTCTGCCCCGGTCTTTCCGGCACCGCAATTGTCGGATGAACTGATCGACTTTGCCGGGCGGTGGTGCGGCGAGTTCCAGATGAACACGACCCCCTGGTCGCCGGGCATCCGGTATCGGGAAAACCGAACAGGGCGCACCGGACACGAGCACTTCCCCGGCCTGATTGTTCCCGTGCGCGGCGCGACCAATGCACAAGGCCAAGCCTATGGCTTTCACTATGGCTGGTCCGGCGGGCATCGGATGGTTGCTGAAGAACTGCCGGACGGGCGCCGTCAGATTCAGTTCGGGCACGCCGCGCGCATGGAACGCGAAGCATCGACGCGGTTTGAAACCGCGCCGCTTTACGCCGTGTTCTCCGCCGACGGGATCAACGGATGCGCAGTTGCATTTCAACGCCATGTGCGGGACCGCGTTGTCGCCTTCCCCAAGCCGGACCGCGCCCGCCCGGTTCACTACAATTGCTGGGAAGCCGTCTATTTCAATCACAATCTGCCGGAACTGAAGGATATCGCCGAACGCGCCGCATCCCTTGGGGCCGAGCGCTTTGTTCTGGATGACGGCTGGTTCGGACAACGCGATGACGACACGTCATCGCTCAGCGATTGGGAAGTGGATCGGCGGAAATATCCCGATGGGCTGGACCCGTTGATCAAACATGTCCACGCACTGGGAATGACCTTTGGACTCTGGTTCGAGCCCGAGATGATCAACCCGGACAGCAGCATTCACAGGGCCCATCCCGAATGGGCGCTGGGGAGCGAGGACCAGATTCTGGGTCGTGCGCAAAAGGCGCTGAACATGGCGCTGCCCGAAGTGCGTGACTTTTTGTATGACCGAATGGCTGCGATCCTTTCGGAATACGAGATCGACTATATAAAATGGGATCACAACCGGGTTCTTCCGATGCCGGACGCCGACCAGACTCGCGGATCTTATGCGCTGATCGACCGGCTGCGGCGAGATTTTCCGCATACAGAAATCGAAAGCTGCGCCAGCGGCGGTGGACGCATCGACTTCGGTATTCTCAAGCGCACGCAACGGGTGTGGCTCAGCGACAGCAACGACGCGCTGGAACGGCTGCGCATACAGCACAACGCTGCGATTTTCCTGCCCATGGCCGTCACTGGCAGCCATGTCGGACCACGTGTCTGCCACACGTCGGGCCGCCTGCTGGACATCCGGTTCCGGGCATGGGTCGCAGCGCAGCGCCACATGGGGTTCGAGATGGACCCACGCGAACTTGCCGAGGACGAAGAAACCGTCTTGCGCGAGGTGACGCAATGGTGGAAAGACAACCGCGACTGGCTGTATTATGCGGATATCCTGCGGCTCGACAGCCCGGACCCGTCCGTTGTCGCGGAACAGCAGCAAACCAGCGACGGATCGCGTTTTGTCGTCTTTGCCGGAAAGCTCGACACCTCACCGCAGATCGCGCCGCGCCCGCTGCGCCTGACACGGCTTGAGGCGAACGCGCAATACCATGTCGCATTGCGCAATACGGCTGAGGCACCTGCAACCCTGTCGCGCGGCAACCCCGCGCTGAAACAGGGACCGATAACCGTAAGCGGCCAGTATCTGATGAGCCATGGCTTGTCGCTGCCGTGGAGCTTCCCACAGTCGATGTGGGTCATTGAAGGCTATAAACTATGACACAGAAACGCCGATCACAGCACTGGTACGGAAAACTCGACAAGGATGGGTTCATCCATCGCTCGTGGATGAAGAACCAGGGCTTTCCCGATCACGCCTTTGACGGGCGTCCCATCATCGGCATCTGCAACACATGGTCGGAACTGACCCCCTGCAATTCGGGCCTGCGCGATCTGGCCGAGGGTGTGAAACGCGGCGTGTGGGAGGCCGGAGGCTTCCCGGTCGAATTCCCCGTCATGTCGCTGGGCGAAACCCAGATGAAACCCACCGCCATGCTGTTCCGCAACCTGCTGGCAATGGATGTCGAGGAATCGATCCGCGCCTATGGCATCGACGGCGTCGTGCTGCTGGGCGGGTGTGACAAGACCACGCCCGGTCAGTTGATGGGCGCGGCCTCGGTCGATCTGCCCTCCATCGTGGTCAGTTCCGGTCCGATGCTGAACGGCAAGTTCAAGGGTAAGGATATCGGCTCGGGCACCGATGTCTGGAAGTTCTCGGAAGAGGTCCGTGCGGGCGAAATGACCCTGCAGGATTTCATGAATGCCGAATCCGGCATGTCGCGCAGCGCGGGCGTCTGCATGACGATGGGGACCGCGTCCACGATGGCCTCACTGGTCGAGGCGATGGGCATGTCCCTGCCCACCAACGCCGCCCTTCCGGCGGTGGATGCCCGCCGCATGGCGCTGGCGCATCTGACCGGCAAACGCATTGTTGAGATGGTGGACGAAAACCTCAAACCCTCGGACATTCTGACGAAAGAAGCATTCGAGAACGCTATACTGGCCAATGCCGCCGTCGGTGGTTCGACCAACGCGGCTGTGCATCTGCTGGCGCTGGCAGGCCGTGTCGGGGTCGACCTTACCCTGAAGGATTTCGAAATCGGATCGGAAATCCCGCTGCTGGTGAACTGCATGCCCTCGGGCAAATACCTGATGGAGGATTTCTGCTACGCAGGCGGTGTGCCGGTCGTTCTGAACGAACTCAAACCCTTTCTGCGTCCGGCGAAAACGGTGCTGAACAAGGATATCTCGGCCCATTTCGAAGGGGCCGAGTGCTATAACACCGACGTCATCCGCCCCTTTGATGATCCCGTCAAACCCGCCGCAGGCCTGCGCGTGCTGCGTGGTAACCTTGCGCCGAACGGTGCCATCGTGAAGCCCTCGGCGGCGACGGATGAGTTGCTGGAAACCGAGGCCGAGGCCTATGTTTTTGAAAACATCGAGGACCTCAAGGCCAATATCGATCGCGACGATCTGCCGGTGACGGCCCAGACCATTCTGGTTCTCAAGGGCTGCGGCCCCAAGGGCTATCCGGGCATGCCCGAGGTCGGCAACATGCCGATCCCGGCCAAGCTGGTGCAGGAAGGCGTACGCGACATGATCCGGATTTCGGACGCGCGCATGTCGGGTACCGCCTACGGCACCGTCATCCTGCATGTCAGTCCCGAGGCGCAGGCGGGCGGCACGCTGGCGCTGGTGAAAACCGGCGACCGCATTCGGGTCTCGGCCAGCAAGGGCGAGTTGGAACTGCTGGTGGATGAAGCCGAGCTTGCAACCCGCCGCGCCGCGTGGCAACCGGACGATCCGCATTACACCCGCGGTTATGCCAGACTTTATATCGACCACGTGTTGCAGGCCGATCAGGGTGCCGACCTTGATTTCCTTGTCGGCAAAGACACCCGCCTTGTGACCAGAGAGAGCCACTGATGGACCAACCCGCCACATTCCACGACCTGAACGGAGCCTCTGTCTACATTACCGGCGGCGGCTCGGGCGTTGGTGCCGCGCTGACCGACGGGTTCATGGCCCAGGGTGCCAATGTCGCCTTTATCGGCCGGTCCGATGCAAGCGATTTTGTCGAACAGATGCACGACAAACACGGCCGCGCGCCGCTGTTCCTGCAAGGCGACATGACCGATACCGAATTGCTGCATGCCACCATGGCCAAGGCATCTGAGGCGCATGGCCCGATCAAAGTGCTGGTCAACAACGCCGCCAATGACAAGCGGCACTCGCTGGAAGAAACCACGACCCAGTTCTGGGACTGGATGATCGAGGTCAACCTCAAGGCCTATTACTTCGCCTGTCAGGAGGCCGCCCGGCAGATGAAAGACGGCGGCGCGATCATCAATTTCAGTTCGATCAGCTATATGATGGGGAACGCGGGCTATCCGATCTACACAACCTCGAACGCGGGGATCACCGGCATGACCCGCTCACTGGCGCGTGAGTTGGGACCGCAAAAGATCCGCGTCAACGCGCTTGCCCCGGGCTGGGTTCTGACGCAGAAACAACTGGATATGTGGGCCACGCCCGAGGATCTGGCCGCGCATCTGGATCGTCAGTGCCTGAAAGAGCATCTGACGCCCGAGGACATGATTGCCCCGACGCTTTTCCTGGCGTCCGAGGCCAGCCGCGCGATGACAGGTCAGTGCATGGCCGTCGACGGCGGCGTTGTGGTGACGGGGTGAGCCGATGAACGTGGAATGGATCGCTGTCGATTGGGGGACCTCGCACCTGCGCGCCTGGGCGATGCAGGGCGATACAGTGGTGGATCAGGCGCAATCGGATCGCGGGATGGGCCGGTTGGCCAAGGGCGAATTTCAGGCGGCGTTGATGGATCTGGCCGAAGGCTGGCTGGGAAGCTCTCCGGTGGATGTCATTGCCTGCGGCATGGTGGGCGCGCGACAGGGTTGGGTCGAGGCTCCGTACAGCGCGGTTCCGTCCCCGCCAGTCCCGGATGCGCCGATCCGCGTGCCAGCCACCGACCCGCGCATCCGCGCCTTTGTGGTGCCGGGTCTGAAACAGGTCACGCCGCCGGATGTCATGCGCGGTGAGGAGACCCAGATAGCCGGTTTTCTGGCCGCGCGTCAGAACTGGGATGGCGTCCTCTGCCTGCCCGGAACCCATACGAAATGGGTGCAGGTCAGCGCGGGTGAGGTCGTCAGTTTCCGCACCTTCATGACTGGTGAGATGTTCGAACTGCTGCGCAAGCAATCGGTTCTGAAGCACTCGGTGGCCGAGGGGTGGGACGATGCCGCCTTTGCCGAAGCCGTCGCTGATGCATTGTCGAAACCCGAGCAGCTGGCGGCACGATTGTTTTCGCTAAGGGCCGCCGATTTGCTGGAAGGTCAGGACAAAGGCATCGCCAGTGCCCGCCTTTCCGGAACGCTGATCGGTGCAGAACTGGCCGCCGCGCGTGCCTATTGGCTGGGCCAGCAACTGGCCATCATCGGGTCGGACACGGTCGCGAAAATCTACGCGCAGGCACTGCGTCAACAGGGTGCGTTTGTCGACACCGCGAACGCAACGCAAACCACATTGGCCGGTCTGGCACTGGCCCGAAACCTGACGAGGCAGACCGCATGAGACGTCCCATCATCGCCATCCTGCGCGGAGTGCAACCGTCCGAAGCCGAAGCGGTCGGTCAGGCCATCATCGACGCAGGCATCGACCAGATCGAGGTGCCCCTGAACTCGCCGGACCCGTTGCGCAGCATTGGCCTGATGGCCGACGCTTTTGGCGACCGCGCACTTGTAGGCGCTGGCACGGTGCTGACGCCGGAACAAGTTGAAGATGTCGCGCGGGTTGGCGGCAAACTGATCGTCTCTCCCAACTATGACGCCGAGGTGATCACCCGCACGGTCGCGCTTAACCTGCAAAGCTGGCCGGGTATTTATTCCCCGACCGAGGCGTTCGCTGCGCTGAAAGCCGGTGCAACCGGCCTGAAACTGTTCCCCGGTGTCATGGCCGGGCCGGCGGGCCTTGCCGCCCTGCGTCCGGTGCTGCCCGAAGGCACGCTTGTCTTTGCCGTCGGCGGAGCTGGTCCCGAGAATTTCGGGCAGTGGATCAAAGCCGGGGCCGATGGGTTCGGCATCGGTTCGGCCCTCTACAAACCCGGCATGAGTGTTGCGGACATTGCGGAGCGGGCGGCCAAAATCGTCGCCGCCTATGATGAGTCGGTGGGATGAGCTCTGTTTTTGACGACCGTCCTTGCGAACTGGGCGAGGGCCCCTTGTGGCATCCCGAACGGCAGCAGCTATTCTGGTTCGATATCATAAACAAGCGCCTGATGACGCAAGAGGGCGACGCCCCAAAACACTGGGATTTCGACGAACATGTCTCGGCTGCTGGCTGGGTTGATCGCGACACCTTGCTGATCGCGTCTGAAACCGGTCTCTGGCGGTTCGATCTGACGATAGGGCGGAAAGAACTGGTTGCGTCGCTTGAGGCTGACAACCCGGTCACGCGTACCAATGACGGGCGCGCTGACCCGTGGGGCGGGTTCTGGATCGGGACGATGGGCAAACAGGCTGAATCCGGCGCGGGCGCGATCTATCGGTTCTGGCGCGGAGAATTTCGACGTCTGGTGCCGGATGTAACGATCTCGAACGCGATCTGTTTCGCGCCGGACCGGTCCTGTGCCTATTTCAGCGATACGGCAAGGCAACAGGTCATGCGCCAGCCGCTGAACCCTGAAACCGGCTGGCCCGAGGGCGAAAGTGCCGTCTTTCTGGATTTGCGCGCTGACGGGCTGCACCCTGATGGCGCTGTGGTTGACGCGGCGGGCAACATCTGGATCGCGCAATGGGGTGCAAGCCGGGTGGCTGTTTACGACCAGACCGGAGTGTTTCAGAACGCCATCCCGGTTGACGCCGCGCATACCTCCTGCCCGGCTTTCGGCGGCGACAATCTGACCACGCTGTTCTGCACAACGGCCCGTCAGGGGCTGGGTGCGGAACATATCGAAGCCCAACCCTCGAACGGAATGACCTTTGCTGCATCCAATGCCGGGCAAGGTCAGGCGGAACACAGAGTCATCTTATGAAGCCGGAACTTGGCGTTTGCTACTACCCTGAACACTGGCCCGAAGCAATGTGGGCCGAGGATGCCGCGCGCATGGTCGAAACCGGCCTGACATGGGTCAGGATCGGAGAGTTTGGCTGGAGCCGGATGGAACCCACACCGGGCGACCTGTGCTTTGACTGGCTGGATCGCGCGATTGAGACGCTGGGCGCGGCGGGCCTGAACGTGGTGCTTGGTACGCCCACCGCGACGCCTCCGCGCTGGATGTTGGACAAGTATCCGGACATGCTGGCCGTTGATGCGAATGGCAATCCGCGCAAGTTCGGCTCGCGCCGACATTATTGCTTTAGCCATCAGGGGTATATCGCCGAATGCGCGCGGATCGCGCGGATCATGGGCGAACGTTATGGCCGCAACCCGCATGTGGCCGCATGGCAGATCGACAACGAATATGCTTGCCACGAGACAACTGTCAGCTATAGCCAACCCGCCCTGCAGGCCTTTCGCAGATGGCTTGCCAAGCAATACGGCACCGTCGATGCGCTGAACGAGGCGTGGGGCAATGTGTTCTGGTCAATGGAATACAATGATTTCGCCCAGATCGACCTGCCGAACCTGACCGTGACCGAGCCCAGCCCGGCCCATGTGCTGGCGTTCCGGCGCTTCAGTTCGGATCAGGTGGTGGCGTTCAACAAGGCGCAGGTGGATGTTCTGCGTCCGTTGACCGATGCGCCGCTCTTGCACAACTACATGGGTCGCGTGCTGGAGTTCGACCATTTTGCGGTCGGCGCGGATCTGGATATCGCCACGTGGGACAGCTATCCGATCGGGTTCCTGTCCGATCGGCTCGAGGCGGATGAGGATCACAAGACTGCCTTTCTGCAACAGGGCGACCCGGATATGCAGGCCTTCCACCACGACCTTTACCGCGCCGTTGGGCGTGGCCGTTGGTGGGTGATGGAACAGCAGCCGGGTCCAGTGAACTGGGCCCCCTACAATCCGGCCCCCCTGCCCGGCATGGTTCGGTTGTGGTCGCTTGAGGCGGTGGCGCACGGGGCCGAAGTGGTCAGCTATTTCCGCTGGCGGCAAGCCCCATTCGCGCAGGAACAGATGCATGCGGGTCTGCTGGCACCTAACAACCGCGCGGCACCGGGCCTGTCGGAAGCACGGCAAACAGCGGATGATTTGGGGGGTCTGGGGGCGGTAAAACCCGGGAAAGCCAAGGTTGCGATCCTGTTCGACTATGCCTCGGACTGGGCCTGGGCGACGCAGCCGCAAGGGGCCGGGTTTGACTATTTCCGGCTTGTATTCTCAACCTACCGCGCGTTGCGCCGCGCCGGGCTGTCGGTGGATTTCGTCCCGCCGACGAACATACCGGCGGGCGGGTATAAACTGATACTCGCGCCCGGGCTGGCAACGCTGGAGGACGATCTGGCGCAACGGCTGATTGATGGCTGTGACCTCGCAATCCTCGGTCCCAGAACAGGAGCGATCACGCGGGATTTCCAAATCCCGCGACAGGGTCGTCCCGGCCTGAGTGGTCTGGACTGCGACGTCGATCTGGTCGAGACCCTGCCCCCAGATATCACCCGCCCGGTCCAAGGCGACGGCGCGGCGCAGCATTGGATCGACCGTGTGTCAGGTGATGCGCCGGATCTGTTGTCATTTGCGGACGGGACTGCCGCGCTCAAGGGCATGGATGGTGTCTGGTATCTGGCAGGTTTCCCGGATGAAACCCTTTGGGACCGTGTCGTCGCCATGGCGGCGCAGGAAACCGGACTGGATCTGCACCCTATGCCCAATGGGCTGCGGCGCCGGGAAACGGCGGATCATGAGTTCCTGATCAACTACAATGCCGATCCTGTCGAGTGGAACGGCCACACAATCCAGGGTTGCGATGTTGCCATCCTGAACCGCACCCCGCCCGGACCGGCCTGAGGCCAATCCGGGCGGGTCCTGCGCCGCGATCAGTCGCTTTGCAGGGTGTTGGGATCAAAGGCCCCGCCGAAACCACCGTTGTTTGACGGCTGGTCTTCGCTTTCCGGAGCCTCCTCATCACCCTCGCCGCTCAACGTATTCGGAGCGAATACGTTGCCGAAGCCAGAGTTGTTGCCCTCGGCCTCCGGCTGCGCGTCCTCTTCCGTTGCGCCGGGCTGCAGATCGCCAGGCTCAAACACGCCTTCGAAGCGTCGCTTGCGCTCTTCCTCGCGCAGTCTGCGCTGCTCTTCGCGCTGCTGTCGCAACTCCTGAATACGCTGTTCCGCCTCGAGCTGCTTTTGCTCGCGTACATCGGCGATACATTGGCCGGGGTTATAAGCCGTTGCAGTGCCAACCACGGTGATCGTGGCGACAGCAAAAACGAAAACCAGAACCGCCGCCATGTTTCCGGCGAAGAAACTGGGCAGTTTGATCTTGCCCGCCAGTTCCTCGACCGTGGCTTCCCTGCGCGCGGCTGCAACCAGTTCCTGACGTTTCAGCTTGGCTTCGTTCAGCAGGGCAAAGAACACGGTCAACGCCACGATGATGAAGGCCAGCGCCGAGATCGACGGCGTGATGCCATAGCGCACCTTTTGCGCCAGTTCGATGGTCAGTGTCGGGTATTCGCCAAAGGTGAAGGTGGTGGTGTTGTAGTTCTCGAACGAGGCAAGAAACGCCAGCACGGCAGCGCTGGCAATCGCCGGGCGCATGAACGGCAGCAGGATCTTGCGGAACGCCTGCGCATGGGATGCGCCAAGGTCCAGCGCGGCCTCGGTCAGCGCGATGTCATAGCGCTGCAGCCGCGCCACCAGCACCAGCATGCAGTAGCTGGCGATAAAGGTGGACTGGCCGATCACCGTCAGGAAAATCCCGTTCGACAGCACGCTATCCGCGCCCAGCCCCAGCATACGGTTGATCCGGTCCCAGAACACCAGTGTCGAGATACCCAGAACCACACCTGGGATCAGGATCGGCGCGATGATGATGGTGTAATAGGTCGCGCGCAGCTTGGGCCAGATCTGAGTCAGCATCAGCGCCCCCGCCAGACCCATCGCGACCGACAGAACCACCGTTCCGGCCCCGATGATCAACGAGTTCTTGATGCCGTTCAGAATGCGCTGATCCTGAAACAGCTCTCCGAACCATTGAAAGGTCAGACACTCCCACGGAGTCATCCGCGGGAACGAGGATGAGTTGAACGCCGTGACCGACATGATCACCAGCGGACCCAGCAGGTACAGGAAGAAGAGGGCCAAATAGACCCAGACGCTTACACGAAGGAACGACAGGTTCATTTCCCGATATCCCCCATGTTCACCTTGAACAGGCGCATCACCGCCAGCACGAACAGTATACAGGTCACCAGCAGCACGATGGCGTAGGCGGCCCCCTGCGGCCAGTCATTGTTGTCGTTGAACTGCTGATAGATCAGCTGCGTGAACCACAAGCTGGACGGCCCGCCCAGAATTTGCGGCGCGGCCAGCGCACCGGCGCTGAGCATGAAGACCATGGTGCAGCCCGAACTGATCCCTGGCTTGGCATAGGGGATCACGACCCGCCAGTGAATTCGCCACCATGGCGCACCCAGATCGCGTGCAGCCTCGATCTGGTTTCCGTCCAGGCTTTCGATGACGTTATACATCGGGAAGATCATCAGCAGGATGTAGGCGTATCCCAGACCGGCGTAGAGCGCGATGTCGTTGCGGATGAAGTCGAACGGCGTGTCCCAGATGCCCAGCCCCATGAACAGCGTGTTCAGTACTCCGGTCTCGCCAAAGATGATCCGCAGGGCAAAGGCGCGCAGGATCTCGTTGATCCAGTAGGGGATGATCAGCATGATCGCGAAGATACGGATATGGCTGCCCTTTGACTGGCCCAGATAGTATGCGATGGGGTAGCAGATGATCAGATTGAAGATCGTCACACAGACCGCGGCCAGCAGCGTCCGAAAAAATACCCGCAGATCGACGGTGTTATAGTCCTGACTGCCGCCTTCGGGGCCGTAGATCAGGTATTTATAATTCTCTAGCGTGTATACATCCTTTGGCCCGCCGATTTCAGGGGGCGGCAGGTTTGGGCGGAAGGAGAAGTCCAGCATCGACAGCTGCGGCAGGATGATCAGGCCAATGGTCCAAAACAGGACAAGGCCCAGGATCGCGATCCCCATGCCGGTGCCATTGCGGTTGAAGAAGTCTTTCAGGAACTGGGGCATGTGACCGACCCCTTATTCCGCAGCCAGTTCACCCGCCGGAACCAGAACCGCGTTGCGGATCTCGTATTCCAGCGTGATGTTCTGGCCGGTGTGATCCTCGAAGGACTGGCCGAGGTTCGGCAGGGATACCTTGATCTCTTTGCCGCCGTCCCCTTCGGTGAAGATATTGAAGACGTTGCCCTCGAACTCTTCATGCGTCACGCGGGCGGTGACGAAATGGTCCCCGGACGCGCCATCAGGGGCGATGGCAAAGGCTTCGGGGCGGATGAACATCATCGCGTCGTCACCCACTTTCAGCTTGCCCTGATTGGCGGTCGAAATCCGCGCCACCAGATCGCCCGAACGGTTGGTTGCGATCAAAGCCTCGTTGCCCATGACCTGTTTGATCTTGCCACGGAAGACATTGTTTTCCCCCACGAAAGAGGCCGCAAAGGCGGTGTTGGGGTCGTTGTAGATGGTCTTGCCATCGGCAATCTGGTCGATCACGCCTGCGCGCATGACGGCGATGTTGTCCGACATGGTCAGCGCCTCGCCCTGATCGTGGGTGATGTAGATAAACGTGATGCCGACGCGCTGCTGGATTTCGCGCAATTCGGTGCGCATATGCTGGCGCAGCTTGAGGTCGAGCGCCGACAGCGGCTCGTCCAGCAGCAAAACGTCGGGCTCTGCACAAAGGGCGCGGGCGATGGCGACGCGCTGGCGCTGACCGCCCGACAGTTCACTGGGCAGCTTGTCGCCCTGCCCCGGCAGCGCGATCATGTCCAGCAGCTCATCCGCGCGCTTGCGCCGCTGGGCGGCGCTGGCCCCCTTGATCTCCATCGAGAAGGTGATGTTTTCCCACACTTTCATCAGCGGGAACAACGCGAGGTTCTGGAAGATCAGCGCGGTCGGGCGTTTGTTGGGCCCGATCCCGCGCATGTTGTTGCCACCGATCAGGACGTTGCCCTCGCTGGGTTCCAGAAACCCCGAGACCGCGCGCAGAATCGTGGTCTTGCCGCAGCCCGACGGGCCCAGAAACGAAAAGAAGTCGCCCCCGTTGATGTTGACGTTGGCATCGCGGACGGCGACAAAATCGCCGAAACGGATCCACAGGTTTTCCAGATCGACTCCGACCCCTGCACTCATGGCTGATATCTCCGTATTGGCCGGTTTTCACCGCACCACAGTAGGTCCCGGCACGCCCTTTAGACGCACGGGGGTAGAACCCCCCGCATCGCTGCGAGG
The DNA here is from genome assembly GCF_056541025.1 of Ruegeria sp. AK4. NCBI lineage: Bacteria > Pseudomonadati > Pseudomonadota > Alphaproteobacteria > Rhodobacterales > Roseobacteraceae > Ruegeria > Ruegeria sp. AK4. The sequence continues at coordinate 291,650 of NZ_JBQFXS010000002.1, forward strand.
GGCCAGTCTGCAAAGCGATCAGGCGCTTTTGAACTTGTTGACGAACTCGGTCCGGGTTTCCGCATACCAGGGCGCTTCGGCCGGCCACGGATTGAGGTTGGCCAGCGAGTCGCCCGGATAGGCCTCGGCAAAGTTCTTTTTGTAGGTATCGCCCGAATACTGGTCGGCACCCAGAACCGGCGAGTTGTAGCCGTGGCTGTCGATCGCCACACCGGCCGGTTTCGCCTGATAGGCGAAGTCGATAAAGGCGTAGACCTGATCGATATTGGCAGCACCGGTGGGCATCGAGATACCGTCCACCCATGCCATCGCGCCTTCGACCGGAGCCTGATAGTGCACCGGCTCACCTGCGGACTTCAGCGCCAGCGGCGGGCCATCCCAAGTCTGGCCGACAATAACGCCTTCGTTCAGCAGGCCGTTTTTCTGGGTGTCGGCGTCGTTCCAGATCAGTTTGATCCGATCCTTGCGGGCGATGCACCAATCGGTGATCTGGCCCCAGACTTTGCGCATCGTCTCTTCGTCGCCATACGCGGCCCAGACCGAACCGGGCTCCATCTCGCCTGCGCGCTCCATGTAAAGGCCAGCGCCCAGCATCATGGAATGCGCGCGGCCCATGGTCTTGCCGGCATTTTCTTCCGACCAGACGTCGCCGTACGAGGGCGCGTCGCCTTCCGGCAGCCACAGATCGGTGCGATATGCGATGCCTTCGGTGCCCCAGATATGCGGCAGCCAGTGCGAGCCGCTGCCTCCGAAATCCCACGCGTCGGTGCCGATTTTGGCCATCGCCGGGTTCACCAGATCAATCGGCACCTTGTTCATGTCGAAGGGCTGCAACAGTTCCAGCGGTTCCCACTGCAGTGACCGGTTGTTGGTGGGCGAGACGATGTCAAAGCCCTGACCCTTGGTGGCCTTCATCTTGTTGATGATTTCTTCGTTCGAACCGATGCCGGTGTAGTTCACCTTGATGCCGGTCAGGGTTTCGAACTCCTGAATGAAGGTCGGCGGCAGATAGTCCGACCACATCAGGATGTTGATCTCACCCGACGAGGCCAGCGCGCTTTTGCTGTAGAGCGGCGCCGCCAGAGCAGCAGCCCCCGCGCCCTTCAGCACCGTGCGCCTGGATATTGATTTCATGTCAGCCATTGTTTTTCCTCCCGATATTGGACTGATTCTTTTTGTTATTTTCTATTGATAGGACTTTCTGTGCGCGTTGGTCAGCCAAAAAGTGACAGTTCGCGAAATTCATAAGTCCAGATTGCCAGAGGCCCTGCAACACTGGTTTAGCCGGACGGCTCTTCCGCGTGCCAGATAGCAAGGCCATGTGGTGGAATCGGATCTTCGCCAACAAGCAGTTTCCTGTGCCCCTTGGGCAACGAAATCACCGTATCGCCGAAATTGAACGCAAATCGCAGACCGCCCCGCCGGGTTATCCGCAGGTCGGGTCCGTAATCCGCCCAATCAAGGCCGCACCAGTCCAGCACATCCTGAACGATTTCAGACAGCAACGCACCACGCGGCACCATCGCCAGATAAGTCGCCCGCTCGGACCGGACCACCGCCGGACTGCCGTTGCGATATGGGCTGACGAAGTGGCCAATGACGTCCCTGTCGGTCTCCAGAATCTCTCGCCAGCCCGTGAAGTCCAATTGTGCCCCGCCGGACAAACGCACGGTCTCCTGCGCCAAATCAGGCAGGGATTCCACGCGCAAGACACGAACGCCTGTCAGGTCGGCCAACGGCCCCGGTGCCAGATTGGCCGGAGTGTGCATTTGCAGCGTTTTGCTGCCGGATCGCGCTCCGACCAGCAATTTGGCTTTGCTGTCGCGCAGCTGTGCTGCAAGCGCGTCCGTCACGATCATGCTTTGCGGCAGCGCGATCAGAGTATACCCGCTCAGATCGTCATCGGGGCCGATGAAATCCAGATCAACGCCGCTTTGCGAAAAGGCCGTATACCACTCCCGCAGAATTTGCGCATTCGGGAATTCGTCGTCATGCGGCAGGATGTCGGCGGCCCAAATGGACGCGTAATCGACCAGCATAGCCACTTTGGCCCGCCCCCGGGTTACGGGTGGCAAAACGCTTCGGTCTTTCACGATCTGCGCCAGTTCCTCTGCCGCCTGATCCCGGCTGTCATCCGATCTGAACAAGGCCGTATGATACTGTTCCTGCGCGCATTTCGCCTGCCGCCAGCGGAAGAACATCACCGCCTGTGCGCCATGCGCATAGGCGGTCCAGGTCCACAGGCGCACCATGCCGTCGGCGGGTGAAGGGTTCTTGTCGGCCCAGTCCACCGGCCCCGGCTGTTGTTCCAGAACCCACATCCGGCCTTTCCCCAGCGAACGGTAGAGGTCACAGTGGAACCCCTGATAATCCGGCGCGCCAGTGCGCAGGTAGCGGCGTTTTTCGGCATCAGACAGCGCCGAGCCCAGCAAATTGCCCAGCGGGTAGCTGTCAAACCCGGCGTTATCCAGATCGGCTGCAACCGCATGGTGATCGAACTCGAAACTTCCGGCCATGAAGTTATGGGTGATGTCGCGGCCCGGGGCGTGTTCGCGCAGGATATCCACCTGCGCCCGGTTGAACAGCCGCACCCGGTCTGAGGAATAGCGCATGAAATCAAGCGCATGGGTCGGGTTCGGAGAGGCAACCAGCCCGTTAGGCAGTTCGATCTGATCAAAGCCGGAATAGACCGCGCCCCAGAACGTGGTGCCCCATGTCTGGTTCAGGTCTTCGATCGATCCGTACCGATCCGCAAGCCAGCGCCGGAACCCTTGCCGGGCCGCCTCGGAGTAACTGAGGGCGGTGTCGTGGTCGTTATATTCATTGTCGATTTGCCACGCGTGCACATGCGGGTTCCGGCCATAGCGGCGGGCGTATTCGGTGGCAATCCGGCGGGCCTCGGCCAGATAGGTCTCGCTGGAAAAGCAGTAGTGCCTGCGAGACCCGAAGCCGCGCACCCGCCCGTCGGGACCAACCGGTAGAATGTCCGGGTACTCGTCGATCAGCCATTTGGGTGGTGAGGCTGTGGGCGTCGACATCATGATGCGCAGCCCGGCCTGCCCTAATATGTCGATCACCTCGTCAAGCCAGTCCCACCGAAATGTTCCGCGTTCAGGTTCGATCAGCCCCCAGGTGAATTCGGCGATGCGCACCCAGTCCAGCCCCATCCCGACCATCCGCGAAGCATCCTCGCGCCATTGAGAGGGGTCCCATTGTTCTGGATAGTAGCAGACGCCCAGTTCCAGCCTGCTCATCGGTGGTCCTTTGCGGTGCGGCGTTCGATCCACTTCAGGAAACTGGCGCAGCCAAGGGTGATGACGACATACAGGATCGCCGCCGTGTTGAACGGCGCAAAGGGCAGGAAGCTGGCGGCCTGAAATTCGCGCATCCGCTGGGTCATGTCGCGCACCGACAGGATCGACAGCAGCGATGTATCCTTGATCATCGCGATGAACTCATTGCCCAGCGGCGGCGTCACGATGCGCAACGCCTGCGGCAACACGATCAGCCGCGCGGTCTGCCAGCGCGACAGACCCAGCGAGCTTCCGGCCTCGAGCTGCCCCTTGGGGATGGCTTCGATGCCGGATCGGAAAATCTCGGCCATATAGGCGGAATACCCCACCGATATTGCGATGATCCCGCGGGTCATGTTCGTCATGTCGATGCCTCCGCCGGTGGCATCCTTGACCGCCCCGGCCAGCGGCAGGCCGATATACAGGATGATGACCAGCATCGGGATACCCCGGATCGTGTCCACGAAGAATTCGGCCCCAACGGCGAGCGGGTGTAGCTTGTGCTGGGCCCCGCCGATGGTCAGGGTCAGCAGCAGGAAGCCAAAGACCGCGAAGGCAAGCGCCGGATTGCGGTACTTGTCGGGCAGAAAGCTGGTCTGCCAGAGAACGGGATAGCCCTGCGTGTGCGCCTCGACCGGGACAAACGCGCCCGAGACACTGTCGACCGTTTCAATCTGTTCCAGCGCGCTGGCTGCATCCGTGGCGCTGCGGATGCGGTATTGCCGGTCTTCCCCGCCTTCGAATTCGCCAAACCTGATGATATCCGCCTGTGCCTGCGGCGTGCCGCGCACGATGGCAATACGGGCATCCGTGCTGCCGACGAGAACATAGTTCACTTGCGGCTGCATGAAGAAGAACGTGGAAACCGCCAACAAGGCCAGGCTGATCGACCCATAGACTACAGTTGTCCGGGCTTTCTGCTTGAAGGATTGCAGACCCACCCAGATCAGCCCGAGGATGGCTGCAAAGATGTAAGCGAAGATCGCCGCCCGGAAAGTGATCGCGACGCCCGTGGCGAATTGCCAATGCGCCATGAACAGCAGGTAGAACAGAGCCGCTCCGGTCAGGATTTCAAATCCCAATCGCGCATAGTTGCCCGGTTTCGCGGGCAGCCGCCCGGAAAGCAAAGACAGACCGACCAGAGCGGCGTAAAAAACCAGCAGAACCTGAAGCCCCAGCTGAACCTGCGCCACGACCTCGGGGAACAACACCCAGGTCTGGCTGGATCGATCGATCAGGGCCGAGGTGTTTTCGCTGAGGGCGTGAAAGAAGACCGACTCGGCGAATGGCATCAACACGTGCGGTGCGAGGAACCCCAGAACGGCCAGCCCAACCGCCGCCGGAAGCGCGGCCAGCGCCGAAAGGCGCAGCCAGACCGGGGCCTGCGCGGCAAACCGGGCGTGCCGGGCGCAGAGATATCCAAGAACAGCGACGATCAGGACCAGCAGGAACCCCACAAAGATCGGTCCTGCGTTGTTTCCGATCCCCAGAATGGCCACCAGCGACCTGAGGTATTTCGACGAGGTGGCGAACAGGTAGATGATGAACGGGGCGGCTGCGAGCAACACAAGGTTGCTCGGGCGGATCGAACGTAGGCGAGACATGGGGTTCTCCGCTGGGCTGTGGCTCCGGCGGCAGGAACCGCCGGGCCAGAGAAGGTTTCAGAGGCTCAGTCAGCGCCCCAGTATTTGCCGACCAGCGCATCCAGCGTGCCGTCTTCCTTGATCGCGGCCAGCCCTTCATTGATGGCGTCAACGGTTGCGTCGCCCTCCTGGAACACAATGCCCAGCGGGTCGGATTGCAGGCCGGTGATGCCAACGGTCAGTTCGCCCGCAAATTCCTGTTCATAGGCCGCGGCCGAGGTGCCATCGATGATCACACCCTGCACATCCGCGTTCTGCAGCGCCAGAATTGCCGCCGAAAAGTTGTCATACAGGCTGACATTCTCGCGCCCAACCAGTTCTTCGGCCAGTTGTGCATTGGTGGTGCCGGTCTGGGCCGCCAGTTTCTGACCGCCAGCCTTGAAGTCGTCCAGGGTCATATCGGCATTGTCGACCTGCAGCAGGACGGCCTGACTGACGACGATGTAGGGCTCGGAGAAATCCATCGTCTCTTCCCGTTCCGGCGTGATCGACACGCCCGAGATCACAAGGTCGAACTCGCCCTGTTGCAGCGCGGCAAAGATACCGTCCCATGCGGTGTTGACGAAGTTGGGGACGCAATTGACCTTGGCGCAGATCGCATTCATCACATCGACATCAAAGCCGACAATCTCGCCCGTCGTCTCATCGACCGTTTCCATCGGTGGATAGGTGGCATCCGTTCCGATCTTGAGCACACGCCCTTCCAGATCGGCGGCAAAGGCAGCCGGGGCCGTGATCGCGGCCAGGGTTGCGGCGGCTAGCAGTTTCTTGAACATGTCCTGTTACTCCTGTGTTGGGTCAGTTGGTTCACGCCGGTGCCGGCGCGGGTTTGTCAGGTTGCCGCTCGATGAAGGTGGCCCTGATCTTTTTCTGGGTCTCGGTCGGGTCGGCCCCGTCCAGAGATTTCAGCATGAATTCCCCCAGCAGGCGACTGGTTTCGCCAATCGGAACATAATAGGTGCTGGGAGGCGGGACAAAATACTGGCTGAGCCGCAGATCATCGGTCGAGATCACGACCACATCGCGCCCGACCTGAATGCCGGATTGTGCTGCAGCCGAAAGGGTGCCCAGCGTCATCGCCTCATTGGCGCAGATGATTGCGGTGGGACTGTTGGGCAGAAGTATCAGAGCGCCGAAGGCCCGCGCCCCGCTTTGCGCCGTGGTCGCGCCGTTGAAGACCAGCGCGGGGTCAAAAGGGATTTTGCTGGCGGCAAGCGCGTCGGAATATCCCTGCTGCCGTTGCGTGGCGTAAACCAATTCTGCCGGTGGATTGACCAGAGCAATCCGTTTGTGCCCAAGCCGCAGCAGCCGGGCGGTGGCCTCATGCGCTGCGGTCTGGCTGTCGAAATCGACGAACGCGTGGGGAATGTCGCTGTCGCTCATGCCATAAGTGACAAAGGGAAAATCCTGCGCCTGCAGGTAAGTAATACGAGGGTCGTTGTGCCGCGTGCCCGAGAATATGACGCCATCGGCCAGCCCTTCTTGCACGATACCGCGCAGGGTCTCCATCGAGTCTGGAAGGCTGGCAACGCTGAAAACGCTCAGATCATACCGTGAGCCCTGCAGGGCGGCGGCAATCCCGGCCAGGATTTGGGTGAACTCCACCCCCTCCCACTCCTCGGATGCGTCTGCTGAGACACCGACCAGCACCGCAATCCGGTAGGATTTGTTGGTGCGCAGTTTGAGCCCGTCGAGGTTGACGCGATAGCCAAGACGGGAGGCAACCTTTTGTATGTCGTCGCGTGTCTCGGCTTTGACCGTTTCCGAGCCGCGCAAGGCGTTCGAAACCGTGCCGACGGAATAGCCCGTCAGCTTGGCAATCGATTTGATCGTGGGCCGCGCCATCACGCGACCCGTTCCAACTGTTCCATCAGGAACTGCCGCCCCTTTTCCAGCGTGCGCTTGGGGTCTGGCGAGTCATCATGTTCGACAAACAGGTCGGTGCAACGGGTGGCGCGAAGCGATCGGAGAACGGCGGGCCAGTCCACGACCCCATCCCCTAGATCGCACCAACGTGCGTCACCCTGTTCTGCCGGATTCACATCCTTGGCGTGGATCGACAGGATACGGTCGCTATGGTGTCGGATAAGGTGCGCAGGGTCCAGCCCGGCGGCCACCAGCCAGCCAATGTCAGGTTGCCAGTAGATTTCGGGCTGCGACAGGATCAGATCCAGCGGCGTTTCTCCGGCGTCTCCGATCACATCGAAATCGTGGTTGTGATAGGCCAGTTTCACACCCTGCCGGGACAGGCGTTCCGCCCACTCGGATAACTGGCCCGACACTGCTATCCATCCCTTTGCAGTGCCGGGCCGCGCCTCGGGCGCCAGCCAAGGCATGACGGCCACTGGGCATTCCAGAAGGTGCAAAACTTCCAAAATCTCGGGAAACCGGTCGTCGAACTCTTCCCAGTCGAAGTGGGCGGATCGCACACGCAGGTCGGATTGCCGGACAAGGCTTGCCATTTCGCCCGGCGACAAATGGTGCAGGCCAGTCGTTTCGACATCGGTAAAGCCGCACGCCGCCGCAAGCTGCAGCTGATCGCTCAGATCACCGCAATGCCGGACCGTATATAGCTGCGCCGAAACCCGCATTTCCCACCATTGAAACGTTTCAATTATGGTGAAACAGGCAAACCCGCGTTGTCAAGCGCCGCGAAACGGCGCTAGCGCATGGACATTCCGTTATGGAACAGGTGCACTTTCTCGGGGCTGGCCGTGACCGAAACACTCTGCCCCCGCAGGTTCCGCTGCACACCCGGCAGTTTTGCGATGACCTGATCCGCGCCGCCCGTGTTAGCGAAATACAGCAAAGTGACTTCTCCCAGAGCTTCGGTGAAATCCACCTCGCCCGTCAGAATTGGGTTGCTGTCGGTCATGACAAAGTCTTCGGGCCGGACACCGATATTGACCTGTTTGCCCTCATCCGCCGCGTTCGTCGGAATTGCCGAAACGGCGACCCCACCGGCATCCAGCGCCACAGTCGTCGTCGCCCCTGTACCGGTGATCTTGCCGGGCAACAGGTTCATGGCTGGCGATCCGATGAACTGCGCGACAAATTCATTGTCGGGCGTCTCGTACAACTCCAGCGGCGTTCCGACCTGAGCAATGCCCTTGTTGGCCAGAACCACGATCCGGCTGGCGAGCGTCATCGCCTCGACCTGATCGTGGGTCACGTAGATCATCGTGCTGTCGGGCATCGCCTCTTTCAGCCGCGCGATCTCGATCCGGGTGGCAACGCGCAGCGCGGCATCGAGGTTCGAGAGCGGTTCGTCAAACAGATAGACCTTGGGGTCCCGCACGATCGCCCGCCCGATGGCGACGCGCTGGCGCTGCCCGCCGGACAGGGCTTTGGGCAAGCGGTCAAGGAACGGATCAAGCTGCAGGATACGGGCGGCGCGGTCAACTGCGGCGTCAATCTCGGCCGCGGGCAGTTTGGCGATTTTCAGTGCAAAGGCCATATTCTCGCGCACGGTCATGTGCGGATACAGAGCGTAGGACTGGAACACCATCGCGATACCGCGTTGGGCGGGCGGCACGTCATTCATGACCTGCCCTTCGATCTCAAGCGTGCCACCGGTGATCTTCTCAAGCCCCGCGATCATCCGCAGCAAAGTGGATTTCCCGCAGCCCGAGGGGCCGACAAAGACGATCAGTTCGCCCTGTTCGATGTCCAGATCAATATGCTTCAGGACATCAACCGGCCCGTAAGATTTGGCCACATCCGTGAGTTTGAGTTCCGACATGGCTTACCCCTCGTCCCTGATCAACAGGCAGAACTGAGCTGCGTTCAGCGTGACTTTGCCCTGACCTTCGATTCCGCCCAATTCCTGACCGATGACACGCCAGTCACCGGTTGGCAGAGTGACCTCGCTTGGCTCAGAACCCAGGTTGAAGGCGCAGAAAACCTGCTCAGCCGCATCTGTGCGCAGGAATGTCAGCACAGGTCCGGATTGCGTCATCTCTGATTGCGCGCCGGATGCCAATGCAGGGTGTGCGTGGCGCAGCGCTATGGCCCGGCGATAGAAATGCAGCATCGATTGGGGGTCATGCTCCATCCGGTCGACGGCGCGTTCCGCTTGCGGGGCGCTGACCGGCAGCCATGGAGAGCCGGTGCTGAACCCGGACTGCTCATCCTGCGCCGCCCAGACCATCGGGGTCCGGCACCCATCGCGGCCTTTGTATTCGGGCCAGAACTCAATGCCATAGGGGTCCTGCAACTGCTCAAACGGCACGTCGGCCTCGGGCAGGCCCAACTCCTCGCCCTGATACAGGCAGGCCGAGCCGCGCAGACACATCATCAGGACCGCATGCTGACGAATGGCGGCCTCATCCAGATTCCAGCGCGAGGCGTGGCGTTGCACGTCATGGTTGGAGAACGCCCAGCAGGGCCAGGCGTCACCGGCCTTGGCCTCAAGTTCATCGAACACATGCTTGGTGTAAGAGGCTGTCAGCGCGCGCTTTTCCAGGAACTCGAAGGCATAGCACATATGCATCCGCTTATCGCCGGTTGTGTACTCGCCCATGATCTCAAGCCCGCGTTGGGCATCGCCGATCTCACCCAGACAGGCGCGGCCTTCATATTCATCGGTAAGGGCACGCAGCCGTTCAAGGAAGGCAAGGTTTTCGGGCTGGCTTTTCGAATACAGGTGATCCTGATGGTTATACGGGTTGACCTGCGGCGCGATCGAGGCGTTGCGCTGGTCCAGCGGCAGTGCCGGATTGTCGCGCAACTGCTTGTCGTGGAAATAGAAGTTGATCGTGTCCAGCCGGAAACCATCGACGCCCATCTCAAGCCAGAACCGCGCCACGTCCAGCAGCGCGTCTTGCACCTCAACGCAATGGAAATTCAGATCCGGTTGCGAGGTCAAGAAGTTGTGCAGATAATATTGCTGGCGGCGCGAATCCCACTGCCAGGCCGGGCCGCCAAAGATTGACAACCAGTTATTCGGCGGCGTGCCATCCGGCTTCGGATCGGCCCAGACATACCAGTCGGATTTCGCATTGTCCCGGCTGGCACGGCTTTCGCCGAACCACGGATGCTGGTCCGATGTGTGCGACAGCACGAGGTCGATCATCACTTTCAGCCCCAGCGCATGCGCCTGATCCAGCAATTCCTGAAAGTCACTTAAAGACCCGAACATCGGATCGACGTCGCGGTAATCGCTGACATCGTAGCCGAAATCCTTCATCGGAGATTTGAAGAACGGCGAAATCCAGATCGCATCGACGCCCAGCGACGCGATATAGCCCAGCCGCTGGGTGATGCCTTTCAAGTCCCCGATCCCGTCGCCATTGCTGTCCTGAAAGCTGCGCGGGTAAATCTGATAGATCACCCCGCCGCGCCACCAGTCGGACGCTGCTTTGGTTACACGGGAAAGCTCTACGGTGTTCTGCACGTTCATCAGACGCCTCTATTTAACGGACCCGGCCAGCAGGCCGCGGACCAGGTATTTTTGCATTGCGAAGAAAACGACCAGCGGCACGGCAATCGATACAAAGGCCGCTGTGGCAAGGATTTCCCAGTTACCCCCACGCGTGCCCAGCAGTTCGACGATGCGGTTGGTCATGACCGTGGTCTGACCCGTGGCATCGATCAGGAACACCTTGGCGACCAGCAGGTCATTCCATGTCCAGAGGAACTGGAAGATCGCAAAGGATGCCAGTGCCGGAAAACTGAGCGGCAGGATCAGTTTGGTGAAAATCTGGAACTCGGTCGCGCCATCGACCCGCGCGTTCTCGATCAGGTCGCGGGGCAATCCGGCCATGTAGTTGCGCAACAGGTAAATCGCCAACGGCATCCCGAACCCGGTATGGGCCAGCCAGACCCCCAGATAGCCTTTGCCGATCCCGATATTCAGGTGGAACTTCAACAGCGGGATCAGCGCCAGCTGCAACGGCACCACCAGCAAGCCGACCACCGCAGCAATCAAAAGCGCACGACCGGGAAAGTCCATCCACGCCAACGCATAAGCCGCGAAAGCTGCAACGAGGATCGGAATGATCGTCGCCGGAATCGTCACGGTCAGCGTGTTGAAAAAGGCCTTGCCCATACTGTCGGTACTGCTCTGATCCAGCAGGACTTTCTGGTAGTTCTCAGTGGTGAATTCGGGCGGCAGTTCGGCGGTCACAAAGATACGCGCGCCGCGATTGCCGGTGAACTCTTCGGTGTTTTCCATCCGGTAGTTGCCCTCGGCATCCACGGTGATGGTGCCACCCCGGCGCAGCTCGGCGATATCGCCGGGCGCATAGGCGTCAACGTCGCGCGAACTGATGCCCCAGCGCGAGATAACGGCCTGCTGGTCCCCATCGAACAACTGCCCTTCGATCACGTAAACGCCGTTTTCCAGCACCTGCGTCTCGGGCGCTGCGCTGCGCAGGGTCAGGTTCTGCTCGGACGGGAAAAGAGAACGCCACCAGCCGCTGCCGGAAATCTGATCGGCCGTGCGGAAGGACGAGATCAACAGGCCAAGCGTCGGAATGATCCACAAGACGACCAGAAAAACGACCGAGGCATGGACGACCCAGCGCAGCGCCGGTTTGGTTCCTGCAATATCGTTCATCGCCCTACTCCATTTCCTTGCGCGCATTGCGCACGTTCCAGACCAGGATCGGAGCCACCAGCAGCATGATCACCATGGCCGAGGCGGACCCGACGCCCCAGTCATTGGCGCGGAACAGTTTGTCGTACATGTAATTGGCCAGCACCTGCGTCTCCCACTGGCCGTTGGTCATGGCGAACACGATGTCGAAAACCTTGAGCACGGTGATGGTGATGGTGGTCCAGACGACCAAAATCGTAGTTTTGATCTGCGGCACCTTGATGCGGAAGAAAATCTGGAACGGGTTTGCGCCGTCCAGAATGGCGGCCTCGATGGTTTCTTCGGGGATGCCGCGCAACGCGGCGGACAGGATGACCATGGCAAAACCGGTTTGAATCCAGATCAGCACGATCATCAGGAAGAAACTGTTCCAGAACGGAACCGTCAGCCATGTTTGCGGCTCGGTCCCGCCAAAGAAGATATAGAGCGCGTTCAGAATGCCGATCTGATCCTGCTCCGCCGGACGGGCGTCGTAGACCAGTTTCCAAATCACCGAGGCGCCCACGAATGAGATCGCCATCGGCATGAAGATCAGCGATTTGGCAAAGTTGCCCCAGCGGATGCGGTCGGTCAGCTGCGCTACCAACAGGCCAAAGGCCGTGGACATGGCAGGCACAACGATCAGCCAGAACATGTTGTTGCGCATGGCTTCCCAGAACTTCGGCTCAGCCGCCATCTGGGTGTAATTGTCCAGACCGACCCATCTGTACCCGCCGCCGGGCACACGTTCCGTGAGTGACAAGCGCAACGTTTCAACAACCGGATAGGCCAGATACAGGCCAAGCGCGGCAAGCGCCGGGAACAGAAACAGCCAGGGCCGGATCATGTTCGCCCGATTGATATTGCGGCCCGCATTTGGCCCGCGCGGCGGGAACAGGACTTTGTCCAGAAACTGGTTCGAGAGGTAGAAATAGCCTACGCAGCCCGACACGCCGATGGCGATGGTCAGCAGGCCCTGAAGTGCCGGAGTCATGACGCCCTCGTCCGTTGAAAGGCGGGACGGCGTGAAGACCGCCCCAAACCTTTGGTTACTTTGCTGCGTCCCACGAAGACTGGATTTCGCTGGCAACAGTCGCCGCGTCCTTCGCGCCCGAGGAATAGTCGACCATGCCGGTCCAGAACGTCCCTGCCCCGACCGCGCCGGGCATCAGGTCCGAACCGTCAAAGCGGAAGGTTGTGGCATTGGTCAGAATCTCACCCTGTCCGCGCTGGGTGTCGTTCGAGTAATTCTCGGGGTTTGCGCCAAGGTGCGGGGTCAGGAACCCGTCCTGCGACATCATGATCTCATGCGCGAAGGGGGTCTTGAGGAATTCCATGAATGCCTCGGCCGCCGGGCTGGCGTTGGTGATCGTGAACAGCGTTCCGGCGCCCAGAACCGGGGTGCCCAGGTCCTTTTCGGCATAGGCCGGGAAGTAGAAGAAATCCGCATCCACGCCCAACTCAGTCCCTTCCGGGAAATAGGCCGGAATGAACGACGCCTGACGGTGCATCATGCAGGCCGGCGGGCTGTCGAACAGGCCTTTGGGGCTGTCGCGGAAGTCGATGGCCGCGGTGTCGTCCGCGCCGCCGACAACGTAGTCGTCATTGCGGGTAAAGCTGCCATATTCCTCGATCGCGGCGATGACGCGCGGGTCGTCGAACTTCATGTCATTCGACACCCAGTCGTCATAAACCTCGGGCGGCTGGGTGCGCAGCATCAGGTCTTCGACCCAGTCGGTCGCAGGCCAGCCGGTCGCCCCGCCAGACGCCAGACCGACGCAAAGCGGCGTCTCGCCGTCTTCGACCATCTGGTCCATCAGCGCCTTGAAGTCTTCCATCGTCTCGGGGACCTCATAGCCGAAATCCTCGAAGTTTTCGGGGATGTACCAGACCAGAGATTTGACGTTCACGTTGAAGAAAAAGCCGTAGAAGCCGTCTGCGCCTTCGGCGTTCTCAAATGTCCCCAGATCGACCCAGGACTGACCGGCGGCGAAGTTTTCCTTGATCCAATCCGCCGACCCTTCCGGCAGCGGCGTCAGATAGCCGTTCTTGGCCATATTCGCGGCCAGCCCCGGCTGCGGGAAGACCGTGAGGTTCGGTGCGGACCCGGCAGCGGCGTCGATCAGGATCTGCTGTTCCAGCGAGTCCGATCCCACATAACTGGAATTCGCCCCCGTCGCCGCGTCGAAATAGGCGACCAGATTTTCGAACGATTTCCCCTCACCCGCCAGCCACGGGCCGAAGATTGTCAGGCTTTCGCCGGACAGGTCGGTCGCATCGGCAAAGGCCTGATAGCCGTCCCAGTCAAAGCTTCCCTCACCCGCGGGGTGGATCAATTCACCCTGCGCCTGTGCCGCCCCTGCCATCAGGGCGAGCGTCGCCGCACCTGCATAAAGCGCGTGTTTCATGAATAGTCCTCCCGACGATATCATGCGCATCTGGATTTTTCCAAAGCGCTTTGGATGATTGGTGTTATCCGCTAACATTCACGCTCTGTCAACATTCTGTTTCCACTTAGCCATAATATTAACATTCTTGGCAAAACGGGTTGACGGAATGGGAAATTGGCCACAATACAGAAAAGAGCACTCGTTTGAAGGCGCTTTGAGATCGAAATGAACCTGAAGCAACTCTCGGAAATCCTTGGCTTGTCGCAGACAACCGTCAGCCGCGCGCTGAACGGCTATCCCGAGGTGAGCGAGGATACGCGGGTTCGCGTTCAGGCCGCAGCCGCCAAACATGGCTATCGCCCGAACAGCCGCGCCAAGGGGCTGGCGACAGGGAAATCCATGGTGATCGGGCATGTGATTCCCAGCTCATCCCAGCATGAAATGGTGAACCCGATTTTCGGGGATTTCGTGGCCGGTGCCGCGCGCAAATACGCGGAACATGGCTACGACATGATGTTCACCAGCGCCGATGACACCTCGATTGAAGAGGCGTATCGCAGCCTGTTTCAACGCGGTGCCGTGGATGGCGTCGTGCTGCAGGGGCCCAAGGTGAACGAACACCGGATCGAGGTTCTGAACCGCATGTCCGTTCCGTTCATCGTGCATGGACGGTCGACCGGCATCACCGTCCCCTATGACTGGGTCGACGTGAACAACAAAAGCTCGTTCCTGCGGGCAACCCAGTTTCTGATCGATCTCGGCCATCGCCGCATCGCGCTGATTAACGGGATCGAGGATATGGATTTCGCGCAACGGCGGCGCGAGGGGTACCTTGAGGCGTTGCAGCAAAGCGGCGTGGAGCCCGACCCGGACCTGATGCGCAGCGCCGAAATGACCGAGGTCTATGGCCATCACGAAACCCGCGACATGCTGCGGCTGGCCAACCCGCCAACGGCCATATTGTGCGCATCGATGATCTCGGCCATCGGGGTGCGCCGCGCGCTGGACGAAGCCGGGCTTCAGATGGGGCGCGATGTGTCGGTCATCGCCCATGACGATGACCTGTCCTACCTGAAAAACGGTCAGGATATACCGATATTTACCGCCACGCGCTCATCGGTCCGGCGGGCCGGTGAGTTTGCGGCGGACATGCTGATCGAACGGATCAAATCGCCGGGCGATCCGATCAAAACTAGATTGCTCGAGGCGGAACTGGTAGTTGGCCGGTCAACCGGCCCCGCCCCTAACAGGTTCTGAACATGAAATATGCCCGCAGCGATTTTCCCAAGGATTTCCTCTTTGGCGTGGCGACCTCGGCCTATCAGATCGAAGGCCACGCGCAGGGCGGTGCGGGTCAGACCCATTGGGATACATTCGCGGCCTCACCGGGCAACGTGGTTCGGGAAGAAAACGGCGATCTGGCCTGCGATCATCTAAACCGGTTCGAACAGGATTTCGATCTGGTGCGCGAGGCCGGGTTCGATTGCTACCGGTTTTCGACCAGCTGGGCCCGCGTGCTGCCCGAGGGGCGCGGTCAGGTCAACCAAGCCGGTCTGGACTATTACGACCGTTTGGCCGACGCGCTGCTGGAACGCGGCATTCGCCCCTGCGCGACGCTGTATCATTGGGAGCTGCCTTCGGCACTGGCCGATCTGGGCGGTTGGCGGAACCGGGATATCGCCGGATGGTTTGCCGACTTTGCCGAGGTGATCATGGGCCGCATCGGCGACCGGATGTATTCTGTCGCGCCGATCAACGAACCCTGGTGCGTAAGCTGGCTCAGCCATTTCGAAGGCCACCACGCGCCGGGTCTGCGCGATATCCGCGCCGCGGCCCGCGCGATGCATCACGTTCTGCTGGCCCATGGCCGCGCCATTCAGGCGATGCGCGGGTTGGGCATGTCCAATCTGGGCGGCGTGTTCAATCTGGAATGGGCCGAACCCGCCGATGACAGCCCCGAGGCACGGCAGGCCGCAGACCTGTATGACGGAATTTACAATCGGTTCTTTCTGGGCGGCGTGTTCAAAAAAGCCTATCCCGACAATGTGTTGAAAGGGCTGGAGCCTCATCTGCCCTCCGGTTGGCAGGATGATTTCGACACCATTGGAACGCCGGTCGACTGGTGCGGGCTGAACTACTATACCCGCAAGCTGATCGCCCCGGCGGATACCGCATGGCCCGGTCTGACCGAGGTTCCGGGCACGCTGCCCAAAACCCAGATGGGATGGGAAATCGACCCCGCCGCCCTGACCCGTTTCCTGACGCGGACGTGTCGGGAATACACCGGGGACCTGCCCCTCTTGGTGACCGAGAACGGCATGGCCAGCCCCGAGAGGGGGCAGGATGATGACCGGATCGACTATCTGAACAGCCATCTGGCTGCGGTACAGGACGCACTGAATCAAGGCGTTCCCGTTAATGGCTATTTCATCTGGTCGCTGCTGGACAATTACGAATGGGCCTTTGGCTACGAGAAACGCTTTGGTCTGGTGGATGTGGATTTCGAAACGCTTGAGCGGACCCCCAAAGCCTCGTTCCATGCCGTGAAATCGATGCTGGGTGCCAGTAAGGTTTCCCTACCGCTGGCGCAACCGGCAGGTGCGGTGCATGAGCACTGGAATCTTGTTGCGGATGTCGGTGGCACGAACACCCGCCTTGGCGTGGTTTCCAACGGAGAGTTGGTCGATCTGCGTAAGCATCCGACCGGGTCTCTGCCTGATCTGCTCGAGGCGTTTCACAGCCTGCGCGACGACATCGGAACCGACCCTCAGGCGGTTGTGGCCGCCGGGGCCGGGCCGGTGCGGGACGGCGTGATCCGCCTGACCAACGCCCATCTTGACCTGTCCGAGGTCGAGCTTGCGCAGGCCACAGGCGCGAAGAATACGTTTGTCATCAATGATTTCACCGCCGCTGCCTGGTCCGTGGCCGAGGTGACACGCGCCGATGTGGCGGTTCTGCAAGGGCACGACACGCCGCCAACAGGAACCCGCCTTGTCGTGGGGCCCGGCACGGGGCTGGGCGTTGGCGCGCTGCTGTATTCGGAAGGTCATTATCACACTGCCTCGGGCGAAGGCGGCCATGTGGGCCTGTCTCCGCGCCATCGGGATGAGGTGGATGTGTTCGACGCCGCCCGCCGCATCTCGCCCGAGAGTTTCTTTGACGACAGCCTGATGCTTGAGGCTGAAATGTTCCTGAGCGGCACGGGCCTGCCGGTCCTCTATCAGGCCGTTGGCATAGCAAGTGGCCAAACCGACACGCCGGTGCGGACAGCCAAGGACATTCTGCAGGATGCCCGCGATGGCTCTGACCCCATCGCCGCCAAAGCGGCACAGATGTTCACATCGCATCTGGGGGCTTTGATGGGCGACATGGCGATGACGCTGATGCCGACCGGAGGGGTGTTTCTGGTCGGCGGTGTGGCCGAAAAGAACCGCTGGCTTTTCGGCGATACGTTCCGGGCGGCTTTCAACGCGGGCGGGCGGTTCAGCGATTTGCGCCGCTCGATGAACCTGTATGTGTCGGAACAGGCCGAATTTGGCATTGTTGGCGCTAACAATTTCTGCAAAAATGCGCTCGCGCGGTAGACTGGCCGCCTGAACTTATTTTTGCGGAAGGAATTCGGGATGATCCTGTGCTGCGGTGAAGCCCTGATCGACATGATCGCCGAGCCCACAACCTCGGGCGCAAGCGGGTTTGTGCCGCATTCGGGCGGGGCGATCTTCAATACGGCAATTGCCCTTGGCCGGCTGGGCGCACCGGCGGCCATGCTGACGGGTCTGTCCTCGGACATGTTCGGCGATCAACTGGCGCAGGCGCTGAAAGACAGCCATGTGGACACCGCGCATGTCATTCGGTCCGAACGCCCCAGTACTCTGGCTTTCGTGCAATTGAAGGACGGGCACGCCTCGTACACCTTCGTCGATGAAAACACCGCAGGCCGGATGCTGCGCGCCGAGGATATGCCGGATCGGTTAACCGCCGTATCGGCCCTGTATTTCGGTGGTATCAGCCTGGCTTGCGAGCCCTGCGCCGACGCCTATGCCGACCTTTTGAACCGCCATGGTGCAAAGCGCGCGGTCATGCTGGACCCCAATATTCGCCCGGGGTTCATTCAGGACCAGACCCGGTATCGTACGCGGCTGAACCGGATGATCGCGCAGGCGGATATCGTCAAGGTCTCGGACGAGGATCTGGACTGGATCGTCCCCGGCCCGGAAACCCTGACCGAGAAAGTGCCGCTTTTGCTGCAGGCGGGGCCTTCGGTGGTCATCGTGACCAGAGGTGGTGAAGGGGCCACAGGGTATCTGTCGGACGGAACCGAGGTCTCCGTGCCGGTTCAGCGGGTCGAGGTTGTCGATACGGTCGGCGCTGGCGACACGTTCAATGCCGGGGTTCTGGCCGAACTGCATCGCGCCGGACATCTGACCAAAGACGGTATTCGCGCGCTCAACGCCGACAGTCTTCGCGCTGCCCTGTCGTCCGGTGCCGCCGTTGCAGCCGTCACCGTATCCCGCGCCGGGGCAAACCCGCCCTGGGCGCACGAGCTTTAACCCCTTATAAGGGCAAACCCATGAAACGATCCGACATCAACCGCATCAAGTCCGAGGCGCAGGCGTTCATTCACTCTTTCGGTGCCGTGCTGCCCCCGTTTGCCGACTGGTCCCTCGACCAGATGCGCAGCGAAAAGGCGGCTGGCATACGGGACCGCAATCTGGGCTGGGACATAACCGATTACGGTCAGGGCCGATTTGATGAGCTGGGCCTGTTTCTGTTCACCCTGCGCAACGGCGACGCCAATGACCTCAGCCTCGGGCGCGGGATGTTATACGCGGAAAAGCTGCTGATCTCGCGCGACAAGCAGCTGTCCCCGATGCATCGCCATATCATAAAGGCCGAAGACATCATCAACCGGGGCGGTGGCGATCTGGTGATGGAGATTTACGCCTCGGATGAAGATGGGGGGATCGACCGGGAAAATCCTGTCATCGTGCCCAGCGATGGCTGCCCCGTCACGATCAAACCCGGTGAGCTTTTACGGCTTGCGCCGGGTCAAAGCGTCACGCTGATGCCGGGTATCTGGCACGCGTTCTGGGCGGAACGCGGTGATTGTCTGATCGGCGAGGTTTCGACCGTCAATGACGACCGCACCGACAATGTGTTCGAAGACCCGATCCCGCGCTTTGCGACAATCGAAGAAGATGCCGAGCCCGATTTCCTTCTGGTCGCAGATTACTGACAGGCGCCGGCCCCGGCTGGACCGAGACTCTTGACAACTATTCTATTCCCGGACTAGCTGCACGGGATGGTTCCCGACGGCGCGCCCGAGGGACGAAAATGGGAATACGGTGCGGCCTGTGCAGGCCAAAGCCGTGACTGCCCCCGCAACTGTAGGCGGAGAGCGACGTCAAATCACCACTGGCCAAAAGGCCGGGAAGGTTGACCGAGCGACGACCCGCAAGTCAGGAGACCTGCCATCATATGTTCAACCAACCCGGGGCGGGGTGTCCTGGAAGGAGGCTTTGATGGCACGCTTGCGTGTTCAAGATACCGGCACCACGTGTCCGCCATTGGCATTTTTCGGAGCGAAGAATGCCGCACGACACTGATCACCACGTTCTGATCTGCGAGACCTGTCAGGGGCCTGTGTCGGCGGACGCAGCAAAAGACGCACTGGACCGCCAGCTTCCCGACGGTTTCAAAACCCGCCTGATCGCCTGCATGGCCGGGTGCGAACGACCCATGACCGTTGGCCTGCAGGCCGCAGGCAAGGCCCAGTATCTGTTCGGCGACATTCAGACCGACAAGGACTTGACGGCGCTGGCCGACTTTGCCCGCCAGTATCGTGATAGCGCAGATGGCTGGACCAGCGCATCCGAGCGCCCCCCTGCCCTGCTCACCAAAACTCTGTCGCGCATGCCGCGTCTGCCGTCGGAGGACGGTTCATGAGTTTTCTGGTGGCCGAGGGTTTGGGATATTACGCGCTGAACGGAGATATGCTGCTGCAGGACACCTCGTTCAGCCTTGAAGAAGGCTCGATCCTGGCCATCGCCGGACCGAATGGCGCGGGCAAGACCACGCTGCTGAAACTGTTATGCG
This sequence comes from Ruegeria sp. AK4, assembly GCF_056541025.1. Classification (NCBI taxonomy): domain Bacteria; kingdom Pseudomonadati; phylum Pseudomonadota; class Alphaproteobacteria; order Rhodobacterales; family Roseobacteraceae; genus Ruegeria; species Ruegeria sp. AK4. The sequence goes on from NZ_JBQFXS010000002.1 coordinate 311,649, forward strand.
GGGCCGAACGTATGGCCCTTGGCGATGTCCGCATCCAGGGTCAAAGCCTGCGGAACCTCTCTGCCAGACAGCGGGCGCGGACGATTGCCGTGGTGGGGCAACAGGAATTCCCCGATGGTCGGCTGCGCTTGCGGGACTATGTTGCACTGGGTCAGATCCCGATCAAAGCGGACAGATCAGCCGCTGACCACGCAACCGACCTGAACCGCGTTCTGGATGTCACCGGCCTGTTCCATCTGGCAGAAAAACCGCTGGGCAGATTGTCAGGCGGGGAAAGGCAGCGCGCCCATATCGCAAGGGCGCTGGCGCAAAACCCGGTTTTGCTGTTTCTGGACGAACCGACCAACCATCTGGACCCCGACGCCAAGGGGCACATGCTGTCGCTGGTGGCAGAACTGGGCGTGACGGTCGTCATGATCGTCCACGATCTGGTCATGATCCCGGAATTTGCGACCCATGTCGCGCTGATGAAAGCCACGCGGCTGACCGGATTTGGACCGGTGAGCGAGGTGCTGACACCGGGCCGCGTCCGCGAAACCTTTGGCGTGGATTACCTGTGCTTTCAGCACGAAGGCCGTGTGATCCCTGCGCTCGATATCCGAAAACGCAAACTGTCACCTCAAAAGGATTTAGGATGAAGCAGAAACTCTGGCCTGTGGCGCTGATCACCGGTCTGGCAAGCGGCGCGGCGGCACAGGAAGTCTCGGTCGACAACTGCGGCGAACCGCTGGTGTTTGACACACAGCCCGAGCGATTGGTCGTGCATGACATGAACATGACCGACATGGCGTTTGCGCTTGGCCTGCAGGACAAAATCGTTGGCCTGACCGGCATCACCGGCTGGTACAAGACCAGCACCGATTTCGACGCGCAGCGCGGCGATATCCCTGAGCTCGCGCCGAAATACCCGACGATCGAGAACCTCGTCGCGGTTGAGCCCGACCTGTTCTTCGCAGGCTGGTATTACGGCATGAAACCGGGCGGAGATGTCACGCCCGACACGCTGGCCCCCTTCGGCATCAAAACCATGATCCTGACTGAAAGCTGCGTGCATCTGGACAAGGACCGCCCCGAAGCCAGCATGGACCTGCTGTTTGACGATGTTCTGCGTCTGGGCAAGGTGATGCATGTCGAAGACCGGGCCGAGGCGCTGGTGTCCGGCTGGAAAGTGCAGCTTGCCGCGATCAAAACCAAAACCTCAGATGTGACCAAGCCGCGTGTATTCCTGCTGGACGGGCCTGCTGATGCACCCTTTACCGCCGGTAAATACGCCATTCCCGACGCGATGATCGAGGCTGCTGGCGGTGTGAACGTGACCCATGATCTGGACACAAGCTGGGGCCGCACCTCGTGGGAGGCTGTTGCCGCCGCAAACCCGGAATTCCTGGTCTTGCTGGACTATCAGACCGGCAACGGGGCGGAAGACACGTTCAAATTCCTGCAGGAACATCCGGTGATGTCGCAGACCGATGCGGTCAGGAACAAACGCTGGATCGGGTTGCGCTACGAAGAGCTGACCCCTGGACCGGCCAACATCGACGCCATCGAGAAGATGACAAGGGCCATGCATCCGGTAAGCAACTGATATGGCCCAAACGGGCCGGTTGATACTGCTGGGGGCGGTCGTTCTGATCGCCCTTTTGCTGTTGTCCGTGGTCTACGGAACAACGCCGATCCCGGTGCGGGACGTTATCACCGCGACTGGCCTCGGTACCGGTCTGACTGAGGGTGAGATGTCGCCCATGCATCGGATCGTGTTTGATCTGCGCTTGCCCCGGGCCCTGTTTGCTGCCGTCATCGGCGCCGGGCTTGGGGTTGTTGGCGTGGTTCTGCAAACCACCACGCGCAACGATCTGGCGGACCCGTTTTTGTTTGGCCTGTCCTCGGGCGCGGCGGCGGGCGCGGTTCTGGTGATCACCGTCACCGGAGATGTGTTGGGCATCTGGACCTTGCCGCTGGCAGCCTTTTGCGGCGGCCTGATTGCGTCGGGCATTGTTCTGGCGCTGGTCCACAGCCTGCGCACCAGCGCGCCAGAAAAGCTGATCCTGGCCGGGCTGGCCGTGTCATTCCTGTTCTCGGCCATCACCAACTACCTGATCTTCGCTGGCGACAGCCGGGCCGCCCATTCGGTGATCTTCTGGATGCTGGGCGGATTGGGTCTGGCCCGGTGGGAGACCTTCCCGCTGGTCCTGATCGGGCTGGGGCTGATCCTCAGCTATGCGCTCTACCGCAGCCGGTGGCTGGATGCGCTGCTGACCGGAGACTTCACCGCCGCCACACTGGGCATTCCCGTGCAGGGTCTGCGGTTCAGCATGTTCTTCGTGGCCGCGCTCGCGACGGCCAGCTTCGTGTCGGTCGCAGGTGTGATCGGCTTTGTCGGTCTGATGGTCCCTCATATCGCCCGGGGCATTGCAGGCACCCTGCATCGCAACCTGCTTGTGGCCTCTGCCATCGTCGGAGCGATTCTGCTGACCCTGTCCGATATCCTGTCCCGGCTTCTGCTTGCACCGCAGGAACTGCCCGTGGGGATCGTGACCACGTCGATCGGATCGCTTTTCGTGTTCCTGTACCTGTTCAAATCGGCCAAAGGCGACTGACGTCGCTAGTGCGTGCCGCGCGGGACAAAAAACGGGTCAATCAACAGCGTTTCACTTTTGCTGGCGGGGTCTTCCAGCCTTCGTTCAAGCAGCCGGATAACGTGCTCGACCGACTGGTTTATCGGGTTGTTCACGGTACTCAGATTGAACATCGGCCAGCCAGCCATTTCGATATCGTCAAACCCCACAATCGACAGCGACCCGGGCACATCCACGCCAAGCTCGCGCGCTGCGGTCAGGGCACCGATGGCGCTGGCGTCATTGGCGCATACTAGGGCGTCTAGATTGTGATCTTGCAGCATCCTCATAGCGGCCCGGTACCCGGCCTCGACGGTGAACTCTCCGGCCTCTTCCGCGATCAGGGGCAGGCCCGTCTGGTCAAGAGCGGCGATCAAACCCGATCTGCGCTCGGCTGAGGAGGCAAAACAGGACGCGCCCGCGATGTACCCGAATTTCGTACGGCCCCGTTCGACCAGAGTCTGAGTGGCGATTCGCGTTCCTTCGGCGTTTTTGCAGCACACGTTATCGACGCCCGGCGCATGCACGATTCGACCGGATGAGATCATGGGCACACCAAATTTGCTGCATTGTGCGACCAACGCGCCGGGCATGCTGCCGCCCCGCAGAATCAGAGCATCCAGCGGGTAGCGCAGAACCTGATCAATCGCGGCTTCAGCCCGCGCATCACCGCCATCGATCAGGATCGGCCATTTGTTCAGAACGTTGAGTTCACCGACCAGCCGGTTGACGAACTCGGAATCGTAGGTGTTGCGCATGTTGCCCACGAAAACGGCCACCAGATGCGACCGCCCGCCTTTCAGACCCGCCGCCAAAGCGTTGGGTTGATAGCCCATGCGAGTCGCGACCTCGTGAATCTTTTTCCGTTTATCCGCATCGAGATAGGCACCGGGCGTAAACGCCCGCGACACCGACGAACGCGACACGCCCGCCGCATCTGCGACGGCTTGCGCGGTTACCCGGCGCGGCCTTTCGGCTGGGTTGATCACGTCGTCACTCACATCCAAGGCTTCCCCTTTTTTGGCCGAATTTGTCAATATTGCTAGGAAAGTTTCAAAAAACCGTCATATGATACGCGTATGTGACCACGTGTGCACATCGGGGCCGATTTTCGTATCTCCCGGCGCGTGCATTTGAATTCACTTTTGGGGGGCAGACCTCCCGTAATCTGGCGCGATGACGCGAGTTGCGGCATCGCCAGCGCCATTACTGGACCGGAGAATCAACATGACCAATCTCAAGTTCTGCGCAACTGCTGCGGCATTCGCTTTCACAGCGACTGCAGTATTTGCCGAAACCGAAATCACCTGGTGGCACGCTCATGGCGGTCAGCTGGGGGAAACCGTCAACAAGGTGGCTGAGAAATTCAACGCCTCGCAAGACGAGTACAAGATCACTCCGATCTACAAGGGAAGCTACGAAGAGACGCTGACCGCCGGCATCGCCGCCTTCCGTGCTGGCGAACAGCCCAACATCATGCAGGTGTTCGACGCCGGTGCTGCGACCGTGATCGCCGCCAAAGGCGCAACTGTTCCGGTTCAGGACCTGCTGGCTGACAATGGCGTCGACTTCGACATCAATGACTACATCGCCGGTGTGCGCTACTTCTACGCCGACAGCGATGGCAAGATGATCGGCATGCCGTTCAACTCGTCGACCCCGATCCTGTATTACAATGTTGACGCGCTGGAAGCCGCAGGCGTCACCCCGCCGAAAACCTGGGAAGAGTTCCAGTCGACCACCGCCCCGGCCCTGAAAGACGCAGGCTATATCGCGCTCAGCCAGTCGCACCTGCCCTGGATCTTCACCGAAAACTTCATGTCGCGCCACAACCTGCCGTTTGCGACCAACAACAACGGCTATGACGGCACCGACACCCAGATCCTGGTCAACAATGACGCCATCAAGGCGCATTTCACCGCGGTAAACGATTGGAAAGAAAACGGCCTGTTCGAATGGTACGGCACCGGCTGGGGTGACAACGCGAAGCCGTTCGAAGAAGGCAAAGTCGCCATGTGGCTGGGCTCGTCGGGGTCTTTCGGTGGCCTGCTGCAGAAAGACCTGCCGTTTGAATTCAGCGCCGTTCAACTGCCCTATTGGGAAGGCGTGACCGCCGAGCCGACACAGACCTTCATCGGTGGCGCAGCGCTGTTCGCCATGGCCGGAAAATCGGATGAGGAAAACAAGGCGACCGCGGAATTCTTCCGCTTCCTGACCGCGCCTGACACCCAGTATTTCTGGCATCAGGAAACCGGTTATGTGCCGATCACCGAAGCGGCCTATGAGGTTGCCAAGAAAGACGGCCACTATGACCGTTACCCGGCTGCCCAAGTTGGCGTGAACCAGCTGCAGGAAAAAGCAGGCGACAACACCAAAGGCTACCGCATGGGCTTCTACGTCCAGATCCGCGACATCATGAACCGCGAATATGGCCGTATCCTGACCGGTGAAACCGACGTGGAAACCGCGTTCAAGACGATCGAAGAGGAAGCCAACGAACTGCTGGCCCGCTTCGCCAAGACCCAGGGCTAAGCCCCGGATCACCCCCAAGATGGTCGCGCTTTCAGGGCGCGGCCATCCCTCTTTTCTACTGGACGGACCATGAAACGCGCGGGCTTTGACAATATCTGGCTACCGGTGGCGCTGTTGCTACCGCAACTGATGATCATCGCGATCTTCTTCTACTGGCCCGCAGGCTGGGCTCTGCAATCCTCGTTCTTTCTGCAGGACCCGTTCGGGTTCGGATCGACCTTTGTGGGTGCGGATAACTACACCTCGTTGCTGGGCAACAGCCAGTATACACGCATCGCCTGGTTTACCGTGGTGTTCTCGGTTCTGGTCACGTTCTTCTCGCTGGCCATTGCCCTGTTGCTGGCGGTCAAGGCCGACAAAGTGATCCGCGGGGCCAAGACCTATCGCACGCTGCTGATGTGGGTCTACGCCATCGCGCCGCCGGTCGCCGGTTTTCTTGGCATCCTGTTCTTCGACCAGAGCACAGGAGCAATGACTAAGTTCTTCGGGTTCTTTGGTTGGGATTTCAAACTGGGCGTGAACTATAACGCAACCGCGACGGCCATGATTATCGTATCCGTCTGGAAACAGATTCCGGTCAACTTCATCTTCTTCCTGTCCGGGCTGCAATCGATCCCGCGTTCCGTGCGCGAGGCGGCGATGATCGACAACCGCTCGGCCACCGGTCGGTTCTGGCAGGTTACGTTCCCGCTGCTGGCGCCGACCGCTTTCTTCCTGCTGATCATAAACATCACCTACGCCATGTTCGATACTTTCGGCATCATTGATGCGCTGATGAAGGGTGAGCCCGGCAATAACCCGATGACACTGGTCTACAAGGTCTATCTGGACGGGTTCCGTGGCAATGACCTTGGCGGTTCATCGGCACAGTCGGTTGTTCTGATGGTGCTCGTGCTCATTCTGACCATCTTCCAGTTCCGGCTTGTTGAACGCCGGATCCACTATACCTGAGGGGGGGCTATCGATGGCTGAAACAACACTCGAGACGCCCACCACCACCCGCCGCACCCGCAGAATTCGCTGGGAGACGGTCGGAGATCACGTGGTCCTGATACTGGGCTCGCTTTTGATGATCCTCCCGCCCCTGCTGGCGCTGACCACGGCCAGCCATGATGCGGTGACGATCCACCGCCAGGGATTGCAACTGACGCTTGGCGATGATTTGGGCAAGAACTTCCGCGCTGCCATGTTTGAAAAGGGCGGGTTTACCCAGACGGTGGACGGCACGCTGATGCTGATGAACTCGTTCATTCTGGGCATTGGTTTTGCGGTCGGGAAAATCATCATCTCGATGATGGCGGCCTATGCCATTGTCTATTTCCGGCTGCGCTTTGCCACGCTGGCCTTCTGGGTCATCTTCACCACCCTGCTGCTGCCGCTCGAGGTGCGGATTCTGCCCTCGTATGAAGCGATCCAGAAGCTGGGCCTGACCAACACCTATACCGGACTGATCGTACCCTTGATCGCATCGGCCACCGGTACGTTCTTCTTCCGCCAGTTCTTCATGTCGGTGCCGGAAGAACTGGCCGAGGCCGCCCGCATCGACGGGGCAGGCCCGTGGAAGTTCTTCATCGACATCCTTGTTCCGCTCAGCCGGACGATGATTGCGGCGATCTTCATCATCATGTTTGTCTTTGGCTGGAATCAGTATCTGTGGCCGACGTTGATCACCACGGATGAAAGCTTCTTTACGCTGGTGCGCGGGATCAAGCAGATCGTTCTGTCCTATACAGACAGTCAGATCCCCGAACACGGGCAGGCACTGGCATTGGCCATCGTGGCGATGATCCCGCCTGTGGCCATCGTCATCTTCTTCCAGAACTGGTTCGTCAAGGGCCTCACAGAATCCGACAAATAAGGAATACGCGCATGGCTCAGGTTTCATTAGAGGGCATCCGCAAAGTCTATCCAAACGGCTTTAAGGCGGTCGAGACCACCAGCTTCACCATTCAGGACGGCGAGTTTGTCGTTCTGGTCGGGCCCTCGGGCTGTGGTAAATCCACCCTGCTGCGGATGATTGCAGGGCTTGAGGATATCACCGAAGGCACGCTGAAAATTGGCGACCGGGTGGTCAACGATGTGGACCCGGCGGATCGGGACATCGCGATGGTGTTTCAGAACTATGCCCTGTACCCGCATATGACCGTCCGCAAAAACATCGGCTACGGGCTCAAGAACCGGGGCATGCCGGCGGCTGAAATTGACGCCAAGGTTCAGGACGCGGCCAATATGCTGAACCTGACGGAATACCTTGACCGCAAACCGGCACAGTTGTCCGGCGGTCAGCGTCAGCGTGTTGCGATGGGCCGCGCCGTGGTCCGCGACCCGGCGCTGTTCCTGTTTGACGAGCCGCTTTCGAACCTCGACGCCAAGCTGCGCAACCAGATGCGGATCGAAATCAAGGCCCTGCAGCGCCGCCTCGGCACCACCGCCGTTTACGTGACGCACGATCAGGTCGAAGCCATGACAATGGCCGACCGCATCATCGTTCTGAACGCGGGTCAGATCGAACAGATCGGCACACCGTCCGAAATTTACCACAACCCGGCCTCGACCTTCGTGGCCTCGTTCATGGGCGCGCCGCCGATGAACCTGATCGAGGCTCAGGTGGATCAGGGGCAGGTCCGGATCAACGGGTATGACGGCCTGATGCCCGCGCCCGAGTCTGCGAATGGCCCGGTCACTCTGGGTATCCGGCCCGAGGATATCGAACTGAACGAACAGGGCACGGTCCCGTTTCGGGTCGATATCCTGGAAGAGCTTGGCGCCCACCGCCTGCTGCACGGCGCGCTTGGCGGTCAGCCTTTCACCGTGATGGTCAGCAAGGATCACAAGGCTCAGATCGGCGAGACTCAGGTCTCGCTCCGGCCCGATGCGGTCCGGCTATTTGATGCGGAAACGGGAAAAGTTCTTTGATCACAAAGGTTTTGGACGATCTGCCCGCCGTGACTGAAGATCAGCGGGCCAGCATCCTGTCCGCCCCCCGCACGGCGCAGGCCCATCGCGAGCTGCTGCGCGGCATAGACGCGATGAACGCCCTGCAATTGGGTGGTGAGGCAAGTCGTTCAAACTTGCCCGCTGAATTCAACGTGGCCGCCTGGAATGTGGAACGCTGCCTGTTTCCCGAAGCGACGGCGGCCCACCTGCAACAGATCGCGCCTGAAGTTGTCCTGCTGTCCGAGGTCGATCACGGTATGGCCCGCACCGCGCAGCGTCACACGACCGAAGTGATGGCGGCTGAACTGGGTATGGCCTACGCCTTTGGCGTCGAGTTCCACGAGCTTGATCTGGGCGGCCCGACCGAGCGGCATTTCTGCAAGGACGATTTCAACACGCTGGGCTGGCACGGCAACGCGATCCTGTCCTCGGTTCCTTTTGAGCGCACCGCTTTGATCCGGCTGGACGATCACGGACATTGGTTTTGCAGCGATGACGGTACTGTTGACCCGGACCAGCCGCGCGTCGGGGGCCGTATGGCTATTGCCGCAGTGGTACCGACCGAAAACGGCCCTGTTTGTGTTGTCTCAACCCATCTGGAAAGCAACGCTGGCGCGCCGCACCGTCGTGGGCAATTCGAGATTCTGCTGGATGCAATCGACGCCTTTGCCCCCGATATGCCGATCCTGATTGGCGGAGATCTGAACACCGGCAACCACTTGCCTCCCGATTTCGACTGGCAAAAGGAAACCCTGTTCGACCTTGCAAAAACGCGCGGCTATTCCTGGGACTTCACCGCAGACGGCCCAACGACCCGCCCCAGCCTGATCACGCCGCACCCCACGCGCGTGATGAAGTTGGACTGGCTGGCCGGACGAGACCTGACCTGCCGGGACAAGGGTGCCCTGACCTCAATCTCAGCCGACGGGACGCCGCTTTCCGACCATGATTGCGTGTGGTGCACCGTTGACTGACTGCTGATCACTCCGGGCCGTCTGACAGCAATTGCCGAACCAGCGGGTTGGGAAAGCGTCGTTTGAGCGTCACGGCGTGGAAGTTCTCCTTTATGCGCGGATGCTCCTGCGCTTCGACCAACCGGCCCGAGGATAGCTCGTCCTGAACCACTATTGGGGCCACAAGGGCCAGCCCGATATCCTCGCGCGCCAGCAGGCGCATCATGGCCATATCGTCCACCTCAGCCGCGATGTGCGGGCGCACCGACATGCGGCTGGCCATCGCGTCAAACGCCGTGCGGACGGAATTATTCGTGGTCGGCAGAATGAAGGGCTGTTCTTCCAGCAAATCCCGGATCGGGCGTTTTGGGTCCAGCCTGGCCGGGGTGCCGACAATGCTGACCGGCTGTTCCGCCAGATGATGTGTTTCAAACCGGGTCAGGCTGTCGCTGGCGGGTTCGTGGTTCATCAGGACAATGTCGAAATTGAGCGTTTCCAGCCCCTCGAGCAATTCGCTGGGGTTGCCGGATCGCAGGATCACCTCGACATCGGAGCGCGCCAGAATAGGCCGCAGAAACCCGATCTGAAAGTTCCGTGACAGCGTCGCCTGCGCGCCGACACGCAGCGCTTGCCTGCTGTTTCCTTCGTCCTGCAATGTCGCCACAAGCTCTTGCCCTGTTGCGAAAATCGCGTCGGCATGGTCCAGCGCGATGCGCCCGGCTTCGGTCAGATGCAATTTGCGCCCGCGGCGCTCGAACAGCTGGTGGCCCAGCCGTTGTTCCAGTTCCTTGATCTGAACGGACAGCGCGGATTGCGACAGATTCAGACGCTCAGCCGTCCGGGTCAGGTTCCCGTCATGCGCAACGGCCCAAAAATAGCGGAGGTGGTGATAGTTCAGCGGCATATAGTTTTAGATAATCGAACGATATCTACAGAACAATGAATTTTTATGATGCTTAATTCTGAAATATGCCCTGTCCGACGGGCTGGCTCAGCCTGAAAGATCTAGGAGTTTACCCTGTGACTTACCTGCTTATTCCCTTGCTTGGCCCGCTGATTCTGCTGGCCGCGGCCTATCACGCTGGCCGCAATCCCGGTTTGCGCCCCGGCAAGGTGCCGAATCTTGCGGAATGGGCCGCTTTGGCCGCCTTTGGCATGTCGGCGCTTTCGACCCTGCTTCTGATAAAATATGGCGCAGGCACGTCGGCGCTTATTGGCGTCTGGGGCGTTGGTCTGTCGGTTCGGCTGGATGCGGTCAGCGCCACGATGCTGGTGCTGGTCAGCTTCATCGGCTGGGTCGTTCTGCGCTATTCGGCGACCTATATGGATGGCGAAGCGCGGCAGGGGGCATTCACGGGCTGGATGTCAGTGACATTGGCCTCGGTCCTGTTGCTGGTGATGTCCGGCAACCTGATACAATTACTGGCGGCGTGGATTGCCACCAGCCTGTCCCTGCACCAACTGCTGCTGTTTTACCCCGACCGCACAACCGCACAGCGCGCGGCCCGCAAAAAGGCCGTCGTCGCCCGGATCAGCGAAGGCGCGCTGGCGCTGGCTGTTCTGCTTCTGGTTTTGGGGTACGGAACCACCGAAATCCCGGCGATCCTGTCCACCGCGCAGCCTGATGCGATGACCATCATCGCCGCGCTACTGATTGCGGTGGCGGCCATCACCGCCTCGGCTCAGTTCCCGATCCACGGCTGGCTGACCGAAGTGATGGAGGCCCCGACCCCGGTCTCGGCTCTGCTGCACGCCGGGGTGATCAACGCCGGTGGGTTCCTGTTGATCCGCTTGGCCGATCTGATGCTTGTGGCCCCGGGTATCATGGCCCTGCTGGTGATGCTGGGCGGGTTCACCGCTCTGTTCGGCGGGCTGGTGATGCTGACACAACCCGCAGTGAAAACCTCACTGGCGTGGTCCACCATTGCGCAGATGGCGTTCATGATCATGCAATGCGGTCTGGCGCTGTTTCCGTTGGCCTTGCTGCATATCGTGGCGCATTCGCTGTACAAGGCACATGCCTTCCTCAGCGCCGGTGAAGCCGTGCGCAACGTGGCGGCGATCCGTCGGCCGGGGCCTGTCGCAGTGCCAAGCGCGCGGAATGTGCTGCTGGCCTTTGCGACCGGCATCCTGATTTACGGGGTTGTGGCTGCAGTCTTCGGAATTGACGGAAAATCCATGCAGGCCATCGCATTGGGAGTGATCCTGATCTTCGGCGTTGCCTATCTGCTGGCGCAGGGCTTTGCCGACGCGGCACCGGGCGCATTGACCCGCCGCACGGTGATCTATGCCGGTCTGACCTCGGTCAGCTATTTTGTACTGCAGGTCGCGGCCCAGCATCTGACGGCGGGCACGCTGCCCGCGACCCCGGCACCGGGACCCTTGGAATGGGCGCTGATCGTGCTGGCCCTTGTCAGCTTTGGCGCCGTCGCGCTGGCGCAATCGACCTTCCCGCTTTGGGCGTCGCATCCTGCGGCAGCAGGCATCCGGGTGCATCTGTCGAACGGGCTTTACGCAAACGCAATCTTCGATCGGCTGCTGGACGGATGGTCCAGACGGCAAACTGCTTAAACGGGGGCCTGAAAATATATGAAACACGAAAGCTATCCCGCCGCACTGCTGGAACTAGTTGCGATTGCCAATGACGCGGTGCGTCAGATACCGCCACTGTTCCCACTGTCCTCGAACGTCGCGGTGAACCCGTTTCTCGGCCAAACGGACGAGCCGCTGACCGTGACCGCCGCCCGCCTTGCCCGCGTCGCGGGTGCGCGCATCACGCCGGGCCGCGCCGCTTTTGCCGACAAGCTGAACGCAGGCGATATTCTGGATGAGGATTTGATTGAAGCGCTGGCCAACGCGGAAAACCGTTTTGATCTGCCCAGCCTGGACGAAGTGAAGTCAGCGCTTACGGCGGAGCCGACCACCCCTATGCCCCTGCCCACCGTCGCCGATCTGGCGGCCGAAGTGTCGGGCATCGACTGGCCCGGCCTGATTGACGAACGGATCGGCGCTTGGGCCGCCAGCCTTTTCGATCAGGGTCAGGCCCTGTGGCAACCCAGCCGTGTCGGTGGGGCCTACAGCGCCTGGCGCGAGTTCGCCTCGCGCGATCTGACGCTGGAGATTCACGGGCTCAAAGGCTTCGGCGCGTTTGTAGCGGGAACCAACCGGTCGCAATGGCGCGCCATCGGCCGCGCCTCGGAAACGCTTGGTGTAACACCCGAGGCCGCCGGAACCGCCTTCCACCGCTGGCTGATCACCCTGGGCGGCTGGGCGCAATATGCCCGTTACCTGTTGTGGCAAGCCGAACTGGAGGGTCAGGGCGACACGACCATTACCGAGCTTCTGGCCATTCGGTTGGTGTTCGAAGAGGCTCTGTTCACTCTCTACCTCGACCAGATTGCCGACCGGTGGGCCGAGACCATCGCACAGCACGAAGCCCCGGTGACGCCGACCCGCGATCTGGTGATCGACGCTGTTCTGCAGGATGCCGCAGAACGTGCGCAACAGCGCAGGCTGGCGCACACTCTGGCCTCGCATCACCTCCGCAAGACCGAAGGCCGCCCGCAGGTTCAGGCCGCGTTCTGCATCGACGTCCGCTCCGAAATCTTCCGCCGCGCGCTCGAGGCGCAGGGCGAAGGGATCGAGACCATTGGTTTCGCAGGGTTCTTCGGCCTCGCCAGTGCCCACAAGGCCGCCGGTTCGGACGTGACCGAGCTGCGCGGCCCTGCTTTGTTGAAACCAAGCGTCTCATCGAAAGCCGCAGAAGGAACTCAGTCCGATCTCAACCGCCGCTACGCGGCCCGCGCCAAACGCGCCTGGGGCCGGTTCAAACTGGCCGCCGTATCCTCGTTTGCCTTTGTCGAGGCAACCGGCCCGGTCTATGCCGGAAAGCTACTGCGCGATGCGCTGGCGTTCAAATCAGAACCGGAGAAAGGTGACCCGGCCCCGCAGCTTGATCCATCGATTGATCTGCAAACACGCGTCGGCATGGCGCAGAGCATTCTTTCCGCCATGTCCCTGACCGGCAACTTCGCCAGAATTGTCATGCTGGCGGGCCACGGGGCCGATGTGACCAACAACCCCCATGAAAGCGCATTGCAATGTGGCGCGTGCGGAGGGTACGCCGGTGACGTCAGCGCCCGCCTGTTGGCCGGTTTGCTGAATGACAGCGCCGTCCGCGATGGCTTGCGGCAAGCGGGTATCGATATCCCGGCGGATACGATGTTTCTGCCAGCTCTGCACCATACAACGACGGACAGTGTGACCATAATCGATCAGGATCATCCCGCCGGCCAATGGGCCAAGGACATCGCTCAGCTAAAGGGTTGGCTGGAAACGGCCGGGCAAATGGCCCGGGCCGAGCGTGCCGACCGCCTGCCCCGGGCCAGCGACGCAAGCGACATTGCCCGCCGCGCCCACGACTGGGCCGAGTTGCGCCCCGAATGGGGCCTCGCCGGGTGCCGCGCCTTTATTGCCGCACCGCGCAGCCGGACACATGGCGTAGGCCTCGCGGGTCAGTCCTTTCTGCACAGCTATGACTGGCGCGCGGATGACAGCTTTGGCGTGCTGGAACTGATCATGACCGCCCCGGTCGTGGTGGCCAGTTGGATCAGCCTGCAATATTACGGCTCGACCGTTGCGCCCGCCCTGTTCGGTGGCGGCAACAAGCTGCTGCACAACGTTGTGGGCGGGATCGGTGTCATCGAGGGCAATGGCGGAACTCTGCGCCCCGGTCTGCCCTGGCAATCGGTGCATGACGGAGAAGGGTTCCAACACGACCCGCTGCGCCTGTCGGTGATCATCGAGGCCCCGCGTGAGGCCATGAATGACATCCTGAAACGCCACGCAGGCGTCAAGGCGTTGTTCGACAACCGCTGGCTGCACCTGATCGCGATGGATGAAAATGGCGATCTTGCATGGCGCTATCAGCGGGATCTGCACTGGGTTCCGATGGCAGGCCAAGCCGATGCCAGCCGCGCCATCGCTGCCGAGTAGTCTGTTTGCTGCCGGGTCCGGCGACACTCGCCGGACCCGGTGGTCTTACAGCGCGGTTTTGAACAGTTGCGTCAGTTTATCCTCGGTCAACTCAACCGGGTTACCGCCGCAGGATGGGTCAATAATCGCCCCCTGAACCAGTTCGGGAATCGAGGCCTCTGTCACGCCCAGATCAGACAGGTTGCGCGGAATGCCGAGGCTGTCATTGAACGATTGCACAAAGGTGCGGAACCCGTCAAAGCCGCCATCAATGCCCAGAAAGGCCGCCGCCGACTGGAAGCGATCCGCAATCTCGGGGGCGTTGAAGTCCAAAACGGCGGGCATGCAGACCGCATTCGTCGTGCCGTGATGGGTATTGAACACCGCGCCGACGGGATGGCTCATCGCGTGAATCGCCCCAAGGCCCTTTTGGAACGCGGTGGCCCCCATCGCCGCCGCGCTCATCATCTGGGCGCGAGCCTCGATATCGCTGCCATTGGCATAGGCGCGGGGCAGGTATTCTTTCACCAGCCGCATGCCTTCCAGCGCGATGCCGTGGCTCATCGGGTGGTAATGCGGGCTGCTGAACGCCTCGACACAATGGGCAAAGGCATCAAGCCCGGTGCCCGCAGTGATGAATTTCGGCATGCCCACCGTCAGTTCCGGATCACAGATCACCACGGTCGGCAGCACCTTGGGGTGGAAGATGATCTTCTTGGCGTGGGTATCGGAATTGGTGATCACACTGGCGCGCCCCACCTCGGACCCGGTCCCGGCGGTGGTCGGCACCGCGATGATCGGCGCAATCGCATCCGCATCCGCGCGCGTCCACCAATTGCCGATGTCTTCAAAATCCCAGACCGGGCGCGTCTGACCCGCCATAAAGGCGACCATCTTGCCCAGATCCAGCCCCGAGCCGCCGCCAAAGGCAATCACGCCATCATGGCCTCCCGCGTTATACGCCGCGACCCCGGCGTCGAGGTTCTTTTCATTCGGGTTCGGGTCCACATCCGCAAACAGGCCCCGCCCCAGCCCGGCGGCCTCCATAATATCCAACGTGGCGCTGGTGATCGGAAGATCGGCCAGCCCCTTGTCCGTCACCAGCAAAGGACGCTTCATCCCCGCCGCCGCACAGGCCTCGGGCAGTTCCCTGATCCGGCCAGCGCCGAACTTGATCGCGGTCGGGTAGGACCAGTTTCCAACAAGGCTCATGATGTCACCTTTTTCAGATGGAAGGATTTTGGGCGCGTCAGGTTGTGATAGCCGATCACCGACAACCCACCCCCACGCCCGGTATTCTTGCAACCGGTCCAGCACAGGCCGGGGTCCAGATAGTCGGCCCGGTTCATGAAGACAGTACCGGTTTCGATCTGGTCGCCCACCCGCGCGGCGCGGTCCACATCGCGGGTCCAGAGGCTGGCGGTCAGGCCAAACTCACTGTCATTCATCAGCGCGATGGCTTCCTCGTCCGAGGACACTTTCATGATGCCCACCACAGGCCCAAAGCTCTCATCCCGCATCACCCGCATGTCATGGCTGACATTGGTCAGGATTTGCGGGGTAAGATAGGCACCGCCATCATCCTCGGGGAAGGTGTCGATATGGGTCACGGCACCGTCGGCGACAGCCTCGGCAATCTGCGCGCGTACCTCATCGGCAAACCGCACATTGGCCATCGGTCCGATCGTCGTCTTAGTGTCCAGAGGGTCGCCCAGCTTATAGCCCTTCACGACCTCCACCGCTTTGGCGACAAAGTCATCACAAAGGCTCTCATGCACATAAATCCGTTCGATCCCACAGCAGCACTGGCCCGAGTTGAACATCGCCCCGTCGATCAGCGTGTCGACGGCCGCATCCAGATCGGCATCGTCCATGACATAGCCGGGGTCCTTGCCGCCCAACTCGGTGCCGACCCCGGTAAAGGTCCCCGCCGCCGCGCGTTCTATCGCCTGACCGCCGCCAACCGAGCCGGTGAAGTTCACAAAGTCAAACGCCTTTCCCGCGATCAGATCATTGGTCACATCATGGCTCAGGAACACGTTCTGAAACACGTCCATGGGCACTCCCGCCGCATGAAACGCCTGCGCCATCCGCTCACCCACCAGCAGCGTCTGCGTCGCGTGTTTTAGCACCACCGCATTACCCGCAATCAGCGCCGGAGCAACGGTGTTGATCGCCGTCACGTATGGATAGTTCCAGGGTGCCACCACAAACACCACCCCATGCGGAAGGCGCTTGATGTATCGCCGGAACGTCTCGTCCTCGCCCACGGCGATATCGGCCAAAGACGCCTCGGCAATCTCAGCCATGTAACCCGCGCGTTCACTGAACCCGCCGAACTCACCGCCATAACGCACCGGACGTCCCATCATATGCGCCAGTTCCGGCACGATCTCATCATTCATCGCACCAATGGCAGCCACGCCTGCCATCACCAGATCGATCCGCTGCTGCAATGGCCGTGCGGCCCAGTCCACCTGCGCCGCCCTCGCCTGTGCGGCAACCTCAAACGCCGCTTCGCGCGTTAGAACCTCCCGCGCTGCATATACCGAACCATCAATCGGCGAGACACATTGCAACATCTGCTCCATCTTCTCTCCATTCCCGAAAGAAACAGGATCCCTGCTTCATCTGGCCATAAATATCCCCGGGAGCGCGAGGGGCTGGCCCCTCGCTCCCAACCCATCAAGCTCGCTCAAACCCCCGGGCAATTTCCCAATCCGTCACCACGCGCTCGAATTCCTCAATCTCCACTTCCGCAGCGCGGGAATAGTGATCCACCACATCATCCCCCATCGCCGCGCGCAGCATGGCCGATCCGTGCAACGCATCGCGCGCCGCGCGCAGGTTGCCGGGGATCATGCCAGTGTCGCCCTGATAGACGTCACCGGTCGCCGCGGGCTGCAGGTCCAGCCCTTCTTCAATTCCGGCGATCCCGGCGGCCAGCATCCCGGCAAGGGTCAGATAAGGGTTCATGTCCGAACCCGGAATGCGGCATTCCACCCGCACCGCCTTTGTCCCGTCACCGCACAGGCGAAAACCGGCGGTCCGGTTGTCGACCGACCAGATGATCCGCGTTGGCGCAAAGGTGCCCTTCATGAACCGCTTGTAGCTGTTGATATAAGGCGCCATGAAATAGGTATAGTCGGCTGCGTATTTCAGCAGCCCGGCCATATAGCTTTTCATCAGCGCCGACATGCCCAGCTCATCCGCTTCGTCATAAAACGCAGGCTGCCCATCTGCCCAAAGCGACTGATGCACATGGGATGAACTGCCGACCTTCTCATGATGCCATTTGGGCAGGAACGTCGCCGCATGCCCGTGTTGCCACGCGATCTCTTTCACCGCATTCTTCGCGATGGTGTGATATTCGGCCGTGTCCATCGCAGGGGCGTATTTGATGTTCAGCTCTTCCTGTCCTGTCTCGGCTTCACCCTTGGAGTTCTCGACCGGTATCCCCGCATCCCACAGATGGTTGCGGATCGGGCGCATCACATGTTCTTCCTTGGTGGTCTGAAGGATGTGATAATCCTCGTTATAGCCCGAGATCGGCTCGAGTTCCCGGAACCCTTCCTTGCGGATCTGATCGAAGCTTTTCTCGAACAGGAAAAACTCCAGTTCCGTGGCGGTCATCGCCTCATAGCCCATGGCCTGCAGGCGGTTGACCTGTTTCTTCAGGATCGACCGGGGCGCGTGCGGCACCTCATTGTGGGTGTGATGATCCAGAACATCGCACATCACCATCACCGTGCCCTCCAGCCACGGCACCGGGCGCAGCGAGTCCAGATCGGGTTTCATTACATAATCACCATACCCCCCTTCCCAACTGGTCGAAGCATAGCCATCGGGCGTTCCCATTTCGAGGTCGGTGGCCAGCAGATAGTTGCAGCAATGGGTCTCTTGCCAGGCGCTGGCAACGAAATGAGCGGCATGAAACCGTTTCCCCATCAGCCGTCCTTGCATATCGACGATGCAGACCAGAACCGTGTCCACCTCACCCGCAGAGACCTGGGTTTTCAGGTGTTCGAAAGTCAGTTTTGCCGTCACGTTGCTGTCTCCTTGATGGCCCCCGCGGTGCGCCGATGCGCTACCAGAATCCTATCCGCCACCGTGGCGACCTGTTGGCCCGAGCGCAATAGGGTGCCGCGAAGTTCGGCGCGTTGAAAGACGACAGGAAAGGGCTGAATCAGCCATCCGCTACCGCTTGCGGGCAATGACCCAGACAGGATGATAGGTCAGCGAAACGCCCCGAGGGGTTTCGAAAAGGCGCCTATAGTCAGCCGTAAACCGGGCGAGGGTCGATTTGGTCCATGTCGTCCGCGCCCCGCCATTCACGCCGGTTTTGCGCAGATGCTCCAGAACCTGACGGGGCGTGGCAAAACACGATTGTCGCACGCTTTCGCCAACGCTCAGCACCTCCATCCGGTCGCCCAAAGCCACCGCAAGGTCACCGGGCCAACACAACCCCGGCGCATGGGCCGACGTGCCGATCTGGGTCAGTTCGCGATATTGTTCGGGTCCGAAACCGGAAATCGCCAGCCATCCGCCGGGCGCAAGCGCGTTTGACGCCTTGGTCAGCAGTCTGGCCGGGTCCTCCATCCACTGGATCATCGAGGCTGAGGCCAAAAGGTCGATGTGCTCCGGCCAAGCAATCTCCCGGGCGTCTCCGGCAACAAACCCTGCCCCCATTGCGTCAGCCGTCGCGCGGGCCTGCGGGGCAAGGTCATTCAGGGTCAACGCGCCGAACCCGAAGCTCTCGCACAGATGGCGGGTCAGATGGCCGGTGCCGCATCCCAGTTCGAACGCATGGCTGAATCGGTCCGGAGCGCCGTGCTGGCGCAGCTCTGAGACCAACCGATTGGCGATCCAGGCCTGCTGGCTGGCGGTGTCGTGATAGGTGTCGAAGCTTCGGCTAAAGCTGCGCTGGACCCGGTCGGTAAACTGAACGGTCATACCAGCCACTCTGCCCAGTTTTGTCCCGGTTGAAAGGGAACGTGCGGCGCGGAAATGCGTTTTACCTTTTCCGGTTGACACGCCCACGCCGCCTCCTGCGCGGAGGTTGGAATGATACGGTCGCGGTCCGGAATCCAGATCCGGTCAAAGCCCGGGTCCGGGGCGGGTCCGCGTTGGGTGACGGCATGAAGCTCGGACCGGGCGGCCTCAATGTTCAGCGCGGGAGGTTCGCCATCCAACCCGGCGCGGCGGCAGAATTTTGCGAAACCGGTCGGCGAAAGCTGATCCGCCGTCGCGCGGATCAGGTCCGGTGCGATCCCATACTCTGCGCTGGTCGGATGCAGCGTACCGCTGACGGCCACCAGCCGGTCAGGCCGAAACCCGGATACGCTCAGCCAGTGCGCTGCCGAGGCCACGCCAAAGGAGAACGCCAGCAGGTCCACCCGGTCGAACCGGCTCAGATCCGGCAACGGGTCCTCCAGGCTGGTGTAATCTTCGACCAACAGAACATTCCCGGCCCCGGTCAACCCGCTGAACGGGGCTGCGCCAAGGGCCCAGCCTGCGAAGACCAGCATCAGGTCCGAGCGATCCGATTGCGCCAGCCACTGATGCTTCACCGCGCACCTCCGGCCAGAGAGATCATGGCGGCTGTGACCCGGCTCAACTCGTCCGGCGAGATGATGTAGGGCGGCATGCAATAGATATTGCGCGCAAACGGGCGCAGCCAGACGCCGGTTTCCGGGGCCAGCCGATGCGCGATTGAGGCATCCACCGGCTCTTGCATCTCGATCACGCCAATGGCCCCCAGAACCCGCACATCCGCCACGCCGGGCAAAGCCCGCGCAGGTGCGAGTTCCGCCTTTAGCTGCTTTGCGATATCACCAACCTCCTGCCGCCAGTCGCGTTGCCCCAACTGATCAAGGCTGGCAACACCGGCAGCGCAGGCCAGCGGGTTCGCCATATAAGTCGGGCCGTGCATCAGAACCCCGGCCTCGCTGTCGCCGATCCCCTGGGCCACGGCTTCGGTGGCGACGGTTGCGGCCAGCGTGATGTGCCCTCCGGTCAGCGCCTTGCCCAGACACAGAATGTCGGGAACCACCCCCGCGTGATCCATCGCGAACATCTCGCCGCTGCGCCCGAAGCCGGTGGCAATTTCATCGAAAATCAGCAGGGTGTCCTGAGCATCGCACAGTTTGCGTGCACCGCGCAGCCATGCCGGGTGGTAGAAATACATCCCCCCGGCCCCCTGCACGACCGGCTCGAGGATCAGCGCGGCGATCCGGTCGCCTTTCTCTGCCAATAACTGCTCTAGCGCGCCCAGCCTGTTTTTCGCCGGGTCATCCGACCAGTCCTGATCGTAGCGGATGGACGGGCGCGGCAGGAAATGCTGGATCGACAGCGCGCCGCGAAACAACCCGTGCATGCCGTTGACCGGGTCACAGACGCTCATCGCTTTCCACGTGTCGCCGTGATAGCCGCCGCGGATGGTGGCAAATTCGGTCCGTTCGCGGCGGCCTTTGGCGATCTGGTACTGAACGGCCATTTTCAGCGCGACCTCAATCGCGACCGAGCCGCTGTCGCTGTAGAAAATCCGGTCCAGACCGTCGGGCATCAGACCGATCAGCCTGCGCCCCAGTTCGACGGCTGGTTCATGAGTCAGGCCGCCAAACATCACATGCGGCAACTGTCCCAACTGTTTCTGCATCGCATCGATGATGGCCGGATGGCGGTGCCCATGTACGGTGCACCACCAGGACGACATCGCGTCGATCATCCGAACCCCATCATCGCGGGTCAGCCAAACGCCCTCGGCCCCCGTGATCAGATGCATCGGGCCGGGATCCAGCACATGCGTATAAGGATGCCACAGGTGGCGGGCGTCGAATTCGAGCGGGGTCACAGGAACCTCCGGATCGTATCGACATCGATGGATGAAAAAGCCTCTGCAAGGTTTTGTGACGTCAGGCTATTCAGGTATGGCAGGCGGCCAAGATGCCGGACATCGCACATCTGCACGATGGTGTCTTCCACGTCAGGCGCGGCGTCGCCGACAAAGGCCACGCCGGCAACCTGACACCCGGCCCCGCGCAGGGCCATCAGGGACAGAGAGGTGTGGTTGATCGTCCCCAATGCCGTGCGGGCCACCAGAATGACCGGAGCCTGCCACTTGGCGAAGAGGTCCAGATAAAACGCCTCCCGGTTCAGCGGCACCATCACACCCCCCGCCCCTTCGACGACCAGAGGGTCGTCGATTTGCGGCAGGGTCAGCCGCGACAGGTCAATCTCAACGCCCATATCTTCGGCTGACAGGTGCGGGGATGCGGGCAGGTTTAGGCGATAGGTTTCCGGCAGCACCTCGGCCCCCGACAGGGTGCGCACGATATCGGTGTCGGTTGCATCTTCCAGCCCCGATTGCACGGGCTTCCAGTATTTGGCCCCCAGCGCCGCCGTCAGGCCGGCCGCGAAAACAGTTTTGCCGACACCGGTATCGGTTCCGGTGATGACCAGCGCGCTCATGCGGCCTCCTTTTGCTGCGCGGCGAGGGCGCGGAACAGGGCGGTGATGTCCTCGTGCCCAACATTCCCGGTGATAGAGACCCGCAGACGCGAGGCCCCACGCGGCACTGTCGGAGGCCGAATGCCGCGCACATCGAACCCCTGATCCTGCAGAGACGCCGCCATCGCCATTGTTCTGGCTTCATCCCCCAAAACCACCGGGATAATCTGGCTGTGAAGGGCGACCCCCGAAACACCGAAATGCCGCGCCGTTTCATGCGCGTGCCGAACGCGCTGCTGCGCCGCCATCACAAGCTCATCGGTTGAAGCCAGCGCTGTTAGGGCGGCACGAACGAGCGCTGCGTTCAGCGGCGACGGCGCAGTCGCAAAGATGAAAGGACGCGCCCGGTTGATCAGCGCATCAATCATGGCTTTCGGCCCGCAGATCAGCCCTCCAGCGACACCCAGCCCCTTACCGCAGGTGTGAAGCGTCAGCAGGTCTGCATCAAGATCGTGGGCCAACCCTTTACCCTGCTTCCCGAAAATTCCGGTCGCATGAGCCTCGTCCGCGATCAGAACGGCATCACACTCCCGCGCCAGCGCTGCGAGGTCTTCCAGAGGCGCAAGATCGCCTTCCATGGAATAGACGCTTTCAAGGGCGATCCAGATTTGCCCTGCGCCGCCAGCAGCGCGCCAGTCGTTCACCATCTGCCGGGCATCGCCGACATCATTGTGCCTGAAGGCGCGCAGGTCAGCCCGGCTGGCGCGCATGCCTTCGTGGGCGCTGGCGTGGACAAGCGCATCGTACAGAACCAGATCGCCAGCGGCTGGCAGAGTGGAAAAGATCGCCTGATTGGCCTGAAACCCGCCGCCCATGAACAAGGCGGCCTCGGCCCCGAAAAACGCGGCGGCCTGCTGTTCCAGGGCTTCATGTTCAGGATGATTGCCCCGCAGCAGGCGCGACCCGCCCGAACCCGCGGGAACGCCCCGCGCAATTGCCTGCTGAGCGGCCTGCTGCAATATCTGCGAACCCGCCAGCCCCAAATAGTCGTTCGAGGCAAAATCCAGCCCGCGCGCAGGTGAAAGCACCCGGCGACGATGCCGGGATTCCAGCGTATCGAGCATGGAATTCAGCCGGTCAACAGCTTTCATTCGGCAGCTTCCGTGCAAGCCCTGCCCTCTGCCTGTTCCGCCTGCAGACCGAGCTTGGCAAACAGGATCGAGTCCGTGTCTTCCTCGGGGTTTTCTGCAGTTAGCAAGGTGTCGCCGACGAAGATCGAGTTGGCCCCGGCAAAGAAGCACATGGCCTGCATCTCGTCGCTCATCTCGCTGCGCCCGGCGGACAGGCGGACGTAAGAGGTCGGCATCAGGATGCGCGCGGTGGCGATGATGCGCACAAAGTCGATCGGGTCGATGGGTTCGGCATCGGCCAGCGGCGTGTCGGCCTGCGGCATCAGCATGTTGATCGGAACCGAATCCGGCGGCGGGGTCATGTTGGCCAGCGTCAGCAGCATGTCGATGCGGTCGCCGGTATGTTCGCCCATTCCCAGAATCCCGCCCGAGCAGACCTTGATCCCCGCGTCCTGCACCCGGTTCATCGTGTCGATCCGGTCGGCAAAGGTGCGGGTGGTGATCACCTCGGAATAATACCGTTCGGACGTGTCGATATTGTGGTTGTAGTAATCCAGCCCGGCGTCGCGCAGTTGCACGACCTGCGTGTCATCCAGCATGCCCAGCGTCATGCAGGTTTCCATCCCCATCGCCTTGACGCCCTCGACCATCGCCACCAGCGCGGGCATGTCGCGGGCTTTGGGTTCGCGCCATGCAGCGCCCATGCAGAACCGGGTTGCGCCGCCATCCTTGGCCTTCTTGGCCTCGGCCAGAACCCGCTGGACCTCGATCAGTTTCGAGGCGGGCAGGGTTGATCCGTTCCGGGCCGATTGCGAGCAATAGGCGCAATCTTCCGCGCAGCCGCCTGTCTTGATCGACAGCAGTTTGGAGGTTTGAATTTTGTTGGGGTCGAAATGCTCGCGATGCACAGTTTGTGCCCGGAACAGCAAATCCATCAGCGGAAGATCGTGAACGGCTTGCGCAGATTTTCGGGTCCAGCCGGAATGGGGGATGATCATTTTATCTATAAAACTTTCTGCAGCCTGCGTTAACCAGGATTTATTATCGATAAAATTGCATCGTGCAACAAATCATGCTTGAACGCCACAATTTGACGCATGAATCCGCTTCTTAGAAATCCAACCCGAGGTCCGCCGTGCGCACCGAATGTGTCAGCGCCCCGGACGAGATATAGTCCACCCCCGTCGCCGCAATCGAGGCCACTCGGTCAAGCGTGACATTGCCGCTGGCCTCGGTCTTGATACGTCCGCCGACCATGGCAACCGCTTCGCGCAGCGTGTCGTTGTCCATATTGTCCAGCAACACGACCGAAGCGCCGCCGACCTCAAGCACTTTGGAGAGTTGGTCCAGCCGGTCCACTTCAATTTCCACCGCCATCATGTGGCTGGCATGGGCTTTTGCCGCTTCCAATACCTGACACACCCCACCTGCGGCAGCGATGTGGTTGTCCTTGATCAGGATCGCGTCGGACAGCGAATAACGATGGTTGAAGCCGCCGCCATGCAGAACCGCCAGTTTCTCGACGATCCTAAGACCGGGCGTGGTCTTGCGGGTGCAGGTGATGCGCGCCGCAGTGCCATTGGTCTGCGC
Source organism: Ruegeria sp. AK4 (assembly GCF_056541025.1). Lineage (NCBI taxonomy): Bacteria > Pseudomonadati > Pseudomonadota > Alphaproteobacteria > Rhodobacterales > Roseobacteraceae > Ruegeria > Ruegeria sp. AK4. Next base: position 335,829 of record NZ_JBQFXS010000002.1, read on the forward strand.
CACGAACGCCGCTGTCTGGGTCGCTATTCCGGTCAGGCGACCGGCAAAGTTCAGGGCCACCCGTTCCCCGGACAGGATCGAGGCGGCAGAGCCCCGGATGGTCATCAGCGCCTCGCCCCGTTGGCAGGCGGTGCCGTCGGTGACATGCGTTTCAACTTCAAGTGCGGGATCGACCAGACGGAAGGCAATGGCTGCCACCTGCATACCCGAAACAACGGCATCCTCACGCGCGTTCAACCGGGCCTCGTAAGTGGTGCCACCGGGGATCACCGCACGAGTGGTCACGTCGCCATAGCTGCCCAGGTCTTCCATCAGCGCAGTGCGGATCATCGGTTCCAGCACCAGATCAGGCAGGGTTGCAAAACTCATGTCAATTCCTTGCAAGCTTGGGCCCGGATGGCGAGCGCTTCGGACAGGTACATCTTCGAGCGTTCGCCGTGGCCTTCGTCGGTATCGGGGAAATCTGATCGTTCATGCGCGCCACGACTTTCTTCGCGCAGCAGGGCGCTGGCGGCGATCAGAGTGGCCGTTGCGCACAAGTTCCGATAGGACGGGCAATCACCGTTCGCCTCTTCCAGCACCGCGATCTGTTGCAAGGCGCGGGTCAGCCCGGCGCGATCCCGCACCACGCCCACATTGCGGGTCATGGTCTGGCGCAGGTCTTGCACCGCTGCCGCCGTATCCGGCGCGTCGCCTTTCGCGAATTGAACGTCCAGCAGATCGGCCTCGGGCACCACGGGTATGCTGTCCGCGATACCCTCGGCGCAGATCCGGGCAAACACCAGCGCTTCCAGCAGTCCGTTCGAGGCCAGCCGGTTGGCCCCGTGCAACCCCGTCGAGGATGCTTCGCCACAAACCCAAAGCCCGCCCAGCGTTGCGCGGCCCTTTGTGTCGGTTGCGATCCCGCCCATGTGATAATGCGCGGCGGGGGCAACCGGGATCGGCTGCGTCACCGGATCGATGCCATTGCGGGCGCAATACTCGGCAACCGCCGGAAACTCCTGGGTTATACGCGCACCCAACGCCGCGCGGGTGTCCAGCGCAGGCTGATTGCCCGTCTGTACCTGATCGAAGATCGCCCGCGCCACCACGTCTCGGGGGGCAAGCTCGGCATCCTTGTGGATGGCCTGCATGAACCGCTCGCCCTGCTTGTTGATCAAAATGGCCCCTTCGCCGCGCAGCGCCTCGGTCGCCAGCGGCGCGGGGTCTTCGCCCACATCCATCGCGGTGGGGTGAAACTGGACGAACTCGGCATCGGCAATCTGCGCCCCGGCCCGCGCCGCCATGCCGATGACCTGCCCCCGGATGCGGGGAGGATTGGTGGTCAGCGCAAAAAGCCCGCCAGACCCACCCCCTGCCAGCAGCACGGCAGGCCCGCGTAGCATTACGGTGTCGGGGCCACCTTCGGCATCCTGTACCGCAACGCCGGCCACCTGCCCGTCCTTCACATCCAGCCCGACGGCAAGCACGCCCTCTAAGACCTGAATGGAAGGTGTTTCGCGAACCTGTTCAATCAGCGCGGCCATGATCTGGCTGCCCGCCTGATCGCCCTTCACCCGCACCACCCGCGCAAAACTGTGCGCGGCTTCTCGGGACAGGACATAGCCGCCGTCCTTTGTGCGGTCGAACGGCGTTCCCAGCGTGGTCAGATCAAGAATGTAAGCGCGCGCCTCGCGCGTCACGAGGTCGGCAACCTCGGGTGACACTGTCCCCGCACCCGCGTTCACGGTATCCGCCGCGTGGCTTTCCGGGCTGTCTGCACCGTCCATCGCCGCCGCCACGCCACCCTGCGCCCAGGCGGAACTGGCCCCTTGCCCCAACGGATCGGGCGAGATCATCACCACGGGCCGCGGTGCCAGTTTCAGCGCGGCATAAAGCGCGCCAATACCAGCCCCCACGATGACAACGCGATCCGTGGTGAGGTCTTTCATACGGGATCAGAGACCCAGCTTGCGGGACAGATCGATCATCGCCTGCACCGATTTGCGCGCTTTTGTGGCAATGTCCCCGGCGACCTCGACCTGACCCTCCATCGTGTGCAGGGCATAGAGGATCTTTTCAAGCGTGATCTTCTTCATGTACGGGCACATGTTGCAGGGACCGACGAAATCGACCTCGGGCAGTTCGTCGGCGATATTCGACGCCATCGAGCATTCGGTGATCAGCATCGCCTTTTCAGGCTTTTCGTCATGCACGTATTTGATGATGCCGCTGGTCGAGCCGGAATAGTCAGCCTCGGCCACCACATCGGGCGGGCATTCGGGATGCGCGATCAGCCGCGTGCCCGGGTTCCACTCGCGGAAATCGCGCAGGTCCTGCGCGGTGTATTGTTCGTGCACGATGCAGGAACCGGGCCAGTAGACCACGTTCTTGTCGCTTTTATTTGCCACGTTCTGCGCCAGATATTGGTCGGGCGTCATGATGACCGTGTCGCTGTCCATCGCATCCACGATCTGAACCGCGTTGGATGAGGTGCAGCAGATATCCGAGGCCGCTTTCACCTCGGCCGTGGTGTTCACATAGGACACGACCGGCGCGCCGGGGTATTTGGCGCGCATCTCGTCGATTCCCTCAGCCGTGATCGATTCTGCCAGCGAGCATCCGGCGGCCATATCGGGCATCAGAACGGTTTTTTGAGGGCTCAGGATTTTCGACGTTTCGGCCATGAAATGCACACCGGCCTGTACGATCACATCCTCTTCAACCTCGCTGGCCTTCATCGCCAGCTGCAGGCTGTCGCCGACAAAGTCGGAAACGCCGTGGAAAATCTCGGGCGTCATGTAATTATGCCCAAGGATCACGGCGTTACGTTGTTTTTTGAGCGCATTGATTGCACGTACATAAGGCGCATAGATCGCCCAGTCCGGCGGGCTGACCACGCGGTCCATCCGGGCGTAAACATCCTGCATCTCGTTGGCCAGCGTGGCCGAGGGCGCAAGGTCGTACTGATCCGCAAGTACGGAACGAACGTTAGTAAGATCGAGCAACGTGCGAGCTACCTTTTCAGCTGTCGTTTATCTGGCGGGCTGCTTGAGGCCGTAGGCCTAGCCGATGCATTTCCGTAATAAAACCGGAAAATTTGGCGTTAGCGCTAAGAAATGCAGGTAAATCCGCCGAAAACCGGAAAAGGATGCGCAGGATTACCCCAGGATACCCGGCAGCCGCAGCCCGTGTTCGCGTGCGCAGTCCTTGGCGATGTCATAGCCTGCATCGGCATGCCGCCACACGCCCGAGGCAGGATCGTTCCACAAAACCCGCTCGAGCCGTTTGGCCGCCGCATCGGTCCCGTCGGCGCAAATCACCACGCCCGCGTGCTGGCTGAACCCCATCCCGACACCGCCGCCATGATGCAGCGACACCCATGTCGCGCCCGACGCGGTATTGACCAGCGCGTTCAGCAGCGGCCAGTCCGACACAGCGTCCGAACCGTCCTTCATCGCTTCGGTCTCGCGGTTGGGCGACGCGACCGAGCCGCTGTCCAGATGGTCGCGCCCGATCACAACGGGGGCTTTCAACTCGCCCCTGCGGACCATTTCGTTGAAGGCCAGACCCGCGCGGTGGCGATCCCCCAACCCGATCCAGCAGATGCGCGCGGGCAGGCCCTGAAAGGCGATACGCTCCTGCGCCATGTCGAGCCAGTTGTGCAGATGAGTGTTCTCGGGGAACAGCTCTTTCATCTTGGCGTCGGTCTTGTAGATATCTTCCGGATCGCCCGACAGCGCGCACCAGCGGAAGGGGCCGATGCCCCGGCAGAACAGCGGGCGGATATAGGCGGGCACGAAGCCGGGGAAGGCAAAGGCGTTTTCCAACCCTTCATCCTGCGCCACCTGCCGGATGTTGTTGCCATAATCCAGCGTCGGCACCCCCGCGTTCCAGAAATCGACCATCGCGGCCACGTGTTGCTTCATCGAGGCGCGGGAGGCTTTTTCCACGGCCTTCGGATCGCTTTCGCGCTTGTCCTTCCACTGCGCCATGCTCCAGCCCAGCGGCAGATAGCCGTTCACCGGATCATGGGCGCTGGTCTGGTCGGTGACGATATCGGGGCGCATCCCGCCCGCTTGCATGCGGCGGTAAATCTCGGGGAAAATCTCGGCGGCATTGCCCAGCAGGCCGACCGACTTGGCCTCGCCCGCTTTGGTCCAGCGGTCGATCATCGCAAGCGCTTCGTCCAGCGTCTCGGCCTTTTCATCCAGATATTTGGTGCGCAGGCGGAAATCGATGCTGTCGGGGTTGCATTCGACCGCCAGACAGCAGGCCCCGGCGAAGACAGCCGCCAGAGGCTGCGCGCCGCCCATGCCGCCAAGCCCGCCGGTCAGAATCCACTTGCCTGTCAGGTCACCGTCATAGTGCTGACGGCCAGCCTCGACGAAGGTTTCATAAGTGCCCTGAACGATGCCCTGCGTGCCGATGTAAATCCACGAGCCGGCGGTCATCTGGCCGTACATCATCAGACCCTTCTTATCGAGCTCATTGAAGTGGTCCCAGTTGGCCCAATGCGGCACAAGGTTCGAGTTGGCGATAAGCACCCGAGGTGCATCCGCATGCGTCCGCACGATGGCCACCGGCTTGCCGGATTGCACCACCAGCGTTTCATCCTCTTCCAGATCCTTGAGGCTGGCGACGATGGTGTCGAAATCATTCCACGTCCGCGCCGCGCGACCGATGCCGCCATAGACCACCAGCTCATGCGGGTTTTCCGCCACATCCGGGTGCAGATTGTTCATCAGCATCCGCATCGGCGCTTCGGTCATCCAGCTTTTGGTGTTCAGCTCGGGGCCGGTGGGCGGAAACACGTCGCGGGTGTTCTTGCGGGGATCGGTCATGGGGCAAGCTCCAGTGCTGTGTCTTGGATGGCATCCAGAATATCGCGCAGCCAGCGGCGCAAGCGGGTGGCTTTTTGCGGGTCGTACGCCCAGGGCGCAGTCTCGGCGGTCAAATAGGCGGATTGCGCCAATTCCATCTGAATCGCGTGCGTGCCCTCGCTCGGGCGTCCGTAGTGCCGCGTGCTCCAACCGCCGCGAAACCGCCCGTTCAAAATGGTTCTATAGGGGGAAGAGGCCGCAAATTCATGGGTGATAGCCTCGATCTCGGGCGCGCAGGTGGTGCCGCCATCGGTGCCGATATTCATGTCAGGCAGCGTGCCGTCGAACAGAAACGGAATTTGGCTGCGGATCGAGTGGCAATCGTAGAGGACAGCGATGCCGTGGATCGCTTTCACGCGCTCCAGCTCGGCGGTCAGCGCGGCGTGATAGGGCGCATGAAACTGCGCCAGACGGTGCGTGATATCCTGTTCCGAGGGTGCTGTGGTCCAGATGTCCTGACCATCAAAATCCGTCATCGGCACCAGAGCCGTGGTGTTCTGACCGGGATAGAGCGTGACACCGGACGGGTCCCGGTTGGCGTCGATCACGTAACGGTGGAAGGTCGCCCGCACCGTTGTCGCGCCGGGCAGCAAGCCGCAGTAAAGGTCGTGGATATGCCAGTCGGTATCGCTCAGCCTCTTGCCGATTGGATTCAAGGCAGCCTCGATATCCGGCGGCACATGGGTCCCGGTATGGGGCAAGCCCAGCACGACAGGGCCATCACCCCGTGTGACTTCGACCGGGGCGATCATGCGCCCAGCTCCGGCATGGCGATGCCTGTGCGATGGGCGATCTCACCACTGGCGATCAAGGTCGAAGCGGCCTCGATATCCGGCGCGGTGTAACGATCGTCGCCCAGCGGTGGCACGATTGCGCGCAGCCTGGCCATCACGCCTTGAAGGGCTTCGCTGGTCGGTAATGGCGCGCGGAACTCGACGCCTTGGGTGGCGCAGAGCAGTTCTACCCCCAGAATACGCTCCAGATTGGCCACCATCTGCCCCAGACGGCGTGCGCCATGGGCGGCCATCGACACGTGATCCTCCTGATTGGCCGAGGTCGGCGTGCTGTCGGTCACGCAGGGATTGGCCAGATGCTTGTTCTCGCTCATCAGGGCCGCCGTGGTGACTTCGGCGATCATCAGGCCCGAGTTCAGCCCCGGATTGGGGGTCAGAAACGGCGGCAGATCGAAGCTGAGTACCGGGTCGACGATCAGCGCGATGCGGCGCTGCGCAATTGCGCCGATCTCGGCCACCGCCAGCGCGATCATATCAGCGGCAAACCCCACCGGTTCCGCGTGGAAGTTGCCGCCTGAAACGATCAGACCGGTCTCGGCCAGAACCAGAGGATTATCGGTCGCCGCGTTCGCCTCGATCTCAAGCGTTGTTGCCGCCTGACGCAGCACATCCATCGCGGCCCCAACGACTTGTGGCTGGCAGCGGATGCAATACGGATCCTGCACGCGCGTATCACCGTCGCGATGGCTTTCGCGGATGACCGAACCCGCCAGTAAAGCGCGCATGGCAACCCCGGCTTCGATCTGCCCGCGATGACCGCGCAGAGTGTGAATTTCGGGCTGCAAAGGCGCGGTTGACCCCATGATGGCATCCGTTGTCAGCGCCGAGGTCACCAGCGCGCTTTGCGCCGCCTGCCACGCGCCAAACAGGCCTGCCAGTGCGAAGGCGGTGGAAAACTGGGTGCCGTTGATCAGTGCAAGCCCTTCTTTCGGGCCAAGTTCAACCGGTTGCAGCCCCGCCGCGTTCAGCGCCCTGCCACCGGGCATCACATCGCCGCCAAACTCGGCCTCGCCTTCACCCATCATGACAGCGGCCATATGCGACAGCGGTGCCAGATCGCCCGAGGCCCCGACCGAGCCCTGCGCCGGGATCACCGGGGTCACGCCCTTGGCCAGCATGGCTTCCAGCAGGTCGATCAGCTCCAACCGGACACCGGATGCGCCGCGGCCAAGGCTCAGCAGTTTCAGCGCCATCATCAGCCGGGCATGCGCGCGCGGGATTGCTGGCCCGACACCGCAGCAATGACTGAGGATCAGATTGCGCTGCAGGGTTGCTGTATCCTCGGCGGCGATTTTGACGCTCGCCAGCTTGCCGAAACCGGTGTTGACGCCATACACCGCCAGATCCCCCGCGGCTGCGTCAGCGATCCGCGCATGGGCCGCTTCGATGGCAGGGCGGCAAGCCGGGTCCAGACGTACCGCGCGCTCTTCCCGAAAGACCTGTTCCAATTGTTTCAAAGACACCGCACCGGGCGTGAGGGTCAGGGTCGTCAAGTCGCACCTCCGAAAAAGCGAGTGTGAAGCGGGTTGAAGCCGACGCGATAGGCAAGCTCGGCCGGGTGCTGCACATCCCAGACCACCAGATCAGCGCGCAGACCAGCGGCAATCCGGCCGCAATCGGTCAGACCAAGCGCGCGGGCCGCGTGGGTGGTGACGCCCTGCAACGCCTCTTCGGGCGTCATGCGAAACAAAGTGCAACCCATATTCATCGCCAAAAGCAACGAGGTCATGGGCGCGGAACCCGGATTGCAATCCGTCGCCAGCGCCATCGGCACTCCATACTGGCGCAGCAGGTTGATCGGCGGGGATTGGGTTTCGCGCAGGGTGTAGAACGCGCCGGGCAGGATGACGCCGACACTCCCCGCGACAGCCATCGCCTGAACGCCCTCTTCATCCAGATATTCGATGTGATCCGCCGACAGCGCGCCATACCCGGCAGCCATCTTTGCACCGCCAAGGTTCGAGAGCTGCTCGGCATGCAGTTTGATCGGCACGCCAAGCTCTTTCGCTACATCGAACAAGGGCACCAGTTGATCCGGCAGAAAGGCGATCCCCTCGCTGAACGCATCCACTGCATCCACCAGTCCCAGTTCATGCGCCTCGCGCAGAGTCGGGATGCAAACTTCGGCGATATAGGCGTCGGCGCGGTCTTTGTAGGTGTCGGGAATGGCATGCGCGCCCAGAAAGCTTGTCACCACCCGAACGGGGCGATGGTCCGGCAACGCCCGCGCGGCACGCAGCATGTTCAACTCGGTCTCGCGATCCAGACCATAGCCGGATTTGACCTCGATCACCGAAACACCCTCGGCCAACATCGCATCCACACGCGGCAACGCCTGTGCGATCAGGTCGGCAACACCGGCCTCGCGCGTGGCTTTCACGGTCGAGATGATGCCACCCCCGGCGCGCGCAACTTCTTCGTAGGTCGCACCGTTCAGGCGCATCTCAAACTCGACAGCACGGTGGCCGCCATGCACCACATGGGTGTGGCAATCGATCAGCGCGGGCGTGACCAGACGGCCATCCAGATCGGTTCCGGGCAGCGACGCATGATCCGCAGGCAGGTCGGCCTGTTTCCCGACCCATGCGATACGCCCATCCGCGATCACGACCGCCGCATCCTCGATCAGCCCGTATTTCTCAGGCCCTTCTGCCATCGTGGCAGCTTGCAGATTGAGTAGCACCTGATCGCGGGCCTGCATTCGAATCCATCTCCCTCGCTTTTCGCTCTTTTCTAGTACAGTCCAATCTGTATTATGTCTATGCATTATTTGAGGAGCCCCGCATGACCGCCCTATTCGCACAGCGCGCCCTTCTTGAGACCGGATGGGCAGAAAACCTGAGGCTTGAGTTCAGGGACGGGCGGATCGCTGGCCTCTCGCCGAACGCATCGGCGCAGACGGGCGATGTTCGGGTGGATACCCTGCTGCCGGCGCTCGCGAACCTGCACAGCCACGCCTTTCAGCGCGCGATGGCGGGGATGACCGAATACCGTCTGGCCGGGCGCGACAGTTTCTGGACATGGCGGGACCTGATGTACCGCTTCACCGCGCACCTGACACCCGAGCATGTGCAGGCCATCGCCGCGCTGGCCTATCTTGAGATGCAGGAGGCCGGGTATGCCTCGGTCGGAGAGTTTCACTATCTGCACCATCAACCGGACGGGCAGCCCTATGACCGCCTGTCCGAGATGTCCGACCGGATCATGGCCGCTGCGACAGAAACCGGAATCGGCCTGACCCACCTGCCGGTGCTCTACTCCTACGCGGGTGTCGGCGAGCACCTGTTAGAGGCGGGTCAGCGGCGCTTTGGCAACGGCGTGGATCGGTTTCGCGCCCTGGTGGATCAGGCGCGGGTTGCGCTGAATGCGTTGCCCGGCGACTTCCGTGTCGGAATTGCGCCCCATTCCCTGCGGGCCACCTGCCCGCGTGATCTGGCGCAGGTCGTGGCAGCGCAAGTTGCGGGCCCAATCCATATCCACATCGCCGAACAGCCCAAGGAAGTGGCCGAGGTCCAAGCCGGGCTTGGCGCGCGCCCGGTCGAGTGGCTTTTGGACAATGCGCCGGTCGATGGCAATTGGTGCCTGATCCACGCGACCCACATGACCGACGCCGAAACCCGCGCAATGGCTGCCAGCGGAGCCGTCGCCGGACTCTGCCCGATTACCGAGGCCAATCTGGGCGATGGCCCTTTCAATGGCGCGGCCTATCTGGAAGCGAAAGGTGCCTTTGGCGTGGGCTCCGACTCTAACGTGCTGATCTCATTGACCGAGGAGTTGCGCACGCTGGAATATTCCCAACGCCTGCGCGACCTGTCCCGGAACGTGCTGGTGGTCGGTGAAGGGTCGGTGGGGCAGACGCTGTATTGCGGCGCGGCTGCGGGCGGCGCGCAGGCCTTGGGCCGTCAGGCCGGAATGATCGCCGAAGGCATGCTGGCTGATCTGGTCGCTATCGACAGCAAGACCCCGGCTTTGTGCGGGCTCAACGCGCAACAACTGCTTGACGGGCTGATCTTTGCCGCCAAAGACAGCGTGGTAACGGATGTCTGGTCGGCCGGTCGCCATCAGGTGCAAAACGGGCGCCACGTGGCACGGGACCGGATTATCGCCAACTACCGTCAGGCGATGGCAGACCTTGTCCCAAAGCTTTGACCCCAAGGCATCTTTGCAATCCAAATAAACACAGACATAATATAAATATGACCGAAACAAATATGAGCGCACCTTGAACGATCAAAAACCCATCGGTTTTCAGGACATCCGGGACGAGGTGCTGAACCGCATTCAGACCCGGATCTGGCCGCAGGGCAGTTTGCTGCCGACCGAACTGGAGCTTGCGGCCGAATTCGGCTGCGCCCGTGCGACGGTGAACCGGGCACTGAGGGAACTGGCCGAACAGGGCATCGTGACCCGCAAGCGCAAGGGCGGCACGCGCGTTGTCACCACTCCGGTCAAGCAGGCCAAGCTGCCGATTGCGGTCGTCCGCCAGACCATCGAGGAAATGAATGCGCAATACCGCTACGCCCTGGTCGCGCGCACCCTGATCGATTGTCCCGCCTGGCTGCAGGCCAAGTTGGGCATTCAGGAGGGCACGAAAATCTTGCATCTGCAGTGCATGCACCACGCCGACAACCGCCCGTTCCAGTACGAGGAACGCTGGATCAACGTACCAGCGGTTCCGCATGTGGTGGATGAGGATTTTCTGGCCGTCGGTCCAAACGAATGGCTGCTGGCGGAAGTTCCGTTTTCAAACGCCGAAATCGCGTTTTCAGCCGTGCCAGCGGCGGGCCAGTTACAAGAATTCCTGTCGGTCCCGCCGGGAACCCCGTTGTTCCAGATGGAACGCACCACATGGTTTCGGGAAAGCCCGGTCACCTTCGTCAGAATGACATTTCATCAGGGCTATCAGATGCGCACCACGTACTGAGAATTTCAAACCCCGTAGCGCGCCATGAACATATCCACCGCATGCTGCGCGACCTGATCTATCTCGGCCTGACTGAACTCGCTTTGAATGCCAAACGCGGCCCGGGTCCAGACCCGCACCTTGCACAGTTCCGAAAACTGTTCGGCGGCGAACTGGATGTCGCCGATTTTCAACTCGCCCTTGGCCACCGCTTTTTCCAGATAGCTGGCCATGTGACACTGGCCGTTTCGTGGGCCCGCCTCATAGAACGCGCGCCCTAGTTCGGGAAAGCGATCCCGCTCGGCCACGCAGACCCGGAACACCTGCTGCGCAAAATCCGAGATCAAAAAACCCGTAAGCTGCTGCGCTGTGATCATCAGAACCTCACGCACAGGTTTGGTCTCATCCACCATCGCGATGACGTGATCCGCCATGCGGTTGCATTCGGTCTGTGCGACCTCGACAAACAACAGGCGCTTGTCGGGAAAGTAACTGTACAACGTGGCCTTCGAGACACCGGCAGCGCGGGCGATATCGTCCACGCTTGCTCCTTCGAACCCATCCGCCATGAAAACCTCTCGGGCTCCGCGCAAGACCTGATCGAATTTCCGGCCAGTGCGCAGGATGGTGGCGGTTTGGGTCATGTCGTCTCCTGAGATGTTGCGTGGGGCAAGCTTATAAACCGATCGGTTCAGATACAACGATTCGCGGCGCTTTCAAAACCGCCGATGCCGCAGACACCTTGTTTGTCGCGCCTCTGTCAGAGCGCTTGCCGCGCCCGCAAACCATGCTAGGACAGTGCGCATGGTCGAGATTTTCCTACGCACCCTGCCCTTCTTTGCAATCATCGGCCTTGGCTACTGGGCCGGGCGCACGCGGTTCTTCACCGCCGAGGCGACGGCCTATCTGACCAAATTCGTATTCTACTTCGCCCTCTCGGCAATGCTGTTCCGGTTTGCGGCGACGCTGCCCTTTGCGGATATCTTCAACGGACGGCTGATCCTGGGCTATCTGGCCGGAACGCTGACGGTCTATGCGCTGGCCACCAGCGTCGCCTGGCTGCGCGGGCTTGACATCCCCACTGCCGCGGTCGAGGCCCAATGCGCGGCGATTGGCAATGTCGGCTTTCTGGGCCTGCCGATGCTTGCACTGTTGCTGACCGAAGCGGCAATCGGCCCGGTGATGCTGGTTCTTGCGGTGGATCTTGTCGTGTTCTCATCCGTCATCGTGATCCTGATAAACGGCGGGCGGGACGGAAAACTGACCCCCGCCACATTCCGGCTGATCGGTCTGGGATTGCTGAAAAACCCGATGATCGTGTCCATCTCCGCCGGGCTGATCTGGTCGGCGCTGCAAGTCCCGGTTCCGGGCCCGCTGAATGACTTCCTGACCATTCTGGGCGGCGCGGCAACGCCCGGAGCCTTGTTCGCAATCGGGGCCTCGCTGGCCGGAAAATCCGCGGAACGGCTGCAGGTCGCCGCCTGGCTGAGCTTTTGCAAGTTGGTCGTCCATCCCGCCTGCGTCGCCGTTGCGCTGATCTGGCTGGTCCCCATCGACCCTTTTTCGGCAACGGTCGCCATTGCCGCCGCGGCCCTGCCCGTGGCGGGCAATGTCTACATGCTGGCCGCGCATTACGGGGTCGCCCCCCATCGCGCGTCCGCCGCGATACTGCTATCGACGATCGTAAGCATTCTGACCGTTCCATTGGTGATCGCCTGGGTAACAACACCCTGATCTTCACCTTTTCGAAAAATACTCTCGCCGAAGGCAGCCGCACTTTACGTGCGGCTTTTGGAACGTTAGCCATGGCTCAACCCCAATGTAAGGACAAAGCCAGATGGAAACCCTTTCAGAAAATGCCTGTTTCGGTGGTGTACAGGGTGTGTACCGCCATGCCTCCTCGGCTTGCCAATGTGACATGACCTTCGGCCTGTTCCTGCCTGCCGAGGCCAAAGACGGGCCCGTTCCCATCCTGTGGTATCTTTCCGGCCTGACCTGCACCCATGAAAACGCCATGACCAAGGCAGGCGCACAGGCCTGGGCTGCGGAACAGGGCATCGCGGTTGTGTTCCCCGACACTTCGCCGCGTGGCGAAGGCGTGGCCGATCACGAGGATTACGATCTGGGTCAGGGTGCTGGCTTCTACGTGAACGCAACACAAACCCCATGGGCCCCGCATTTCAACATGTGGAATTACGTGGCCGAGGAACTGCCCGCTCTGCTGGCCGAGAACTTTGCCATCGACATGGACCGTCAGGCCATCACCGGCCATTCGATGGGCGGCCATGGCGCGCTGACGCTGGCGATGAACCTGCCAGGGCGGTTCGGGTCGGTCTCGGCCTTTGCACCGATCTCGAACCCGACCGGGGCGGATTGGGGGCGCAAACAGCTCAGCGCCTATCTGGGCGATGATGAGGCCCTGTGGGCCAAACATGACGCCTCGCTGATGATGAAGGAAAAGGGGTTCGACGGCCCGATCCTGATCGACACCGGGGCCAGCGACCAGTTCATCGACCTGCTGCGCCCTGAGGCGCTGGCGCTGGCGATTGCCGAACGCCGCCAGCAGGCAACTTACCGTCTGCAGCCGGGTTACGACCACTCGTATTTCTTCGTTTCGACCTTCATGGAAGACCACATCACTTTCCACGCCGAAGCGCTGTACGGGGACTGAGGCATGAGCAAATACGACTATGACCTGATCATCATCGGGTCCGGCCCGTCGGGGCGTTCGGCAGCGATACAGGCGGGCAAGCTGAAACGGCGGGTGCTGGTGATCGACCGCAAGGATCGCTTTGGCGGGGTATCGGTGCATACCGGGACAATCCCGTCGAAGACCCTGCGGGAAACCGTGCTGAACCTGTCGGGCTGGCGCGAGCGCAGCTTTTATGGGCGCTCCTATCGGGTCAAGGACCAGATCCGCGCCGAGGACCTCAAGGCGCGCCTGCACATGACGCTCGATCACGAGGTCGACGTGCTGGAACATCAGTTCAACCGCAACCACGTCGAAACATTGAACGGATTGGCGAAATTCATCGGCCCGCACGAGGTCGAGGTCGCCACCGACGCGGGCGAAACCACGCGCCTGACAGCCGCCAAGTTCCTGATCGCCACGGGCACCAAGACCTACCGCCCGGATTATGTGCCGTTCAACGGCAAAACCGTCGTCGATGGCGACGACTTTCTGGAAATGGCCGAAATCCCCCGGTCGCTCTGCGTTATCGGCGCGGGCGTGATCGGGGTCGAATACGCCACCATGTTCTCGGCGCTCGACGTGCGGGTGACGCTGATCGAACCCAGGGAAACCTTCCTCGATTTCATCGACAGCCGCCTGATCCACGATTTCACCCATCAGGTTCGCGAGAACGGTGTCGATTTGCGACTGGGCTCGGCGGTCGAAAAGATCGAAGACGCTGGCGAGCATGTTGAGGTCACACTCGAAAACGGCCGCCATGTCCGGGCGGAAATGCTTCTGTTTGCTGCCGGGCGCATGGGCGCGACCTCGGCGCTGAATCTGGATGCGGTTGGGCTGGAAACCGACCATCGCAACCGCATCAAGGTGGATCGCAAGACCTATCAGACGGCTGTGCCGCACATCTACGCGACAGGAGATGTGATCGGCCACCCCTCACTGGCCTCGACCTCGCTGCAACAGGGGCGTGTTGCGGCGTGTCATGCGCTGGACACGCCCACCCTGCCGGAAAGCCCGTGGTATCCCTATGGCATCTATTCCGTGCCCGAGATTTCGACCTGCGGCATGTCCGAAGAAGAATTGCAGGAACGCGGTATCCCTTACGAGGTCGGCGTGGCGCGGTTTCGCGAAACCTCGCGCGGGCATATCATGGGGCTGGAGCACGGCATGCTGAAAATGCTGTTCTCGCTGAAAACCCGCCGGGTGCTGGGGGTCCAGATCGTCGGCGAAGGCGCGACCGAGTTGATCCATATTGCGCAGGCGGTTCTGAACCTGAAAGGCACGGTGGACTACTTCGTCCAGAACACCTTCAACTACCCGACGCTGGCCGAGGCGTACAAGATCGCCGGTCTCGACGCCTTCAACCGCATGCCCATCCCGGACGAGTTCAAAGTGCGCAAGGCACCCGCGAAAAAAGAGGCCAAAAAGGCGTGACAACGCTCTATGTCGATGGCGATGCCTGCCCGGTAAAGGCCGAAGCCGAACGGGTCGCGACCCGGCACAAAGTGCCGATGGCGCTGGTGTCGAACGGCGGGCTGCGACCCTCGGCCAACCCGCTGGTGCAGGTCGTCATCGTGGCCGAAGGCGCGGATGAGGCCGACAAATGGATCGCCGAGCGTTGCCGGATGGGCGATGTGGTGATCACCTCTGACATCCCGCTGGCCGCGAAATGCGTCGAGGCCGGCGCGCGCGTGCTGCGCCCGAATGGCGAGGCCTTCACGGCGGCCAATATCGGGCAGCAACTGGCGATGCGCGATCTGATGGCCGACCTGCGCGCCGCAAACCCTCTGGGCGCGGGCGGTGGCGGGAAACCGTTCAGCAAGGCAGACCGGTCCCGCTTTCTGGATGCGTTAGAGCGCGAGTTGCGCGCGGCGCTGCGGGGCTGATGGCGCCTGACCAACCCGGCGGAACCCGAATACCCCGTTTACATCCGGGGTTTTAGAACGCACCTTGCGGTTGAAACCTGACCGCGCGTTTTGGAACACGGAGAGTGCAGTATGAAAGTCAAAGGCGAACACTACCGATCGATTTGGTGGGACACCGCAGCGGGTGAGGTTCGGATCATCGATCAACGCTGGTTACCGCACGAGTTTCGGATCGTAACGCTGAAAACGCTGGATGAATTTGCCACCGCAATCCGCGACATGTGGGTCCGGGGCGCGCCGCTGATCGGCGCGACGGCCGCATTTGGAGTCGCCGAGCAGATGTCCCGTGACAGCTCGGATGCCTCGTTCGATGCGGCCTATGAGGTTTTGAACGCAACCCGGCCGACGGCAATCAACCTCCGCTGGGCGCTGGATAAGTGCCGGGCGGCGCTGATGCCGCTAGCCCCCGGTGACCGGGCGGATCAGGCGTGGAAACTCGCGCAGGAGATCGCGGATGAAGATGTAAAGATCAACGCCTCGATCGGTCGGCACGGGCTGGAACTGATCAAAAGCATCGCCGCCCGCAAACCTGCGGGCGAGCCGGTGCGCCTGCTGACCCACTGCAACGCAGGATGGCTCGCGACGGTGGATTGGGGAACCGCCACAAGCCCGATGTATCACGCGCATGAGGCCGGTATTCCGGTCCATGTCTGGGTGGACGAAACCCGGCCCCGCAATCAAGGGGCGCTGACCTCGTGGGAGTTGGGCGAACACGGCATTCCCCATCGCTACGTCGTCGATAATGCGGGCGGGCATCTGATGCAGCACGGGCTGGTGGACGCCGTCATCACCGGCACCGACAGGACCACGGCGCAGGGCGATGTGTGCAACAAGATCGGCACCTACCTCAAGGCGCTGGCCGCGCATGACAATGGCGTGCCGTTTTATGTGGCCCTGCCCTCGCCCACCATCGACTGGACGGTTCGCAACGGGGTGGAGGAAATCCCGATTGAAGAGCGTGATCAGGGTGAAGTCTCGCACGTCATGGGAATCGATGATCAAGGTGCCATTGCCGACGTGCGCGTGACCCCCGACGGAACGGAAGGCGGCAATCCTGCCTTTGACGTGACGCCGAACCGGCTGGTCACCGGGCTGATCACCGAACGCGGTGTATGTGATGCCTCTGCCGAGGGGCTGGCTGATTTGTTCCCAGAAAGAGCCGGTTAACATTTTGTTCAGGCTGCCCGACGAAAGTCCGGTCTGATTGGAAAAGCCCACGACCCGCAGTGAGAATTTTGCTGAGAAAACATGATGATCGAAAACTGGTACAAGACGGATGAAGCCCGCCAATGGCGCAATCAGGCGGGCGAAAACCCTGCCGATCAGGAACTGGGCGAACGCGTCTATACTTCGCGGCTGATCGGGCAGAACCCGGACCTTCTGATGCATGGCGGCGGCAATACCTCGGTCAAGCTTGAACGGCCCGACCTGTTCGGCGACCCGCAGCGGGTTCTGCACGTCAAGGGGTCGGGCTGGGATCTGGACAGTATCGAAGCGCCGGGTCTGCCGGGTGTCTGGCTCGACCCGCTGCTGAAACTGCGCGCGCTGGATCGGCTGACGGATTTCGAGATGGTCAATGTGCAGCGCGCCAACCTGCTGGACTCCGGCTCGCCCAACCCCTCGGTCGAAACGCTGCTGCATGCCTTTCTGCCGCATAAATACGTCGATCACACCCACGCGACCCCGTTTCTGGTGCTGGCGAACCTGCCCAATGCCGAAGAGGTCTGCCGCGAGATATTTGGCGACCGGCTGGGCATCGTGCCCTATATCATGCCCGGTTTCGGTCTGGCGAAAAAAGCGGCTGAGGTGTTCGACGAATACCCGAATGTCGAGGGGCTTTTGCTGCTGAAGCACGGGCATTTCACCTTCGGGGAAACCGCCCAGGAAAGCTATGACAAGATCGTGTCGCACACCAACGAAGTCGCGGCCTATTTCGGCATGGGTTCGGTGACGCCCATCGGCCAGCGTGAACCCGCTGCAAACCTTGAGGTGCTGCCAGCGCTGCGCGGCGTTATTGCCGAGGTCTCGGCAGGCCGCGACGATCCCTTGCCGGTGTTCGATCTTCGAAACGGGCCGGACGTCATGGAGTTCCTTGAACGCTCAGATATCGAAGATTTGTCCGGTCGGGGCATGGCCTCGCCCGACCATGTGCTGCGCACCAAGGGCAGCCCGCTTGTCCTGCGCGCATCCGACCTGACCGGCGGGCGTGCGCAGCTGAAAGCCAGGGTCGAGGAATTTGCCGAAACCTATCTCGCCTATTTCAACCGGCAAGCCCCGCAGGCGGATGAACCCAAGACCCTTTTGCCCGCCGACCCCAAACACGCGTGGATCGAAGGCGTCGGGGTGGTTGGTATCGGGGCCAATGCCAAAGCGGCCTCGGCGGCGGCGGATCTGGCAGAGCAGAACCTGCGGGTGCGCGCCGTGGGTGAGGATGCGGGTGGGTTTTACCCAATCGGCGAGAAGGACCGGTTCGATTGCGAATACTGGTCGCTGGAACAGGCAAAGCTTGGCAAATCCGCCCCGCCGCCCCTGCAGGGCAAGGTGGTGATGATCACGGGCGGGGCCGGGGCGATTGGTCGGGCAACCGCGCAGGCCTTTGCGGCCTCGGGCGCCAATATCGTACTGGTGGATCGGGATGAGACGGCGCTGTCCGAGGCGCAGAAGACGCTTGGCAACTGGCATTCTACTTTCGCCTGTGATGTGACCGAAGATGGCGCGGCTGATGAAGCGGTGAATGCGGCCATTCATCGGTTTGGCGGGTTGGATATTCTGGTCTCGAACGCCGGATCGGCAACCTCGGGCGCGGTGCTGGACCTTGACGACGCCGCGTTTCGCGCGGCGTTCGAGCTGAATTTCTTTGCCCACAAGGCCTTTGCATCCAGCGCTGCCCGCGTGATGCAGGCGCAGGGGCGCGGGGGCCAGATTCTGTTCAATATCTCAAAACAGGCCATCAATCCGGGCCGGAATATGGGGGCATATGGCACACCCAAGGCGGCGACGATGTTCCTGTTGCGCCAACTGACGCTTGAGCTTGCCGGTGATGGTATCCGGGTGAACGGCGTGAACGCAGACCGCATCCGCTCGGGTCTGTTGACCGATGGATTCATTCGCGAACGCGCAGAGGCGCGTGGTGTTAGCGAAGATACCTATATGGCGGGCAACCTGCTGGGCCGCGAGGTTGAGGCCACTCATGTGGCCAACGCCTTTGTCGCACTGGCACTGATGGAACGTACGACGGGTCACGTCGTGACCGTGGACGGGGGAAACACCGAAGCGGAACTGCGCTGACCAAAGCGCGGTTGCCGTCTCAGGCGGCGACTGGAGTTCGGTTCTCACGGATCGGCAGGTGCACGATGGCGCTGAACGCGCCAATCGCCACGCCGATCCACCAGACGAAAGTGTAGTCGCCAAACTGGTCATACATGCGGCCGCCAAGCCAGATACCCAGAAAGCTGCCGACCTGATGGCTGAAGAATATGATGCCGTAGAGCGTTCCCATGTAGCGCAACCCATAGAGATGCGCGACCAGACCGGATGTCAGCGGGATCGTCGCCAACCACAGGGACCCCATCACCAGCGAAAAGGCGATCACCGAAAGCGGCGTGATCGGGAACATGATGAACAGCGCCGCCGCGAGGGTCCGGCCGGTGTAAACAGCGGCCAGCAGGTATTTCTTGGGGAAGTGATTGCCCGCCCAACCGGCCAGCAGCGTGCCGCCAATATTGGCCAGCCCGATCAGTGAGATCGAAACCGCCCCAAGGGCCGAGGTTGTGGTGATGCCGATGGAATGCAACACGCCGCCGGGCTGGATCGGCCCGCACATCTCGGTCACGAAGGCCGGGAAATGCGCGGTTACGAACCCCAGCTGATACCCGCAGCTGAAAAAGCCCAGAAATATTAACGCGTAAGAAGGATCGCGAAACGCTTTGCCCAGAATCTGGCTCATGCTTTCTTCCAGCTCGGCCTTGGATATGGCTTGCGGCGCGCGCATGAAGGGCAGCGTTAGAACCAGCGCCAGGATCGCAATGGCGAAGATGATGAACACCTGCTGCCACGGCAGGAAAGTCAGCATCCACTCGGCGGTCGGCGCACCCAGCACCTGACCAAAGCTGCCCGCCGCCGTCACGATGGCCAGCGACATCGACCGGTTCTGGTCCGACGACGCGCGCCCGACCACGGCCAGCACCACGCCGAACCCGGTTCCGGCGATGCCGAAGCCGACAAGCCAGGCGTACATCTGATGCCCGAACGGGGTGACGGACCAGGCTGACAGCACCATCCCTGCCGCATAGGTCAGCGCACCCAGAACGATCGCTTTGCGGTCGCCGACCTTCTCGGCAATGGCGGCAAAGATCGGTTGCCCGATCCCCCAGGCCAGATTCTGAATCGCAATCGCCATCGAGAAATCGGTGCGCAGCCATCCGAATTCATCCGCAATCGGAATCTGGAACACGCCGAAAGAGGCGCGCACGGCGAAGCTGACCGTGATGATAATGCATCCGACGATCAGGATTGGGTTCAGCAGGCGGTCGTATTGCGGCATGGGCCCCTCGGGGATTTCGTCCGGCAGACGGTAATCTATTGGAACCGGGCGTCAATTCAGCAGTTTTGCGGTCACGGATAACGAAATTTGAACCGTCGGCAAAAATGCCCGCTTTTCATGGCGCAAACCGATAGGTAAGGCTCGGACCCATGACGGATCTGATTTCGCATTACGAGGCCCGCATCGCCGAAGGCACCCTTACCCGGGACGACGCGCAAGAGGCTGTCCTGCCGCATTTCGAGCGTATCCGGGCCGCGCTGGCCCAACCTGTCAAACGCGGGTTGTTTCGCAAAGCGCCCCCTGCCCCGCAGGGGCTGTACCTGTGGGGCGGCGTCGGGCGCGGCAAATCCATGTTGATGGATATGTTCGTGGACACGCTGGGGGATACCCCTGCGCGGCGCGTTCACTTCCATGCCTTCATGCAGGAAATCCATGCAGGCATGCACAAGGCGCGTCAGGACGGGGTCGAGGATGCGCTTGCGCCCGTCGCGCAGGAGGTCGTGAAGTCGGTCCGCCTGCTGGCCTTTGACGAGATGCAGATCACCGACATTACCGACGCCATGATCGTCGGGCGATTGTTCGACCTGTTGCATGAGGGCGGGGTGGCGGTTGTGACCACCTCGAACCGGCATCCGGACGATCTGTACAAGGACGGGCTGAACCGGCAGCTGTTCCTGCCGTTTATCGCCCATATCAAAGAGCAGTTGCAGGTGTGGGAACTGATCTCTCCGACCGACTACCGGCAAAACAGGTTAAAGGGCGCGCCGGTCTATTTCACGCCGATCGGGCCCGAGGCGCGGCAGAACATCCGGTCTGTTTGGGCCGATCTGGCCGGTGGCCCGGCGGATCCGTTGATTTTACAGGTCAAGGGGCGGGCCGTTGAACTGCCTGCCTTCCGGAACGGCGTGGCACGCGCGTCGTTCTACGATCTGTGCGGCCGTATGCTGGGGCCGGGGGATTATCTGGCCATCGCCGAAGAAGTGAAGGTGTTGATCCTTGAGGATATTCCCCGCCTCTCGCGCAACAACTTCAACGAGGCCAAGCGCTTTGTGACCCTGATCGATGCGCTTTACGAAGGTAAAGTCCGCCTGATCTGTTCCGCTGCTGCCGAGCCCGAGATGTTGTATGTCGAGGGCGAAGGAACCTTTGAATTCGAGCGCACCGCCTCGCGGCTGCGCGAGATGCAGGATCAGGATTGGGGGAAATAGGGGGCGCTGCCCCCGCCGCGCTTTGCGCGACTCCCCCGGAGTATTTTTGAAAAGATGAAGCGCTAGCCGTTTTCGCGCAGGATGTTTCCGGCGAGATAGAGTGAGCCGCAGATCAGAACCCGCGCTTGCGGGTCTTTTTGCGTGATCGCGGCCAAGGCGGCGCTGACGCCGTCTGCGGTGGTGGCGGGCAGGTCGACTTTGGCGGCGGCGGCGGCGGTCTCCTCGGCGCTGAGCGTGGCCGCCTCGCCGGGTATGGAGACAGCGGTCAGGCTTTGGGCCTGCGTGGCCAGCGGTGCCAGATAACCCGTCACATCCTTGGTGTTCAGCATGCCGCAGATCATATGGGTCGGGCGTTTAGGCAGCCTGGCCAGAACATCGGCCAATGCGATGCCCGCGGCGGCATTGTGCCCCCCGTCCAGCCACAGTTCGGCCTGCGGGGCCGACTGCACCAGCGGTCCGGTTTTCAGACGCTGCATGCGCGCGGGCCATTCGGCTTTGGTGACCGCGGCCTCATAGGCGGCATCGCCAAGGTTCAGATGGCGCAGAACCGCCAGAGCGGAACCGGCGTTCTGAATCTGATGCGTCCCCAGCAGGTTGGGCAGGGGCAGGTCCAGCAGACCGGTTTCATCCTGATAGACCAGCCGCCCCTGTTCTTCGTAGACATGCCAGTGCTGCCCATGGGCAATCAGCGGCGCGCCGAGTTTGGCTGCGGTGCGTTCGATAACCTCCATCGCCTCATCGGGCTGAGGTCCAACGATGCAAGGCACGCCCCGCTTGATGATCCCTGCCTTTTCGGCGGCGATTTTCGCCAGCGTGTCGCCCAGAAACTGCTCGTGATCGATTGAAATCGGTGTGATCACGGTGACGGCGGGTTTTTCGATTACATTGGTCGCGTCCAGACGACCGCCTAGACCGACCTCGAGCAAAGTGTAATCGGCCTGTGCGCGGGCAAAGGCCAGAAGGGCGGCGCAGGTTGTGATCTCGAAATAGGTGATGTTTTCACCGCCATTGGCTTCGTAACACTCATCCAGAACGGCGGTCAGGTTGGGTTCGGAGATTAGCTCCCCGGCCAGACGAATGCGTTCGTGAAAACGCGCCAGATGCGGAGAGGTATAAGCGTGGGCGGTCAGCCCTGCCCCTTCGAGCCCGGCACGGATCATCGCCTGGGTCGAGCCCTTACCGTTGGTGCCGGCGATATGGATCACGGGCGGCAGTCTGTCCTGCGGATTGTCCAGCGCGGCCAGCAGGTTCCAGACGCGGTCTAGCGTCAGGTCGATGATCTTGGGGTGCAGCGCCATCATCCGGTCGAGGATGGCGTCGGACGTTGGCGCGGTCATTCCTTGCCTGCATCCTCGGCGGGGGCTTTTTCCTGTGTTTCCTCGGGAGTCGGCGCTGGCAGATCTCCTTTGACCGCAGGCGGCAGCCCCATCAGCATCCGCGTGATGGTGATAAGCTCTTCGCGCATCTCGGTCCGTTTGGTTACGCGGTCCAGCATGCCGTGATCCAGCAGATATTCGGCGCGCTGGAACCCTTCGGGCAGTTTTTCACGGATGGTCTGTTCGATCACGCGCGGACCGGCAAAGCAGATCAGCGCGTTGGGTTCCGAGATATGCACATCGCCCAGCATCGCGTAAGACGCGGTCACGCCTCCGGTGGTCGGATGGGTCAGAACGACGATATAGGGCAGGTTCGCCTCTTTCAGCATTTCCACCGCGACGGTTGTGCGGGGCATTTGCATCAGGCTCAGGATGCCCTCTTGCATCCGGGCACCGCCAGCGGCGGAAAACAGGATCAGCGGGCGTTTCAGTTTCACCGCCTCTTGCGCGGCGGCGATGATGGCATTGCCCACAAACATGCCCATCGATCCGCCCATGAACGAGAAATCCTGCGCGGCGGCCACGATCGGTGTCCGGCCGATCTCGCCCGAGGCGACCAGCATCGCCTCTTTCTCGCCGGTCTTTTTCTGCGCGGCTTTCATGCGATCCGGGTATTTCTTCTGATCGCGGAATTGCAGCGGATCGTCCTTGGGGGCGGGAACGTCGACCTCGGTGAAGATGCCGCCGTCGAATAGATGCTGGAATCGCTCGCGCGGGGTGATTGCCATGTGATGGCCGCACTGGGTGCACACGTTCTGGTTTTCCGCCAACTCGCGGTGAAACAGCATGGTTCCGCATTCATCGCACTTGTGCCAAAGGTTTTCAGGCACTTCCCGGCGCGAGAAGATCGAGTTGATCCGGGGGCGGACGTAGTTTGTGATCCAGTTCATGTCGGAACCTTGGCTAGTGCGGCGTTGACGTCAAATAAGACGCCACGGCCGGAAATGCAATCAGCGCCTGATCGCAAGGCGCGCGGTTAGCCAGCAGACAATCATGACCGCGAAATCCACCAGCAGCCATTGCCGCAGCATGCCGGTATCCGACATGTCATAGGGCAGCAGGAACAGGGCCAGACCGCTGAGGTTGTCGGGCAGTGAGATAAACAGCAGCGCAACCGCATTGTTGAAGAAATGCAGGGCGACAGCCGGGCCAAGGGTCCCTGCCCGCGCTGTCAGGTCGGCAGCCAGCAGGCCAAAGACGCAAGACCATGTGGCGACCAGCAGGGCGTTGTCCCCTGCAAGGGCCGGCGCGTAGTGACCGGCGGCAAACAGGATCGAGGGAACGCCCATCCAGATCACCGGGGACCGAAATCTGGCCGCCAAGGACTGCTGCAGGTATCCGCGAAACAGAACCTCTTCGGCGCTGGTCTGAATCAGGACGGCGAAGGCTGAGATCGGCAGCAGCATCAGCCAGACAGACAGGCTGAGGTTCGCCTGAAGCGGCTCGCCCATGTTATAGGGCGGCAGAACGGTCACGATCACGCCCAGGATCATCAGGGCGCGCAACACCCTCCAGAACTGAGCCAGTGCGGTGCCGCGCGCCCCGATCATCGACGCAAAAGCCCGGTGCTGCAGCAGGCGCGCGGCGACGGCGACACCCAGTGTGATGAACCCGAAGCTGCCCAATAGCACGAACATGGCCAGCGGTGTGCCGCCCTTGAACAGAACAGCGGTCCAGTAATAGGGGGCGATACCGGCAATCGCCGAGAACAGGATCAGGTTCAGCGCGCTGACAAGAATGCCGACCAAAGCCAGCCCCAGCGCAATCCGCCACAGTTCGGGCCGGGCGCGGGCGGGCGCGATAAGGCGGTCATGGGCGGCGTAAGCGCCCGGTTCATCGTCACGCATTGTCACCGGCACCCTCAAGGCCCTCGGGCTGAGTCACATCCGGGAAAACATCCGCTCCGGCGCTGGCGGCATTGATCCGGTTGGCCAGTATGGTCAGATACCCGGCCACGGTTTGCAGCAGTTGCACCGCAACCGTGGCATCGCTTTCGACAACCGCGCGCAGTTCTTCCGCTCCGATCCGCAGGAACGAACAATCATCGACGGCCGTCAGGTCCAGTTGCCGCTCTTCACCGGTGATGATCGACAGATCGCCGATCAGGCGACCCGGCTCGATGATCGAAACCGTTCGCTTCGCCCCGTCCGGTTCGGTCCATTCCAGTTTGGCCTGACCCGCGATGCACAAATAGGCCGCGTCCGGTATCTGTCCGCAGGAAAAGATCACCTGACCCGCCGCAGCCTCGTACCACTGCGCCGAAAACGCCAGCAGCCGCTGGTTGCGGGCATCGATGCCCGAGAACAGCTCGGTCGAGGCGATCACCTCGATCTTGCGGCTCAGATCGGCCGAGGCCCCCTGGACGTGCACAGGTTGGGTGCGCGAGACGCCGTCGATCCGCCCGTGCTTGATTTCGACGAACAGATCATAGGCTTCGGGATGGGCAAAGTGGTCCTCCATGAAGATCATGATTGAATCCGGCAGCAATTCGCGCAGTTTCAGACGCGTGCGCAGGCGGCTTTCGGAATCGTGGCTGGCCAGCGCCTTGTCGAGGATCAGGACATCAGGGCGTTTGATCCCGGCCCGCGAAAACGCGGCGCGTTCCTGAAATACGGTCGGCAGGTTGTTCCCGCCCAGACCTGAAGGCAGGTCATAGATGATGGCAGCGGCGCGGCGGCGCAAACCGGCCTCGTTCATCGCTTCGGCCACGACGTTTTCAATGTCTTCGGCATGCGCGCCTGCCATCAGGGACACCCGACCATAGATCGCGTTTTCCATCACCGACAGGCGGGGGATGTAGGCCTCGGGCGTCACGGGCAGGAACATTCCATCGAGCGCGCCGCGCAGCTGGTCCGCCCGTGCCTTGCGGATCGCCAGGATCTTGTCCTTGTATTCTTCCGGGAAATCCGGGCCGATCTGTTCGGCTGTCAGCAGAAACGGAACGGTGAGCAGCGTCGCGCGCTCGTCATCGTTGATCTCGGCATCGCCCTTGGCCTTGCGGCGGTCCTGAATGTCCAGCAGGCGGTGATACATGTCTTTCGACATGCCCAGCCTCAGAAACAAGGGGTGGTCCGTGCCGTCACGGCCAAAGGCGTGGTTGAGCGTTTCCAGCACCGCATTTGAAATGCTCATCGCGTCTTCTGCAAGGTCATGCGCACTGAGCATGGACAGGAACCGCCCGTCGCCTGCCAGAATCTCGGGTGAGATATCGCGTGCCGGGGCCCCGAACAGCAGGTTGCCGCCCAGCGGAACAGCGGGATTGAACCGGTCGGGATCGAATCTGTAGACATATTGGTCCAGACCCTTGGCGCGCAGCTTTTCGTCTACGGATTTACGCAGATCGACGATCCCACGGGCCAGTATCGGGTGCAGTTCGGGGTCGAAACGCGTGCGCAGGGTGCGGCGGAACATGAATTCGTCAATGCCCATCGCCTCGACCAACTCGAACCACCAGTCGCGGATATCGTCGATGTCATCCAGCCCGGCCAAACCGGGGTCGATCCACTCATCCGACAGCGAATCCGGCGGGTTCCCGGCGCGCACCGCTTCGATCTGCCGGCGCGTGGGTGCTTTCACTGCATCTGTCTCATGCTGCGGGTGGGTCCGCAAGGGCATCATCAGGTTGTCGCCCAAAGTGCCGTCAAACAGATAGGGCCGCGAATAGGCATAGCCGATCCGCGCCGCGATAACGGACTGATGCAGATCGCGCAGATCGTGCCCGGCCAGAATAACCTCTCCCTGAACCGGCAGAACCTCGCGCGTCAACAACTGGGCCAAGGCGTTTCGCTCGGCGGCGTGGGTCGACTGGATCGCCACGCGGGCCCCCTTGGGAATGGTCAGGTCGATATCTTCCAGAACGGTCTTGCCGTCATTGTCGCGAACGGTCACGTTGCGCAGCTCGATATCGCCGGTCAGATGCGGGATCGTCTCGGGCTCGCCCACGAACAGGTGCTCGGGGATCATGTCCGATGGCGCGAAGCGCTCGGTCACAATCTCCCACCGCAGGGACATGTCCTGCACCTGATTGTAATAGGTCAAAAGGTCCTTCCACGGGCCGCTCAGATCCTTGTATGCCCCAAGCGCGGCGACCAGAGCGCCCACCGTAACCTCACCCGTGATCGCCAGATAGCCGCCAACCGAATAGAATAGGAACGGCGTCATCTGAGTGATCAGATTGTTGAGAAATTTCATGAAGAATTTTTTGTTGTAGATCCGGAACCGGATCTCGAACAACGTTCCCAGACGGTGGCTGAATTGCGCCAGCCGGTAACGCCAGCCGCCATTGGTGCGCAGGTCGCTGATGCCCGCCGCGCTTTCACCGATCTCCGAGCTCAGCTGCCGGACCTCCTGAATGCGGTCCTTGTTCAGCAGGTTGATCTGGCGCTGCAGTTTGGGGATCAGCCAGGCCTGCAACGGGATTAGGGCGATGCTGGCCAACCCGAACCAAACGCTTTGCATGAACAGAAAGGTAACAATTGTCATCATCTGCCCGAACTGGAACACCGGCTGGGCGATGGCATCGCCCATCAGCCCGCCCATCGGTTCGGCCTCGGACGTGATCATCGACACCAGTTCTCCCTGACTGGT
Source organism: Ruegeria sp. AK4 (assembly GCF_056541025.1). Taxonomy (NCBI): domain Bacteria; kingdom Pseudomonadati; phylum Pseudomonadota; class Alphaproteobacteria; order Rhodobacterales; family Roseobacteraceae; genus Ruegeria; species Ruegeria sp. AK4. The sequence goes on from NZ_JBQFXS010000002.1 coordinate 362,716, forward strand.
GGTGGCGAAATAGGATTTCGGAAACCGCATCGCACGGTGAATCAGGGTGAACCGCAGACGGCGCAGCATACGCTCGGCCAGAACGCCTTTCATCGTGTTGATGCGCATTTTCATCAGCCCGCTGACGATCACGGTTGCCAGAAAGGCAAAACACAGGATCAGCAGATATTGCACCTGAGTCACGGTGATCCCGAACACCACCACCGTGTCAGCGGGCGCGCCGATGGCGTCGTTGATGATCTGCTTGGGCAATTCCAGCGAGGCATAGAGGAACGGGAACGACAAAACCGTCAGAACCAACAGAACAAGCTGTTGTTTCTTCGAGTATTTCCAGATGAATGAAAACAGAGTGGGTTCCATGCCTGGGCCTTGTCCGGAGTGGGAGGAACTGCGACGGTTGCGATGTTCCGCGTGGGTCAGATGGCAGACGGTAAGCATTGCCTTGGCCCTTTGCAAGAATGGGCGCGCGTTTCTTGTCCGGTCGTGTCGCGACCGTCCGGATTTGGTAAATTCTGTCCGCCAATCCTTATTTCAGCTTTGTCCCGCATCCTCTGATTGATTAAACAGAAGCAACTTCAGACGATGGAACCATGGGCAGAATTCTGGACCGCTATCTTCACCGCAAGATTCTTGGGCGCTGGCGCACGGCGGCTTTGGAAGCTACGGGTGCGGCACAACCGATATTGCGCCAGCAGCGCGATCAGGCCCGCGCCCTGCGCACCCATCTGGACCGGCTGATTCACGAGGCGGACAGCCGCCTGAGCCACCCGCTGATCGGATCGGCCCAGTTTCCCAAACCGGTCGGAACGGACTGGAGCTGGCGGCCCGATCTGTGGCGCGGACCGTTGGCGCAACCCGGTCTGGCGTCGCCCCGGCGCAAGGCCGCGCTGGACGGTCAGGTGACACTGTTTCACGACTGCCCGCAGGCCGAGATTGCGGCACGCCAAATCAGAAACCGCAAAGAGCGGGACCTGGCACCGTACAGTCTGGCGATCGAGGTGTTCAGCTTCGAAGGCGGGTTCCTGTCGCTTTCCGTCGAATTGCCGAAAGACGCCGCGCAGAACCTGACCAGTCAGCATCTGATATGCGTTGACACCCTGATCGACAGCGAACGACCGGTTGAGATATTTGCCCGCCTCAACGTGCAGCACGGGCCGAACGCGGAACAGGTGTTGCGGCAGATGGATATGTCCGGGCCCTCCACAGCGGTTGATTTCGATCTGGCGCATCTGCCGCTGAACGAGCGGCGGATCGAGAAAATCTGGCTGGACCTGATCATCGAAAACCCGCGCATGAACCGCATCGTCCTGCGCGACCTGACCATTTGCCGCCACCACCGCGCAGATTTATGAGACAGCCTGACATGACGCAGCCGACATTAACGCTCACCCGGTTCGAAAACGGCCTGTGGCAGGGTCATCTTCAGTCCGATGCGCAACCCAGCATCGAGGTTCGCTATCTCGGCGAGGCGTTGGAGGGTGTGGACCTGTCACCCGCCGACACCGGCTGGACCCTGACTGTGCCCGTGCCGGTAACCGCCCTGTCCGAAGGCGTGCACAGCTTTGTTGTCATCGATACCGCCTCGACCCGCAAACTGGCGGATTTCACCGTGATCGCCGGCGCCCCCGCCGCCGACGATCTGCGGGCCGAGGTCGCGCTGTTGCGCGCCGAACTGGATATGCTCAAACGGGCGTTTCGGCGGAACTGCAACGCGGGCGACTAAGCGCCGCCGCCTCATTTCTCTGTTATTTCAGCCGTTTTAGTGCATCATTCAGGCATCCAGAACAGATTGGGTGCAGCAATGGACCGCAACAGCATCATCAAAGTCATCGCTCTGATGGTGACTGGCTTTGGCATCGGCATCGACTTTACCGGTGCGCTGATGCTGGTCCCGGCCATCGAAAACTCTTTCAACGCCGACATCACCAGCACCCAATGGGTCCTGAACATCTACGCCCTGTTCTTTGCCATGACCATGGTTGCCGGGGGCCGCCTTGGCGACATGTACGGCCACCGGAAGGTGATGATCATCGGCCTGTCGATCTTTTTGTTTTCGTCGATCATGTGTTTCGTGTCGCCCAGCCTGGACTTTCTGGTCGGCGCGCGTGCCTTGCAGGGGATCGGCGCAGGCTGTGTCTGGCCCTGCACATTGGCCTTTGGGGCCACGAAAGTCTCGAAGCCGGAACACCGGGCCCTGGTCATGGGCCTTATTCTGGCGGGTGTGACCACCGGCAACGTCTTTGGCCCGATGATCAGCGGGCTTGCCGTGAACCTTGGCGAGTGGCGGTACTTCTTCCTGGCCAATGTGGTGTTTTCCTGCATCTCGATGGCCACCGCCCTGTTGCTGATGAAGCGTGAGACGCATCACAAACAGGGCGAGCACATTGATTTCGCGGGTATGGCCATCCTGTCGTTCGCGGTTCTGCTGCTGCTCTACGGGCTGGATGTGGGTGCGGATTGGGGCTGGACCTCGGTTCCGCTGCTGCTGCTGTTCTTCGTCAGCGCGTTTTTGTTCCTTCTGTTCCCAAGGATCGAAAAACGGGTCAAGGAACCGCTGCTGCTGCCCCAGATGATGCGAAACCGCGAGTTTCGCATCACGCTGGGCCTGAATATGTTCAACGTCTCGGCGGCTTTTGTCGGGTTGCTGTATTTCCCGCAATACATGCAAAAGGTTCTGGGCTGGTCGACATTTGAATCGGCACTGGGATTAGCACCGCTGACGATGTTGCTGGCGGTTGGGTCCATTGTGTCCGGCACGCTCTATAACGATTTCGGGCCCAAACGGCTGTTGCTCTGGGGTTATCTGATCGCCGCCATAGGGTCAGCCAGCATGATCGTGATGCCCAGCGGGCTGGGGTATTTCCGGATACTGCCCGGCATGGCGATGATCGGGCTGGGCGCAACGCTGACGGTTGGCCCCTCGGGCACTGCGGCTGTCTGCGCCGTCAAACCCGAACGCGCGGGGCTGGTGGGGGGCCTGAGCTTCATGGTCCATCTGGTCTATGGCGCGATCTCGGTCGCCTTTGCCACGGCCATCATGTACGTGGTCAGTCGGTCCAGCCTGCGGGAAAACCTGAGCGCTGCTGGCGTCGACCTGTCAGAGGCCGATCAAAAGGCCATCAATGGCGGCACGCTCAGCACCGACTCGGCCCGTGCGGTGCTGCAGAAACTGGGACCCGAGGAGGTCGAAAAAGTCAAAACCGCCACCGCCGCCGCGTTCGACAGCGGCATGAGCATGGCCTTCGTGTTTTCGACCATCTCGGTTTCGGTTGGTATCCTGCTGGCCTTCATGTTGGATGAGGAAAAGCTGCACAAGGTCGAAAGCTGACGCGAAAAAAGGAAAGGGCCGCGTCATTCGCGGCCCTGTGATTTTACTGTGATGGCCCGTTCGGGTTGAAGGCCGACAGACCCTTGAGGATGTCGATGGCATAGGCCAGTTGGTAATCCTCCTCCCGCAATTCCGCGGTTTCTTCGGCCTTGGCGCGGTCTTCCTCGATCTGGCGGATTTCATCCTCGCTCAGGCTGTCATTATTCAGGCTGCCGCGCAGGTCTGCCTCGGACCGGGAGGGCCGGTTGGATTCTTCCTCTTCCGGCTCGGGTGCCGGGCGCGGCTGTTCGACGATGATGTCGGGGCTGACGCCCAGCGACTGGATCGAACGGCCCGACGGGGTGTAATAGCGCGAGGTGGTCAGGCGCATCGCACCGTCGCCGCGCAGGGGCATCACGGTCTGAACAGACCCTTTGCCAAAGCTCTTTGTTCCCACGACGATGGCACGGCGATGATCCTGCAGCGCACCGGCCACAATCTCCGACGCAGACGCAGAGCCGCCATTGATCAGCACCACAATCGGCTTGCCCTCCGCCAGATCGCCCGGCGTCGCGTTGTACCGCTCGCCTTCTTCGGGGTCGCGGCCGCGGGTCGAGACGATTTCGCCTTCGTTCAGGAACGCGTCAGAGACCTTGATGGCCTGCGTCAGCAGACCGCCCGGATTGTTGCGCAGGTCCAGCACGAAGCCGTTGACCTTCTCGATCCCGCCGGCCTCGGTGATCTGTTCTTCCAGCCCTTCCTGCAGGTTCGGGAAGGTCTGGTCGTTGAAGGTGGTGACGCGCAACACAACGCTGGTGCCCTGCGTGCGGGCGCGAACGGCGGTCAGTTTGATGGTGTCACGGATGATGGTCACATCGAACGGCTCCGGTTCACCTTCGCGCACGACGGTGATCACAATCTCGGACCCGACAGGCCCGCGCATCAGATCGACCGCCTTGTCCAGCGTCAGGCCCAGAATGCTTTCGCCATCCACATGGGTGATGAAATCCCCGGCCTCGATCCCCGCAGCGGCGGCAGGCGTGTCATCGATAGGCGAAACGACTTTGACAAAGCCCTCTTCCTGCGTGACTTCGATGCCCAGCCCGCCGAACTCGCCCCGCGTTTGCACGCGCATCTGTTCTGCGTCATCGGGCGACAGATAGCTGGAATGCGGGTCCAGCGAGGTCAGCATACCGTCAATGGCAGCCTCGATCAGTTCTTCGGGCTCGACCTCTTCGACATATTGGCTGCGGATACGTTCGAAGATGTCACCGAACAGGTCCAGTTGCTGATAGACGCTGGCCTTGCTTGCGGCCTCCTGCGCCAGCAGGGGCCCTGCGATCTGAGTGGTTGCGATGATGCCTGCCACGGTTCCGGCCACACCGGCCATAACAAATTTCTTCATACTCGTTTATCCATCCTTGCTGGTCCGAAACCACGATTCCGGGTCCACGGGGCTGTTGTTCTGTCTTACCTCTATATAGAGCGTTTCTGACCGGTCAGTTCCAGTGCCATCACTGGTTGTTGACAATATTGCGCCGATTTCCGGCGTTTTGCCCGGCATAAGACCCACGGGCGTGCCCTTGGGGATCACCTGCCCCGGCTCACCATAAACCTCCTGCAGGCCTGAAAAGACGAATAAAAGATCGGGTTGAGGTTCCAGGATCACCAGATTCCCCAGATCCAGAAGCGGGCCGCGATAACGAATCGTGGCTGCCGTGGGCGAGGTTACCAGCGCGCGCGGGCGCGTTCCAAGCACCAGACCGGGGCGGGTCACCCCGGCCGCGTCGGTTTCACCCGCGCCATGCAGCAGGATGCCCTGTACTGGTAGAGGCACCTCGCCCTTGCTGCCGGTTATGCTGGCATCGGTCGAGGCGATCTCACCTTCCGAGATTTCAGCCAGCCCGCTGGCAAACCCGTCCAGCGTTTCCGTGGAAGAGATCAGGATCGCCGTGCGCACCGGGTCTTCGACAAAGCGCCGGGGAAGGTCGGTCCGATCGGCTATGGCTTCGCTCAGCCGGGTGCGGGCGTCCTGAACGCCGCTTAAACCTTCGGTCAGGGTGTCGGCTGCATCCTGTTGCAACAGGCGCAGGGTCTGCACTTCCTGCAGGTCCCGCGCCAGCGCTTCGGCCCTGGCGTTCAGGCCCGGCGTGACTTCGGACAGCATCATGCCCGCCCGCGCCGCCCCCAACGGGCCCGAGGGGTGCAGCATCAAGACCGGCGGGGCGGTGGTTTCGATGGTTTGCAGCACGCCCAGCAACTGAGCCACGTCTTTTTCTTTCGCACGCAGTTCGGCGGTCAGTTGCGCCTCGCGCGTTGCGGCCTTGCGCAACCCAGCGCGCATGGCACTCAGACCGGCCTCATAGGCCTGAACCGTTTCGGTCAGGGCGCGCACCCGGTCGCGGGCCCCTTCGGCTTCGGTCAGCGAAACCGAGGCCTGTTCCAACAGCGCCGCCGCCTCAAGCGCGGCCCGCGAAGAATCAGCTTGCGCGGGACCCGCGAGAAGAAGTGAGACAGCCAGAACCGCAAACCTCATGACAACAGGCTCTCGCCGGTCATTTCGGGTGGTTTGGGCAGGCCCATCAGGTCCAGCAGCGTCGGGGCCAGATCCGACAGGCGCCCGTTGCGCAACTGCGCGCCTTCGGGGCCTCCGACCAGCGCTACCGGCACCGGGTTCAGCGTATGCGCCGTATGCGGCCCGCCGGTTTCGGGGTCGACCATCATCTCGCAATTCCCGTGATCGGCGGTGACGATCATCGCACCTCCGGCCTTGTCCAGCGCGGCAACAACCTGCGCCAATCCCTGATCCACAGCCTCACAGGCCTTGATCGCGGCCTGCAAGTCGCCGGAGTGTCCAACCATATCCGGGTTGGCGTAGTTGGTGACGATCAGGTCATAGCCGGCCCCGATGGCTTCGACAAATTTCGCCGTGACCTCAGGGGCCGACATCTCGGGCTGCAGGTCATAGGTCGCCACTTTTGGCGATTTCGGCATGTACCGGTCTTCGCCCTCTTCCGGGGCCTCTTTGCCGCCGTTGAGGAAAAATGTGACATGCGGGTATTTCTCAGTTTCGGCCAGCCGGAACTGTCGCAGGCCCTGTTTGGCGACCCATTCGCCCAGCGTGTTCACGATGGCGCGTTTGGGAAAAACCGTGGTCATATAGGCGTTATGGCCGTCGGAATATTCGACCATGCCCAGCAGCGCGGACAGGTTCGGGCGCGGTCCGGTATCGAAATCGGAAAAACCCTGCTCACCAATCGCGCGCAAAATCTCGCGCGCGCGGTCGGCGCGGAAGTTGAGGCAGAAGAACCCGTCCCCGTCCCGGACACCGCCATAGTCGCCCAACACGGTGGGCGCGATGAATTCGTCGGTCTCGGACTGGTTATAGGCATGATCCACCGCATCATGCGCGGTGCTGACAGCACGACCCTGCCCTTTGATCATGGCGGCATAGGCTTCACTGATCCGGTCCCAGCGGTTGTCGCGGTCCATTGCAAAATAGCGCCCGCATACGGTGACAATCCTGGCCCCCTTGGGCAACCGATCCTCAAGTTCCGCGATATAGGTAAAGGCCGATTTCGGGGCCACATCGCGCCCGTCCGTCACCGCGTGCAAGGCCACCTGCACGCCCGCATCGGTGATCGCCCTGGCTGCCGCAACGGTGTGATTCAGATGCCCGTGCACACCCCCGTCCGAGACCAGCCCCATCACATGCGCCGTGCCGCCCGCAGCCTTCACCCTGGCAATGAAATCCTGCAGCGCAGCGTTATCGAAGAAAGAACCATCCTCGATCGCCAGATCGATCTGCCCCAGATCCATCGCCACAACCCGGCCCGCGCCGATATTGGTATGGCCGACTTCGGAATTGCCCATCTGACCGCTGGGCAGGCCCACATCCGGGCCGTGGGTGATCAGAGTGGCATGCGGGCCATTGGCCATAATCGCGTCAAAGGTCGGCGTTTTCGCCAGATAAGGCGCGTTGGCCGTTGCATCGTCCGACAGGCCCCAACCATCGAGAATGCACAGGACAACGGGTTTCGGGGCGGTCATTGAATGTCTCCGGTTACTGCTCTGCGCCCATCTTCTATCGCTTGCCCGCCAGAGGGTGAACCGTCTTTGCCACGATTGGCGCAGATTTAATCAAACCGGAATCCGGCAGGGATTGAAGCGTCAGTCCTTGAGGTAGCTCTTGTAGGGTCGCGCCTTGCGATTGCGGTATTTGACCGTCAGGTCCAGCAGCGTATCGTTTTCATCATAGACCCCCAGAACGATCCCCCTGCCCCGGCTTTTTGTCCGCATTTCGATCAGTTGCTGCTCGGACCGCGTGGTGCGCTGCGACGCGCGGCGGGTCCAGGCGAACAGATGCTCATACATCTCGGCAATGACTTCGGCGTGCTCGGCGCTGTCGCCCAGATCGGTCAGTTCATCCGGGTCGTTTTCCAGATCGAACAGGATCGGCCGGTGGCCGCCTTCGCAATGGATCAGCTTCCATTTCCTGTTCGCCACCATGAACATCACCGCATCGCGGACCGAGGCGTTCAGCACATCCGCAATCGGCGAGCCCGAGTAATCGTATTCGCAGATCACCACGTCGCGGGGCAGGTCGTCGGCCTGCCCGTGCAGGATCGGCAGCAAGGAATGCCCTTCCAGAATATGCGTCGCCACCTCTCCGCCGGCGGTATCGACAAATGTGGGCGCCAGATCGATGGATTCCACCAGCGCATCGCTGACCGTACCGCGTGTGGCATCCGCCTCGGGCGAGGGATCGTAGATGATCAGCGGCATCCTGGTCGACGCATCGTGGAAGAAGGTCTTTTCCCCCATCCAGTGATCGCCCAGAAAGTCTCCGTGGTCCGAGGTCAGGACAATCATCGTGTCGTCCATCCGCCCGGTCTGTTCCATCCAGTCGAACAGCCGCCCCATCTGGTCGTCCGCCTGTTTGATCAGGCCCATATAGGCGGGGATCACCGCCTCACGCACATCTTCCCGCGAGAACGCCTGCCCGACCTTGGTATCCATGAACGCCTTGAGCACCGGATGCGCATTCTGGCGTTCCGTCTCGGACCGGACCACCGGCAAAACGTGGTCGGGACCATACATCGAGGCATAGGGCTCGGGCACGATGTAGGGCCAATGCGGCTTGATAAAACTCAGGTGGCAGCACCACGGGCCGTCATGGGTTTCCATGAAATCGATGCCGCGCCCGGTCAGATAGGGGGTTTCGCTGTCCTCTTCGGCGATATTTGCTGGCTCGGATGCGCTTTTCAGGAACCAGCCGGACAGAACGTTGCCATCCGCATCCAGCCCGGAATTGGCAAAATCGTGCCAGGGGTTGTCGCTTTCATAGCCCTTGGCTTTCAGGAACTTGTTGTATTCCTTCGCCCCATCCGGGTCGTAATAGCCATCCGGCCCCTCGGGCAGCATGCCGTCATCCCGTTCGAATACGTCGAAGCCACATTCGGCAACGCGGGCCCCAATCAGGCTGTCGGGTTCCAGACCCAAACGGGCCATGCCTTCGGCATCCGCGCGCATATGGGTCTTGCCGACCAGCCAGCAATCCATCCCGGCCTTGCGCAGATGGTCGCCCATCGTGATCTCGCCAACTTTCAGCGGAATGCCGTTCCAGGACGCCCCATGCGAATGCACATAACGCCCGGTATAGGTGGACATCCGGGAACTGCCGCAGATCGGCGACTGGATGTAAGCGCGGTTGAACCGGACGCCTTTCGCCGCCAGCCGGTCGATATTCGGAGTGTGCAGATGCGGATGCCCGTAACAACTCAGATAGTCCCAGCGCAGCTGGTCGAACATGATGAACAGGATATTTCTGGCTTTGGCCAATTGCGCCCCCTCCCGAGTGGTCCGGTGCTATCTAGCCAATTCCGTTCGGGCAGCGCAAATGCCGATTAGGTCTGACGCTCCATCCGTTCCAGCATTTTCCTGGCGCGCTTGCATTGAAGCTGGTCGCGCAGCGGGCTGTCGGGATCGACATCCTTTTGGCAGACCACACATTTATCCGCACCCGAGATCGCGTTCAGACCGCCGCAGCTGCCCTTGATGGTCTTGCCCATCAGCATCACACCCAGCGACATGCCCACCATGACAAGGGCTAGCAGTATGAAGGCCAGAATAAAGGTGCTCATCTTGGGTCCTGCCAGTCAGTTGGTGCCAAGCGCGTCTTTGAACGCGGTGCTGTGCATCGTAATATACGCATCTTCGCCGCCTGTCACATCCCGCGCGATGAAATACACGGCAAGTTTATGCTCTTCGGCCAGTTCCATGCCCTTTTCCTGCCCCAGTGCCAGCATCGCCGTCGCCCAGGCATCGGCCATCATCGCATTTTCGGCCAGAACCGTGACCGAGGTCGTGCGATGCGTAATCGGACGCCCGGTGGTGGGGTCGATGATGTGGGAATAGCGCACACCATCCTGTTCGAAGAAATTCTTGTAATCGCCCGAGCTTGCCATGCCGCGATTGTCCAGCGACACGATCAACTGAACGCTTTGCGCGCCGGGCTCGGGCTTTTCGATGCCGATCCGCCATGCCTCACCCTGATCGTTTTGCCCTTTGGACACCAGGTCTCCGCCGATCTCGACCAGATAGTCCTCGATCCCAGCCTCTTGCAGGGTCTCGGCCACGGCGTCGATACCGTAGCCTTTCGCAATGGCCGACAGGTTGATCCCAACCGCGGGGTCGGATTTCGCCAGTGTCCCGGCCTCGGCGTCCAGCGTCAGCAACCGGGCCTGCCCGACACCATTCAGTGCGGCGGCAATATCGGCGTCGGACGGCACCGGATCTTCCGGTTTGCGCGGACCGAAGCCCCAAAGCTCAATCAGCGGGCCCAGCGTCACATCGAAAGTACCGCCGGTCTTTTCGTGCACCTCATTCGCGGCAGCCATCACCACTGCAAACTCGGCTGAGACCGGCATCGGGGCGGTGCTGGCGGCGGCAGAAAAGGTCGAAACCTCGGAATTCGGGTCCCAGTTGGACATCTTGGCGTTGACGTCGGCCAGTGTCTGATCAACGGCCCGAGCAAGCGCGTCGGCGTCCAGATCCTCGCCAATGGCGGTGATGTTGAAGGTTGTTCCCATCGTTTCGCCCGACAGGCGGACCACGTCGGGTTCCTTACCGAACAGGCAGCCGGAAACAAGTGTGGCGAGGGCCAGCAACGGCACTAGTCGCATCGGGGGTCTCCTGGAAAATCCGTGCCCGGCATATGCCAGCGCCCCGGGTCAGAGTCAAACCGGCGTCACAGCTTGAGCGGCAGAAAACCCAGTGCGAGCAAGCCGATCCCCGCCGGTACCCCGAACAGCCAGGCCCGTTTCCGCCATCCCGGCGGCTGCTGTTTCCACAGTTTGCGGAAATTATGGCCGCAAACGACCACCACAAAGAAGATCAGCACAGCCAGCGGCGGGGTCAGGTAGAGGTCGTTCAAAGCCTTGCGTATCCTTGATAAGCGGCGGATTTCACCGATCCGGGCATTTGCACCCTATACAGGTCGTTTAGCTGCGCTAAGGTGAAAGGGAAAGACTTTGAAGTACAAGGAGGAGAGTGCCAATGGCTCCAAGCTCTTACCAGTCCCCATCGCGCGGCGACAAGGCTGACAAGACAACCTACAGCCAATCGACGGAATCGAACCTGTCGCATGCGCAAACGACCGTGGCAAAGCTGCTTGATGGTAAGGGGGATGCGGTTTTCTCGGTACGTCCCAATGATACGATCCATTCCGTGGTGAATACGCTCAAGGAAAAGCGGATCGGTGCCGTGGTCGTGACCGATCAGAACGGTGCCCTGCAGGGCATCCTGTCGGAACGTGACATCGTGCGGCGCATGGCGGATACGCCGGGTCAGACCCTGCCGCAGGCGGTCGAGGAACTGATGACCAAAGAGGTCAAATCTTGCACCCCGGACGATCTGCTGAATGACGTGCTGAAAACCATGACCGAAGGCCGTTTTCGCCACATGCCGGTTCTGAAAGATGGCAACCTTTGCGGCGTGATCACCATCGGTGATGTCGTGCATTTCCGGTTAAAGGAACTTGAATACGAAGCCCTGCGCATGAAGCAGATGATCGTCGGTTAATTCCTGACGCGACCATCGGCGACCGGCCCCTTTGGCCGGTCAGCGGGTTGATGTGAACCGGACACCGCCAGAGAAGATTTCGGCTGCTGTCAGGCGACCGGTGGCAAAAGCGCCGGTGTCGATTGAGATGACACCCCGCGCAACCCGCGCCTGATCCACTATCGTATGACCATGCACGACCCATTGACCGTCTGCCCTGCGCGCCCGCGAATAATGCGGCCGCCCCCACAGGCAGGTCTGCCGGGGTTGATCGTCAATCGCCCTTCCCGGGTCCAGTGCCGCGTGCACGACCGAGACATTGCCGCTGGACCAGATCAGCGGGCGGTCCGACAGCCACGTGACCAGCGCCTCACCCATGGCATGCCGTAACTGCGCGGCCATCGCGGCGGCGTTGTCCTCGGGGGTCGCATCCTTGATCCCGAAAGAGGCCAGCGTTTGCAGCCCGCCATTGCGGAACCACAGCCCGCCGACCTGTTCGGGGCCTTCGAGAAAGCGCAGCAGCATTTCTTCGTGGTTGCCCAGCAGGCAGATGACGCGCCCGCCCGAGGTTTCGCTCAGGTGATGCAACTGGCGCAAGACCTGCGCGCTGTACTCGCCCCGGTCGATATAGTCGCCCACAAAAACCATACGGCAATCGCTGTCCATGCGGCTCAAGATCGCCTGCAACAGATCAAGACGGCCATGGATGTCCCCCACCGCATAGAATCGCTCATCCGGAGCGATTGCGGACAGGTCATCATCCGCGTCCTGCGTTTGGCGTTTTGCCAAAAGCCCTTTGATCCAGTCTTTCACCATGCGGGCCTATCCCTACCCGGCCCCGACTGCAGCCACAATTGGCAATCGTTTCGATTGAAGGCCCGTAGGCGTCTGATATGACTGTCACCAAGGGAGTTCATTTATCAGATCAGCGCGCAGAGGGTTGTATGAAACGGGTTTTGGTTACGGGCACTGCGGGCTTTATCGGGTTTCATCTGGCCAGATTGCTGCTGGCCGATGGCTTCCGCGTTCATGGCTATGACGGGATGACCGATTACTACGACGTTACCCTCAAGCAGCGTCGGCACCAGATGCTGATGCAAACGCCGGGCTTTTCGGCAACCGAGGACCTGTTGGAAAACCACGACCGCCTGATGCAGGTCGCCGATGAGATTCAGCCCGATGTCATCGTCCACCTCGCCGCGCAGGCCGGGGTGCGCTACAGCCTTGAACATCCGCGCAGCTATATCGACTCGAACGTTGTGGGCACGTTCAACGTGATGGAGGTTGCGCGGCAGCATAAGGTTAATCACCTGCTGATGGCCTCGACCTCATCCATCTATGGGGCCAGCGAGGATATGCCCTTTACCGAGGTTCAGAAGGTCGACAATCAACTGACCATCTACGCCGCGACCAAAAAGGCGAACGAGGCGATGGGGCATTCCTATGCCCACCTTTGGGACCTGCCGACAACGATGTTTAGGTTCTTCACCGTCTATGGCACCTGGGGGCGGCCCGATCTGGCCTATTTCAAGTTCGTCGCGGCTATTCTGGACGGGCGTCCGATCGATATCTACAATCACGGCGACATGTATCGCGACTTTACCCATGTCGAGGATCTGGTGCGGGGCATCCGGCTGTTGATCGACACCCCTCCTGTTCGGCCTGCCAGCAGCGATGAGATCGAAGAGGGCGACAGCCTGTCCCCCATCGCGCCCTATCGCATCGTGAATATCGGCAACGGAGAGAAGGTCCGTCTGATGGACTTCATCGAAGCCATCGAAGAGGCGGTCGGCCAGAAAGCCATCCGCAATTACATGCCGATGCAGATGGGCGACGTTCCGGCAACATGGGCCGACAACAGCCTGTTGCAACGCCTGACCGGCTATCGACCGCAGACCGAATTCAAGGACGGGATTAAAGAATTCGTAGAATGGTATCGCGACTATTACGGGAAATAAGCGGGCACTTCCCGCAAAAGAAAACCGGCGCAGGGTGCGCCGGTTTCTTGTTTTTTACCCGCCGAAATCGTCGAGCATGATGTCTTCGCGGTCCACGCCCAGATCCAGCAGCATGTTGATGACCGACTGGTTCATGATTGGCGGGCCACACATGTAATATTCGCAATCCTCGGGCGCGGGATGGTTCTTGAGGTATTCCTCGAACAGCACATTGTGGATGAAGCCGGTATAGCCTTTCCAGTCATCCTCGGGCTGCGCGTCCGACAGCGCCACATGCCATTCGAAATTGTCGAACTCTTTGGCCAGCGTGTCGAAATCCTCGACAAAGAACATCTCTTTCTTCGAGCGCGCGCCGTACCAGAAGCTGATCTTGCGGTTGCGGTTCTCAAGGCGTTTGAGCTGGTCGAAGATGTGACTGCGCATCGGCGCCATGCCGGCACCACCGCCGATGAACACCATCTCTTTTTCCGTCTCACGGGCGAAGAATTCGCCAAACGGACCCGAGATCGTGACCTTGTCGCCCGGTTTCAGGTTGAAGATATAGGACGACATCTGACCCGGCGGGATACCGTCAGAGCCCGGAGGCGGCGAGGCCACGCGGACGTTCAGCATGATCATGCCCTTCTCATCCGGATAGTTCGCCATCGAATAGGCGCGCTCGATGGGTTCGCCTACGACGGACTTGTACTGCCACAGGTTAAAGCGGTCCCAGTCTTCGCGATATTCCTCTTCGACGTCGAAATCGGTATAGGCCAGCTGGTGCGCGGGCGCTTCGATCTGGATATAGCCACCGGCGCGGAAATTCACATCCTCGCCTTCCGGCAGGTCCAGCGTCAGGGCCTTGATGAAGGTCGCCACGTTCTCGTTCGAACGCACCGTGCATTCCCATTTCTTGACGCCAAAGACCTCTTCGGGAACCTCGATATCCATGTCCTGCTTGACCGCAACCTGACAGGACAGGCGGTCGCCGCAGGCGGCTTCGCGCTTCGTGATATGGCTTTCCTCGGTCGGCAGGATCGAGCCGCCGCCCGAATGCACGCGCACCCGGCACTGTGCGCAGGTGCCACCGCCACCGCAAGCGGAGGGGACAAAGAGTTTCTCGGCCGCCAGCGTTTGCAGCAGTTTGCCACCCGCCGGAACTGATACGGTTTTCTCGCCGTTGATGGTGATGTTGACGTTGCCGGTCGACACCAGACGCGAGCGCGCGGCCATGATGATCGCCACCAGTCCAATCACGATCAGGGTGAAAAGCGCGACGCCCAGGGTAAAAGTTTCCATCAACGCCTCCTTACAGTTTCACGCCCGAGAAGGACATGAAGGCCATCGCCATCAGCCCAGCGGTGATGAAGGTGATACCCAAGCCCTGCAGGCCGTCGGGAATGTCCGAATACTTCAGCTTTTCCCGAACGCCCGCCATCGCGGTGATCGCCAGCGCCCAGCCAAAGCCCGACGACAGGCCATAGGTCGCGGCCTCGGCAAAGTTGTAGTCTCGTTCCACCATGAACAGCGAGCCGCCCAGAATGGCGCAGTTCACCGTGATCAGCGGCAGGAAAATCCCCAGCGCGTTGTAAAGCGGCGGGAAGTATTTATCGAGGATCATCTCGAGGATCTGGACCATCGCCGCGATCACGCCGATATACGAGATCAGGCCAAGGAAGGTCAGGTCCACATCCGGGAACCCGGCCCAGGACAGCGCGCCCGGTTTCAACAGGTAGTTCAGCAGCAGGTTGTTGGTAGGCACGGTGATCGCCTGCACCACCATGACCGAAATCCCCAGACCCAGCGCGGTGGAAATCTTCTTGGACACGGCGATGAAGGTACACATCCCCAGAAAGAAGCTGAGCGCAAGATTTTCGACAAAGATGGCCTTTACGGCCAGTGAAATCAGACCTTCCATCAGTGCGCCTCTACCTGCTGGATTTTGTATTCACGTTCTTCCACCTGGTTCGGCTTCCATGTGCGGAAGGCCCAGATGATCAGCCCGATGATGAAGAACGCCGACGGAGGCAGCAGCAGCATGCCGTTGGGCACGTACCAGCCGCCATTGTTCACGGTCTGCAGGATGGTCACGCCAAACAGCGACCCCGCGCCGAACAGTTCCCGAATGAAACCGACCAGCAGCAGGATCAGGCCGTAGCCCATGCCGTTGCCCATCCCGTCGATGAAGGACGCGACCGGAGGGTTCTTCATCGCAAACGCCTCGGCCCGGCCCATCACGATACAGTTGGTGATAATCAGGCCCACAAAGACCGACAGGGTTTTGGAAATCTCGAAGGCATAGGCCTTGAGGATCTGGTCCACCAGGATCACCAGCGAGGCGATTATCACCATCTGCACGATGATCCGGATCGAGCCGGGGATCTGGTTGCGCAGGCATGAGATGAAGAAAGACGAGAACGAGGTCACGAAGATCACCGCCAGCGCCATCACCATCGATACCTGCAACGAGGATGTCACCGCCAGCGCCGAACAGATGCCCAGCACCTGCAGGGTGATCGGGTTGTTGTCGACAAGCGGATCGACCAGCATCTCTTTCTTGGTCTGGGACATCAGAACTCTCCTGCTTGCAGTTTGGCCAGGAAGGGACCGTAGCCCGCATCACCCATCCAGAATTTCACCAGGTTATCGACCCCGACCGACGTCAGCGTGGCCCCGGCAAGCGCATCGATATAGAAATCGGGGCCCGCAGCGGGTTGCGATTTGGCGACCGTGATCTGCAAGTCGCCCGCGTCGTCGCGCAGTTTCTTGCCGCTCCACAGCGCTTTCCAGCGCGGGTTGTCCACCTCGGCCCCAAGGCCGGGGGTTTCGCCATGCTGATAAAACTGCAGGCCGTAGATATCGTTGCCATTCTTTTCCAGAGCGATGAAGCCATAGAGCGTCGACCACAGGCCATAGCCGTGCAGCGGCAGGATCACTTTGTCCAACTCGCCCGCATCGTCGCGCAAAAGATAAATCACGCGGTATTTCGACTTGCGGCCAATGCCTGCCGGGTCGTCGTCCAGCGCAACGCTCAGGTCCGGATCGCTGGCGGCTGCGATGTCGTCAAAGGTGGCCGGATCGAATTGGTCGTCCACGAAATCGCCGGTGGACAATTCCAGCACATGCGGCTCGAACGCGGCAAAAGCCTCGGTTACGTCGATGCCGGGTTCATACACACCCGCCACCTGCAGAACGTTAACCTGCTTGTCCTTCAGCCGGTTGGCATCCTGCACCGGGCGCAGGCTGACAGCCGCAGCAGACACCACCATCGAGGCCACCAGACAGACGGCGACGGCGATGAAGATCGTCTTGCCGACCGAATCCGGCGAGGCCGCCAGAAACCTGGCCAAAGCGCCTTTCGGTTCGTTGGATTGCGTATCAGACATGGCGACGCGCCCTCCGTTTGATGTTGGCCTGCACGACAAAATAGTCGATCAGCGGTGCAAAGACGTTGCCGAACAGGATAGCCAGCATCATGCCCTCGGGGAAAGCCGGGTTGATGACGCGGATCATCACAACCATGACACCGATCAGCGCGCCATAGATATAGCGGCCCGTGTTGGTGTGGCTGGCCGAGACCGGCTCGGTCACCATGAAGGCCAGACCAAAGGCATAGCCGCCCAGCACGATGTGCCAGTACCACGGCATCGCAAACATCGGGTTGGTGTCCGACCCGATCAGGTTCAGCAGCAGGGTAAAGCCGATTGTGCCCGCCAGACAGCCAATGATCAGGCGGTAATTGGCGATCCGCGTGGTCAGCAGGAAGGCCAGACCGATCATGCAGGCCAGTGTCGAGGTTTCGCCAAAGCTGCCCTGAATCTGCCCAAAGAACGCATTCCACCATGTGATGCCATCCGCCGCCAGCGCCTGATACCCGTCCGAGGCGGAAACGGACAAAGCCGTCGCGCCCGAGAACCCGTCGACCGGAGTCCACACCGCGTCACCCGACATGTTGGCGGGATAGGCGAAATACAGGAACGCCCGACCGACAAGCGCGGGGTTCAGGAAGTTCTTGCCGGTGCCGCCAAAGACTTCCTTACCGATGACAACGCCGAATATAATGCCTAGCGCGACCTGCCAAAGCGGCGCGGTTGCAGGCATGATCAGCGTGTAAAGCATTGAGGTGACAAGGAAACCCTCGTTCACCTCATGGCCGCGCACTGTGGCGAAGATGACCTCGAATATCCCTCCCGCGACCAGGGTCACGATGTAGATCGGCAGGAAGTACATCAGCCCGTGCATCACGTTGGCGAAGATGCTGGCAGGGTTCAGCGAAATGCCAAACGCCTGCAGGATCGCAATCCGCCAGCCGGTTGCCGAGTCCGGCCCAAGTGCTGCAATCGCGCTGTTGGCCTGATAACCGGTATTGTACATCCCCCACAGAATGCAGGGGATCGTGGCGATCACGACATAGGTCATGATCCGCTTCATATCCACATAAGACCGCGCATGGGGCGCTGCGGTGGTTACGGTTTTCGGAGTGTAGATGAAGCTTTCCACCATCTCGTAGATGGGAAAATACTTCTCGTACCTGCCGCCCTTGGTAAAGTTCGGCTCGATCCGATCGAAGAAGCTGCGCAAACCCATTTCGGATCAGCCCTCCTTTTCAATCTTGGTCAGGCAGTCGCGCAGCGCCAGCCCGTATTCATATTTCGCCGGACAGGCAAAGCCCACAAGGCCCAGATCCTCTTCATCCAACTCCAACGCGCCCAGTGCCTGCGCGGTGTCCGTGTCCATGACCAGCAGCGCGCGCAGCAATTGCGTCGGCAGATAGTCCTGCGGCATCAGCTCTTCAAAGGTCCCGGTCGGCACCATCGCCCGGCGACCGCCGTTGAGGTTGCTGGTCAGTGCATAGAGCTTTTTGGCAAAGGCCGAGCCCAGCACAGGCTGCACCGCGAATTTCGACGGCATCGGACGAATCCAGCCCATCGGGATCTGGTCATGATCTTCGCGGATCAGGGTGATCTGACGCGCGAACCGGCCCAGATAGGCGGTCGGACCCTCGGCAAGCTGCCCCGACAGGATCGAGCCCGAGATGACGCGTGGGGTTCCGTTCACATTGACCTCGTCGCGGGTCAGGTCGTCGGTCGACGCCCCCATGACCGTCCGGATCAGACGCGGCTGGCGCGCGCAGGGGCCGGTCAGGGCAACGACGATGTTCGGGTCCAGATGCCCGGTCTGCATCAGGCGGCCAATCGCGATCACGTCCTGATAGCCAATGGTCCAGACCTGCTTGTCGCCCGCCAGCGGTTCAAGGAAGTGAATATGCGTCCCTGCCAGCCCCGCCGGATGCGGCCCGGAAAAGGCAGCAGCTTCGACACCGGCGACATCCGCGCCGGGAATGGCATCGCCGTCCTTGTGGCACAGATAGGTTTTGCCTTCGGTCAGTTTCGCGACCGCAGCCAGACCTGCCGCAAAAGCGTCACCCGCATCGGCAATGATCACGGCCGCATCGGCCGCCAGCGGTTCACTGTCCATCGCGGTCACAAAGATCGCTGCCGGTTTATCTGCGGGCGCGGACATCTTGGAATAGGGCCGCGTGCGGAACGCAGTCCACAGCCCGGCGGCGCACAGCTTCTCGGCCACACCCTCGGCATTGTCGGCATGTCCGACACCAGAAAAGTCGATGCCCGCATCGTTCGGGTCAGAGACCTCGATCACCACGCTCCGCAGCACGCGGCGCGCACCGCGATTGATGGCCACGACCTTGCCGCTGAGGGGGGCAACCATCATCGCCTCGGGCACGTCCTTGTGGCAAAAAAGCGGCGTACCGCGCTGAACCGTCTCGCCTTCCTGCACCAGCATGCGCGGCTTCAGCCCAAGGTAATCCGACCCCAGAACCGCAACGGTGGAAAACTCGGGGCCCGGTTGGATCGTCTGTTCGGGCGCGCCCTGAACCGGCAGTTCCAACCCTTTTTTCAGTTTGAAAGTTTGCATCTTGCTACGGTCTTCCAAGCCTCTTTCCTGCGCCAACTATTGTACGCCACGCGATCATGACGTCCAGATAGCGCGGATCGTCTGGCTCACCGGGACGCAAATGCGTCATAAACCCGCCGGAATCCGCTGGCATTACTCCGATCTCGGACCCTTTACGCGCACAGGCTGCGAAACGCAAACCTGTTACCGCCGAAACCAGCGGCAGCGGGTCACTTTATACTGATCCTATTACAAAACCTGCAAAGCAACCCCGAAAAAGCGTGTCGCACCTGTTTTGCTTCCGGTGTAAGCAAAAGCCATGAACGCTTTTGACGAATTTGAGATTTTCCTGGTGGCACCGCCAGGGCTGGAAGCCCCCCTTTGCGCCGAGGCCAAACAGCACGGATTCGCCGGGGCCAGGGTCATCGCAGGCGGGGTTAGCTGCACCGGAGGCTGGTCCGAAGTCTGGCGCGCCAATCTGTGCCTGCGCGGGGCCAACAAAGTTCTTGTCCGTCTGGGAAGTTTCCCGGCGGTGCATCTGGCCCAGCTGGACAAACGGGCACGCAAATTCCCCTGGGCGGACTTTCTGCGCCCCGATATTCCGGTCAAGGTCGAGGCCACCAGCCGCAAATCCCGCATCTATCACGCCGGTGCTGCCCGTCAGAGGATCGATCGGGCCATATCCGAAACGCTTGGTGCACCGATCTCGCCCGACGCCAACCTGCGCGTCCTTCTGCGCATCGAAAAAGACCTGTGCACGTTCTCCGTGGATACATCCGGCGAGCCCCTGCACAAACGCGGCCACAAACCGGCGGTCGCCAAAGCCCCGATGCGCGAGACCATGGCCGCCATGTTCCTGCGCGACTGCGGGTTCGACGGATCAGAGCCGGTTCTGGACCCGATGTGCGGATCGGGCACCTTCGTGATCGAGGCCGCCGAGATTGCGTCGGGGCTCTTCCCCGGTCGCTCTCGCCGCTTTGCATTCGAGGATTTGGCCGGGTTTGATCCGCAGGCGTGGCAGACCCTGCGCCAGGCGCCGCCGACACCGGCCCCTGATCAGCGTTTTTATGGCTCTGACAGAAACGCAGGCGCGATTGAGGCCGCCTCAACCAACGCCCAACACGCAGGCGTGGCGGAAATCGCCCGCTTTTCTCAGCGCTCCGTCAGCGACATCAAACCGCCCGAAGGCCCCGCTGGCCTGGTCATCGTTAACCCGCCCTACGGCGCCCGGATCGGAGACGAAAAGCGCCTGCGGTCGCTCTACGGCAGCCTGGGCAAAACCTTGATGTCGCGTTTTTCCGGCTGGCGTGCAGGGATCGTGACCAGCAACCCCTCACTGGCCCGCGCAACCCGCCTGCCCCTTCTGCCCCCCGGACCTGTCGTCGATCACGGCGGCACCAAAATCCGCCTGTACCAGACGGCTGGGCTACCCTGACGTGGGAACGAACCGCATTTTTTTTTGGATGGGAATTCACCACAGAATCCCTCTTGCACATCCCCTTTGCCGGGTATAGATCACCCGCCACGGTCGGAGTGTAGCTCAGCCTGGTAGAGCACTGTCTTCGGGAGGCAGGGGTCGGAGGTTCGAATCCTCTCACTCCGACCAATTAATCCGCCAGAGCAGCAGATAAGCTGGACCCCATTTGTGTCGGTTCTTCAGCCCTGATGAAGGTTGTTCCCCGGCCCCCCCACGATGAAAACCGTTTGAGGCCCATGATCTCTTACACGAAAACTCTTCGGGCTTGAGTAACTCGTTTACACACGACCTTTCGCGCTTCCCTCAAGCTTGCTCAAAGCGGCCATCAGGCTTCTACGTTCGGACGGGTTCAAAACCCCCAGAATTTTTTCCTCCAACGCGGTCAGATGGGGGGACATCGCCTTATAAAGGTCCAGCCCCTTTGCCGAAGGGCGAAGCAACTCGCTTCGGCCGTCTTCGGGATTTGGGTGCCGTTCGACCAGCCTCTTTTCTTCCAACTTGCCCACGGCGCGGCTGACCGTGACTTTGTCGATCGTCGCGGAAGCCACGATTTCGCGGTTGGTGATCTGCCTGTCGCGCACCAGAATGGCCAGCACCCGCCACTCGGCCGAGCTGAGATCGAATTTCTCCTGATAGACGCCCCGCAGCATTTCGCTGACGGCGGCGTAGGTCCGGCGGAGCTGGTAGGGGAAAAACGCGTTCAGATCCAGCTCTGCCCCGTTTTCTACCGTCTCGTCGTGTTTCCGTTCCATGCTGCTTCTCCGGCCGGGCCTGAATACCATTGGCCATAGAATTTTATTTTCGTTGACATTGTTACACATGAAACCAATACTGGCAATATAGTTTCAACGGAAACTAAATTGGTGCAGTGGAATGCAATTTCCTGGGAGGAGAATGACATGAACGCTATGAAGACTATCGTTGGATCGGCACTGGCAGGCATATTATTGACAGCCTCTGTCGCAACAGCCGAGGAGTTTGTCCTGTCGTCGTGGCTGCCGCCGCAGCATCCGGTTGTCGCCAACATCATTCAGCCCTGGGCAGATTCGGTGGCCGAAGCGACCGAAGACCGCGTCACCGTTCGCATTCTCCCAAAACCGCTCGGCCCACCCCCGGCGCATTACGATCTGGCGGTGGACGGGGTGGCCGATATCACCTACGGCCTGCATTCGTTCACCCGCGATGACCGTTTCCTGCGGTCGCGGATCGGACAATTCTCGTTTCTGGGCGATTCAGCCGAGGATACTTCGGTTGCCTATTGGAACGTCTATGCCGGCGACCTCGACGCGCAGGCAGAGCATGAAGGCGCGAAGCTGCTGGGTCTCTTCGTGCACGGCCCCGGGATGTTCCATAACAACCAGCGGCAGATCGAAACGGCTGACGACTTCTCGGGCCTGAAGATTCGCACGCCCGGCGGTTACATTGCAGACCTGTCCGGCGATCTTGGCATCACCACGCAATTCATGGGGCCGGGCCAGGTGTTCGAAAAACTGTCCACCGGGGTCATTGATGGCGTGACCTTCCCGATCGAGGCGATGAAAGCGTTCAAACTGACGGACCACATCACGCATTCAATGCGTATCCCGGGCGGCATGTACAATACCTCGTGGTTTCTGGTGATGAACGAAGATCGCTGGGATGAGATCTCGGACGCCGATAAAGCCGCAATCGAGGCCGTATCGGGTGCCGCCTTTGCCGCCCTTGCAGGCAAGACATGGGATGCGGCAGATGCTGCTGCGGCTGAATATGTCGCGGATAGCTCGGTTCAGGTCTACGATGCGCCGGACGAGGTTCTGGAGACGATCAAGGGCTTTGCCGACAAGCATGAGGCTGCATGGGCCGACGCCGTTGCCGAAACCGGCTTCGACGGTACGGCAGCCCTTGCCGAGATGCGCAAACAGGCGGGGCAATAACCCCGCATGGCCCATCCTGCCGACACCGATCCGCGCCGGGGCGTAACGCTCTGGCGCAAGCTGTTCTACGCCATGGCCATGGCATCGGTTGTGGTCATGCTGGCGATGATGCTGCTGACTGCCGCAGACGTGGTGGCGCGATATGTGTTCAACAGCCCGATCAAGGGCGCCTTTGAACTGACCGAAATCGGGCTTGCCCTGCTGGTGTTTCTGGCGATGCCGCTGACCACGGTGTCGAACGAACATGTGACGGTGGATCTTATGAAGCTTCCCTCGCGCGGGATACTGTCCAAAGCTTTGCTCATACTCTCAGTCGTCATTGTCGCGGGCGCCTTTGCCATGATGGCGTGGGAGGTGTGGGAACACGCCATGAAACTGCAAAAACGCGGTTCGGTAACCAACTCGCTCTCAATCCCGTTGTATCTGGTCGCCATTGTCGTCGCTGCCGCTTGCGCAATTTCCGGTCTCGCTGCGGGGATTGGCTTGGTCAAAGGTTCCAAGGAATGATCGCTTCGTTGCTCGGCATTGCCGTATTGTTCGTGCTGGTCCTGGCCCGGGTGCCGATCGCCTTTGCCATGATCGGGGTCGGCACCGTCGGCTTTGCGTTGCTGCGCAGCTGGAAGGCCAGTTTCACGCTGCTGGGCAACACGACATTCGACACGGTGCTGTCCTTCACCCTGTCGGTCATCCCGCTGTTCATTCTGATGGGGAACCTGCTGACCGCCTCGGGCGTTAGCCACTCGCTGTTTGCCGCGGCACAGCGCCTGTTGCGCAGGCTGCCGGGCGGGCTGGCGATGGCCACTGTCGTGGCCTGTGGCGGGTTCAGCGCGGTGTGCGGCTCATCCCTTGCGACCGCTGCGACCATGTCGCGGGTTGCCATGCCATCGATGCGCAAGGTCGGATATGCAGACAGCCTTGCGACAGGATCCATCGCAGCCGGTGGGACGCTGGGCATTCTGATCCCCCCATCGGTTATCCTGATCATCTACGGCATCATCACCGAGGCGGACATTGCCAAACTTTTCCTGGCCGGATTGCTGCCGGGTTTGCTGGGCGTACTCCTGTACATCGCCGCCGTCTATGCCGCAGTCAAAGTCAAACCCGATCTTGCGCCAGCCGGTTCCGACGATCACCCGTTGACTGCACGCGAACTCGGCGGCGTCAGCGCGGTTGTGGGGCTGTTCAGCCTGATCATGATCGGCATCTACGGGGGGTTCTTCACCCCGTCCGAGGCCGCCGCAGTCGGGGCGTTCCTGTCGCTTATCATTGCGGTATTCATGGGCGGCATCGGCATCCGTGACCTTTTCCGGGTCGGCATCGACACGGTTCGTCCAACCGCCATGATCTTTGCCATTGTCATCGGGGCCGAGGTCTTTTCGAACTTCATCAGCTTTGCCGGTCTTCCGGACGCCATCCTGTCCTTTGTTCAGTCTCTGGATGTCAACGCGTTTGTGGTCATGTTTGTGCTGGTGCTGATCTACATCGTGCTGGGCGCGGTGCTCGAGAGCCTGTCGATGATCCTGCTGACCGTGCCGATCTTCTTTCCGATGATCATGTCCCTGGATTTCGGCGACGGCATTCTGTCGAACCCCGAGGCGGTCGCGATCTGGTTCGGCATCATCGTTGTAGTGGTGACGGAGATCAGCCTGATTTCCCCGCCGATCGGGCTGAACGTTTTCGTGCTGCGCACGATTCTGCCCGATATCCCGATCCGGACGATGTTTGCAGGCATCTTTCCTTTTTGGGTGGCCGACATTCTGCGCCTTGCGCTGCTGATTGCCCTGCCATCCATTGCCCTGACTCTGGCGCTCTAGGCAGAACATGCGCCCTGCCCCGGCTTACCGCTTGGGCGGGGTCAGCCATTGTGCCGACATGCCGAAATTCGAGTTCTTCAGCTCCTGTTTGGCGATGGCCTGCAGATGCACCTCGTCCGGCCCATCCGCATAGCGTAACGCGCGCGCCCAGGTGTAGCTGTCGGCCAGCGGTGTGTCCGGCGTCATACCCATTGCTCCGAATACCTGCATCGCCCGGTCGGTGACGGCGGCGTGCACGTTGGGCGCGACGACCTTGATCAGTGAGATTTCGCGGAACGCCGCCTTCGCACCCACCTGGTCGATCTTCCACGCAGCTTTCAGCGTCAGCAGGCGGGCCTGTTCGATCTCGAGCCGCGATTTTGCAATCCACTCGCGGATGACACCCTGTTCCGAGAGTTTCTTGCCAAATGCCACCCGCTCTTGCGCGCGTTCGACCATCAGCGAAAGCGCCATTTCCGCAGCACCAATCGAGCGCATGCAGTGGTGAATGCGCCCCGGCCCAAGCCGTGCCTGTGCCAGCGCAAAACCGCTGCCCTCTTCGCCCAGCAGGTTCGCGGCGGGCACACGCACGTCTTTGAACACCAGTTCTGCGTGGCCTTCGGGGTCGTGCATATTCAGGATCGTCGGATTGCGCACAATCTCGAAACCCGGCGTATCCTTCGGCACGATGACCATGCTTTGCTGCTTGTGCCGGTCAGCGCCGGGATCGGTCTTGCCCATGACGATGAAGAGTTTGGTGTTCGGATGGCAGGCATTGGTGATGAACCATTTGCGGCCGTTCAGCACGTATTCCCCCCCCTCGCGGCGGATCGAGGTTGTGATATTTGTCGCGTCAGAACTGGCCACATCCGGTTCGGTCATGGCAAAGGCGGACCGGATTTCGCCGTTCAGCAGCGGCACCAGCCAGTCCCTGCGCTGTTCCGGCGTGGCGAACATGTGCAAAAGCTCCATGTTGCCGGTGTCGGGCGCGCTGCAGTTGAACACCTCCGAGGACCAGCTGACCTGCCCCATAATCTCGGCCAAAGGCGCGTATTCCAGATTGCTCAGCCGCGTGCCGGGCTCATCGTCGCGCAGACCGGGCAGGAACAGGTTCCACAGCCCTTCGGCCCGCGCCAGCGCCTTGAGGTCTTCCATGAACGGAACCGGGAAATTGCCCGCCTCCATTTCCTCTTTATGGTCGCGGATGCGCGGATAAATATGCGCCTCCATGAAGCTTTTGAGCTGCGTGCGGAGTTCTTCGGCGCGGGGTGACAGGGCAAAATCCATGGTGATCCTTTTCAGATGGTGACGGCCTTTGCGGTCCCCTCGCGCGCATGTGGCGCAAAAAGACACTCAGAGCATTCTCAATTGAAAGGCCGCCCGCAAGGGGCAGGCTGCGTAACCCCGCGTCAAAGGGTTCAGGTCACGCGATTGACTGCCCGGTATTTGGGATCATCCCACAGCCGGTTGTCCAGTACATCGGCCAGAATATCAACGGCGGCCACCACATCGTCTTCGTCCAGATACAGCGGCGTGAAGCCGAACCGCATGATGTTGGGCGCGCGGAAGTCGCCGATGACGCCCCGATCGATCAGCGCCTGCATTGCGGCATAGCCTTGATCGAAGGCGAACGAAACCTGACTGCCCCGGATCGCCGCGTCGCGCGGACTGGCCAGCATCAGTTGCGGGCAGCGTGCCTCGACCTCGGCGATGAAGCGCTCAGACAGGGTCACCGAGGCCGCCCGGACCTCGGCCATGGAAACGCCATCCCAGACCTTCAGCGCCTCTTCCAACGCACCCATCTGGAGGACCGGAGGGGTGCCGACGCGCATACGTTCGATATCGGACGCAGGCCGATAGTTCAGTTCAAAGGCAAAGGGAGAGACGTGGCCCATCCATCCCGCCAGCGCGGGCTGCGTGTCGCCAATCAGGTCGGGGCGCACGTAGATAAAGGCCGGGGCACCCGGACCGCCATTGAGGTATTTGTAAGTACAGCCAACCGCGAACTCACAGTTCGAACCCGTCAGATCAACCTCAATCGCGCCGGCGCTATGGGCCAGATCCCAGATCATGACCGCCCCCGCCGCATGCGCCCGCCGGGTGATGTCACCCATGTCATGCATGCGCCCGGTGCGGTAATCGACCTCGGTCAGCATCACCGCCGCCACCTTGTCATCAATGGCCTCGGCCACCGCCTCGGGGTCGACGGTCTTTAGCTCAATGCCTGCGTTCTTAAGCGCAATCAGCCCCTCAGCCATGTACAGATCGGTCGGGAAGTTGCCGTTGTCCGACAGGATGACCTTCCGATCCGGGCGCATCACCAGCGCAGCCGACAAAGCCTGAAAAACCTTGATGGACAGGGTATCGCCCATCACAACCGAGCCGTCAGGCGCGCCGATCAGGCGGGCGATCCGGTTACCGACGCGGGCGGGCTGTTCCATCCAGCCGCAGCTGTTCCACCCACGGATCAGTTCGCCGCCCCATTGGCGCGTGACCACATCCTGCACTGCGGGTGCCACGGATTTCGGCAATGGTCCCAGCGAGTTGCCATCCAGATAGATGACCCCTTCGGGGATATCGAACAGGTCTTTTCTGGGCAGCGCCATCCTACAATCCCCCGCGCAGGTTCCACAGTTCCGGGAACAGTTCCACATCCAGCATCTTGCGCAGATAGCTGACGCCGCTGGTGCCGCCCGTCCCGCGTTTGAAGCCGATCACCCGTTCCACGGTCGTCACGTGGTTGAACCGCCAGCGGCGGAAATAATCCTCAAGGTCCACCAGCTTTTCGGCCAGTTGATACAGCACCCAATGCGTGTCCGGTTCCCGGTAAATCCGGGTCCATGCGGCGATGACCGCATCGTCGGGCTGATGCGGCGCGCGCAGGCGATAGACTGCAGGATCAAAGGTGGTGCCAAACTCTGCCTCGAGCATGCGCAGGGCGATGTGGTAGATTGAGGGCTGGGCCAACTCGTCCTCCAGCATCCGGTGCAGGTCAGGGCTGTGTTCATGCACCTTCATCATCGCGGTGTTCCGGTTGCCCAGAACATACTCGATCAGCCGGTATTGATGGGACTGAAACCCCGACGAGGCCCCAAGCGCCTCGCGGAACTTGGTGTAATCGCTTGGGGTCATGGTGCGCAGCACGTCCCAGGCATTGTTGAGCTGTTCGAATATCCGCGACACCCGGCTGAGCATCTTGAACACCTGATCCGCGCGGCCTTCGATCATCAGCGCGCGGGCGGCCTGCAGCTCGTGCAAAACCAGACGCATCCACAACTCGGACGTCTGGTGCTGGATGATGAACAGCATCTCGTCATGGGCGTCGGACAACGGATGCTGCGCCGACAGGATGGCGTCCAGCGATAGGTAATCGCCATAGCTCATGTCCTTAGCAAAGGACATTTTCGCGCCATCCTGTGATGGGTCGTAAGCGTCGCCGTTGCTCATCTCACACCTCTTGCGGTGATGCGAGCCGTCACATGAAGGCCTGCAGCCCGGTCTGTGCCCGCCCAAGGATCAGCGCGTGGATGTCATGGGTGCCCTCATAGGTGTTCACCGCCTCAAGGTTCATGACATGGCGGATGACGCCGTATTCATCGCTGATGCCGTTGCCGCCATGCATGTCACGGGCTTCGCGGGCAATCGCGATGGCTTTGCCGCAATTGTTGCGCTTCATCAGGCTGATCAGTTCGGCAGGTGCGCTGTGCGATTCAAACAGACGCCCCAGTTGCAGCGCCCCCAACAGGCCCAACGAGATTTCGGTCTGCATATCCGCCAGCTTTTTCTGGATCAGCTGCGTCGCGGCCAGAGGTTTGCCGAACTGCTTGCGGTCCATCGTATAGCTGCGCGCCGCATGCCAGCAGGCCTCGGCCGCGCCCATGGCCCCCCATGCAATGCCATAACGCGCCCGGTTCAGGCAGCCAAACGGCCCGGACAGGCCCGACACGTTCGGCAGCAGGTTTTCTTCGGGCACAAAAACCTCATCCATCTGAATCATGCCGGTGATCGAGGCCCGCAGCGAGAACTTGCCTTCAATCTTCGGTGCGCTCAGGCCCTTCTTGCCTTTTTCAAGGATAAACCCCTTGATCTTGCCGTCATGCGCATCTGACTTGGCCCAGATGATAAACACATCGGCAATCGGCGAGTTTGTGATCCAGTTCTTGGCACCAGAGACCAGATAGCCGCCATCGACCTTCGTGGCGCGCGTCAGCATGCCGCCGGGGTCCGAGCCGTGATCCGGTTCGGTCAGGCCAAAGCACCCAACCGCCTCACCCGAGGCCAGTTTCGGCAGGAATTTCTGCCGCTGCTCCTCGGTGCCATAGGCGAAGATCGGGTGCATCACCAGGCTGGATTGCACGGACATGGCCGAGCGATAGCCGGAATCGACACGCTCAACCTCGCGCGCGACAAGGCCGTAGGACACGTAACCTGCGCCGACGCCGCCATATTCTTCAGGGATGGTCGAGCCCAGCAGGCCCAGCTCACCCATTTCGGTCATGATCTCGCGGTCGAAGTTTTCGTCACGGTTCGCCATGATGACGCGGCTGGCCAGCTTGTCCTGACAATAGGCGTGGGCTGTATCCCTGATCATGCGCTCTTCTTCGGTCAGCTGTTGCTCGATCAGGAAAGGGTCTTCCCACGTCATGCGGGGCATTTTGGCGCGCGCGGATTCTGGCGTGGCGGCGTGGCGGTCTTCGGGTTGTGTCAGCATATCGTACCCTCCCATACTGGCCTCCTTACTATCGTTGTGCTTTTGGGATTGCCACCAGAAGAGTGGCTGTTTGCAAAATACTGCAGACAGGTTTCAGTTGGCTGTCCTGAATACTCCGAAGCCCACGCCGATAAGCGATGGTCCTCACCGACTAAAGGCTCTTGAGAATCTGATTGGCGGTAAACGCCGTCTGGTAGAAGCGAGACATGATCGGCGCGGACCGCACCGTGGTTAGTTGCGTCATGGGCAGCGGTAGATCGCCCGGGTCCATCCCCGCAATCAGGTCGGCCATGCAGGCCCCGAAAATCGTGCCGGTCGTGATGCCGCGCCCATTGTATCCGATGGCCGTCAGCAGGTTCGGGGCCAGTTGATAGATGCGGGGCAGATGGTCTGGCGTCATGGCGATCCGGCCATGCCACGCCTCTTCGAATGCCACCGGCCCGAGGTCGGGGAAAAGCCGCGCCAGTTGCTTTCTGGCCCAGCGATGCGACAGGCCGCGCCCGACCGAACCCACCAGCGATCCCATCGAGCCGATGACCAGCCGGTCGGACGCATCGCGGCGAAGGCTGAACATGATCTGCGCCGTCGACCAAAGGCCCTGCCGACCGGGCAGGATGTGCGACAACTCGGCCTTCAGCGGCTGCGTTGCCAACTGGAAGAAATGGATATTGGTGAAAACGCGGTTCAGGTCGGGCCAAAGCGCGTCGGTATAAGCGTTTGTCCCCAGAACGACGTATTTTGCCCGAACAATTCCCTGATCCGTTTCGACGATCCACATATCCCCGTCGCGGCGCAGCCTGGTGGCCCGAACGCCCGTGCTGATACCGGCACCCGCCGCCTGCGCGGCACGGGCTAGACCCCGGCAATAGCCCATCGGATTGATGGTGCCTGCGCGATGGTCCAGAAGACCACCGTGAAACAAATTTGTCCCGGTTTTCCGGGCCATCTCCTCGGGCGACAGCAATTCGACTGGCTCACCCAGACGCACCCATTCGGCATGGCGGGCTTCCAGATCCCTCAGACCGGACTGTGCATGGGCGGCATGAATTGTGCCGGTCCGCGTCACCTCGCAACGTATCTGGTGTTTTTCGATCAGATCGAAAACCAGACCGGGCCCATCGCCGAAGCATTTGATGAACCTCGGCCCGTAGATATCACCCAGCTTTTTGCGAACGGCTGCTGGCGGGTGCCAGACCCCGGCGTTGACCAGCCCGACATTGCGCCCCGAGCCGCCAAACCCGATACGCTGCGCCTCAAGCACATGGGCCCCCAGCCCACGTTCCGCGCAATGCAGGGCCGCAGACAGGCCCGTGTAACCGCCGCCGACAATGGCGACATCAGTTCTCACATCGCCCGCCATAGGGTTCCGGACATCTTGTTCCTTGGCCGAGATGTCCCAAACAGAGATCGGGCTATGTGGTTTCATTGGCTGGTCCGCCTCTTATGCCAAAAGCGCCGCCGCGCCTGCATGGGCGCAGGTTGCAACGGGTCTTTGGGTGGGTCAATATTCGAAAAACGTACTGGAAACGGAAGGTTGGAATGGCTGCTCTGAAAAAATCCGCCGCGCAGATGGTGCAAGACGCCCGAGACCGCATTGAAGAGATCGAAACCACCGATCTGATCGCTATGGCCGGCGACCCGAACGTGGTGATTGTCGATATCCGCGACGTGCGCGAGCGTCAGCGCACCGGTTTCATTCCCGGCAGCTTCCACGCGCCGCGCGGCATGATCGAGTTCTGGGTCGATCCCGAAAGCCCCTATCACAAGGACATCTTCGCGCAGGAGGGTAAGAAATACGTCTTTCACTGCGCCTCGGGCTGGCGTTCCGCAATCACCGTCGCCACCCTGCAGGATATGGGGTTCGAGGCGGCGCATCTCAAAGAAGGGTTCGGCTCATGGGAAAAATCGGGCGGGCTGGTCGAGCATGTCGCTGACGCAGACTGATCTGGTAAGGCGACAGGCTTGCCCACTGATTTAAATCCTCAGAGCCCCGGGCTCTTTTCTTTGTTTTTGATACCCCGCAAGGTACAGTTGCGCCGACCAGTCAAAAGGACTTTGCCATGACGATCCCACCTGTTGATATGGCTGTGAAACCCGAAGTCACCGGGTTCTTTGACGAGATCTCCAATACAATCAGCTACGTGGTGCGCGACCCGTCCGGCACGGCCTGCGCAATCATCGACCCGGTGATGGAGTTCGACCCGGCCGCCGGGCGCCTGACCTTTGACTCGGCGGATCAGATCATCGCATTTATCCGCTCTCAGGGCCTGACGCTGGAATGGATCATCGAGACCCATGTCCATGCCGACCATCTGTCGGCGGCCCCCTATATCCAGCAGGAGCTTGGCGGTAAAATCGGCATCGGCGAGCACGTGCTGACGGTGCAGGACACGTTCGGAAAGATCTTCAACGAAGGCACCGAATTCCAGCGGGACGGATCGCAGTTCGAGGCTCTTTTTGCCGACGGCGATACCTACGCAATCGGGTCTCTGCCGTGTTTCGCCCTGCACACGCCGGGCCATACGCCGGCCTGCATGGTCCACGTGATGGGTGATGCGGCCTTTGCAGGCGACACGCTGTTCATGCCCGATGGCGGCTCGGCCCGCGCGGATTTTCCGGGCGGGGATGCGGGGCAGCTCTACGATTCAATTCAGCGTGTGCTGTCCCTGCCCGACGAGATGCGGCTGTTCATCTGCCACGATTACGGCCCCGGTGGCCGGGCCATCGCATGGGAGACGACGATCGGAGAGCAAAAGATCAGGAACATTCACGTCGGCGGTGGGAAAACCCGCGAAGAGTTCATCAAATTCCGGACCGAACGGGATGCTCAGCTTGACGTTCCCAAGTTGATCCTGCCGTCTTTGCAGGTGAACATGCGCGGCGGCGAGGTGCCGACGGATGAAGACGGGAACATGATGCTCAAGACACCGGTCAACAAGCTCTGACCCGCAAAAAGGCCGGGCCGATTTCCCGGCCCGGCGGCATCAAGCCAGATCAGAACTTCCAGCGCGCGCCCAGAACGACGGTCGACAGGTCGTCGAAATTGTCCGATGAATCATCATAGGCATAGTCCTGATACGAGAAATAGGCCTCCATATTCAGGCTGTCGATCTTCTGCACGACACCGATCCCCCAGACATCCGAATCCGAGCCGTCGGCGTTAAAATCGGACCCGTCCCAATAGTGCAGACCAATCCCGGTTTTGCCGAAAGAGAACCAGTTATCTTCATAAGCGATCTTGGCGTAGAAATAGCTGGGGTCGGCCGCGGTGCTGCTGTCCACGTCCCGTTCACCTGCGGCGATCGTGAAACTGAAGCGCTCGTTCACAAGGATCGACGCTGAACCGACAACGTCCTCGCGCCGCGCGCTCTGGCTGCCGCCGGGACCGCTGTTGCCGCTGCTGCGGACCAAATAGCCCAGCCCCGCCGCAACCTCGATATTGCTGGTCACTTTGTTGCGGTAGTAGATCGCGACGTCATAGTAATCGCGGTCATCGTCGAAATCTTCCTCGAGCACATTCTGACCGTAAGAGGCGCTGAAGGTGAACCCGTTGAACGGTGGGGTGTCATAGCGGACACGCGTGCGGCGCGCGCCGTCAAAACTGTCGGTTGTACCGCTCACGGTCGGACCGGTCAGAAAACCGGCGTCATCGCGGAACAGGAACGAGGCGTTGGAATCGGCGGTGAAGGAATACAGAACCAGACCGACCAGCGACAGGTCCTGTTCGGCAATGCCGTCCCCGGACATGCTGCCCTGCCCGGCCGAGAATTTGCCCCAGTCACCTTCAAGCGAGAAATCCACATGGCGGATATCCTCTCGCGTCCAGCCGCTGAAATCGTTGCCGTTCTGGTCTGTTTCCGTCGAGTTGGGCAGGCCAAGGGCGGTTTCGAACCGGAACCGGAACGTGTTGTTGCCATAAGGTTGCATAAGCCGCAGGCCAACCCGGCTGTTGGAGGCGTCAAAATCCCTGACGTTGGTTTCTGTTTCCTGACCATCATCGACCGAGATGATGGCCGGGTTCAGTTGCCCTTCAAGAATGACTGACCCGCCGGAATTATTTTTGTATTCCAACTCGGCAGCCACTGGTGAAGAAAGCGCCGATACCATCAGCGCCGCTGATGATGTTTTTATGGTTCTGAATTTCATCTTTACGACCCTCTTGTTTCTTCAAACCGCCAAAATCCGGGCCGGGCTATGTGTCCGCAGACAAACCTGTAATGGGTCCGGTGCAGCGTGTTTTGCGTTCCGATTTATTCGGTGGGCGTTTCCCCTCCTTTCGTGTCGAAATACCTGTTTCAGAATCAATGGTTAAATTAACAAACTCGCATATGAAGAGTACCGCATATTATTGCCCGGGCAGCAACTCGTTTTGATGAAGGTCGGACGACATTTCGGCACAGTCGCGCAATGGACGGCGTTTGGGATTCAACAACGCCAGATTAGGGCGAAACTTGAACCGATGCGCGATTCGCGTGCAAGCCGCCGTTTAACGGTCGATCCTGCGCCCAAGCTGCCAGACAGTTTCCAGATCGCCCGAAGGTCCGATATGCACCATATGCGCATGACATCCTTGGGACAGCCGCCCGGCCAGATCGTTCCGGATCAACGCAGCAGGAAGGCGACCGGCCATTTCCAGCGCTTCGGAAATCGGCATTCCGGTCACGTCGGACAGATTGCGGACGGCATTCAGCAGTTCCAGATGCGCCCCTGCCAACGTGCCGTCGGCCAGTGTCAGCCTGTTGTGGTTTCTCAGGATTTCACGGCCATTCAACTCGAAGCTGGTAATGTCCGAACCTGCGGTCGCCATCGCGTCGCTAACAAGAAATACGAACCCCGGCCCCTGTTTTGCCCTCACCGCGTTGCGCATGGTGGCCGGGTGGACATGGATTTTATCGGCGATCAGCCCGGCGGACAGACCGCCAAGGGCCAAGGCCGCCCCGACGGTGCCGGGTTCGCGATTGCCCATCTGACTTTGGGCGTTGAACAGGTGCGTCACGCAGCTTGCACCGGCTTCGACCGCAGCCACGCAATCCGCGTAGGACGCATCGGTATGACCCAGCGACACCAGTATCCCCGCCCGTACCATCGCACTGATTTGTGCGGTCGAGACGCTTTCGGGGGCTACGGTGACCTTGAGCACCGGCAGGCGCGCTGCCGCCTCAAGAAGCCTGTCCAGATCGGACTGTTCCATCGGGCGAATAAGGGCCGCGTCATGGGCACCCCTGCGGGATTTGGCAAGGTGCGGTCCCTCAAGATGCAGGCCGAGAATACCCGGAACGCCGACCTCGACGGCTTCGATAGCTGCGGATATGGCCTGTTTGGTCACCTCCGGCGTGTCGGTGATCAGAGTGGGCAGAATGGAAGTTGCCCCGATCCCTGCATGGGCCTCGGCCATGCGCAGTAACGTGGACACATCCGGCTGATTGTTGAACATGACGCCGCCGCCGCCATTGACCTGCAGATCGACGAAGCCCGGTGCCAGCAGGCCACCAGCCAGTTCAGTCCGCGCAACCGTCGGGCCGACATCCACCTCAGGGACCACCGCTTCAATCCGGCCCTGCCGGTGCAACAGCGCATGATCCCGAACCACCTGCCCCGGCGTCAAAATATCCGCCCCGGTGATGGCCTGAAGCGCGCCGGTCATACCGTTTCCGTGACCTTGTTCAGATGGCGCGGCGTGTCGGGATCAATGCCGCGAGAGGCCGCAAAAGCCTCGACCATGGAATAGAACGACACGATCAGGCTGAGCGCATCGGTCAGCGGATGCAGCGTGCGCACATGGTCGATCCGCGTGGCCCGCTGCACCTTGTCGGTGGTTGCAAACACATGGGCCCCCTTGGCGCCTATGGCATCAGACACCTGCGACAGCGCCGCTTCCGCCGCGTCGGCAGCCGCGAAGCTGAGCACCGGGAAGCCTTCCTCGACAATCGAGACCGGGCCATGCAGCACCTCGGCAGACGAATAGCTTTCCGCATGCAACTGGCAGGTTTCCTTGAACTTCAGCGCCGCCTCGTTCGAAACCGCCAAGGCCTGCCCGCGCCCCAGCGTGAACAGCGACGGCCGCGCCCCGATTGCGTCGCGAACCTCGGGCCAGTCTATGCGCGCCGCACTTTCCAGATGCTGCGGCAAGGCGAGGATTGCGGATAAAAGGGCGGCGTCCCCGCTCCATTCCGCCAGCATCCAAAGACCTGCCACCGCCGAACTGACAAACGTCTTTGTCGCCGCAACGCTCAGTTCGGGACCCGCCTGAATGTCGATGGGATGCGCGCCGGCCGAGGCGAGCGGAGAACCGGCGTCGTTTGTCAAAGCGACGGTCAAGGCCCCGTCCCGTCCGGCATTGCGCGCCATCGCAAGGATATCTGGGCTTTGGCCGGACTGCGACACCGCCAGGCAAAGGCTGTTTTGCAGCTTCAAGGGCGCATCATAAATCGACGCGACCGACGGGCCGACCGAGGCTACGGGCACGCCCAGAAGGATCTCGGACGCATATTTCAGATAGGTACACACGTGATCCGACGAGCCGCGCGCAACGGTGGTAATGAAGGTCGGATCAAGGTCGCGCGCGACAGCGGCGACAGTGTATACATCCTTTTGGCCCCGGCTCAGAAGCCGCTCGATGGCCAGTGGTATTTCGTCAATTTCCCGGCGCATCCGGGTGGTTTGCTGTGGCATAGAATGTCCTAGCTGTTGGCCAAGCGCAGTTCTGCGACAAAGTCATACGCATCACCGCGATAGATTGAGCGGGTGAATTCCACGACCCGCCGGTTGGACAGGTACGAGGTGCGCACGATGCGCAGCCCCGCCGCGCCGGGCTGAACGCCCAGAAGGTCGGCATCCTCGCTTTCCAGATTGATCGCCGAAATACGCTGCAGAGCCCGGACAGGCCGGTTCCCGCTGCGCTCCAGCACTTCGTACAGCGAAGATTCCACCTGTTGCGGTTTCGGCAGTATGTCGATGGGCAGCGAGGCCCGTTCAATCGCCATCGGCCTGTCATTCGCACGGCGCAGGCGTGAAATGCGCGCAACGGCTTCCCCGGACGACAGGGCCAGCGCGATCACCTCTTCGGGTGAGGGCGTATGAATGCCCCGATCCAGCCATTCGCTGGAAGAGTCCAGACCGCGCCGCGACATATCCTCGGTAAACGAGGTCAGCCGTGACAGCGACTGTTCTACCTTCGGCGTTCCGTCCGCGACGAAACTGCCCGAACCCTGCCGCTGAATGATAATGCCCCGATCGACCAGATCCTGCATCGCGCGGCGCACCGTTACCCGCGACAAGCCGGTCAGGCTGGCGATTTCCCGTTCCGCAGGCAGTGGCGCGCTTTCGCCCAGCAGTCCCAGTTCGATGCTCTTTTCGATCCGCTTGCGCAGACGCACATATCTGGGACCGGTCGC
Organism: Ruegeria sp. AK4; assembly: GCF_056541025.1. Taxonomy (NCBI): domain Bacteria; kingdom Pseudomonadati; phylum Pseudomonadota; class Alphaproteobacteria; order Rhodobacterales; family Roseobacteraceae; genus Ruegeria; species Ruegeria sp. AK4. The sequence continues at coordinate 399,225 of NZ_JBQFXS010000002.1, forward strand.
ATCATGCATCCAGCCATTGTCGCCCAGGAAGTTTTCGATGGTGTCCAAAGTCATGCTGCCCCGACCTTTGCCCGTTCGGCCAATCGCCGCGCCAGTTTCAGCGCCCCGTCGATGGCCGTGCCTTGTGGTTCTGTCAGCGCCTGTTGCATCCCGTCCGGCAAATAGCTTGCGTAATGCGGTGCGACGCCACCCACTGCACAAATCGGCTCTGCCTCAGACCAGCCAAGCGCGTGCAACCCGCCGATGATGTAATCGGCGCCCTTTTGCATCAGTGTATCGGCGACCTGGTCGCCCTGCTTGGCCGCAGCGATGATCTGCGGGGCGAGGTCGGCAATATCGGCTGGCCGGGAAGCGCCCGAAAACGCCACGATCTTCATCGGGTAGTCATTGAAACGGGCGCTGATGTCCCGTGTCAGTGGGCTGGGTTGCTCAATCCCGTCGGCAGCAAGAAGAACATGTCGCAGAAGCAGCGTGCCCAGCCAGTTGCCCGAGGCCTCATCCCCGATCAACGGGCCATAGCCGCCGATAAACTGAATGCGTTCGCTTGTTTGCCGCGCCAGAAACGACCCCGTTCCGATGCCGATAAGACAGCCATCCCGATCCCCTAGAGCGCCCACAACGGCGGATCGGCTGTCATCCTCGACCTGCACGATCCGGGACGGCAGGTGCCGCGCGACCTCGGATGCGGTTTCCGCATCAGTGACACCGGCAAGGCCCGCGTAGATCGGAATACCAGCCAGTGCATCCTGCGACAGGCCCGCTTCGCTCATCAATGCCTCGAGGCCCGCGTTCAATGTGCTCAGCGCGGTCTCACGGTCCGAGAACACATTGGCACTGCCAAGGCTGACCGCCGTCCGGCCTGCGGGTGTTTCCAAAGCAAACCGGCAGCGGGTGCCGCCGCCATCAATAGCGATGAGATATGGGAGAGACTCGGCCATATAGATACCTTTACAATACCTTTAGTCCGAAAAAAAGACCTTTGCGCACTATACACGACTATTTCTGTGTTTTTTTGAGCCGAAACGAGAGAAATCAAACAAAAGGTAGACAAAAGGTATTGTATAGGTATTAGATAGGACACCAAAGGGGAATCAAATGCTGCCGCAAACCGAAATGCTGCGTGACGGGGCCGAAGGCCTGGACCTGCGTCCTGACGCCGACATTCTCGCGCGCTTGCTGACTGCGCAGAAAGAGGCATTGGCGGGCCTGGATGCCTGTCTGGCCGACCTGTCGCAGGGAGCCGGGATTCTGACCGCAACGGTAAAAAACAACGGTCGCATCTACTATGCGGCGGCCGGGTCGTCGGGCCTGATGGGGCTTGCGGACGGGGCCGAACTGCCCGGCACCTACGGCCTGTCCCCGGACTCCATCGCGATCTGCATGGCCGGTGGCGTGCCCTCGGGTGCCGCCATGCCCGGCCACACCGAGGACGATGCCGAAGCGGCTGAGGCGGCCACGGCCATGGTCAAACCCGGCGATGCGGTGATCGCCATATCGGCCAGTGGCTCGACCCCCTACCCGCTTCAATTCGCGCGCAAAGCCCGGGCGGCGGGGGCCAAGACCATCTGCATCGCCAATAACGAAAAGGCGCCGCTGTTCGACCACGCCGACTGCGCGATTTTTTTGAATACGCCGCCCGAGATCATTGCCGGTTCAACCCGATTGGGGGCCGCTACCGCGCAAAAGGTCGCCTTGAACATGATGTCCACGCTGATGGGTATCCGGCTGGGGCATGTGCATGACGGGATGATGGTCAATGTCATCGCCGACAACCACAAACTGCGCCACCGCGCCGAAAGCATCATAACGAAAATTACCGGAGTGTCCGAAGCCGAGGCCGGTTCGGCGCTGGACGAGACTGCGGGTGATCTGAAGCAGGCCATTTTGCTGGCGTCGGGAGCCTTTGACACCAAGCAGGCAGAGCAATTGCTCAAACAATCCGACGGGCATCTGCGCCCCGCGCTTCAGGAACTTCAAGAAAATTCAGTTCAATAAGGAGGAAAACCATGAAAAAGACGTCGCTCAGCGCAATTTTGCTGGCCTCATCGGCTTTGGCCACGACCGCCTATGCGGAAACGGAACTGCTCATCGAAAGCTGGCGCAACGATGACCTTGCCCTGTGGCAGGAAAAGATCATCCCGGCGTTCGAGGCGCAGCACCCGGATATCAAGCTCAAGTTTTCGCCGCTGGCTCCGACCGAGTATGATGCCGCCCTGAATGCGAAGCTCGAGGCCGGGTCCGCAGGCGATATCATCACCTGCCGCCCGTTCGACCGCTCACTGGGCCTCTATGATGGCGGGCACCTGTCCGACCTGTCCGATATGCCCGCGATGAGCAATTTCTCGGATGTGGCAAAGGCCGCGTGGCAGACCGACGACGGTTCTGCCACATTCTGCGTTCCGATGGCGTCGGTGATCCACGGCTTTATCTACAACAAAGACGCATTCAACGAGCTTGACATCGAAGTGCCGACGACCGAGGCCGAGTTCTTTGCGGCATTGGACAAGATCAAAGAGGACGGCAGCTATATCCCGATGGCGATGGGCACCAACGACCAGTGGGAAGCGGCCACGATGGGCTATAACAACATCGGCCCGAACTACTGGAAGGGCGAAGAAGGCCGTCTGGGCCTGATCGATGGGTCGCAGAAACTGACGGATGAGCAGTGGGTTGCGCCCTATGAAACGCTGGCCAAGTGGAAAGATTATCTTGGCGACGGGTATGAGGCGCAGACCTATCCGGACAGCCAGAACCTGTTCACGCTGGGCCGGGCCGCGATCTACCCTGCGGGAAGCTGGGAAATCTCGGGCTTCAACACGCAGGCCGATTTTGAGATGGGCGCCTTCAAACCGCCGGTCCGGAATGCGGGCGACACCTGCTATATCTCGGATCACACCGATATTGGGATCGGCATGAACGCGGCCAGCGAGAACGCAGAAGCTGCGCGCACCTTCCTGGCCTGGGTGGCCTCGCCCGAATTTGCGAAAATCTTCGGCAACGCGCTGCCGGGCTTCTTCCCGCTTTCGAATGAGCCTGTCGAACTGGAAGACGCGCTGGCCAAGGAATTCGTAAGCTGGCGCGGCGAGTGCGAGACCACCATCCGCTCGACCTACCAGATCCTGTCGCGGGGCGAGCCCAATCTGGAACTGGAAACCTGGAACGCCTCAGCCAATGTCGTCAAAGGCACGGAAAGCCCGGAAGACGCCGGGAAACGCCTGCAGGATGGCCTGGCGGGTTGGTACGCGCCACATCAGTAAGCCACTCACCCCACCAACGGTTCCGGCCTGACGGGCCGGAACCAACCTGAACTTTCGAGGCATGTTATGGGCACCAGCCGGATCAAATGGCACATCGTGGTCTTTCTTGCGCCTGCTGTGCTTGTCTACTCGGCCGTCATGGTCTTTCCGCTGTTCAACACACTGCGGCTGGCGCTGTATACCGAGGTGGATCAGGCGCGCGTTTTTGTCGGGCTCGAGAATTTCCGCACCCTGTTCGGCGATCCGCTGTGGTCCGATGCGTTCTGGAACGCTCTGGGCAACAACTTCTGGTTCTTCTTCATCCATATGTTGGTCCAGAATCCAATCGGCATCGCACTGGCCGCCATGCTCAGCAACCCGCGCCTGCGGTTTGCCGCCTTCTATCGCTCGGCGATCTTCATCCCGACGATCCTGTCCTTCGTCATTGTCGGCTTTGCGTGGAAACTGATCCTGTCGCCGATCTGGGGCATTGCGCCCGATCTGCTGGCCTCGGTCGGGCTCAAATCGCTCTATTCGCCCTGGTTGGGGAAAGAGGAATACGCCCTGACCACGCTGGCGCTGGTCTCGGTCTGGCAGTTCGTGGGCATCCCGATGATGCTGATCTACGCCGCCCTTCTGTCCATCCCCGAAGAGATTCTGGAGGCCGCCGAGGTCGAAGGCATCACCGGCATGGCCGCCTTCTGGAAAATCAAACTGCCGCTGATCCTGCCGTCGATCGGCATCATCTCGATCCTGACATTCGTGGGCAATTTCAACGCGTTCGATCTGATCTATGCCGCGCAAGGCGCGCTGGCGGGGCCGGATTACTCGACCGATATCCTTGGAACGTTCATGTACCGCACCTTCTTTGGCTTCCAATTGCAACTGGGCGATCCGCATATGGGGTCTGCCATCGCAACGGGCATGTTCTTCATCATCCTGACCGGGGTTTGCCTGTATCTGTTCCTGATCCAGACCCGCATCCGCCGGTATCAGTTCTGAGAGGGCGCGAGACATGAACAAAGCCCGCAGAAACCCGTTCAACCTCGCCGCAATGCATGGCGCGCTGATCCTGTACACGCTGATCGCGCTGTTCCCGGTCTTTGTGATCCTGATCAACAGCTTCAAGACCCGCAAGGCGATCTTCCGCGAGCCGCTGGCCCTGCCGGATGCCGAGACATTCTCGATGATCGGCTACCAGACGGTGATGAAACAGGGTGATTTCTTCCTGTATTTCCAGAACTCGATGATCGTCACCGTGGCGTCGCTGTTCTTCATCCTGCTGTTCGGTTCGATGGCGGCCTTTGCGCTCAGCGAGTACCGGTTCAAGGGCAACACGCTGATGGGGCTCTATCTGGCTTTGGGCATCATGATCCCGATCCGTATCGGCACCGTGGCCATTCTTGAGATGATGGTGGCGACCGGGCTGGTCAACACGCTGATGGCGCTGATCCTCGTCTATACGGCGCAGGGCCTGCCGCTGGCGGTGTTCATCCTGTCGGAATTCATGCGGCAGGTCAGCGACGACCTGAAGAACGCGGGCCGCATCGATGGGTTGAGCGAATACACGATCTTCTTCCGTCTTGTCCTGCCGCTGGTCCGTCCGGCGATGGCAACGGTGGCGGTGTTCAACATGATTCCAATCTGGAACGACCTGTGGTTCCCGCTGATCCTTGCCCCGGCGGAAGAGACCAAGACCCTGACGCTGGGCAGCCAGGTCTTCATCGGCCAGTTCGTGACCGACTGGAACGCCGTTCTATCGGCGCTGAGCATGGCGATCCTGCCTGTCATGATCCTCTATGTCATCTTCTCGCGGCAACTGATCCGCGGCATCACTTCGGGGGCGGTCAAATGATCCGGGTTCTTGTCGCAGGTCTGGGCAATATGGGGCTGAGCCATGCGCTGGCGCATCACCACCACCCGGATGCAGAAATCGTGGGGCTGGTGAACCGGTCGGGCGCGGTCGATCACCCCGATCTGCAAACCTATCCGGTTTTCACCGATTTCCACGCGGCTTTGGCCGAAACCACGCCCGATCTGGCGGTCATCGCCACCTATTCCGACAGCCACGCGGATTACGCCTGCGCCGCGATGGAGACTGGGGCGCATGTGTTCGTCGAAAAACCGCTGGCAACCACCGTCGAGGATGCGCGCCGCGTGGTCGCCAAGGCGGTCGAGACCAACCGCAAGCTGGTCGTTGGCTATATCCTGCGGCACCACCCCTCGTGGATACGCCTGATCTCGGAAGCGCGCGATCTGGGCGGACCTTATGTCTTTCGCCTGAACCTGAACCAACAATCCACCGGCCCAACATGGGAGACGCATAAGGCACTGATGCAAACAACCTCGCCCATTGTCGATTGCGGGGTGCATTACGTGGACGTGATGTGCCAGATTACTGACGCGCTGCCCGTCCGCGTCAACGGCATGGGCCTACGCCTGTCCGACGAAATCGCCCCCGACATGTACAATTACGGCCAGTTTCAGGTTGTCTTCGAAGACGGCTCGGTCGGTTGGTACGAGGCCGGCTGGGGACCCATGATGTCGGAAACCGCGTTTTTCGTGAAAGACATCGTCTCGCCCAACGGGGCCGTGTCGATCACCGAAGGCAACAAGGGCGAGTCGGATGATGTGGACGGCCACACCAAGGTCGGCGGCATTCTGGTGCACAAGCCCGATGGCGACACCCTGATCGAGATGGCGGGTGAGCCGGGCCACCAGCAGCTTTGTGACGCCGAACAGGCCTATATGCTAAAAGCCATTGCCGAAGATGTCGACCTGACCCGCCATATGAACGATGCTGTGCAATCCCTGCACATCTGTCTTGCTGCCGATCACAGCATCCGGACCGGCCAGCCGGTCGACCTGAAGGAGACGTAACGTGACCGCCCTGACCCTCTCCAACGTTTGTAAATCCTTCGGGGACGTCGACGTGCTGAAGAACATCGACCTGACCGTCGAGGAAAACGAGTTCGTGGTGTTCGTCGGCCCCTCGGGCTGTGGCAAATCCACCCTGTTGCGGGTGATTGCGGGGCTTGAGGATGCAACCTCGGGCACCGTGGAAATCGATGGACAGCAGGTGAACACCGTCCCGCCCGCCAAGCGTGGCATTGCCATGGTGTTTCAATCCTATGCGCTTTATCCGCACCTGACGGTTCGGGGCAACATGGCGCTGGGTCTGAAACAGGCGGGCCATGCCAAGGACGAAATCTCGCGCCGCATCACCGAGGCCAGCCGGATGCTGTCGCTGGAGGAATATCTGGAGCGCCGCCCCGCCGAACTGTCCGGTGGTCAGCGCCAGCGCGTTGCCATCGGCCGGGCCATAGTGCGCAACCCAAAGCTGTTCCTGTTCGACGAGCCGCTGTCCAATCTCGACGCCGCCCTGCGCCTGAATACGCGGGTCGAGATTGCCAACCTGCATCGCCAGATCAGCGCCAGCATGATCTACGTAACCCATGACCAGACCGAGGCCATGACGCTTGCCGACAAGATCGTGGTTCTGCGCAATGGCCGGATCGAGCAGGTCGGCACCCCGATGGAATTGTACAACAACCCCGCAAACCGGTTTGTGGCCGAATTCATCGGCTCTCCGGCAATGAATTTCGTTCCGGCCGAGATGATTGGCGGCAATACCGGCACCGTCTTCGGCATCCGCCCGGAATACGCCAGATTGGGCGACGCCGGGCCCTTGTCGGGGACTGTCGTGCATGTGGAAAATCTTGGGGCGGACACCAATGTTCTGGTCAATATCGGCACGGACAAACCCTTCACGATACGGGCCTTCGGCCAGCACCGCGTGTCGCCCGGGGCCGAGGTCGGCATCAGCTTCGAGCAAACCGATATGCTGGCCTTCGACGGCGACGGCCAAAGGCTCTGACTACCGGGGAAGTCGATTGGACGGGCAACTGCATCAGACGTATAGGAGTGGTCCAGACCACCCGTTCGCGGAAGGACCTGCCCCATGAAGGCCGTGCTGTACGAAAAGTTTCAGGAAGCCCCTAAAGTGGTCTCGGTCGACGATCCCACGCCCGAACCCCATGGCGTTGTCCTCAAGGTGGAAGCGACCGGTGTGTGCCGCAGCGATTGGCATGGATGGATGGGGCATGACAGCGACATAGACCTGCCGCATGTCCCCGGCCACGAACTCGCCGGTGTTGTCGAGGCCATTGGCAAGGACGTGAACAACTGGAGCGTCGGCGATCGGGTGACCGTGCCCTTCGTGTGCGGTTGCGGGTCCTGTGCCGAATGCCACGCAGGCCATCATCAGGTTTGTCTTCGGCAGCAACAGCCAGGATTCTCCCATTGGGGCAGCTTTGCCGAATATGTCGCCATCCATCAGGCCGATCTGAATCTGGTGGCCCTGCCGGACAGGATGGATTTTGCCACTGCCGCCAGTCTGGGCTGCCGGTTTGCCACCGCGTTCCGGGCGGTGGTGGATCAGGGCAAAGTCTCTGCCGGTCAATGGGTTGCTGTGCATGGCTGCGGCGGCGTGGGCCTGTCGGCGGTGATGATCGCCAGTGCCGCCGGGGCTAATGTGATCGGGATCGACCTCGACCCCGCCAAGTTGAATCTGGCCCGCGAGCTTGGCGCAGTCGCAACTGTTTCCGGGGCCGAGGCAAATGTTCCCGAAGCGATCCGCGAGATTACCAAGGGCGGTGCGCATGTGTCGCTGGACGCTCTGGGGCATCCCGTGACCATGACCAACTCGATACTTGGCCTGCGCCCCCGAGGCAAGCATGTTCAGGTCGGCCTGATGCTGGGCGATCACGCTGCGCCCGCAGTCCCAATGCCCAAGATCGTCGGGCAAGAGATCGAATTGCTCGGCTCGCATGGGATGCAGGCGCATCGTTATGGCACAATGCTGGATATGGTGGAAAGCGGCAAACTTGACCCCGCCCGCCTTGTCGGGGATCGGATCAGCCTTGACGAAGCACCGAAGGCACTGATGGAAATGGACAAATTCCGCTCAATTGGCGCAACCGTGATCACAAGTTTCTAGGCTTGCGGCCCGAAAGCCGGTCACGCCCGCGGGGCATTTGCCCACCAATGCAGAACCTCTCGGGGATTCTAAATTCGTCACGTCTGAACGCCAACGCCGATTGTCATCAAACATTACCTTGCGTTACCTTGTTCGCATGACCCTGACCCGCCCCACCGGCCTGCAGGCCGGTGTTCTGAGCATCTTCTTGCTGTGCCTGACATTCTGGGCGACGCAGGCCCACGCCTCGGGCCGGGTGGCGTTGCTTATTGGCAATTCCGACTATGCGTCCCCGGACATGGCCCTGCGCAACCCGGTGAACGATGTCACCGCGCTGAGCAGCGCGTTGCAAGATCTGGGTTTTGCCGTAACGGAAGCCACCGACCAGAATGCAGACGCGATGCAGCAAGCGCTGGATCAATTCGGCGCAGCGGCTGAAGGTGCCGAAATGGCGGTGTTCTTCTATGCCGGGCACGGGGTTCAGATTGGCGGCGAAAACCATCTGATCGGCACCGATTTTGCAGGCAGCAATCTGCAGGCGCTCAGGCGCAGTTCGCTGACGCTGGACCGGGTGCGGGATGTGATCACCAAAGCGGGTCCCAAGGTGGGCATCCTGCTGCTGGACGCCTGCCGGAACAATCCGTTCTCGGACCGGGGCATGGTCGAACAGGGCCTTGTCAGAATGCGCGGCGGAGCCGGGCTGCTGATCGCCTATGCCACCGATCCCGGCAACGTGGCCTATGACGGAATTGGCGACAACAGCGTATTTACCTCTGGCCTGCTGGACCATATCGCAACGCCCGATCTGGATGTCCGGCTAATGTTGGGGCGGGTGCGCCAGCAGGTGGTTCTGGAAACCGACGGGCTTCAGATACCCTGGGTCGAGGAATCAGTGCTGGATGAACACAGTTTCGCGCCGGGTCTACCGGGTGAGACCGCCGACGACGAAACCGCAGCCGATCTGGCGCATTGGCGCGGCATAGCCTCCAGTGCGGATGCGTCTGATTTTGAAACCTACCTGCGGGCTTACCCCAACGGGTTGTTTGCCGCTTTCGCCCATGATCGCATCGACGGTCTGAAGGTCGGATCGCCCGGATCGCTGGCCCCGGTCAACGCCTCACTGGCCGAGGCCAACCCAGAGCAGCTTGCGACTGCGCTGGTGGCTCTGGGGCACCTCAATGACGGACAGACACGCGATCTGGGTCCGGCTTTGGACAGTTATCGCCGTCGCCTGCCCGCGCAGGAGGTCGCCTCGGCCGAACGTCTGTTTGAAGACGCGGCGCAGGTTTCGGTCTTTCTGGCCGCGACCACTTTGCAGCGATTGCGCACCGACATCGTGGCCCTGCGCAGCGTCGAGCGCACATTGGGGATCGCCGAGGATGCACTGGCGCAGATCGAAGAGATTGCCCGAACCAACGCTGACGCCCTGCCCGTTCTGCAACAGGCTCGGAACGATGTTTACGATATCTACCGGTCACGCGGCATCATCCTGCGGCGTCTGGACCAGAGCCGCAGTTACTATGACGAAGTGCTGAATCGCTCTGTCATCTTTTTCCCTCCCGACATTGACACGTCGATTATCAGCGCGGCCTCGGGCTCGCGCGACCTGACCTATGCCGATGCGCAGCTGAACAACGACGCCGCCCTGTTTCTGCGGCATGTTGCGCAGGCGGAAGACAGCAAAAAAGGAAGTTACCAATGGCTGGCCGATCTCATACCTCCCGACTAAGCGCGGCATTCATCGCGGTGTCCCTGACCCTTACGGCCTGTGGCGGAGGTAGCGATGAGCCGACAGCCGCGCCCGAGACGACCCCCGGCGGGTCGTCGCAGGCCGAGGCCGATCTGGCCAAACAGGCCGCCGCCATGCAGAAGACCATCCTGCAAGGGGCGGTTGCAGGCGGAGTAACCGGCGGCGCGATCGGGTTTGGACTGGGCGGCAGCGACGATGTCGGCACCGGGATATCCCTGGGCCTAGGGGCCGGGGCGCTGGCGGGAACCTATGTGGCCTATGTTCAGCGGAACTATGCGGGGCGCGAATCCCGTCTGCGGCAGATCAAGAAGGATCTGGACAGCAACGCCAGCGAAATGCAGACGACGCTGAACGTTATGAATCAGGTCCTTGCGGCGCAAAAGGCCGAACTTGACGCGCTGAACGCCGGTGTTGCCGCCGGAACCGTGGACGCGGCCCAGTTGCAACAGGAACTTGCCGAGGCCAACGGCAATCTGACCCAGATGGAGCTTGCCATCGATGGCGCAACCAAGCGGCAGGCCGAGTTCACCGAGGCGCGCAACCTGACCATATCCCGTGGTCAGACGGCATCGCCCATCGACGGCGATCTGGCTGCGCTGTCAAATCAGATCACGCAGATGCGCGGGATCGCCGGCGATCTGGCCTCATCGCTGTGAACGGGGGCCACATGATCCGTTTTGCCGTCTTCCCCTGCCTTCTGCTGACCGCCTGTCAAACCACCACCGACCCGGCAGAGGGCGGCTTCTTCTCCGGGGTCTCGGGCATTGCCACCGGCGCCTATGACGACCGCATCCAAGCCGCCGAAGGCGATGTTGCCGCCGCGCAGGCGCGAAACGATACCCTTGCGGCGCAGATCCGGTCCTCGGAATCGGAACTGGCCCAGCTGAAGCTGAAAATCCTGCAGCAGCGTGACGCCATTGGTGGCGGCGATGCGGCCACCGCATCCCGCATCGACAGGGTTCTGAATGACTCACCCCAAGGGGACACGCCCGATGCAAAGCTGGCCGCCCTGCAGCGCAGCATTTCCGAGGCCCGCGCGCTGAGCGCTGATCTTGCGAAACTGTCCGGTTAAGGCGTTTTGCGGTTTAGCTGAGGCAGTTCCATCGAAATGCGCGTTTGACCTAAGGGATAGGCAGCGTATTTCGATTCAAATCAAACGCAAAACGCTCTGGCCTAGCCCTGACACCCGCCCAAAGCCCAGCGGCGCATGTTGACCTTTAGCCCGCCGCCATAGGGGTGTTGCTTTGCAACATTTCCAGCGGCTGGCCGTTTGACATAGGTCTGGGCCTGATCGCACAGGGTTTCCGCTGTCCACTGATGGCAGTTGGAACATTGCTGGTCTTTCCAAAGCTCTTCTGGCAGCCCTTCCAGCGGTGGAAACTGCGGCGAGCCTGCCACCAGTTCCTTGATTGTCTGGCCGCGCACATAGGCGTTTCCAAAGCTCAGCGGCGTGTCCAGCGTCAGCGTCTCATCCACCGCGATGGCGCCATCGGTTTCCGCCTCGGGTATCTTGGCGGTGGGCTCGGCCTTTCGGGTCACGGTCTCTTCCCCGAGACGGAGCGCGGAAAGCCGTTCGACGGCTTCGTTCGAGAATGCCCCATCCGGGAAGCTGTGCAGATACACCTCGTAGGAATGGACCGTGTCGTCGGCCAGCGCCAGTTCATACATCAACCGGTCGGTTTCTGTCGCCTCAACCACCTGTTCCTGCTGCTCCGGCTGCGAAGCGCCGGATGGCGGAGCGGTTCCGAAGGATTCAGCCAGAACGGTCTGCAACAGGTCGCTTGCCTTGTCGGCGTGAATGCTGTCGGGATAGGCGCGCATGAACAGCATGATCTGCACCGGATCGCGGGTATTGACCGCTTCCTGCCACAGGTCTTCTTCGTTGCGGTGCTGCACGATCTTCGTTTCCGTCTCAATCGCGAAGGCAAAATCCTGTGTCAGCGACGACGTGTCCCAGGGCGTCTGCAGGCCGCGGGTTTCTTCCAGAACATCGACGCGCACTTTCTTGAACAATTGCTCGATCGCCATGCCCGGCGTTTCGATATGTTCCGCCAGGCTCAGCGTGAAGGGGCTGTTGCCCACCTCACCATCCAGGGCAACGCCGCCCGGATCGGTGGCATAGGCCAGAAACGTCCCCGTCGGGGCTTTCATTTCGGCCAGACCGTTGTCGTCCATTTCGGCAAGCTCTTCGAACGGATTGTTCCGGCAGGCATCCAGAATGACGATGTTGGTCTTGTTATGGGCCGAGGCCATCTGATGCAGCACCGACCGCGCCTCGACCGCCATCAGGTCCAGATCAGCCGGATCGTTCAGCGAAATATCCACCGGCAGAAGGTAGTTCGACCCAAAAGACTGCACACCGTGACCGGCATAATAAAACAGGCCCACCGCATCCTCGCCGCCCTTTCGCAGATCACGGCCGAATTGGGAAATGGCGCGTTTCATCTCGATCTGATTGCTGTCCGACAGATGCCGGACCTCGAACCCAAGGCCGGTCAGCTTTTCGGTGATCAGCTTCGCGTCGTTCGCCGGGTTGTCCAGCGCCGAAACGGATCCATAGGCCGAGTTCCCGATGACCAGTGCAATGCGCGGCTCGGCCACTGCCTGAGCGGTCCACAATATCAAGATCATCGCAATCAGAGCTTTTACTTTGCGAAGCACGTCAGATCCTCTGTTTCCGTCATCCCACCGAGCCCCGTGACTCTGGGGCATCATGCCGGTTCGAATTTTACTACACAGCTTTTTTGGCTTTCTTGTGGCCACCGCCTGACATATCCCGAATTAAGGATCAAGCATAGGAACAGGTTCACACATGCCGCGCTCAACCCCAATGCGAAACTTTTTTGCCATAGCCGGATTGCTGCTGGCAAACAGCGCATGGGCCCAAAGCGCCGATCCGTTCGAGCATGGGTGGAAACTGGACGCCGAAGCCTCGGAACTTCAATTTCTGTCGGTGAAGAAAAACTCGGTGGCGGAAAACAGCGGATTCGCCACCCTTTCAGGCGTGATCAGCGCCGAAGGGGCCGCCGATATCCGGGTTCAGATGGACAGTGTCGATACCAGCATCGACCTGCGCAACGTGCGCATGCGGTTCCTGTTCTTTGAAACCTTCAATTTCCCCGAAGCGGTCATTACTGCGCAGCTTCCGCCCGAGGAACTGGTCGATCTGCATCAGACGCGCCACAAAATCATCGACCTGCCATACACCCTATCGTTGCACGGCGTGACCAAGGACAGTGTTGCTCAGGTCGCCATAACATTGGTCGACAATGACCGGGTCGCGGTAGCAAATACCACCCCGATTGCCATCGCCCTGCCCGACTTCAATCTGGAAGAAGGGCGCGGCAAGCTGGAAGAGGCCGCAGGCGTCGATATCCTGCCCTTCGGCTTCATCAGCTTCGGCTTTGTGTTTGACCGCGCCAAGGCCGGAACCCCACCGCAGCTCGAGGTCGCATCTGCTGCACCGGGGGCCGCCGCTCTGGAAACCAAGGGCGATCTGGACCGTGAGGCTTGCGAAGGGCGGATGGAAATTCTGTCGCGCACCGGCAACATCTATTTCAACTCGGGCAGCGCCCGCCTGAGCGACGCGTCTATTCCGCTGCTGGCGAACCTGCACGACATCGTCGACCGCTGCCCGGACCTGACCATCGAGATCGGCGGCCATACAGACAGCGATGGCTCCGACGCCGCAAACCGGGTGCTCAGCGAGCGGCGGGCGCAGGCTGTGAATAACTATCTGGTCGATCAGGGCATCGCATCCGAACGTCTTGTGACCGTGGGCTACGGCGAAAGCCGCCCGGTGGTGTCGAACGATACCGCAGAGGGCAAGCGCCGCAATCGCCGGATCGAGTTTATCCCGGTGAACTGAACCGAACAGGCCGTGGGACGATCAGTTCCCGGCCAGAATGATGGGATCGAACCCACCGCTGCGCCATTGTTGCAGGGCCGATATGAAGTTCGGCCCCGGCACGCCGTCAATGGCGCTGGAATAGTAACCCGCTTTCTGCAGCAGTTTCTGAACCTCCATCACGGTTTCCCGCGACCACTGGTCCGAGGCCAGAGACAGTTGATTCAGGATCGAACCATCGTCTTCGGCAGCCCCACGCAGCAACATACGGGCCGCTTCTAGCGGATCGCTGGGAACGCCGCGGCCTTCATCCAACAGGATCGCGGCGGCCAGATAACCCTGATACTCGCCATTCCGCGCGGCTTTCTGGAAATAGCCAAGCGCTTGTGCCGGTGCCCCGGCAATGCCGTCTTGCGCCAGAACGCCAAGATTGAAGGTCGCCTTGGCCGACCCGCCCTCGGCGGCACTTTGCAGCAGCGTGATTGCCCGCGCCTCATCTTTGGGAACAACCTGACCTTCAAACAGGGTGACCGCCAGATTTATCATAGCGTCGAAACTGCCCCCTGCCGCCGCACGTTCGTACAGGTCCATCGCAGCGTTCACATCCTGCGGCACACCGGTTCCGCTTTCGTGCAGTTGGGCCAGCGATACCATTGCCCGCAAATCCCCCTGATCAGCCGCCTGTTTATAGAGCGTAACGGCCCGATCAACATCCCCTGCTGCAATCGTTGCCCGCGCCAGCAAAGCCACGTAGTGCGACAGATCAGGCGTCTGCGCAGCAGCGGCGCTGCAGGCCTGAATGGCGGTCAGCGCGTTTTCCTGCAGGCGGCTGAACGGCACGCCGGGAATGCTGGCCGTCCGGTCCCGAGGATGCGTGGCCAGACGCTCACAGATACCGCCCGGAGTGCTGTCTTCCGGACGGGGGATCGAGGCGATCAGGCGGCGCGCCTGATCCACATGGTTTCCGTCGGGGTATTGCTCGATATAGAATTCCAGCAAGGGCCGCATCCGGCTGCGCTGCGCCAGTTTCCACAGCCGTTCTGCCTGTTCGTCCTGATCCTCGACCGACAGGGCCCGGGTCAGCGTCTCGCCCTGCCCGGCGCGGTCCAGAAAGGCCACAACCTCGTTCACATGCGCCCCTTGCGGGTAGCGGTCCATATAAAGCTGCATCAGTGACGCATCCTGCGCATTGGCCGCGACCTGCCACAGCAGGGTTTCTTCCGAGGCCGTCACCGGGCTGTTATCAAACCGGAACTGCCGGGTCAGCGATGAGTTGTCCCACGGAATCTGCCGCCCGCCGGTCGAGGCCAGAACATCCTTGCGGACCGAGATCATCAGGTCGGAAATATCCTGCCCCGGCGTGTAGATATGGCTCAGCAGCGCCTCGGTGAAGAAACTGTTCCGCCCGGTGCCGTCATAGGCCACATTGTCGGGCTGCGTGGCATAGGCGAACATGAAATCCGCCGCACTGCCGACCCGCGCCAGCCCGTCGCCGCCGACATCCAGCCCGGTGCCCTCAAAGGGATTGTCGCGGCAGGCGTCCAGAAACACCAGCCGGATACCGTCGGACCGTTCCATCCGGCCAACAAATTCCTGCATCGGTATGGTCTGTTCCGGGATGTCTGCGGGCGTCGAGATTTCCGCATCGACCGGCACCAGATAGTTACGCCCATCCACCTGAAACCCGTGCCCGGCATAAAACAGCAGCGAAACATCGGAAACCGCAGCCGTGGCACCGTAGGATTCCGCCAGCGAAAGCATTTCGTCGCGGTTCAGATCGGTGCCCAGGAAGACCTGAAACCCCAGCCCCTCAAGCGCGATGGCCAGGTCCGACGCGTCGTTGATCGGGTTGTCCAGCGGGCTGACATATGCGTAGTCCGAGTTGCCGATGACAAGCGCGACCCTCTTGTCGGCCAGCGCCATGCAGGCGCTGAACAGCGTCAGGAACAGGGCCGAAAGGCAACGTATTGCAAACACAGGCAAAACTCTCTGACAGATCAAAGGCCGATGGCGCGTGTCAGACCGATTTCGGCTTGTCCGACCGCAGCTACAATCGTGTCTACCTGCTGGTTCTGGATGATGGCAAGTTCCGGATCGCTCGCTCGTATCAATGTGATGGCTTTGCGAATCTCACGCTGGGCATCGCGGATCTGCCGCCGCGCCTGCTGGACCGCCTCACGACGGATCGCGGCGCGTTCCGCCGCCGTGGTGGCCAGCGCCAGCCTCCGGTTGGCGTTCTCGCCCGCCTCGCGAATACCGGCACTGGCCCCGCGAATGATATCACCGATGGATTCCAGCCCCGGCGGCAAGCCGTCCACGATCTGATCGAGGTCGGACGCGTAGTCATCCATCGCATCCGCCAGACAGGCCAGATACTCGCTGACATTGTCACCGCTGCTGGCACAGGACGAAACCTCGCCATCGAAATCCTGCGAGACGTTTTCGACGGTCCCAAGCGCCGTCTTGGCTTCGGTCACGGTGGTGGTGGCCGTACCGCCGACGCCTCCTCCGGTAATCGTAGTGTCAACCGTCGGCGTAATGGTGATCTGCGGGGTCGGGGGAACCGGTATGATGGTCGTTCCACCGCCAATGACCGCAGCACCGGGCAGGGCCGCAACGGTGAAGGTCTGACCGGCCGAGCTGCTGAGGCTGGATGTATCGACCGTATAGGTCGTGGCCCCTGCCGCGGTGTTGGCAAAGTTCAGCGTCTGGAATATCGGCGATGTGTTGAGCGAATCCGATGCCGGACCGAACCTGTAAGAGGCCGGGCCGCCATAGACATTCCCCGTTGCCGTCGCGGTCGATGTTGTTCCCGCAGGAACCGCCAGACTGTCCGGTATGGCAAATACGACGGGCGACGTGGTGTAATTCGCCGGGTTCGTACTGCCGGTGCCGGGGGCCCAGGTGGTTGTGAAATCCCAACCCTGCGCAGAGGCCAGCCGGTAGAATGTCACCGTATCCTGTAGCTGCGCCGTGGTCAGACCCTGCCCCCCACCTGCGCTCGTGGTCAGACCCGATGTGGAGGTGTTCCAGAACGAGCCGTTGACCGAGCCGGTGTTTTGGCCGACCAGACCGCCAAGCGCCGGGGTGTTGCCGCCGGAAAAACCGACAGAACCGGTCGAATAGGTCCGGGTTATCGTTCCGCCGTCGTTGAACCCGACCAGACCACCCAGGCTGGCGGGCTCGGTGGTGGAGGATACCGAATTGCTGCCGAAAACGCTCGCCGTAGAATAGGAATCCCGGATCAGGCCGGTGTTCTCGCCAACCAGCCCGCCCATGGTGAACCTGATAGCATTCGATCCGGTCACGGAACCGGAGCTGTTGGATCGGATGATGTTGCCCGAGTTCTGCCCGACCAGACCGCCGATAAACGCAGTGCTGGATTCAATCGGGTCCACCGACACATCTGCGGTCGAATAGCTGTCGATCACGGTTCCATTGTTGATTCCGACAAGCCCCCCGGCGGGCGCATACCCGCCGCTGAGTATATCACCCGAGACCATGACGCCCGACACCGTACCTGAATTGACGGCGGCCAGAATGCCGCCCTCGCCTACCAGAACATCGGCGTTGGTAATGGACAGGTTCTGAACCGTTCCGCTTAGACTGTTGAAGAGACCACCCGCATTGAAACTGTCGTCTATGAACAGCCCATCGATGGCAAACCGGTTTCCATCCAGCGTTCCCGAGAAATTCATCGGATTGAAACCCCGGAACCAGCTGGTCGTTGCCGAAGCATTGATGTTGTTCACCAACTCATAGTTCAGCGTGGACAGGGCCGAGCCGCCGATCCCCTGCAAGCCGTAGATATCTGTCAACTGATAAGGGTTTGAGCTTGTCCCGCTGCCGCCGGTCACTCGCAGGAAATTGGCCTGTGTATCGATGTCGAAATCTGTTGCCGCAAAGCTAGGCAGACTCGACGATATTTGCCGCCAGAAGCCGGCGACCAGCGAAAAGACCCCGACATTGATGTCACCTCCCGCGCCGGTGGTGATCAGGCCCACGCCATCGACCGCCCCGAGCGCGGTCAGGATCAAGCTGCCGTTGGGGCCGTTGATCGCCCCGTTCAATGTGATGGCATTATCGGCGTTCAGGATAAAATCGTTCGTCGACGTCCAGTCGATATCGGCATTGATCGTGATGTTGCCGGCATCCGGCCCCGAGCCCGAGGTGTCGAGCGTCACGTTCGCCGTGGAAAGCTGGGCTTCAAGCCCGGCTTCGGTAAATGTGCCCGGAACCGTTATGTTCAAAGGGTCAAACAGCAGATCGCCGGTTTTGCCATTGGGTGCGCGCAGGTCGGCAAAGCCGCGATAGACCAGATCGGTTTTGCCCGAAACCTCGACAAACCCGCCATCCCCCGACTGTGCGCCCCCGCGGGCCGAGATATTGCCATGGAATGTCGTCAGGTTGTCCGACCACACGATGATCCGCCCGCCGTCGCCTTCGTCGCCGCCATTCGCGGTCAGCGTTGTGTTTGCATCTGCGCTGGTAGTCTGCGCCGTCTGCAGGTTTCCACCGCCCTGATAATCGCCGCCGACCCGGATCGTACCGCCGTCACCTGCCCCCGCCCCGCTCGCGTTCAGCGTGGCACCGGCCAGAGCGATTGCCTGACCCGTGATCGTGATCGATCCGCCGTCCTGCGCCCGAACTTTGGGCCGGGGCGAACTGGCGACAAGCGTCTTGCGGGCAGAGGTGTCGATGTCACCGCTCACCTTCACGCCGCCACCGCCGCCGCCCAACACAACTGCGCCGGATACACCGCCGACGGACCGGGCCTCGATCACGCCGGACATGTTGATCACCTGCCGCGCTGCATTGCGCGCGCTTGCGGCTTTCAGGTGGACGACCCCTCCGTCCGCTTCGATCCGCCCGGAATTGGTGACAAGCGCCTCCATCGAGGCGTCATCGCTGTTCGACGGCACGGCAACCTGAAGAAACCCATCGCCCGCGACGTCCAGCGTCACCTGCTCTCCGGCACCCAGACCGACCTTGCCCAGCGGCACCCGGATCAGGCCCGAATTGGACACTCTGCCGCCGATCAGCGCCGCATATCCGCCCGGCACGACCGAGATGGTTCCCGCATTCTCAACCGCAGCGGAGTTGCCGTTGCCGTTAAAGCGGTATCGCCCGTTCAGGAAGTCATCGTCCGAGATATCCAGCGTCGAGGCGACAAAGCCCGCCGTGTTCACGTGTCCGTTCGGCCCGATGAAGATACCGTTGGGGTTCACCAGAAAAACCTGACCATTTGCGTTCATCTGGCCGTGGATCTGGCTGGTGGTGTCGCCCGTCACCCGGTTCAGGATCACGCTTTGCTGACCCGGCTGGTAAATACTTACGGTCGAGCCGGACCCGACCGAAAACCCGTTCCAGTTCACAATCGCGGCCCCGGATCCCTGCGTGATGTCCAATTGGGTGCCGCTGGGCTGCGTGATGGTCACATTCCCGGCGGCCACGGCGGCTCCGTTCGGCAAGGACTGCGCCAACGCCGTAGTGCCCATCAGAAACGCCGAGGCCGAAAGCAGCGCGCCCCGGATCAACATTTTCGGGCCTTCAGAACCTGCGACTTGCAACAATGCTGAAACGGTTTCCGTCTTCGCCAAGGTCATCGCGTTCCCCTCTGCCATATTCCACTCGTAACGATCCGGACCGATAGGCCGAATCTTCAATCGTAAACAAATCTGCGCCAATGCCGTAAGCATAGGCTGTGGTCGTGCTTTGCTCAAAGAATGTGGGTTGTTCCAGACCCAACTCGCCATATGCGCCGAACACATAGGGTTTGAAAATCAACGGAAAGCCCGCCACCGAAACCTGCTGCGACCGGCCCGCTTCCGCGCGCACGACCCAACCGTCATCGCCGCGCAGCTCGCCTGCGTCAAAGGTGGACAGCTCGCTGGAACTGGCAATGTTGAACTGTTCCGACGTGACCAGCGGATCACCGAAACTGGTCTGGACACGGCCATTCAGGCTAAGCGACCAGTAGGCGTTCAGCGGGCGCTGATATTGCGCCGACAGGACAAGCTTGGTGAATTCCGCGCTGGCCCCTTGCCGCGACAGCGGGGTGTCGCCCGGCCCCACCGATGTGCTGGCCCCAAAGGCATCCAGCCCGCGCGACAGGATGGCGCTGCCGCGCAGGAAAGACCCGTTTTCGTAGTTCCGCGTGGCGTCCAGAGTTGCGCGCAGCACGCTCAGATCGTCGTCATATATCGGCAGCCGGAACGAGCCCACCAGCAGGTCCTGCGTATCGCTGACCCGGTCCAGGATCAGTTGCGACGACAGGTTGAACTTCCGCGATCGGATCCAGGGGTAATAAAGCCGGATCGACAGCCTTTCGAATTCACTTTCGTTCGGTACAAACACCGAATCCGGGCGGGCTTTACTGGACGTGACCTCGACATTAAACGTCAGGCCGTCATACCCGATCGGGAACACCGTGCCCGCGGCCAGAATCCGGTACTTCGCATCGTCCGAGAAATACCGCGTCGGCGACCCACCCGCGTTGAAATAGAACGTCTCGCCCATCTCAAGCGCGCCGTTGATCTCGAGCCCAAGGTTCAGGTTCACAGGGCCAAGATCATCCGACAGCGTGTTGTCGAAGCCGTAAGAGCCCGTAAACCCTTTGAACTGACCATCCAGCGTCAGCACCGTACCGCCAGCGGCATCGCCCGCGGACAGGGTCGAGGCCAGACGCAGCCCAAACGTATCGCCCGCCACCAACAGCGCCCGCTCGATCTGCTGCAGCTTGATGCCGCGCTTGCCGATCAGGGGCCTGGTGATTTCCACCACCCGGTCCCGGGCCTGCTCGGGAACTTTTTCCGCATCGATCCGTTCGATGAAGCCATCGACCACGACAATTCGCAGGGTCCCGCCATCGCGCAGGGTCTGCTGGGGCAGCACCACGCGGCCCAGGACAAAACCGGCGTTGGTATAGGCGCTTTCCAGCCGGTTGGTCGCAGCGAAGATTTCAGACACCGGAACGCGCTTACCCGACAGTCGTTCGACAAAGGCGGCATTTGCGGCCTCCATCTGTGGCAACGCGCCTTCGATATCGACCTGGCCAACCGTTACGAACAGCTTGTCCGCACCTTCCGGGATCGGCGCACCGGGGTCGCGCGCGACGGTAACAGGTCCCGTACTGCGTTGACTTTGCGGCTGAAATGTCGCCGGGGCAAGGTTTGACGCGCTTTGGGCCAGCGCGGATTCCACCATGCCAAAGCTGGTACCGGCGACAAGCGCGGCTATCAATTTGAAACGTCGGTCATACATCATAGAACAACGGGGTGAGACATCATCAGCCGACCATGGTGGAAGAGTGGAACAGCGCTTAGAAAAGCGCAGCCCGCGCAGCAAAGCAAGATTGTATAGAACATTACCCGGTGCCTGTTGGAATTGTCCCACATCGTATTGAGCGTTTTTACGCCAGCGTCTGTGTCGGACATCACAAATGCCGATCACATCTGCCGCCGCTACAGGAGGCCCTGTTCAAGCCATTCCTCGATCTTGTTGCGGCTAACCTCGAAATGCATCGAATCCTCGCGCCCCCAGGCCGCGCCCCAGACCCAGCCTTCCTGCCGGAAGAAATCGGCGAGGATTGTCAGGCCCAGCTGCGTTTTCCCATCCCCCAGCGTGTCCAGAACACCGTCGATATTCAGATCGACGGCCAGACCATAGGCATGGGCCGAGGCCGAGGATGTCGCCCCGCGAATGCGGCGCACGCACAGCGACCCGGCCGTGTTGATGCGCGCATAAAGGTCTGGATCGGTGCGGCGAATATTCTCGAAGACAGCGCGCAGCGAATCAACCGCAGGTTTTAGCATCCGCACCCGGACCGGCCCGACCTCTTCCAGCACCAGCTTCTCTTCCAGCCGGGGGTTCGTCATCGACTGGCATTCATCCGTCAGATCCTCGCGCGGCAGGCCGAATGTGTTCTTCAGGAAAGACGACCCCGCCAGTTCAAGATCCTTGTTCACGTTGTTTCGGTTGGCGATCAGGACGACCTGCGCATAAGCGTCGATGATCTCATTCGGCGTCGTGCTGTCATATCCGAAGCTGTCCGCATCCTCGTTGCCCTGCTGAAAGATGGGGCCACCGTTTTGCGAACGTGAGATTTCCAGCGACAGTTGTTCCAGCTGGTTGCGCATATCGTCAATCTGCTGGCTGAGCATTTCAATCTCGATCCGCGCGCCCGAGTCGATTGCGGGCCCTTCGAAATTGTCCTCCGTCGGAACGATCAGCGGGAACACATACCAGATGATCGGGGCAAGTATGATCGCCACCCCTAAAATTATCGCCGGAACGATACGCATTTGCCTTGTTTTCCCGTTTCCTGCCGCCTTCGGGCGTAAACCTAGAAGGCGCGGGGCGGGATGTCACGCAATTGCCCCAAAATTGTGCTTCACAAGTGTGACTTTCTTCATTGTCGCCCGTCAGACGCAACGGTACTCTTTGTGTCAAACAGGAAGGACTAAGGTTATGTTCGCACTTTCATCTTTGAAATTCATCGGAGCTTCGGCTTTTGCGGTTGTGTGTACAACGCAGCTTGCGCTGGCCCAGACAAATGAACTGACGGCTGACGAGATCACCGACGCGTTCAACAAGCAAAAGACACGTGGTCTGGTTATCGTGCCCTCGAATACCGGCGACACTACAACGGAAGATACAGCTGAAACAACTGTTGCCGCAGCGCCCACCGAGTATCAGCCGGTGGCTGCGGAAGATCAGGTGAACATCCAGATTCGGTTCGATTTCGCCTCGGCTTCGCTGCGGCCCGATCAGAAACCAAAGCTGAGCTCACTGTGCCAAGCGATGAAAAACGTGGATGTGAGCGTTTTCCAGATCATCGGTCACACTGACAGCGCCGGCTCTGCCGAATACAACCAAAACCTGTCGCTGCTACGCGCGAAAGAGGTCAAGCGCTTCCTCGTCAGCGATTGCGGTATTGCCGAAACACGGCTGGAAGTGCTGGGCGTCGGCGAAGCAGAACCTCTGAACAAGGACAATCCGCGTGCAGACGAAAACCGCCGCGTTGAATTCCAGGCTCTCGGCTGATTTAGTATCTGCTAACCACAAGAATTTCCGAGGGCAGCATGACCGAATCCCGCGCAGGCGACCTGTTTCAGCCGGGCGATCTGGTAAACAATACATATCGGATCGAAGCCATCCTTGGGCGGGGCGGCACATCTGACGTCTACCGGGCCCGCTCTGAAATTTCGGGGCGGCTCGCCGCGTTGAAGGTTCTGAAGGCAGAATTTTCCAGCAATGACGACTATCTGGTCCTGCTGACCCGTGAAGAAGAAATCCGCGACATCCGCCACGACGCGGTTGTCCGCTATTCTGAGAACAACCGCACGGCGGACGGCCATGTCTATCTGGTGATGGATTACGTCGACGGCCCGGGGCTGGACCAGAAGCTCAGCGAAGGGCCGATGTCGGCGGCTGACATTCTGACCGTCTGCAAACGGGTTTGCGAAGGACTTGAAGCCGCCCATGCCCGCAAAATCGTGCACCGCGATCTGAGCCCCGACAACATCATCCTGCGCGATGGCGATCCGGCGCAGGCGGTGATCATCGATTTCGGCATCGCCAAAGACACCAATCCCGGCGCGGAAACCATTGTCGGCGGCGAATTTGCGGGCAAATACGCCTATGCTGCACCCGAGCAATTGTCGGGCAAGACCGACCAGCGCACCGACATCTACTCGCTGGGCGCGCTACTGCTGGCCAATTTCCGGGGCCAAAAAGCCGATGCCGGGCGCAACCTGCTGGAGGTTGTTGAAAACAAGAAATCGCCGCTGGATACGGCCTCTGTCCCGGAGCCGCTGAAATCGATCCTCGACAAGATGACCGCGCCCGATCCCGACGACCGGTATCAGACGGCCAGCGACGTTCTGCGCGCGCTCGCCTCGGCGCGGTCGGGAACGGTCGAGCAAGCCCTACCGGATGTGGACGAAGACGCGACCGTGATTGTGCCTAAAAGCCAGTCCGCGACACCGGAACTGGTCATGGCACAACCGGAACCGGTACAAGGTTCGGAAGCTCCTGCGCCAAAACCGGCCCAACCCGCGCCCAAGACATCGCGCGGTGCGCTTGTGCCCATCCTCGGTGTTCTTGCCGTCGCGGGCATTGGGGCCGGTGGCTATTATTCTGGTGTGTTCGACAGCTTTCTTGGGCCGAATTACCCGGTGGCCGCCCCTTATACGCTGGTGGCCGACAAACGCGATGGACTGCCCCCGCGGGCCGTGGGGTTCGTGCCGTCTGAATCCGCCCGCGACACCATGACCAGCGAGATCACCGCCGAAGGCGGTGAGGTCGATCTGACGCTGGCCTCCGGCGACATTTCGGAAACATGGGGCAGCGCGGTCACCGATGTGATCGGCTCGGTCATGGAGATGGATGAATGGCGGCTTGTGGTGAACGGAAATGACGCCAAGCTGACAGGTCTGACCACGAATGAGGCTTTGCACGCCGAGTTGGAACAGCTCTATTCCGCCGGTCTGCCCGCCGGGTTGCAGGGAACGGTCGAGTTGGACCTTGAACCCCTGTTCCTGTCCGCGGCCGAGATACGGCCCGTCCTGTCCGGGCTGGCCGATTGCGGCGCATTGAAACTGGTCGATGCTCCGGCGACGGGATACGGACCTGAAAGCCCGATACAGGTAGCCGGCACGTTGGCCTCGCAGGACAGCATGGTCGGACTCAGAACCGCACTGACCGCTTTGGCCGGATCGCGGCCGCTGGATTTGGATCAGGTTGCGCTGCTGAACCCGACACTCTGCCTGATCGAGAACTTCCTGCCGAGCGCTCCGGCCAGTGATATCTCGATCGCCTTTTATAACGGTGAACAAGGCAATGCACCGAATCCTGCGGGCGATTTTTTGGTCGGGCAGAACCCGGTCATCGATGTCGATCTGCCGGGTGATGTGCAGGACGGTTTCTTATCGGTGTCAGTGCTGGACGTGTCTGGTAACGTATTCCACCTTCTGCCCAATGTGACGCGCACCGAAAACAATGTCGCAGCACTACGAGACGGGGAAACTGGCCCTGTGTCAGTGCGTGTGGCCTATTCAATCCCCGAAAGTCAGGAAAACGGGGGTATCGCTTTTGAGGTTGACGACTCAACGCTGGGCAAAAGCAAGGTCATCGTGCTGCACACCGACAATCAGCTGTTCGATACCCTGCGCCCCACCACGGAATCCGCCGCCGGCTATGCCGAAGCCCTGCGCGAGCAGGACCGCAATGTCGACACGCAGATCCTGTCGCTCGACAGCCGCATTCTGACCACTCTGGAACAATAGAAACGGGTGGTCCATTTCCCATGCCCTGCTTTTGCAAATCCAACGCGGCGACGCTGTCAAACCTGACGCCAACCGCCAATCTGTCGGTTCAGGCGGTGCCGCCGCAGATGATGAAACTGCTGTCTCTGCTGGGTCTGCAGGGCAACGCCAGCGGTCAGGCGCGGGCGGACCTGAAGCTGAACGCGATGCTGCCCGCGATGACGCCCGATATGTATCTGAAGGCGACGATGGCGGCGAAAGCGCCCAATATCGCCCTGCCGCCGATCCTGCCCGGCGATGGCGGCGGCGCCATTTCGATGATGATGAAACTGGCGGTTGCCGGGTTTCCGCTGGCCGACCCGCGCGCCCTGCTGGCCGAAATCCAGCAGGCGGTTCTAAGCCTGGCTGCAAATGTGCTGCCGCAGGCGCAGGCAATGCCTTCGATCCCGGGACCGCAGCTTCAGAACATGACGCTGGCCGCCAACATGACCCTTGCGCTGCGAGCGCAGGGCATCTGCCCAATGGCGCTGTCCGGGCTGGATTACTCGTTTGAGGCGTCGATGGAGGCGGGTGAGGCCGGAGGGTCGCGCGGCACCTGTTCGGCGGCACTGAACTTCGCGGCCTCATTGCCGCGCATCACCCTGCCCCCGTTTGCCCTGCCGCTGCCGAAACTCAACCTTGCGCGGCAACTGGCGTTGCTGGCCCCGGCAGCAACGGCGCCCGCAGCCATGGGCCTGCCGCCCATGTCCGATCCCAACATGATGAAGGCGCTGATGGGTCAACTGGCCGCCCTGTCGACGGTTCCGGTGCCCAACCTGCCCGTCTCGCTTGAAGACCTGCAGGCCATAGCGGATCAACTCAAGGACCTTGCCACGATACAGGAAGCGTTCGGCCCCGACGCATTGACCCCCGCCGGGGTGGCGCGGGTGAACGCGATGCTCAGCTATATCGCCCGCCTGAACGTGCCCATGCCGCTTGAGGCGCAGGCGCTACAGATGCAACTGGATGCGCTGCCCAAGATCGATGACATCACGCAGGGCGCGAAGGCGGCGCAGAGCGGCGCGGTGAATCTGGCTGCATCGATGAGCGTTCAGCCGCCCGCCGTACCCATTCTGCCAACGCTGCAGTCGCTGGCGAAACTGGCAAAGACCCTGCCAATGGGGCCGTGCGACGCGTGCAACACCGATATCGGAGCGATCAAAGACAGCCTTGCCGGGATGCAGCTGCCACCTGCCCCGCCACTGCCGCCGTTGCCGTCCTTTAGCTAAGTTACAGAATATCCACCACAATCACGGTGATATTGTCCGCACCGCCGCCATCGAGGGCGATCTGGATCAACTGATCCGCCACCGTCTCGATCGGCATCTGGGACAGGGCCTTTTCCAGCATCGGAAACGTGGCGTATTTGCTCAGCCCGTCTGAGCAGATCAGAAACCGGTCGCCCGGTTGAACCTCGCCCCGAATCTTGTCCAGCTCCAGTTCTTCACCCACACCCACGGCGCGGGTGATGGCGTTGGATTGCGGATGCTGTTCGGCCTCGTCCCAGCTCATCTGTCCGGCCAACACCAGATCGGCCACCACGGAATGATCGGTGGTCAGCATCTGTATCTTACCGTCGCGCAACAGGTAAATCCGGCTGTCTCCGGCCCAGAGCCCGACAAAATGCCCATTGGCCAGCATCATGCAGGCCACAGTCGTGCCAATGGTGCCGCCGCCGCGCGCCTCGGCCTCTTGCCGGATCACCGCATGGGCTTTTCGGATCACGTCGCGCAATGTCCCAAGCCGGTCCGACGGCGGCAGACCCGGCGGAATGGCCGCGACCATATCGGCAACAAGGCGGCTGGCGTAATCGCCCGCCTCGTGCCCGCCCATGCCATCTGCCACCAGCCACAGGCTTTCCTCGGGCAGCGCCAGCACCGCGTCTTCGTTGATCTTGCGCTTAAGGCCTACATGGCTGCGCGCGCTGTACCGAACGCGGTGACTTGAATTCATATTGGTCTTGCCTCGGTCCACAATGCGGCATGCAGGTTGAACAAACCTTGCATGTTTGCCCCATCCGGTAAACCTTCGCAGACCATCATCCGGGGCACGCCGCCGATTTCGGTGCTCCAAATGCTGGGAGTGCGATATCTTTGCGACATCAGCCCCGCCGCCAGATCGGGCAGCAAGCTGTCCGACACTTCGCCGCGGGTCAGGACCATTGTTGGGCCGCTGGCGCGCACCGGTGCGGTCGGTTGTTGCATCGGCACAGCCAGTTCCGCCAGCGCGGCTTCCAACCTGTCGCGGGTCATATCGTCCTCGAGCGCCGCCAGGGCCAGGTCTTCCAATTGGCAATACGTCTCGGACGCCCGGAAATGCGCCAGAATGGCCGAGCCTTCGTTTGACACAGGCGCGGCCAGCGTCAGCGGAAAACGCCGCCCGACGCGATCCACCGAGGGCATCAGAACACCCAGCATCTTTTGTGGCCCGGCCAGACCGGGCGACAGGCAGAACCGCCAGATCGGGGCGGACATGTAATGCGCGTCCCAGACCTGACCCAAGCCCTCGGACGCGGCCAGCATGCTGCGCTGAATCCACTCGTCCCAGGGCTGCACAAAGGCCGGTGCCACGCCAAGGCGAAAGAAATCCCCGACCGAGGGCATCTTCCCGAATGCGCCAAACCCGGCCTGTTGCATCAGAACGACTTCGGGCAGCTGAATTTCTGCAGCGCCGGCAGGGCAAAGGGGTTGATCACCGAGCCGGACTGCAACTGGAAGATCGCGATGCGGCCGCCGACATTGAAGATCACCTTTTTGCGGTCCGAGACATTGGTGCGCCGCACCTCGGCCGCGTCCAGCAGGCGGAACCAGGCCCAGGGCCCGTCCTTGGACAGCACGCTTTCGATATTGCGCTTTTCAGGCTCGAAACTGACCCGCGCCAGACCGACCGAACCGGGCCACGTTACGGCCATGGGCGAGGGCAGCCCGCCGCGATGGCGGAAATCCAGCGTCTGGCCGTCGATTTCCAGCTTCACGCCCTTGGCTTTGGGGTCCAGCGCCTCGGGCATGATCTGGAACTGAATCTGCGGCTGCGGGCCAGCGGCAAAGAATGCTTCCTTGATCTCGGCGGCGTTCTGGAACTGGGTCAGAACCGCCTGACTGATGCCCAGATCGGCCTCGTTCACGCCGGATTTCCACGACCACGGCCGGGTGCGCATATCCACATGTTTGGCGAGGTTCTCGTTGAAAAACGTATCGATCAGACCCTGCGGGCCGAACAGTTTGCCGAAATCGCCCATCGCCACGTCCGCGCCCGACCGGCGATTGAACGGATACCGGTCCGAGACGACCTGCTCGCAGAAGGGCAGAACACTGGCCTGCCAGCGCGCGTTGATCGACGACCGGGTGCTGTCCGACGTGATCCCGGACGATCCGTCGATGATCTGCACGGCCCAACGTTCCATCGGGCCGGGAATGCGGGCCGCTTCCTGCTGAAACTGCTGCAGCGCCTGCCCGGTTTGACCGCCAGACACGCCGCTGAACGACATTTTGTTCAGCTCCTGATAGACGCCAGTCAACGATCCCATCAGAAGATCAAGCTGCGAGGGCTGGCCCTCCTGACTGTCCACCAGTTGGTGCAGCCACGAGAACCGATCCTCGACATACTGACCCGGCTGCTGCACCGGTTCGCCGACACCTGCCCCGCTGGACTTCGCCAAAGCCTCCAACAATATCTGCGCCTGCACCGAAGTTGCCGATTGAATCTCAAGGCTGGCCGCATCCGACAGCCCTTCGTTCAGCGCATCTGTGTTGGGCAGCGCCGAGCGGCTTTCGGTCAGCTTGGTTTCGTCCGAAATCGACGTCAGGACATTCACGATGGGCGAGGTCGGGCCTGAGAGCACATTGGTCACTTCAACCGCATGGCTCAGGCTTTCCATCGGCACGATGTCGATATCGCCCAGCATCGCGTCATAACGCGCGATATAGTCGTTGTAATACAGATCGAGCACGTCGCGGCTGAGCGCCGCCAGCGCCTGTTCGGTCTGCTCGGCCTCGCCACGTGGGCCCAGAACCCAGCTTTCCTTCTGCACACGTTTAGCAACGCCTAAAGCCTCGCCAAGGAATACATCGTTGAAGCCCTTATGGGTGAATATTCCCTCAATCCCTGCATTCAACGGCTTGCCCGAGGACCGGACCAGAACCCGGCCCACCGCGGGACCTCCGACATCCGTAATGCGCCATTCCTGCAGAGCGGTTGCCGACGGGCTGGAAACGATGCCGTTATAGACGCGCTGCGCCAGTGGCAATTCCGACAGGATGCCCTGGATCTGTTCCACCATCGGCCCGTTCAGAGCGACCTCCTGCATCGGCTGGCTCAGAAGGGCGTCCAGATGGTCGTTCAGATCGGCGCGGAAGTCTTCTCGCGTGGGTCCGGGGAAGGACACCGTCCAGTCGATATTCATCCATTCCTTGACCAGGTTCTGGTTCATCGGCCCCTGCAGGCCCAGCATCAAATAGACCTTGAGCGCCTCGTACAGCACATCCGGATTGTTGATATTGGCGCTCATCTGCTCTTCCAGACGCAGCAGCAGGCGCGGCAGGAAGCGCTGGTTCAGTGCGGCGCGGTAGGTTTGCGCCGCCTGGGTTCCGATCACGTCACCCTGATACAGACCATAGGTCAGGCGCGTTTCCGGCTCGGGGTCGGACAGGGTCGGGTTGGCGGGCAGGTCGCGCAGCGTGTTCAGCGCCTGCACCACGGGCACCAGATCGGTGTCCCCCACCGGGCTGGGCGGCAGCGTTGCTGCGGCAGCCTGATAGGCCGAGACCCCCTCTTGCGCCTCGGCGATCAGGTCGGAATTGCCCGAGAAACTGCGCACCAGCAGGGTGCCAACGGTGACAGCCGCGACAACGGTTGCGGCGACCGAGACCCATTTGGTGATCCGGTAACGGCGTTCCACCTTGTCATCGGCGCTGACCAGACCGGCCTCGGGAAAGATCACCCGGTCAAACAGGCGGGTCAGGAAATAGGACCGGCCCGAACCCTGCCCCGACCCGATGGCCTGCCGCCCGATCCCGAACGTACGCGCCATGCCCAGCATCAGACGGTCAATCGGCGTGCCTTCCTGCGTGCCGGATGTGAAATACACCCCGCGAAGCATGTGGCGGTGCTGATAGCGGCTGTCCTGAAACACCTCGGTCAGGAACTCATGCGCCACCTTGCGGACCGAGGCCACCTGCATCGGGAACCCGGCAATCAGCGCACGGCGCTGCGGGTCGGTTTCGGTCTGCATCCGCTCCAGCGACTGGGCATTCAGACGGCCCAGCAGCAGCGCGAATTCCTCGTCAAACGCTGCCACAGGCGATTGTTCCGCGCGAGATTTGTCCAGCGGCAGGGTAAAACCCCAGACCTGTTCGCGGTCTTCCTTGCCCAGATTGTCGTAGAACTCGGCAAAGCCCGCGATCAGATCGGCCTTGGTAAACAGGATATAGACCGGGAAGCGCACGCCCAATTTCTCCCGCAGTTCTTCCAGACGGCGGCGCACGGCCTTTGCGTGTTCTTTCTGCGTGATCTCGTCCTGAAGGGACAGGTCAGACAGGGAAATCGCGATCATCGCGCCGTTGATCGGCTGGCGCTTGCGGTATTTCTTGAGCAGGCTCAGGAACCCGATCCAGGCCGCATTGTCGACCTGCGCGTCGCTTTCCTGCGTCGTGTAGCGCCCCGCCGTGTCGATTAGAACCGCGTTCTCGGTGAACCACCAGTCGCAGTTGCGCGTACCGCCGACACCGCCGATGGCGGTCTTGCCCATCTCGTCGGCCAGAGGGAAGTTCAGGCCGGAGTTTACGATGGCCGTGGTCTTGCCTGCGCCCGGCGGGCCGATCATTACGTACCAGGGCAACTCGTTCAGATGCCGACGCCCGTTCTTGGATTTGCGCAGCGCCGCCATTGCGGTTTTCAACTTGCCGCGCAGTTCCGAGATTTCGCTGTCGATCATGTCGCCGCCATCGCTGACGGCCTCGGTGATCTCTTCGGTCAGCTTCTTCTCGCGGCGGCGGCGGACAAAGAAAATGGTCAGCGCGATGCTGAGGAAGACAAAGTAGATGACTCCGCACCAGATCATGCGGGTGCCGACCCCATCCAGCGGACGCCATTCATCCGAACCGATCAGAGGCCCGAAGAAATACAGGCACAAAGACAGCGCCGTCGCGGTGAAAAACAGCACCGTGTAGATCGACAAAAAGACGAATCTCAGAATTCTGAAGAACACGATCAGTTCTCCTCTTGTACCAGCAGGACCTCGATCCGGCGGTTGGTGGCCCGGCCTTCGCGGGTCGAATTGTCGGCAATCGGCTCGCTGTCGGCGCGGCCCTCGGCGCTGAGGCGATCCGGCTTTGCCATCTCGCCCGCCATTTGGTTCATCACAGATTTCGCGCGCGCCAGCGACAGCGCCAGGTTCGATGGGAATCGCGAGGACCGGATCGGCACATTGTCAGAATGCCCGGCCACGATCACCGCGCCGGGTTCCTCGTTCAATGCCACGGCGACCCGGCGCACCGGCTCACGGAACTTGTCCTGCAGATGGTCGGATCCCGAGCCGAACATGCCCGAGCCCTTGATCCGGATGATCAGCGTGTTGCCCTTTTCAAAGACCTCGACCAGACCCTCGTCAATCTCGGGCTTCAGGAATTCCACGACCTTTTCCACCTGCGGCTGGGCCTGCGGCGGCGGAGGCGGCGGAGGCGGCGCGCGGCGCTGCAACTCGGTCACGGGACCTGCGTCGATAACGGACATCTGGCCCACAAGGTTTTCAGTCTTGTTCGACAGCAGATAGGACAGCCCGCCGAACTCGATGATCAGCAACAAGGCCGTGACACCAAGCGCGATCCAGACTGGCTTCCACATGCTGAGCGCGCGGTAGGGTTTATCCACGCCCTGCCAATGGGGGGCCAGATCCCGTTCGACATCGCCGCGCTGTGCCCGGATGATGCGGGCAAGGCCCTGCCGGATTTGCAGATGCTTGTCGGGGCCGCCCTGTTCGACGCGCAACCGGCCTTCGAACCCCAGCGACAGGCACATATAGACGAATTCCAGCAGTTCAATATTGTTTGCCGGGTCCTGTTCCAGCCGCGCCAGCAGATCATAAAACCGGTCGCCGCCCACGGTTTCGCGGTGGAACGTGCCGACCAGAGATTGCGTGGCCCAACTGGATTGCCCGCCCCAGGGCGTGTTCAGGACCACATCGTCCAGCGTCGCGCACAGAGCGTAGCGCGCGACCTTGACGGTTTGCGCCGGAATACCGGCTTGCAAGGCGGCATTCTCAAAGCTGCGGACCTCGGCCACGACGCTTTGGCGCAGCTTGTCCGGGTCCATATGCTGCGCCCGGTTGCGGATGCGGCTGATCAGCGAAAACAGCGAGGCGGCGCAGGCATTCAGCCGGTTCATACCGGTGGTCGCCACATCTTCGGCCCCGCCCTGTGGCGGCTGCGATTGCGGCTGTTGAACAGGCGGCACTCCATATCCCGCCGTGGGGGCGGGCTGTGGTTGCGGCACCTGCAAAGGATCGGGATATCCGGCCGGTTGCTGCGGCGCAGGAGGCTGTTGCGACATGCCGCCGCCCTGACGCCGCCCGCCCGGATTGGGTCGGATCACCGTCTTATCCGTATCGTCCGGTTCGGCAAAAGGATCTTTGTCGGACATCGTCTACCTGCTTCCTCAAGGCCCCCATGTCAGAGTGTGACCCACTTTGGGCAGCCCTATCAAATTGTTTCGCCGCAGCCAGTAATCGTCTTCACATTTACTGGTTGCGGATCGCCCAAAGCTCCATCTGAAGCCCCGGATACTGCCCCGACACATGCACAGCGATCCCGCCCGAAGTGGTCATCTTGGACCAATAGGGGCTGGCTGCATCCAGTTCGAAGTAAACCACCCCCGAATGATAGGGAATCTGGCGCGGCGCGACCGGCAGCGGGCGCAGCGTGATCCCGGGCAGGGCCGAGTTAACTAGCTGGCGGATTTCCTCGACCGGACCGGTCTTGGCCTGACCCGCGAAATGCCGCCGCACATCTTCGGCCGGGATATCGGCGTTGACGGCCAGCACAAAGCCCGCGTTCCCGATCAGCTTGCGGTCGGCGATGACGCCGACGCTGATGCCGTATTTGCGCGGCTCCAGCGGGATCGAGATTGCGGTCTGTTCCAGAACCGAACTCAGGTACTGGCGCAGGGTGCGGATCACCGGCGCGAAGGATTCAGTCAGATTGTCATGCTGATAGGCGGGGAATTGCACCGCTTCTTTCTCGGCGCTCATGAAGGTCGCAAGCTCGCCCGCCATCGCGACACAGACCCGGTAGGCATGTTCCGGGTGCACGTTTTCGATATTGGCGAAATGGCGCACCAGAGGCAGGTTGCGGTTGATGGTCATCAGCAGCAGGAAGTCGGAAATTTCCGCCGCACCCTTGGCGGGGCCACCTTCGGACAAGCGCCCGGCCAGCGCCTGCACCCGGTGCGACAGCATCCCCTCAAGCTCGTTCATGAACCCGGCCAGCGCCGGGGCCGCGCGCACATCGATCACCGAGGGGATGAAGCCGCGGTCCAGTATGATCTCTTTATCCGGGCGCACCTCGATGATCCGAGCGATTGGGATGGCCAGCTTGTCGGCCAGATCGTCCACCGCCAGCGCAAACTGCAGCCGCAGCTTGCCGACACCCAGCGTGACCGGCTTTTTCTGCTGGCTCATCACATCGGTGATTTCCTGTTCCGCCGGGCGCAGGCGGCTGACCGATTGTTCGGCCCCGCTCAGATCCACCTCGGACGCGCCTTGCCGCCGTTGCGGCACGGTCAGGTAGACCACGCAATCCTTGATCGTTTCAGGCACTTCCAACGCGGGCGGGTGGTCTTCGGCCTGCGGTACGCGGAACACCTGCCCGTCCGGCGTCAGGCCCGAGCAGGATTTCAGTGCGAATTGCCCGACCTTCAGAACCTCGTCATCGATCTCAAGCGCGCTCAGCCCCCAGGCATAGGGCGTCACACGGCGCGCCAACCCGGCGACCAGCGCCTCGGTATACCGGTCAGCCTGCTGGAAGTGATGGGGCTGCAGAAACAACCCTTCGGTCCAAAGCACCTTGCTGTCCCAGGACAATGGCTGCCCTCCCTTGTTCTTACCGCCCTAGCCGGGCTTTATTTCAGCTTTTCCAGCTGTTCCTTATAGGCGCGCGCGAATTCCCGGCTGAATAGATCGTGAAAATCATTCTCTGCCTGATCCGAGATATCTGCGTACATCTTCTCATACACTTCCCAGTACTGGGCCTTTTTACCCTTGAAAAGTGACCCAAGTTTGCCGGAACCCTCAATTTTTCCCGCCAATACGTCCGGGTCCAGCCGGGCCAGCACGCCTTTCAGCGCCGCTTCCATACCCGTTACCATGGCGACCTCATGCGCCTTGATGTCATTGAGTGCCTGTTCGGTCGCCTCCTCCGAGGCCAGATAGCCTTTGACGCGGGGTTTCACCAAGGCTTCGATCGCCTGTTCCGGGCTGATCGAAAACTTGAGCGGATTGTTCCCACCCGCGCTGATCATCGTCTGGTCAATGCGGAACTCGGACTTGATCGAGGTGCGGGTCATCAGGATTTCCCGCAGCCCAGTGATCATCGCCCGCAAAACGCGCCCCATCCGGCCCATCGTGGCGGGCAGATCGGCATCGTCGATCTGCAGATCGTCAACCTCAAGCGCTTCAAGCAGCGCGCGCGCGGCGGATTGATCCCCCACGGCTGCGGGCGCAGGTGTCGGAGGCTCCACCTTGGGCGGTTCCTGCGCCGGTTCCGACGTCGGCGCAGGCGCTTCGGCCTGACCGCCAGGCGTCGGTTTTGTCGGTGGCGGCGGTGCGGCAGGCTTTGGGGGCTCCGGCGCAGCAAACGGATCCTGACCTGTGCCACCCGATGGGGACAGCAGGTCGTCGTCCCAGTCATCCGGGATCAGATTGGCCCCGCCACCGGCCTGCGGCGCGGAAAACGCATCCGAGGCCGACGGGTTATGCATCGGATCGCTGGCCCCCATATCCGCATGTGCGTCCTTGGGCTTGGCAAAGAACGGATCGTCATCGTCCAGCGGCGGCAGCAACTCATCCATCGGGTCAGGCGTGGAAATCTGGCCGGGACCCTTGGCATCGCCACCCAGAAGATCATCCAAAAAGTCGCCTCCGGGCCCGGCATCGTCCAGCAAGGCCAGCGGGTCGGGCGCGTTCTGCGACTGGCCCGGCGACACCCCGCCCTGCTGCATCGGCTGCGGGATCATTTCCTCGAAAGTGGGCAGATCGGCCCCGATCTCGACCACCATCTCGTAGCCGCCCGCCGTCAGCACGTCGCCATTGTTCAGCGGCGTGGGCGTCCGGCCCAAAGCGATCTTGGAATAGTTCAGAAAGGTGCCGTTGGTTGACAGATCCACGATCACCACGTTGCCGTTGTGATCCTCGATCACGAAATGGCTTTTGCTCAGCGTCTTTTCGGGGTCCGGCAAGACCAGATCATTGGCCGGGCCGCGCCCCACGGTCAAAGAGCCCCCCTGCATAGACACCGGGCGCCCGTCGCCCGGTACGATACCGGTGGATTGGAATTTCAGAGTGACCGTCATGCGTTTGTCTTCATCCTCCGACCAGTACGGTGGGGCAGCACGGCGGTATGATAAGACCGCCACAGGCGCAGTTATCCGTGACCCGCGCCGCCGGAAGCTTGCTGATCAGCACCGTCGCTGACCCTTTGACGATCGGATGCGGAAACGCGGGCGTCGCCAGATCGGTTATCCGCGCCGCGGGCAGCTTGGAAACCAGAACCGTAGGGCAGCAGGGCGGCATGATCGGCATCGGAACCGGTGCGGGCGGCGGCGGCGCCGGCGGCGGGGCCGGCAGCGTGCACAAGTGCATATCGGTGACGCGGGCTTGTGGAAATCCCATGTCTACTCCTTCATCTCTGAACCGGCCCCGTCGCGGTCCAGCTTACCATTCCCACCCCGAGCAATATCGACGCCGCGATCGATCAGCAACTGCACGTATGCGTCAAAATCGCCTTCGTGGTTGTCCATCGCAACAACATTCATTGCAAAGGCCAGGGTTTCGGCGGCTCCGGGCGGCGCGGGCATGGTCGCCAGATCGCCGGTGCCCAGCGTGCCTTCCGAGTATAACACGCTCATTGCGCAGTTAATCGTCTCGTCATCCGGTTCGGCCAGATCAATGGTTTCCCCGGCTTTTTCGCGGTTTTCCTCGGTCGGGCGGAACACCCATTCCTCGGACGCGGCCAAAGCCGGGGTGTTGTTGTCAGGCGCTTCCCCGATGTAGTCGCGGGCCGCCAGGCACGACCACCACACCCGCTCGCGTGGCGGCAGGGCAACACCCAGCAGGCGCAGAATATCGATGGCCGCGCCTTTTTCATCAAGCTCGCCCAGCACCACGTCCAGCGGCGCGCTGGCCGGGGCGTCCAGCTTGGTGCTCAGCCGCGCGTTGGCGTCCGCCAGCATCCGTGCGGCGGGCACTTGCGGCGTTTTGGTCATCTTGGCAAATCGTTCGCTCATCTCACCAACCCTAGTTGATCATGGTCAGGCCGCCCTTGAGGGTCAGCATGGCATCGCCGTTCACGGTCGTCATCGGGCTTTTTGCGTCCAGTTTCGCATTGGCCTGAACCTTGATCATCGTGCTTTTGACAGTGATGCTGGTCGGATCAAGCTTGATTGACGATCCGCCCACCTTCAACTCGATCGACTGCATCGCGGTGATGGTGATCTTGCCCGACTTGGCATCGACCTGAATATTGCCCGTGTTCACCGTGGTCGTCTTGTTGCCGGTCTTGATGGTTTCGGTATTGTTGCCGGTCACGGTGCGGGTGGACTTGCCTTCGACCGTTTCGGTCTGGTCGGTCTTGATTTCGACCGTCTGGCTGCCGGTTTCGATCTTGAAGGTATGGTCGCCCTCTTTGATCGTCTCATCCACGTTTTTCTTGACCACCTGGCTCAGACAGCCGTCGCCGCCATTGCCGCCCTTGTCCAGCTTGTCATAGCCAACGGTGATGGTGGACATGTTCTTGACCAGTTTTTCATGGTCCTTCTGCGCCTGAAAGCGCACCAGTTCCTCGCCCTTCTTGTCTTCGAACATTAGTTCGTTGAACATCTCGGCGCTGCCGCCTTTTGAGGACCGCGTCTTGATCCCTGTCTGGGTCTGATTGGCAGGCAGCGCATAGGGCGGCATGGTGTCAGCATTATAGAGCATGCCGGTGCAAATCGGCCGGTCCGGATCGCCCTCTTCGAACTGGATTACCACTTCCTGACCGATTCGGGGAATGCTGACCATGCCCCAGTTCTTGCCGGACCAAGGCGTGACGACTCGCACCCAGCAGGTGGTGTTCTCGTCCTTCTTGCCTTCGCGATCCCAATGGAACTGCACCTTGATGCGCCCGTGCTTGTCGGTCCAGATTTCCTCGCCGCTCTTGCCGGTCACAATGGCGGTGTGCAGCCCCGAAATCTCGGGCCACGGCGTGGTCAGGGCCGAGCGGTACTTGACCGATTTCGGCTGCGCCTCGAACTCGATCATGAACATCTCACCGGCGTCATCCGGAAATTCCAGCGCGCCGGTGTCGAGGTCTTGCGAGTTCTTCTCGAACCCGTAGCCCTCGGTCGTCTGCAAGTAATAGGTGGCCTCGGTGATCAGGTAATCGTCGTTTTGCGCCTTTTCGGGATGTTCCTTCAATGTGAAGGTCTTACCCACCTCCATCGCCCGGACCGAGGCGCGGCCCCGGCGGCGGTCGAACCGGGCATCCTCGGCCTCCATCCGGACCTGAGCGCGGGTCGTGCCAAGCTTGGTTTCCTTGTAGTAGTGGCCGGGCGCATCATAAAGCTCATAGCTTTTGTAGTTATGCGTGGCCTTGGTCTTGGTGTTTGCCCGCACGTCCAGCTTGGCGTTCGGAGTGGTGAAATCGAAATCCCGCAGCGACACGACACCCGGCACCACCTCTTGCGAGCTGGCCCATTCCGACACGCAATCGGGCAAGCGCTGCTTGTAGTCATCGCCGGGGCGGTATTCGATCGACGATGTACCTTCGATGGGCTTGTGTGCGGAAACATCGTCGCACAGCACCAGCGTTTCCAGCTTGTCCTCGGCGTTCGCGTAATCGAAATAGTAATAGATGCCCTCTTCCTGCATCAGCCGCGAGATGAAATCGAAATCGGTTTCCCGGTACTGAACGCAGTATTCCCGCTGCTGATAGCTGGCGCTCAGGCTCTTTTTGAAGTCCGAGAATGCGTATTCGCCGAAGATTTGTTCAATAATCTGCACGGCGGTCATATTCTGGAAAATGCGGCTGTCGGTGGTCTGGTCCAGCATCCAGAACCAGGGGCGCAGTTCCGCCAGCAACTGTACAAAACCGTCGCGCAGCGCCAGCCGTTCGACGCGCACAATCGTGCCAGTGAACTTGCGCTCGGCCCCCTTGGCGGCGGCCATGTGGATGGTCATGATCTTGCCCAGCAGCTTGTCCAAAGCGATGGACTTGTCCGGGGACAGAACCTCGACCTGAATATCCGTCAACTCGCCCAGCTTTTCCGTCACGATCGCGCGCCGGATGACAAGTTCGTCTTCGTCATAGCTGTATGAACCGGTGATCCGAAGGGGCCACTCTTTACTTTGCAGACTTTGCGCCATTTACCGTTCCTTCCAAATCTCGTTCCGTACGCCGTTACAGATCAGCCAGCAGGGCAGCCAGTTCCGGGTCCATTTCTTCTTCGCCATCTTCGGACCCATCGCCAAAGTCGACGTCATCATCATCCCCGAAGGACGACAGGAAATCATCCAGATCGCCCGCATCATCTTCGTCTTCGGCGGCGTCGCCGCCGCCCGCCAGATCGGCCATCAGGGCCGCCAGTTCCGGATCATCGTCGTCGTCATCCGCATCATCGTCGCCGAGGTCGAGATCCGAGATGTCGTCGTCCATATCCGTATCCAGATCGAAATCATCCTCATCATCCGATGTATCGTCGGCTTCCGGCTCTGGCGGAACATCCGGTGACGGTTCGGGCACCGGAACGCCGGTCCACGGGCCCAGAATCTCCTGCCCGGCGACCGAGTTGAACGAACCCAGCCGTATTTCGTCCCGTC
This sequence comes from Ruegeria sp. AK4, assembly GCF_056541025.1. Lineage (NCBI taxonomy): Bacteria > Pseudomonadati > Pseudomonadota > Alphaproteobacteria > Rhodobacterales > Roseobacteraceae > Ruegeria > Ruegeria sp. AK4. Next base: position 438,404 of record NZ_JBQFXS010000002.1, read on the forward strand.
CCTTGACCGATAGCACCGGCATATAACCGCGCTGCACCGAATGTTCGTGTTTTTCCAACGTGATGTTGCGCTCGGTACAGGGCAGCGCGACCTGATCGCCGTAGCGGTCATTGACGAAATGGTATGGTATGCCGCCAAGGCTCATGACCGAGCCGAGGTTCATCGCCTTGCCATTCTGCCTGAACGAGCGTGCCAGCAGGATCGTCACCAGCACCGCCGGATTGGCCCAGAGCATGCCGCGCAGGCCTTCGGTCTCTGTGAACTCCTCGAAATCGAATTCGTAGATCGGTTCCGACTTGGCCCCATAAGGCCGTCGCAGCAGGAACCGGGGCGAGGCCAGCCCCACATGCCCCGCCTCGGGCATGGCGCGGAACATGTCCCAGGCCTTGACCACCAGCGGGTGGCGATCCTCTTTCTTGATGTCCAGATAGCCCGGCGTGATGGCGCTGATGAAGGGCGCGTCCACATGCGCCGCGACCCGGCCCACGCGGCCCAGCAATTCGGCATGGGGCGGGGTTTCCTCGAACGTATAAAGCCCGATCAACGCCGAATAGCCTCCGCGCCCGTTTTCTTCGTCCAGCGGTTCTTCGGTCAGCAGGCGCACCAGCCCGGTTTTGGCGAGATCTTCTTCCGCTACCAGATCGGCGGCGATTTCTTCTGCGGAAACGTCATACAGGATCACGTCCAGCGTATCGTCATCCTCGACACTGCGTGCGATCAGATCGAGGCTGCGCCACTGCGCCTCAATCGACTGGAACTCGGGGTGGTGCAATACCATCCGCATCGCCGCGCTCAGCGCCTCATCCACCGCCGTCTGGATGGCCGAGACATCGGGGCTGGGCAGCTTGCGGATATGCGGCCCGACCACGCGTTTCAGCAGATCGTCCACCGGAGACGGCTGCGCCAGTTCCCCGCCGGTGTCGCCGATCAGCTTCTGAAAATCGCTCAGTTTCAGATCGGCCCGCACGGTATTGCCGCCGGAAGTTTTACGCGGAGGCACCACCGCCTGTCCGAACTCTTCCCCCCAGGCAATCAGCTGCTTCGCCGCGTGATCAGCGGTGGCCCCGGCGCTGAGCTGGCTTTTCAGACCGGACAATCCATCGAAAAGCTCAACCTTTTCATAGAGTTCATCCGGATGCAGATCGTCAAGTTCCTTGAGCTTGACCTCGATCCCTGCACCGTCCTTGCCGATGGGCAGAACCAGCGTGGTGGCGAAGCTGGAAATCACATCCTCGACCGTATCCGGGTCCAGCAGGATCGGCTTGCGCGCGGCCAGCGCATCCCCGGTTTCAATTTGCCCGCGGGCAGACCGGCCGGTGAAATCACCAAAGATCGCGATACGGAACCGGGTGCGTTTCAGCCGCTCGGGGTCGGGCCTGTCGGCGCTCATCCGGCCAAAGGCGAGCGCAGGCTCTCCGCTTGGCTTCGCGTCTTCTGGCGCGGTGTCCGGTTCCGGGGCTGCATCTTCCGTGTCGTCATCGGACAACAGGTCGTCGAGGTCCAGATCCAGATCGTCCGCAGAAGTTCCGTCCTCATCATCGGTTTCATCCAACAGGCCGTCCAGATCGATATCATCCAGATCAATCTCTTCGGCGGCAGAGTCCGCCTCATCAGACAGCGCGTCATCGCCGAGCAGATCGTCAAGGTCCAGATCGTCCAGATCAATGTCAGACGTTCCTTCGGTTTCCCCGTCGCCGGAGGGCGCATCCACGCCCAACAGGTCGTCGAGGTCTGAATCCAGATCCTCATCCGTGCCCTCGGCCTCGGTCTCTTCGTCCTCATCCAACAGGCCGTCCAGATCTAAATCATCCAGATCAATCTCTTCGGCGGCAGAGTCCGCCTCATCAGACAGCGCGTCATCGCCGAGCAGATCGTCAAGGTCCAGATCGTCCAGATCAATGTCAGAGGTTTCTTCGGTTTCCCCATCGTCGGAGGGCGCGTCCTCACCCAAAAGATCGTCGAGGTCTAAATCCAGTTCCTCGTCCGTACTCTCCGCCTCGGTCTCTTCGTCCGAGGTTTCGTCTTCATCCAAAAGACCATCCAGATCGAGATCATCGAGGCTTGCCTCATCCGCATCCGTTCCAAGATCGCCAAGAACTGACTCCAGTTCATCCTCCTCTGCTCCATCCTCATCCGGTTCTTCGTCGGATGTCAGATCGCCAAGCAGATCATCCAGATCAACATCATCTTCTTCAGCGTCTTCCGGTGCATCCCCGGCCAGATCGCCCAGCAAAGTCTCCAGATCATCGTCGTCTTCGCCACCGTCCTCGGGTGCCGCATCCGCCAGATCGCCCAACACGTCATCGGAGATGTCAACGACCTCATCCGGCTCCGCTTCCGGCATAGAGGCAAGAATGTCGTCCGTGACTTCCGCTTCATCCGAGTCCTCGGGCGCAAGATCGGCCAGATCACCCAAAAGGTCATCCAAATCGCTGTCATCTTCGGCTTCGGCTTCCGGCGTAGCCTCGGCCAGGTCCGTCAGAATGTCCGAATGATCCTCCTCTGCCGTCTCCTCAACGTCCGGCAACGACGACAACGCGTCGGCGGCAGCTGTATCCTCACCCTCCTCCGGGGCAAGATCGGCGAGTTCACCGAGCAGATCATCCAATTCGCTGTCGTCTTCGCCCTCTTCCACCGGCGCGGCTTCGGCCAAACCGGTCAGAATGTCCGAATGATCTTCGTCTGTAGTTTCTTCAACTTCAGGCAGCGATGACAACGCATCCACAGCAGATGTATCCCCCTCCTCCTCCGGGGCCATATCGGCGAGGTCGCCCAGCAGATCATCAAGATCACTGTTGTCGTCGCCGTCATCCTCCGGCGCGGCCTCGGAAAGTTCGGTCAGGATGTCGGAATGATCTTCCTCGACGGTTTCGGCTGTTTCGGGGATCGAAGACAAGGCATCTTCAACCGCACTGTCCTCGGCAACCGGTTCGGGGGCCTGATCCGCAAGACCGGCCAGAATATCGTCGCTTTGATCCTGTTCGTCGCTGTCCTCAACCTCGGGCAGGGAAGACAGCACGTCTGCCGCGGAGGTATCTTCGGCCTCTTCCGGTGCCATGTCCGCGAGTCCGGACAAAATATCGGCCGAACCGTCCGGGGCCTCTTCAACCGCAACTTCTGGAATGGACGACAGCGCATCTTCGACCGAGTTTTCCTGCGGCGCGTCCTCAGGTGCGGTGCTGGCCAGATCGGTCAGGACGTCAGAGGTTGTATCCTCGGTCTCAGCTTCGGGTGCGTCCGGCAGGGAGGACAGAGCATCCTCAAGCGCGGTATCTTCCGGTTCTTCATCCGATGCGCTGGCGGCAAGGTCTGACAGCACGTTGGCCGAGCTTTCCTGTTCTTCGACAGCCTCAACCTCGGGCACCGAGGCCAGCGCATTCTCGACCGAACGATCCTCGGGCGCGTCATCCGGGGCCAGGTCGCGCAGGGCATCCAGCGTTGCCTGCGTGTCGTGACCTTCGACCGGGCTGCTGGCAAGCGCGCCCAGCAGCGCCGGGTCGGCCAGTATTTTCTCGATCAGCGCCTCGGCCCCGGCCTTGCCGTCCATATAGGCCATCAGGGTCGACAGCTGCGTCCGCGCGTCCAGAAGTTTGCGCAACGGTTCAATTTTGGCTGCGATCTGCGCGGGGGAGAAATCGGCCATCTTCTCGAACGTCAGATCGACCGCCAGATTGCCCTCGCCCGTCAGCGTGTTCGGAACCGCAAATTCAACGCGCGGGGCCATCGCCTTCATCCGGTTGTCGAAATTATCGACGTCGATCTCAAGGAACTTGCGATCCGAGACCGTTGGGGTTTCAACCGTTGACTTGCCCGACAGGTCGCTGAGCACGCCCATGACAAAGGGCAGCTGCACCTTTTTCTGAGCGCCGTAAAGCTCCACGTCATATTCGATCTGAACCCTGGGCGCCCGGTTGCGGGCGATGAATTTCTGCGAACTGTCAGCCATCGTCCTGCCCTTTCAGTTCCGCCACTTCGTGGCGCAGGGCTTTGACCTCGACCAGCAGTTCCTTGACGCGGTCGTCGACAACGTCGGTTTCGCTGCGCACAAGCTCGCGCAGATGAGAGAACTCTTCGACCGACTCATCCTCCACCGCCGATTGCATCGTATTGACCAGCAGACCGATGAACAGGTTCAGCACCGAAAACGCGGTGATCACGATGAAGGGCACAAAGAAAATCCAGGCGGTGGGATGCACCTCCATCACCGGTCGGACGATGCCCATCGACCAACTTTCCAGCGTCATGATCTGGAACAGCGAATAGAGCGAGCGGCCCAGCGACCCGAACCATTCGGGGAAATCGGGGCCATACATCAACGTGGCCATGACGGCGAAGACATAGAACACGATCGAGATCATGATGATCACCGCGCCCATGCCGGGCAGCGCATCCAGCAGTGCCTGAACCACCGCGCGCATCTGCGGTATGACCGACAAAAGACGCATCGCCCGGATGACCCGCAACCCCCGCAGGGCGGACAGACCATCGCGGTTGGGCAACAGGCCCAGCGTCACGACCACAAGGTCAAAGATATTCCACGCGTTGTTAAAGAAACTCAGCCGGTAAGCATAAAATTTCACCAGCAGCTCGGCGACAAAGATACCCAGTACAATCGTATCGATGACGCGCAGGATGTGTCCGACATTGGCCTGAATTGACGGAGACGTGGACAGGCCCAGCGTGATTGCATTGAAAATGATCACGCCCAGAATCGTATTGGTCACGGCCCGGCGTTCGACGAATTCCCGGGCACGTTCGCGCAGCGAGGGATCAGGGGCCGTACTGGATTCCAACGGGCTCACTCCTTTGAACGGTACAGACAGCGCCGGATCTGAGCCCCGGCGCTGCCCGCGATAGTCAACTTACTTTACGGCCTTCACAATCTTTGCACCGGATTTAGCCAGCGCCTTGCCCGCGCTGATCATGAAGTTTGCCGTGTCTTCGTGATCTTCCGCGAATTTGATCGCTTTGGACAGCTTGCCGCCATCCCAGATGCCCTTGGTCTCAAGGTCCTTGATGACCTTTGCGGCCTCGGCTTTCAGCTCATCATATTTCTTCTTTTTGGTTTCGAATTTTTCCAGCTTGTAGGCCATTTCCTTCGCAAGACGTTCCGCCTCGGCAGCCTCGGCCGAGATGGCTTTGTCCGGGTGGCCTTTCATCTTGTCGGCGTTTTCGCGGGCTTCATTTGCTTTCACCAGCGCCTCATTCATGTGCTTGCGCATCAGCAGCATGCGCGTGGCACCATCCTCAAGGTGCTTTTTCAGCGATTTCACGTGGCCCGAAGTGCCAGCCATCAGCAGCTTGACCTTTTCCTTCGGCCCCAGCTTGCGGAATTCCGACGCTTTCTTCTTTTTCTCCTGATACTCGACAGCCTTGGTGATTGCGTTGATGTCCTTTTCGATCTTGTCCAGGAAACCCTTGTAGCTGTCATATTCCTTCTTGATGATCTTGCCGCTGGACACCAGCGCCCCGATGCCGGTGCCGATGGCCGCAGCGATTACAACCGCGGCCACGCCGCCGGTCAGAACCGTCGCCGCGATCGAGGCCGCCGCGACCGCCAGCGTGATCAACACCAGCGCGGTGATTTTCAGACCCGTCTTGATCTTCTTGCGGGTCATCTTCTTTTTCAGCTTCTTCTCGACATAGTCATAGACCTGTTCCATGCAGGTCGTCGCCAGCGACTGGACCTCGCTCTGAAAGGTCTTGAGACCCTGCTTGATCAGCTGGTTTGCGGTTTCGATGAACTTCTTTAGCTGGTCTTCCGAATAGTCCTTTTTCTCGATGTCCTTTTCGGTTCCGTCCATTGCCTTTTTGAACTCGGCCGAGCGCTTTTTCTCAAGCTTGGTAAAGTTCTTTTCCCACAGCTTGGCATAGGCTGCGCGAAGCAGCTTGGTTTCGGTCTCGTCCTCGCCCTCGGGCACGGCATGGGCCACGGTGAACTCGCATTTTGGTTGTTTGAACATCTTGCCCTTGTACCCGATGTTCAGTTGCGCGCTTGTTGTGAATGCAGCCATCGTCTCTCTCCTGTTGTGGTATGTGATACGACCTTTGGTTGATCGCCCTTAGTCAAACCCATAACTGAAGTCGCCGTCTGTGACGTCGATCACGACTTTGGCAACTTCTTCACCTTCCATCATTCTTTTCAGAAATTCGGTCGAGATATCGGGCAGCATCGTGTTGGTCACGATGGCATCAATCATGCGCCCACCACTGTCGAGCTCCTGACAGCGGTTGACGATCTCTTCGACCACAGCGTCGGTATATTCGAACGGCACGCCATGGGCCTGGCTGACCCGTTTCTGGATGCGGCCCAGTTGCAGCTTGGTGATCTCGCCCAGCATGTCCGGGCTGAGCGGATAATAGGGGATCGTCACCAGACGCCCAAGCAGCGCGGGCGGAAAGACCTTGAGCATCGGGTCGCGCAGCGCCTTGGCCATGCCTTCGGGGTCGGGCATCAGATCGGGGTCGGCGCACATGTCCATGATCATCTCGGTGCCGACATTCGAGGTCAGCAGGATCAGCGTGTTCTTGAAGTCGATCACGCGGCCTTCGCCATCCTCCATCACGCCCTTGTCGAAGACCTGAAAGAAAATCTCGTGCACGTCCGGGTGGGCCTTTTCCACCTCGTCCAGCAGCACCACCGAATAGGGCTTGCGCCGCACCGCCTCGGTCAGCACCCCGCCTTCGCCATAACCGACATAGCCCGGAGGCGCGCCTTTCAGACTGCTGACAGTGTGGGCTTCCTGATACTCGGACATGTTGATGGTGATGACATTCTGTTCGCCGCCATACAGCACCTCGGCCAGTGCCAGCGCGGTTTCGGTCTTGCCGACCCCGCTGGTACCCGCCAGCATGAAGACGCCGATGGGCTTGTTCGGATTGTCCAGACCGGCCCGGCTGGTCTGCACCCGCTTGGCGATCATCCTCATCGCGTGGTCCTGACCGATCACCCGCTGCGCCAGACGGTCTTCGAGGTTCAGGATCGTGTCGATCTCATCCTTGACCATGCGGCCGACGGGGATACCGGTCCAGTCACCAACCACGCTGGCCACCGCCTGATGATCGACGATAGGCAGGATTAGCGGGCTGTCGCCCTGCACCTGTTCCAGTTCTGCGTTCCTGGCCTTGAGTTCAGCCAGCAGAGCTTCGCGGTCGATGGGTTGCACGTCCGGGGCTTCCTCGGTCGCGGCCTCGCCTTCGGCGGTGCCGGTGCCTTCGACTTCCTGCCCGCCTGCGCGCAATTTGGCCCGCAGGTCGAGGATTTCTTCGACCACCTTCTTTTCGGCGTCCCAGCGCCTTGTGAGTTCGGCCAGCCGCGCCTCTTCCGCCTCTTTCGCGGCATTCACCGCCTCGCGCCGGTCGGCGACGTCATAGCCTGCGGTTTCATCGCGTTCGATGATTTCGAGCTCGGTGGTCAGCGCCTCGATCCGGCGTTGGCTGTCATCGACCTCGGCGGGAACCGCGTGCTGCGAAACGGCAACGCGCGCGCAGGCCGTATCCAGCAGGCTGACCGATTTGTCCGGCAATTGCCGCGCCGGGATATAGCGCGCCGACAGCGTCACCGCCGCCTCGATCCCTTCATCCAGCACCTGTACCCGATGGTGTTTTTCCAGCATCGAGGCGATGCCGCGCATCATCAGAACCGCCTTTGGAATATCCGGTTCCTCGACATGCACGACCTGAAAACGCCGGGTCAGGGCCGGGTCTTTTTCGATGTATTTCTTGTATTCGGCCCATGTGGTCGCGCCGATGGTGCGCAAAGTGCCGCGCGCCAGTGCCGGTTTCAGCAGGTTGGCCGCGTCGCCGGTGCCTGCCGCGCCACCCGCGCCGACCAGCGTATGGGTTTCATCTACGAACATCACAATCGGAGTGGGGCTGGCCTGCACCTCATCGATCACCTGACGCAGACGATTTTCAAACTCGCCCTTCATCGACGCGCCCGCCTGCAGCAGGCCCACATCCAACACCAGCAAGCGTACGTCTTTCAGCGCCGGGGGTACGTCGCCACGCGCGATCCGCAGGGCGAAGCCTTCGACCACGGCGGTTTTACCCACACCGGCCTCACCGGTCAGGATCGGGTTGTTCTGACGGCGGCGCATCAGCACGTCGACGATCTGACGGATTTCCTCATCCCGGCCCACAATTGGGTCAATCTCGCCATTGCGGGCCTGTTCGGTCAGATCGGTGCAGAACTGCTCCAGCGCTTCCCCTTTACCCATCGCGCCGGGGGCCATCGCGCCGCTGGCCTCGCCGGGTTCGGCCCCGCCACCCACATTCGAGCCATCCTGCGCACCCAAGCTGTCCTCGGGCGAGCCATCGGTGGCCTCGGCAAAATTATCAGCCAGATCATCCGCGCCGATCTTGGCCAGTTCCGGCGACATACTGGCCAGAATGTTGCGCAGCGCGGGCGTCTTGAGCATGCCCAAAATCAGATAGCCCGTCCGCACCTTGCTGTCGGAATAAAGCAACGAGCCCCAAACCCAGCCGCGCTCCATCGCGTCCATCAGGTGATCGCTGAGGTCCGAGATCGAGGACGCCCCGCGCGGCAGCATGTCCAGCGAGCGGGTCAGTTCCGAGGCAATCTTGCCCGGGTCCAGATCGTAATGCTGAATGATGCGGTGAATGTCGCTGTCCTGACCGTTCAGGATCTGATGCAGCCAATGCTGAATCTCGACATAAGGATTGCCCCGCATCTTGCAGAACACGGTGGCCCCTTCGATCGCCTGATAGCCCAGCTTGTTCAGCTTGCCGAACAGCGACACACGGCTGATTTCCGTCATCTTCAATACCTCTCGTTGCGGGCCGGTTCTTCGGCCTCAAATTCTTGGTTCATATATCCGGGATAGAGGATCAGATCGTCCGCATCCGGTCGAGTTTCATCGGGGTCGTCGCGGGTCTTGATCCAGCTTGTGTGACCCAGCTGCGTCGTCCCCCCAAGGGACGCGCGCGGGACTTCATCACCGGCGAGAACCAGATTGACCTCCCAATCCAGCGTGTCGCCCACGTAAGTCCGCAGTATAGATTCCAGCCGCTGTTGCGACACGCCGCCGGGCAGCAGTCGCTTGTAATCCGGCAGCGACACCGGCCCGATCCGAATGCGGAACTTGGCCGAGCGCGACCAGACCCGGTTGCCGATGCTGGTCGACTGACCCAGACGCGCCGGGCCGCCCAACTGCCAGGTGTCATCGGGTTCAAGCTCCAGCCACGAGCCGACGAATTGCTGCACATGCGCATCGACCCCGAAATAATCCGAGATGATCGCGACCAGCCCCTCAACCGTCTTGGTGCCCGATCCCAGATGCCCGGCGAAAAACCGGCGCAGCATGTCCGACATCGCGTCGCGGTCGCTGAAATCGCCGCCCTTGAACCCCGCCAAGGCCGCCACGCGCTGCTCGAACGGATCGTCGCCCCGGTCGAAACTGGGCGCCGGCTCGGCGGCCGACCACGCACGATAGAGCAGACTCATCATTCGATGGGTCAGCATGTCGGCAAAAGCGACAAAGGTCGGGTCGCGGTGATTGCGCTGCCGGTCGCGGGCAAATTCCGTCAGATGCAGGGGCAGCGGGCCTTGCGGGCCAAAGAAGCCAAAGAACAGATTGCTCAGCTTGCCGGGTTGAGTGTCCGAGGCCGGTTCGAACCGCGTCAGCGTGTTGGGTGGAAAGGCCAGCGACACGTCCTGACCCAACCGCACCCGGTCTTCGCGCGGGCGGCGGGATTCACCCAGACGCGGCGCATCGTGATAATGCGCCTCGATCACCCGAAGCGCCTGAAAGACGTGATGCCTTTCAGGGTCCGCCGCCAGAGCGGCAAGCAGGCTCAGATGATCCTGCCCAGGCCGGCTGCCGGTCGCCATCTGGCAATCTCTCCCCTTCGTTCGGTTTTCAGCACAGTTTCGGTGAAACTGTTGATCGTCGTGTATTTGCGGAAGAACCGTTCCAGCACAGCACCCAGGACGTAAACGCTTGTCCCTTCGTAAAAACTTTCGTCAAAGCCCAGCGTAATCTCGAGCCCGCGCACGGCGGTGCTGAGCACCTCGTCGCTCATCCGGCGCACGATGGGGCGGCTGGTGACGGACACCACGCCTTCAAGCTGTTTTTCGGTCACGCGGTTGCCCAGCGGGGCGTAGATTCCCAACAACTCGCGCAGCGCCCCAGACCCGCCTTCCCGGCCCTCGCCCGCAATCGACAGGTAATTCAGGCTCAGATGGCTGATCAGCTTCCACGCCGCATCGCCCTGCGCCAGCGTTGCATGGGGCCGCGTGGGCGTGATCGGGGTGCGCACCGATTTGACCGGCCCGCCATCGGGCAAATGGAACACATCCTCGCCGCCTGCCGCCAACAACATGGGCAGATCGCGGTTGGAACATAAGGCTTCAACCGCCAACTGATCCAGCGATCCCGGATAGGGCGCCTGCGCGCGGTCCACCAGCGTCAGATAGACCTCGGAGCCCAGATAAGACGTGCGCACCCCGCGCAGCCGTTCCTTTTCGTTGCGCTGCCGCATTCGGCGCTTGATGGTGTAATAGGCCGAGTGATTGTCGCCCGCCGCCGTCAGATCGGTGTCGCTGTAGAACGGGCGGAAGGGAATATCGCCTTCTTCGTCCGACTGGATGCCCGTCACCCGCTCGATCGAGAAAACCTCATAGTCCAGACCCGCCGTCCGGTTCGGAACGACATGGTGCTGGGTGTCCATCTGGGTGATATGCACCCGGTCGCAGCGGCGGTGGAACAGATTCACCGCAGGCACCGCGTTCAGGGCAAAGGCCGCGGGCGTCACCGCCGGGGCCACGTCGCGCATACTGTCCTGCAACAGGATGTAGATATCGACATCATCGCCCGCCGACTGTTTCAGCGCCGGTTTCAGGCCCGTCAGTTCCACGAACAGGAACCGTTCGGGCATTGCAAAATATTCCTGCAACAGGCGATAGCCGTCAAAGGACTGGCGCGGGGTCGGCAACAGGGCTTCTTCCGGCTCGAACCCTTTGGGAACCACATCGGCATCATGCAGGCGCACGGCCCAGTCCGCCCGCCGGTCTGTCGACCGACCGGTCAGGCCGACGCATTGGGTGCTCAGCAGCTCGTGCAAAGCCCAGGGTTTGCCGCTTTGGGTGTCGAGATGCAGCACCAGGCTGTCCATCTCGAGATCCGCCATCGGTTCGCCGTCGGTGCGGTGCAGGCGCAGGCGGATACCGGCCCGCGCATCGGTTTCCTTGGCCACACCCGCCGCAACCAGTTCACCGCGCCCGTCGATATATTCGGCCTCGGTGATCGCAATGGGCCAGAGCGTCAGGTCCGCCGACGTCGTGAATTCGCACGCCGTCTGTTCTCCTTCCGCCAGATGCGACCGCAAGGTCGAGCCCCGGGCAATCGGATACCCTTCTTTCAGCGCGGCATTGGCCACGTCCGGCTCCAGTTGCGCGATCATCATCGACGGGGTCGGGGCCAGATAATGCGGGTAGACGATTTCCAGCAGGTTCGAGGTGAAGGCCGGGAACTGCATTTCCAGTTCCAGCTGCACCCGCGCGGCCAGAAAAGCGCTGCCCTCGAGCAGCCGTTCCACATAGGGATCGACCACCTCGATCCCTTCCATCCCCAGACGCGAGGCTATCTTGGGATAGGCGCTGGCAAACTCGGCGCCCATTTCGCGCAGAAAGGCCAGTTCGGTTTCGTAATGTTTGAGCAGCCGTGTGTCCATGACTAGCTCCGCTCAATCGCAACTTCGCCGGTGGTCACATCGACCCGGCTGCGCAGATACAGTTCCAACGGCATGGGCTGCGCCCACATCACGGCGCGGATGTCGAATTCCACATGCATCTCGCCCGAGCCCTTTTCGGACCGCAAATCAACTGAGACCGAGCCTTTGACGATCCGGGGCTCGAACACCTCGATCGAATCGGCAATCGACTGCTGGATGCGCTGCGCCTGATACAGGGTGGAAAACGACCCCGAGGTTTCCCGGATGCCGTAATTCAGCACGGATTTTGCCGCATAAGGATAAATCTCTTCATCAATCAGGTCGGATTGATCCGTAGTGTTGAGCAACATGGACAGATCGCGCTGGATGATTTCCCGAAGCCGTCCGACATCGATCACACGTGCATCGCGCCCCTCCTTCAACTGGTCCGGCGCGTCATCGGTCAGCCGGTCAAGAAGCGAAGGTTGCAATCGTTCGGCAAGTGTCTTCTCAGCCATCTCCCGCCGTTTCCCCGGCCTCTGCGGCCACATTCAGTACCAGTTCGCGGATATCCAGCAGCGCGACGTCGGATTTGTCGGTGGCCAGCAGGCGCTGACCCAGGCCCACAAACGTATCCGCCCCGGCATCGACCCAGCTTGTCGCCCGCGCCAGACGCGCGGCATCGTCGCCCCGTTCGGTCGTGCCCGCGTAGCGTGTCGGAATCAGCGCCGCGACCTCGCCACCGCTGGCGACCGTCAGCGTGCAGGCGGTCCAGACCGCATCGCGCAGATCGCTGGGCGCTTCGATATCCAGCCGGACGATCTGCCCAAAAGGCAGCCAGAAATAACGCCCGTTCACGATCACTTCGAGCACCGGACCCAGACGCATATCCGCATCGGCGATCCATTCGAACGCCTCGCCATTCACGGTGCCGGACGTCGCGGGTGCCGCATCGAAGGCCTTGCCGCGCAGCTCGGCCGCCTGATCGAAATGGCCGCCCGCCGTCAGTTTCTGCGCTTCGATCAGATGGGCCAGCCACTCTTGCGGCTCGCCGAAAATCATCGGAGTCTTTTCACCCGCAAAGACCTTTTCGCGATAAACCTCGCAAATGATCGCCTCGCGATAGGTCTTGGCCATCATCGTGGCCGCTTCGTCCATTTCCGCACTCAGCTTCAGCTGCGTGATCGCGCGTTTCCAGTCGCCCATGACGCAGAGCAGCTGAAACAGAAAAATCCGCAGCTTGGCGTCTGCGGGATTGGCGCGGATCTTGTCTTGCAACGTGGCCAGCGTGGCCGCCAGATCGCCTGATTTAAGATGCTCTTCCGGCGTCATGAAACCCTCGTGCAGTCAGGATGAAAATACCAAAGGCTCTGGCGAAAAAACACGCCAGAGCCATTCTTTCAGGCCGGAAATCAGCTGACGTCGCCGGTTTCCAGGTTCCATTTGAATTCGTTGCAATCGCTGAGCTTGCCGGTCTTGAAGTCAGCGATCTTGTACTTGATCGAGATACCGCGATACGCAACCGTCCAGCTTTCGGTCGGGATCGATTCTTCACCACCCGACACCGAATAACTGTCCACGATGGCATCACGCAGGGTCAGGATCAGATAAGGCTCCATGCCTTTCTTTTCATCGTCGCCCGAACGGCACAGGTGGATTGTCATCTCGGCATTGGCTTTGCCCGAAGCGACATAGGTCATCAGTTTTGCCGAGGCTTTGCTCAGCTCAGTGCTCAGCTCGACCTTGCCGAAATTGGCATTGGCATATCCGCGCTGGGTGGTCCCCATGTCGCCCATATCCAGTGTCCGTTCCACATTCCAGCTGATCTCTTTACAAGCGATCCAGTCCGTGTGTCCTTTTTCCCGGGCCTCGCCAGGGAAGTCCATTTTGATGAATACGTTTTCCATTTTCCGTTCCTTTGATGTCTGTAGCTTTGGTTTACGGGAGCACCGTTCGGGCGGCAGTGAAACGCTTCACATGCCACCCATTTTTTTGCGAATTAACCGGCTTTTTCTGACGGAAGTTTCGAAACGAGACGCAGCGAAACCGACAGACCCTCGAGCTGGTAATGCGGACGCAGGAAGAACTTGGACGTGTAATATCCTGGGTTCCCTTCAACGTCTTCAACAACCACTTCGGCCGAGGCGAGCGGCTTGCGCGCTTTCTCTGCTTCGGCAGAGATATCGGCGTTGAAATCCACGTATTGGTTGATCCACTCCTGCAGCCAGGACTCCATGTCCTGACGGCTTTTGAACGAGCCGACTTTGTCGCGCACCATGCATTTCAGGTAATGCGCAAAGCGGCAGGTCGCGAACAGGTAGGGCAGGCGCGCCGCCAGATTGGCGTTCGCGGTTGCGTCCGGATCGTCATACTCGGCGGGTTTATGCAGCGATTGCGCGCCGATGAAGGTCGCCGAATCGCTGTTCTTGCGGTGGATCAGGGGCATCATGCCGTTCTTGGCCAGTTCCGCCTCGCGCCGGTCCGAGATTGCGATCTCGGTCGGGCACTTCATATCCACGCCGCCATCGTCGGTCGGGAAAGTATGCGCCGGCAGGCCTTCGACCGTACCGCCGCTTTCCACGCCGCGAATGCGCGAACACCAGCCATATTCCTTGAACGACCGGTTGATGTTCACCGCCATGCCATAAGCCGCGTTGACCCAGCTATAGCTGTCGCTGTTGGCACCGCTGGTGTCTTCCTCGAACGCAAATTCCTCGACCGGTTCGGTCTTGGAACCATAGGGCAGACGGCCCAGGAAACGCGGCATCGCCAGGCCGACATATTTGGAATCCTCGCTTTCGCGCAGGGACCGCCATGCGGCATATTCCGGGGTCTGGAAGATCTTGGTCAGGTCGCGCGGGTTGGCCAGTTCCGACCAGCTGTCCATCTGGAACAGGCTGGGCTTGGCCCCGGTGATCAGCGGCGCATGCGCTGCGGCTGCGATCTTGGACATCTCGCCCAGCAGCTCGATATCCTGCGGGCTGTGGTCGAAATGATAGTCGGCCACCAGCGAGCCATAGGGTTCACCACCGAACTGGCCGAATTCCTCTTCATAGAGCTTCTTGAAGATCGGCGACTGATCCCACGCGGTGCCTTTGAACTTGCGCAGCGTCTTGTGCATGTCCTTTTTCGAGATGTTCATCACGCGGATTTTCAGCATCTCGTCGGTTTCGGTGTTGTTCACCAGATAGTGCAGCCCGCGCCACGCGCTTTCCATCTGCTGAAAGTCCGCATGGTGCAGGATCAGGTTGACCTGTTCGGTCAGCTTCTTGTCGATCTCGGCGATGATGCCTTCGATCGAACGCAGCGCGTCGTCCGAAATCAGACCGGTATTGGCCAGCGCCTGCTCGGCCAGCGTCTTGACCGCGCTTTCAACGGCGGTTTTGGCCTGATCCGATTTTGGACGGAACTCTTTCGTCAGCAGAGCTTCAAACTCTGAGGACCCAAATGCTGTTGCGCCTTCGGCGGCTTCTACCTTGGCTTCTTCTTCGGCCATCTTTTATTCCTCCTCAGCAGCGTCACCGCCCGGTTTGGGCTGGGCTGCAAGTGTCTTCAGCAGGCTGGGGTCCTGCATGATTTTTGAGATCAGGTCTTCGGCGCCGGTTTTGCCGTCCATATACGTCATCAGGTTCGACAACTGGGTGCGCGCGTCCAGCAATTCCTTGAGAGGCTCAACCTTGGCGGCAATCGCGGCGGGGCTGAAATCGTCCATGCTTTCAAATGTGATATCGACGGCCAGGTTGCCTTCGCCGGTCAGAGTGTTGGGCACGGTGAACGCGGCGCGCGGGGCCATCGACTTCATCCGGTCGTCAAAATTGTCGACGTCGATTTCCAGGAACTTCCGGTCGGCAACCGCGGGCTGTTCGACCTCGGATTTACCGGCCAGATCGCTCATGACGCCCATGACAAAGGGCAACTGAACCTTTTTCTCGGCACCATAAAGCTCGACATCGTATTCGATCTGAACTCTCGGAGCCCTGTTCCGGGCTATAAATTTTTGTGAACTGTCAGCCATCTGATGCTCCTCGATTCATCCATCAGTGTTTGTTTTCAATCCGTTACCAGGGGTTTGCCGTTAACGGATCAGTAATCATCATCGTCGGATTTCAGCCCGCCGATTTGGCGCACCTCATCCAAACCTTCTTTCGCCATATCTTCGATAATCGTCAGAAAATCGGCATTCACAAGCCGCTTGGCCCGTTCCAGCAAAACCGGCAGCGGGCTGGAGGGTTCGCAGCGGGCGTAATAATCCATGATGCGTTCCAGCATCATCGTGACATCATCGGGCGAGTTGATCGCGCCACCGCCGGATGGGGCAGCCGCCGCCGGGGCAGAGGCGGAAACAGGCGCGGCATCTTCGCCTGCGTCTTCAACCGGCATGTCGCCGACATCGGCATATTGGGCCAGAGCTTGCCTGATGCTGGTCAGCGCCTCGGTCAGCGGGTCCAGATTGGGCCCCTCGCCCGGGGTTTTGTCCGAAAAAACCGCATCGATTGCGGCCACATCCTCAATCGCCGAAGCGACGGCCTCGGCATTGGCGGCCAGAACCTCGTCATCGGTATCCTTGAACGCGGCGGCGACGCCGGTGGCGTCGGGAATGACGTCCAGATCTGCCGGCATGTTGATCCGGCCATCGACCACATCCAGATGGCGCAGGGTCATGCTGCCGAAAGTACGGCTGTCGGTCAGACCGGTGCGACGCAGCGCGCGCACCATCCGGTCGGATGAGGCCAGACCGCGCACCGCGTTGATCCGCATCGTCGCATCGCCGTCATCTTCATCCAGTTCGGGATGGCAGGTGTCCCAGAACTCTTCCAGCAGAGATTTCACATAACCGATCGAGGTCGCGAAGGCGGGCAGGCCCTTGGTGTGCAAAACCGCCTCGGCCAGATAAATCGCCGCGCGCAGGTCGTGGCTTTTGTCCATGACAGCCAGCGCTTTGGTTTCGACGTCGCGCCAGTCCTGTTCCTCGGCAGCGACGACCTCGTCACCCATCTGACGTTCTTCACCGGGCTGAGCGGCAATCTCGAGCTCGGTGAAGGCCGGATCGTACTCCAGATTTTCACCGCTGGGGGGTTCTTCACCCCGGGGTTCCAGATAAGAAGTTAGATCCATGTTCTCCCCAATGACGTGTCGCCCGTTGGCCGTCTGTTGTTCTTGTCGCTTCGCTTAGCGCAGTGTTCATGATCACGTGTATGAATTACTTCACATGATCGCCGAACTGGCAAACAAATCGCGTTTCTTCGCGGCCTATGTGATGAATCAGCCGCATACCCGGTGCAAAGTCAAACCCAATAAATACGTTTTTTTTGCGACATAGGTTCCCTAGCGACACCTGCGGGGCAGAATAACGTCCGACAAGGCGGCACAAGCCGCGCGCATCGCCCGATTTTTTTCTTCGCGCTTGGGGTCAGATGCTGCAATGATCGCAGTCAAACCAATCCGGTCCGACATCCCGTCCGGGGCTGTTTCACGCCGGGGCCAAAATCAGACATTCGAGACTACGAACAGGGGACAACGCATGAAAACAGGCATTATTGGAGCGCTTGCACTGGCTCTGTCAGCGGTCAACGCGCAGGCAGACGAAGGGAAGCTGTCCATCGAGCTGAACAAGTTCGAGGCCGGAGAGACGGGCGGGTGCCGCGCGTTCTTTCTGTTTCGCAACCAGACCGGTAACAGTTTCGAAGAGTTCGAAATGTCGCTTGCGATCCTCGACACCAACGGCGTGATCGACCGGTTGCTGTCCATCGACGCCGCCCCCCTGCCCGTTCAGCGCACCGTGCTGAAACTGTTCGAAATCCCCGAAATCGATTGTGCGGATATCTCCGAGGTGCTGCTGCATGACCTGCCCGCCTGCAAGCCGCAGAATGCCGAGCCCCTGGATTGCTTCCCGCTGTTGGTGCTGGACAGCAAGACCTCAGCCGGTCTGGCGCAGTAAGCCATGCCGGGGTTGGAAAATCTGGGCACCGGCGGCCCGATCATCGCCGTTCTCGCGCTGCTGTCCGTGTTGTCGCTGACGCTGATCGTGGTCAAAACCATTCAACTGGCTCCGGTTCGGTCCGGCGGGCCCGAGCGGGACGCGGCCTTTGTCAAATGGGCGGGCGGCGACCGCCAGCCCGCTCAAGCTGCGTTGGCGGCGGGCAAATCCCCGGCGGACCGGGTCTGCGCCTATGCGATGCAGGCGCTGATCGACGGGTTCAGGGGCCCGGCGCTGATGACGGAACTCACGCGGCGCGGCAATCTGGAATTCGCAGCGATGAGCACCTGGATTCGCGTCCTTGAACTGATTGCCATGATCTCACCCCTGCTGGGGTTGCTGGGCACCGTGACCGGGATGATCCAGTCGTTTCAGGAACTGGAACTGGCGCAGGGGGCGGCCAATGCCTCGGTCCTGGCGGGCGGAATCTGGCAGGCGTTGCTGACAACCGCTGCCGGGTTGCTGGTGGCCATTCCCGCCGCCATCGGGGCCTCTTTGCTTTCGGGCCGGGCCGAGGCGGGGGCGCAGTCGATCGAAAACGCGGTGGGCCGGCTGATGGTCATCGAAGAGCGCGGTGCACATTAGGGAATCGTCGATGTCCAGCGAGTTGAGCCTGAGCAGACGCAAGCCGACGCGACCGTTGATCTCGCTGGTGCCGATGATCGACGTGATGCTGATTCTACTGGTCTTTTTCATGGTCACATCGACCTATCTGAACCTCGACATGATCCCGGCGCTGGCCCAATCCGACCGCCCTGTGCCTGCGCAAGGTGCGGCAAATGACGCGCCCTCCGGTGCCCTGCTGATCCGCATCGGTGCGGATGGCGCGCCCTATTTTCAGGGCCAACCCATGACCGCGGATGACCTGGCAAGGTTACTGGCCGACCGCCTGGCACAGGAGCCCGCCAGCCAAGTCATCATCCTGCCCACCGGCGGCGCGGTGTTGCAGTCGCTGGTGTCGGTCATAGATGTGGTCACCAGCGCCGGGGCCACCAACATGCGTGTCGTCCGGCTCGAGGCCCGCCCATGAGGATCACCCGCCCCGCCCCGCGTCACCACCCCGAGACCATCATTGCCCTGATCGATGTGGTGTTCTTCCTTTTGGTGTTCTTCATGCTGATCGGTCGGATGGACGCCACAGCACCGTTTGACGTCACCCCGCCGACAGCGCAGACCGGCGCCGACATGCCTGCGGGTGGTATGACCCTGTCTGTGGGGGCGGATGGAACGCTGGCGCTGGATGGGGTGGTACTGTCGCCGGATGAGGCCACCCGGCAGGTTCAATCGGTACTTGAAACCCAGCCCGACACCCTGATCCGGATCAACGCCCATCGCGACGCCGTGCTGCGCAACATCCTGCCCCTGATCGCGCAGTTCGAAGCACTGGGCGCGCGCGAGGTTGTGCTGGTCGTAACCCCTTCGGGACCAGTGCGGTGATCCGGGGGCCGCTGATATGGGGTTTGGGGCTGACCGGATCGCTTGCCCTGCATCTAGGGGCCGCCGTCTTTCTGATCTGGACCGTCGAGCCAGAGCCGGTGGTCGAGCAGCCGGTGCCGGAAACACGGATGCAGCTATCTGCCCATCAGGTAAAGCAAAGTCAGGCTGTCGAGGCACGCCTCGACCGCGACACCGCCCGCGCCCAAGATGCCACGGGCGCGCGGCTGGATCAGGGGGTGATCCGTCAATCGACGGCCACCGCCGCGCAGCTTCCGCAGCAGGCGATTGCGACGTCCCGGCCCAACAGCAACACCTTGCCCCCCTTGGATCAAATCGCGCAAAGCATCGAACCCCTGATCGCCGAGGCCGACGCATTGAAGGAAACCCCTGACGCGAATCAGACCGTGCAGGCCGCAGACGTATCACCAACCCTCCTCCCCTCTTCTGTGTTGCAGGCCAACCCGGTCCGAACAGAGGTCGCCCCGACGCAGGCTGTCGCACTTGCGAACCCGACCTCGGATCTGGCCAGACCGCTGCAGCCCCAGCCCGTCGCGCTGACCCAAACCCTGCCCGACATTCCCAAAGCCAGCGCATCCGAGGTGTTTTCGACCACCGGCGACGGCCCAATCGACCCCGTCTCGCTGGCCGCGATTCAAAGCTTCATGCGCCCCGAGGATGCCGGTCAAACCGCGCAGGACCTGCGGGACGGCATTGATGGGTTGCTGTCGCAAATCCCCTGCTCTCGCCTGCAGGTTCAGTTCCAGCCCGACACCAACACGCTGGAAGTTATTGGACATATCCCCGAGGACGGATTGCGCGCGCCCACGCTGAATGCCCTTCAAGCGCAAATGGGTGAGAATATCCGTATCGCCGATAACCTGCTGATCCTGCCCCGCCCGCAATGCGGGGCGCTGAGCCGTATCGCGGATGTGGGGTTGCCGCAATCGACCGATCAGATCACCAACCCGTTGCTGATCGGCGAGGACGTGCACGCCCGCGAGTTCCGCTACACTCAAGGCCAGCAATTGATTCTGGACCTGACCGGCGCGGATTACGACGCCTATGTTTATGTCGACTATTTCGATGCCGAGGGTCACGTGATTCACCTCAGCCCGAACACGTCGACGCCGCTGGAGCTGACCCGGGCGAAAACGGCTTTGCGGGTCGGGGCGGCGGCACCGGGTGATTCCGGCCTCTACATCACGATCGGGCCGCCTTATGGGCAGGAAATCGCCGTCGCCTTTGCGGCCTCGGAGCCGTTGTACCAAGGCGACCGCCCGCTGGTCGAACCTGCCGAGACCTATCTGAGTTTCCTCAAATCCCGCATTTCAGCCGCGCGGGCCGAAAGCCAGGATTTCAAGGGCGAATGGGTTTACTTCTTCATCACGACCTCCGAGCGGTGACGGGTCCTGCGGGTCAGGGATAGGAAGCCCTATTCCGGTTTCGTCGGCGCAGATCCCTGCGGATCAATGAACTGCCCCAGATCGACGCCCTGATTGGCGGCGCTCGCCATCACGGCTTTGCGCAGGGACTTACTGCGCTGGATCAATCTTCGGAACCTCTCTTCATCCAGAACCAATAGCGTGGTGGGCGCGATGGCCCGGACCGAGGCCCGGCGTCGTTGGCGCAGCAGCAGTTCCGTCTGCCCGAAGATATCGCCCCGACCCAGTCGCCAGCTTTGCCCCGCCATCTCAAGCTCGACGGCGCCCGAGGCGATGAAGTAGACGCTTCGGGCGGGCGCGTCTTTCTGGATGATCCTCTCTCCGGCCTCCGCATAGCGGGTTTTCAAGGCGCGGGCGAGACGGCGCAGACCCCCCCGGTCGAGGTCCGAAAACACGGGCAAACGCCGGACAAGCTCGGTCGCGCGGGGGGCCACATCGATCATCGGGCGTTCTTCCGCTTCGATGCGCTTCTCGGTGACGTCATGCAGCAGCACCGAATAGAGCTCGGCGCTGATGAACCCCTCGTCATACAGTTCAGCATACTCCCGCTCTTCCAGACGCAGGGCGATGCGGCGGATGAACCGGCGCTGCACCTCGTCCGCGAAGCCCGGATACTGAAGCTGAAGGCCGTCCAGCGCGGTGTCCACAAACTCGGCGCGCCGGTCGATGAGTTCCCTCAGAATCTCGGCCACGCGCCGACCATGGATGCGGCGAATACGCTGGTCTGCGAACCGGTACACGTCGCGCAGCACCAGCCGTTGCGCAAGCAGCACCTCAAACCGATGCGCGGTCATGCGGGCAAGGGGCCGGCGCAATCGCAGCCTGTCGTTCAGAAACGCCGCGACCCGGAACAGCGGGCCATAAGCGACGGTGCGCCGCGCGGCCCGCAAATACCCGGTGCGCCCCTGCAGGCGGGTTCCTTCAATAAGCCGGTCAATGTCCAGCAGCGCCCGGTCCGCCAGCCGCGTCGACAGCGATCTGTCGCGCATGTGGCTGAGGACAAAGTTACGCTCGGCCCCGGCCAGCGCGATAAGGCCAAGGGTCACGCGGTCCCGGTCCAGAATGCCCTTGCGGGCTTCGGCAGAGTGCACTGCCGTATCCAGCCTTTGGCCGAACCGGACCGCCTCGGACCGGATGATATCGGGGTTCAGCTCATAGCTGGCCGTCATGTGCTTGACGTCCTCGCGTACGGTTTGCAGCGACACCGCAACGACCTGCTGTGACAGCGCCTCATCCAGCGGCGAAAGCGCGTCGAGGCCCAGACGGCGAATGACCGGGCGCAGGGTCGGCCCCTGAACCAGCAGCGTGAACAAGGTGAATCCCGTCGCCAGAATACCTACGGCTCGTTGCGTTTCCGCCGGGATCTGGGCGTTTTCCGTCACGGCCAGTGCCAGAGCCAAAGTCACCGCCCCCCGCATGCCGCCCCAGAGAATTGCATAACGAAACGGTCGGTCCACGGATGGTGACACCCGTATCAGGGTCAGAAACGGCAGGAAGCCAAACAGAATGACCGCACGGGCAAAAACGGCTGCAAGGGTCACTACCAGGATCAGTCCGAAATCCGTCCACCGCACACCGCTAAGCAGTTTCGGGATCAAAAGCGCCGCAAGGACAAAGATCAAGGCCCCGGCCCAATGGGCCAGAACGCCCCAGACATCCGACAGGCGGCTCCAGGCCTGCGGGGTCAGGCGACCGGGGGCGGACAGGTTCAAGGTGATCCCAGCCACGACAACCGCGATCACGCCTGACGCGCCTATGCTCTGCTCGGCGATGACATAGGCCAGATAGGGCAAGGCCAGCGAGATCGAGACCTGCGCCAGCTCAAAGCCTTCGATCAGCGACATGAGCCACAGGCTGGCGCGCGCCAGAAACCATCCCGTGACCGCCCCGCCCAGCAAAAGCAGAGGAAACTGAATGAGGGCATCCCGGGGTTGCGGATCCGGCGCGCCAACCATGACGAAGCCGACAAACAGCCCGAACAGCGCGATGGCGGCGGCGTCGTTCAAAAGGCTTTCCCCTTCGATGATCCGCGACAATCTTTGCGGCGCAGCGATTGAGCGAAAGATGCTGACAACAGCCGAAGGGTCCGTTGTTGAAATAATCGCACCCAGCAGAAGGCAAGCCATCACAGGCAGCGAGCTGACGGCGGACAGGGCAAAGCCAACGGTGAATGTCGCAACAAACACCGCGACGATGGCCAGCACAAAGATCGGCACCCAGTCGTCCAGCATGCGCCGCAGGTTCATCCCCAAAGTCGCCTGAAACAGCAGCGTGGGCAGGAACAGGTACAGGAACACATTCGCGCGGATGGGGAAGCCGAGGATGGCCTCGGCCACCGGGTTCATCACCTCGGTCAGATCGGTTTGCAGGAAAAAGGTGGCGGCGGCACCGATCACGATCCCCAGAACTGCCAGCACGACGCTGTAGGGAAAGCGCAGGCGCGCGGCGACCGGTTCGGCCAGCCCTATGACGACAAAAAGCGATGCAACAACAGTGGTTACAAGAACAATATCCATAGCACTGTTATAGACTCAGCTTGACGGCAGACGCACGGACAGTCTCGCAACCCGGCGGCCAAAAGGCCATCAATTGCCGGGGACACGGGCCGCAACCCGGATGTCCCACCCGGTGCCAATTTTCCGAAAGGTTCGGACGGCGTCCGTCGCGCCGAAGCTCAATCCGCCGCGCGAAGGCGCTTGAGCAGCGCCGAGGTATCCCACCGCCCGCCGCCCAGCTTCTGAACATCCTTGTAGAATTGATCGACCAGCGCGGTCACAGGCAGGCTGGCCCCGGTCTCGTTCGCGGTATTAAGGCAAATACCCAGATCCTTTCGCATCCAGTCCACCGCGAAGCCGTGGTCGAAGTGGTCGTCCAGCATCGTCTCGTACCGGTTCGCCATCTGCCAGCTTCCGGCGGCGCCCTGGCTGATCACCTCGACGACCGAACGGCCATCCAGACCCGCCTTCTCGGCAAAATGCAGGGCTTCGCTGAGGCCCTGCACCAGTCCTGCAATTGCAATCTGGTTGCACATCTTGGTCATTTGGCCTGCGCCGCTGTCCCCGATCCGGCGGCAGATTTTCGAATAGACCTGCATGATCGGTTCGGCGGCATCATACGCGGCCTGATCACCGCCACACATTATTGAAAGAACAGCGTTTTCCGCCCCGGCCTGCCCGCCGGAAATCGGCGCATCCACAAAGGCGAGGCCTTGTTCCTTGGCAGCTTCGAACAACTCGCGCGTGACCTTGGCCGATACGGTCGTGTGGTCCACAAGCGTTGCCCCCGCAGACATGCCGGCAAACGCGCCATCCGGGCCGGTGCACACGCTGCGCAGATCATCGTCATTGCCGACGCAGGTCATCACGAATTCTGCGCCCTCGGCGGCTTCGCGCGGAGTGACGCCCATGCCGCCGCCATGCTCGGCAACCCATGCGTCGGCCTTGGCCGGGGTCCGGTTGTAAACGGTCACATCATGGCCTGCGGCCTGAAGGTGGCCCGCCATCGGATACCCCATGACGCCAAGGCCAAGAAATGCAAGTTTTGCCATTGTAATTTTCCTCTACAAAAGGTCTCGCGGGGTTTGCCCAGCGAAGAATGCGTCTAGGTTGTCCAACGCGCGAAAGCCCATCGCATCGCGGGTTCTGGTCGTAGCGCTGCCGATATGCGGCAGCATGAAGATATTCTCATGCGCTGCAAAACCGGGATTGCCGCCCGGTTCCGTCTTGAAGCAATCAAGGCCCGACGCCGCCAGTTTTCCGCTTTCGACGGCGCGCAGCAGCGCGTTCTCATCCACAAGCGCGCCGCGGGCAGAGTTCACCAAAATGGCCCCGTCGGGCAGGGACGCGATCCGCTCGGCATTCATCAAGTCCATCGTTTCGGGCGTTGCCGGGCAGTGAAGCGACAGGAAATCGGCGACCGGCAGCAGGCTTTCGACGCTTTTGTGATAAAACGCGCCTTGTTCCTGATCCGGCGACAGGCGGGTCCGGTTGAAATAGTGGATTTCCATGTCGAACCCGCGTGCTTTTGCGGCAAATGCGCGACCGACGCGCCCCATTCCGATGATGCCCAGACGTGCGCCTGTAACCTGTTTGCCCACCATGAAAGACGGGCTCCAACTGTCCCACGTGCCGGTGCGCATCAAACGGTCCCCCCGGACCGCATGCCGCGCGGCACCCAGCATCAGCAGCATGGCCAGTTCTGCGGTCGCATCGGACAGAACGTCAGGCGTGTTCGTCACCATGATCCCCCTGGCCGCCAATGCGGGCAAATCGCAGTGATCCACGCCAACCGAATGGTTCGCGACGATTTTCAGGCGCGGGTCAAGGCGGGCCACAACCTCGGCCGAGAACGGCTCGGAATGGCAGGGCATCATCGCGTCGACCTGCGCGCTCATCGCGACAATCTCATCTGGCGTGCCCGGCGTATCGGCTTCGTTCAGGATCACGTCATAGTCGCGGCGGGCGCGCTCAACCGTGGCATCGGAAACCCGGCGGGGAAGCCAGAGGACCGGTTTGTCGCTCATGAGGTCAGTCCTTTTTGATGGCGTCTTCCCAGAAGTTGTAAAGCGCAAGCCCGATCACGAAAAACGCGATGCACATGAACGGAAAGCCGCCCCAGAACCCGGCGAACCCGGTCGAGATGCTGTGTGAAAGACCCAGAACAAAGACTGTCATCAGGCCGACGCCGATGATGCCCATGATGATGTTGGTCATTCGCGACATGTGTTTCCCCTTTCCCTTATTCCTGAGCGCCAAGGCTGCGCTGAACCCATGCGGCTGTGCGCAACAGGCGGCCATCTTCTTCCGCCGCGCCGATCAGTTGCACCCCGACCGGCAGATCGTTGCCCCCGACCAGCAAAGGCAGCGTCAGGCTTGGAAGCCCTGCCAATGTCCAGGTCAGGCAAAAGACCGAATCCCCGGTATGCCCCGCATCCAGAGACGGGGCTTCACCCGTGGCCGATGGGGCCAGAATGGCGTCGAATTCATTGAAATACTCGGCAAAAAAGCTCTGCGCCGAGGCCATCACCGCCAATGCGTCCTGATACTGTGCCTCGCCGATCTCGGCCCCGCGATGGATCGCCGCCTGCATTTCAGCGCTGAGGTCGGGCCCATGATCTTTTGAAATCCCCCCCATGTTCTGGCGGATTTCGTAATCGTAGATCGTTTTGTGCACATTGATGAGGTCGGCCAGTTGCGGCGAAGCCGAAAACCGCTCGACCCGCCCGCCCAGACCGTCGATCACGGCATCTATGCCCTCTACGGTGTCCGGGTCCAGACGGTCATGGAACGGGAAATCCAGCCACGCGATGTTCGGCTCGACCGGAGCGTCAGCGCGGGCACCGGCCAGCATATCCGCGCGGGGCCGTGCGAAACTGGCCGGGTCGGTTTGGTCGTAGCCGGACACCACGTCCGTGAGCAGCGCGATGTCTTCCAGCGAATTGGCAAACCCGCCGATGTGATCCAGAGACACAGATGTCCGGAACACGCCGCTGCGCGAAATTGTACCGCGAGTAGGTTTGAAGCCGTAGACCCCGCAGAACGAAGCCGGGCGGATCACCGACCCCCCGGTTTGCGTGCCAATCGCCAAGGGAACATGCCGGGCCGCCACCGCCGCCGCCGAGCCGCTGGACGACCCGCCCGGCGTGCGAGTCTGATCAGAGGGGTTGGTGGTGTCGGTCGGATGCATGTAGGCGAATTCCGTAGTCTTGGTCTTGCCCATGATCACCGCACCCACCTCGCGCAGATGTTCGACGATCCGCGCGTCCGCCTCGGGCTGGCGGCCCGCGAAGATGGGCGTGCCGCGTTGCGTGGGCATGTCTTTGGTGTCCACGATATCCTTCAGGCCAACCGGTACGCCGTGCAGCGCCCCTGTCGCGCGCCCCGCCTTGCGAATACGGTCCAGTTCCCGCGCCTGATCCAGCGCGACGCCTGCGTCCAGGTAGGCCCATGCCTTGACGGTACCTTCGGTGTCCTCGATCCGTTTCAGGCAGGCCTCGACCAGCGCCTCGGACGTGATGCGCCCTTCACGAATAGCCTCGGCGGATTGAACCGCCGAGAACAGGGACAGGTCGTGTTTCGTCATGGCACCCACACACCGAACAGGTAATCCGGCAGCCACAGCGCAATACCCGGGAACTGGTACATCAGCACCATGCACAGGATCACGATGGCGAGGTATGGCATCAAACCTTTGAAAATCTCCATCAACTGGATCTGATTTTTCAGCACACCCTTAAGGTAATAGGCCGACATCGCCATAGGTGGCGTCAGGAACGAGGTCTGCAGGTTCAGTGCCACCAGCATCGCGAAGAAATACGGGTTCACGCCAAATGTATCGAGCATCGGCAGGAAGATCGGCACGAAGATGATCAAAATCTCGGACCACTCCAGCGGCCAGCCCAGAAGGAAGATGATCAATTGCGCCAGAACCAGGAACTGCCAGGGCTGCAGGTTCATGCCCACCACCCAATGCTCGATCACGTCATGCCCACCGAGATATGAGAAGATCGACGCAAAGGTCCACGAGCCGACGAACAGCCAGCACACCATGGCCGTGGCCTTGGCCGTCAGAAAGACGCTTTGCTTGACCTTGTCCCAGGTCAGCGACCGATAGAGCACCGCCAGCACCAGACCACCCAAAGCGCCCATCGCTGCCGCCTCGGCCGGGGTTGCCAATCCGCCGAGGATCGAGCCGAGCACCAGCATAATCAACACGGTCAGGGGCACGAAGGACACCAGCAGATCAAGGTAAATCTGCCGTTTGGGCGGAATGTCATCCTCTTGCGGTTTCGGGGCCAGAGACGGGTTTATCCACACGCGGATCATAACGTAGACGATGTACAGCCCCGCCAGCAGAAGCCCCGGGAACACCGCCGCCGCATAAAGCCGCAGGGGCGACAGTTCGGCAATCGCGGCATAAACGATCAGCATGATCGACGGCGGGATCAGAATGCCCAAGGTCCCGCCCGCGCAGATCACGCCCGAGGCAAAGCTGCGCTGATACCCGGCATTTGCCATCGCCGGATAAGCCAGCAGCCCCATCAGCGTGACCACCGCGCCCACAATCCCGGACGCGGTCGAAAACACCGCACAGGTCAGCAGCGCCGCGATGGCCAGAGACCCGGGCAGGTTCCGCGCCGCCATGTAAAGCGAGAAGAACAGGCGATCGACGATATTCGCCCGCTCGACCACATATCCCATGAACAGGAATAAGGGTATGGCGACAAGCGTATCATTCTCCATCACCGAATAGGTGTTTTGGTTCAGCAGATAGAAGATGTTGTTGTTGAAAATGTCCGAAATGCTTTCGGGCGCGGACTGGTAGTAGGCGTAATAGCCAAACCCCACACCCATCGCCAAAAGCGTGAACGCAATCGGAAAGCCCAGAAGCACCAGCACAATGAACAGGCTGAGCATCAAGATGGCGACCTGAGGATCAGTCATTGCGGCGCCCTCCGTCCTTGGTGCCGGTTGACTGGATGCGGTCCACAGTGGCGTCCATCAACATGTCTTCCGTCTCGCGCACGTCATCCAGACGGTCGAGCCAGACACCGTTTTTCATCGCCAGCCAGCAGCGCGCCATTTCCGCAAGGCCTTGCAGCATCAACAGAAATCCAGCGACGGGGATCAGCGTTTTGAAAAAGTAAATCTGAATGCGTGCTGGGCTGTTCCAGCTGACCTCTTCATAGCGCCAGCTGTCTTTGGCGATCTCCCACCCGTACCAGAACAGGGCAAACATGCCGGGGAAGAAAAACAGGATGTACAGGATGAAATCAACGCGCGCCTGCCAGCGGACCGAGAACAGCCGGTACAGAACATCGCCGCGCACATGCGCGTCTTGGGCCAAAGCGTAGGCGCCAGCCATCAGGAACAATGCGCCGTACATCTGGACCATCATGTCGAACGCCCAGACGGTTGGCTTGTTCAGCACGTAGCGGACGAACACTTCGTAAGACACCGAAAGTGTCAGAATGAGGATGCACCATCCGAAGGCTTTGCCGACCCATTGGCTTAGCCCTTCGATGGCGTGGATTGTCTTGATCAAGGTGATTTCCCCGCCTGTTCTGCCCGCAGATCAGGATGCCGCGCAGCGCGCGACATCCCCTTTCAGAAAGGTTTCAGACCTCAGCTGAAATAGTGCTTGTAGGCCAGTTTGTAGTCCGGCTGGTTCAGGTTCAGGTAGTTCATCACCGTCTGCGCATAGGCTTTCTGGCTTTCGATGACCTTGGCAAAGAACGGATCTTCGTTTGCGATCCGCTCGACCACAACATCCCACGCGTCCAGCTGCGCCTGCATCACGCTGTCGGGCGTACGGTAGACGTTGACGCCCTGCTCGTTGGCCAGTTTCACAAGGTCGTCGGCATAGCGCTTGGTGTTGTTCCAGTAGAAGTTGGAGTTCTCGGCCTCGGACGCATATTTCAGGATCGCCTTCAGCTCGGGCGCAAGCGCTTCGTACTTGTCCTTGTTGAAGGTGACCTCGAAGAATTCCTGGCTCTGGTGGAACGAGGCCAGATGGTAGTGCTTGGACACGTCCTGCATACCGAAGTCACGGTCCGAGGTCGGGTTGTTGAACTCCGCCGCATCAATCAGGCCGGACTTCATCGCGGGCTGAATTTCACCGCCCGGCAACTGCACAACGGACATCCCCATCTCAAGCAGAACGTCCGCAGCCAGACCAACGGTCCGGTACTTGAGGCCGTTCATCTGATCCGCGCTTGTGATCTCTTCCTTGAACCAGCCAAGCGGCTGCGCCGGCATCGGCGAGTTGAAGAACGACACGACGTTCAGGCCCAGAATGCCCATCAGCTCGTCGAACAGTTCCTGTCCGCCGCCATAGTTCACCCAGCCCAGAACTTCCTGGCTGGACCAGCCAAAGCACGGGCCGGTGCCGAACAGCGAGGCCGTCTTGGATTTCGAATACCAATAGGCCGGAACGTAATGCGCCGCATCCAGAACGCCGCGGTGAACCGCGTCCTGCATCTGGCTGGTTTTGACCACCGAGTTCACGGGCAGCAGTTCAATCGTCAGTTTGCCACCCGACATCTCGTTGACGCGGTTCACATAAGACTGCGCGTTTTCAAGAAAGATGCCGCCTCCCCAGGCGGCCTGCATCTTGAAGTTGGTTCCTTCTTGTGCATGGACAGCAGGTGCAGCAAGCGCACCAGCGCCCACAACAGCCGAGCCACGCAGAAAGCTTCTGCGGTTCAAAGATTTTGTCATGTTTCCTCCCTTGACTGGTCCCTTGCCTATTTGTTTTCGGCACGGGCACCAATCCGCCCTGCAGCGGATGCAGATAACGATAAGCCAGAAAATACAATTTGCAAAATTTTTTGGAAACTCTCTCACGAATAATTCAAAAATAACCACAAACATATGAAATTATTTGTATTTTAATTTTCATTTTTTTTAACTCCCAGACGGGCTAGACTCTGAGAATAGAAATCCGAGCATTGGTTGCCCCTTTATGACTGAACAAATCGCCGCCTCACGCCGGGGTCGTCCGCGCCTTCCGTCAAAACAGGACAAGTCAGGCAGTTCGCCTGTGGTTGCGCTTGACCGTGGCATTCGCGTGCTGATTTACCTCGCCGAGTCTAGGGCCGCGAGCCTCGCAGAGATTTCCAAGGACACGGCGATACCAGCGGCAACTGCGCATCGGATACTGAGCACACTCCAGCATCGCGGAATGGTCGCTCACGACGCGGATCACGGCAAATGGCGGATAGGGCCCCAGGCCTACCGCATCGGAAACGCATTTGAAGAGGGTTCAAACCTGCTTGAAGTTGCGCCAGCGGTGATGCGGATGCTTTCCAAGGAAACCGGCGAGACGGCAAATCTGGCGGTCGAAGACGGCGGCAAACTGCTGTATCTTGTTCAGGTCGAATCCGAAAATCCGATACGGGCGTCGATCAAGAACGGGACCGACGCGTATTTCCACACCTCCGGTGTGGGCAAGACCATTATGGCGTTCATGGAGGACGACGAACTTGACCGGTTTCTCGAGCCGCTGTCGCTGATGCGTCAGACATCGAACTCGATTACCGACAAACAGCAACTGAAGACCGAGCTGAAAAAATCCCGGCAGCGTGGATGGGCGCTGGATGATGAGGAACGTTCGCTGGGCATGCGGTGCATTGCGGCGCCGGTCTTTGATTCTTTGGGGAATCTTGTCGCCGGCGTTTCGATCTCGGGACCAATCACGCGGTTTCCGAACGACAAACTGGACGCGCTTGCGATGTCCGTCATCCGGGCTGCGAATGAGATTTCCAAGAGGCTCAGCAACACGCCTGCCGTGAACTGACCGGGCTGCCGGCCAAACAAGTTTGCCACGCCTTCGCCGGTCTACCCTCTCGGTCCCCACGAAAATTTATGACGGCGCATCACAGAAACGGGCCCTTCTCGCTTGGGTCGCCGGGCCTCTTCCGGTTTGCGGCGCGACCTTGCCCGATTATCAGAAACGGCACCAAAAAAGATCGCGTTCAGTACGCCGTGTGACGGTGATATGCGGCGGGTCATGGCAAGGTCCTTTTTTGCTGTTCGGGTCCAACCTGTCTGTTCACCCTCAGCGCGACCACCGCCATGATCCGCAGGAAACCGTAAGTCACCCGTAAGTCGCTTGGGCAAAACCCCCTTTTCAGGCATAGTGACCAACACCCGCCCCGCCATTTCGGAGGCTCCATGACCAGGTGTTCATCCCTTTTTGCCGACAAGCTCCGCAGCTTTCGCACGCAAAACGGCGCGCATGGCCGGATGACGCAGGAACAGCTTGCGGACCTGCTGGGTCTGAGTGTCGACGCAATCGGCAAGTACGAACGCTCGGTCTCATTCATGCGCGGCGATCTGGAGCATCGGCTGGTCGAAAAACTCGGCTGGACACGGGATGAGGTCATCGCCTGCCGCACGGATTGGGAGAGCCGCGAGACCGCCCACGGGACGGTCTATCGCGTGTTTCGCGAACACGATGTCGCGTCGGAATTGGGGTCCGTCGAAGAGGCTGACATCGCCGTACAGGCACTGGAACGCGCAGGCGCGCATGAATTTCCCGACGGGTTTTCCGCCAGCGCTCCGATCTGGAAGGACATCCTACGCGACGGGGCCATGTGCGGCGTCTATGTCACCTGCGGCGGGGGTCTGGCTGCGCATATCTCACTGGTATTTCTGAATGATGCGTTAGAGGCACGGTTCCGCGACAGGCGTCTTGTTGAAACCGAATTCAGTCTCGATGCGCTTCGGCGTCCCCTGCTTCCCGGCAACTATTTCGGCTATTGCGCCGGGGTCTATATCGCGCAAGGGCATCAGAAAGCCGCGCTTCCCCTGCTGACGGGATTCGTTGGCGTTCTGGAAACTCTGGCAGAGCAAGAGGTGTTCTTGCGGGATTTGTCTGCAATCGCTGCCAGCCCAATCGGGCATCAATTGTGCAGCGATCTGAACTTTCAGTTCATCGGCCCGCATGTCGATGGATCAAACCTCGAGTTCTGGTGTTTTGCCGGAGAGGAAATGCCAACCTCGCTGTTTGCCCGCCGCAGCCCGTCCTTGCGGCAGGCCTATTCAGATCACTTCCGCACGGACTAACCCACGTCCATTGTCGGCACGCATTGTTTATCCCAGCTTTGCATTTGCATACAGAGAATTTTTTATTTGTACACAAATTGAATATTCGTTATCACAGCGACGCTGCGCAGGCGAATCTCAAGTCGCCACCGCGTATGATTTCCTGGCGGGAGGTTCAGGTATGAAAGACGCCGCACGGCTCAAGAAAACAAAGCTCTACGAGCACCTGAAAACGGCGGTACTGACGCAGAGGTTGAAGCCAAGTGAAGACTTGGACGAAACAACCCTGTCGGAAGAATTCAATCTGTCGCGTACCCCCCTGCGCGAGGTGTTCCGCCAACTGGCCGGTGAGGGTTACCTTGAGCTGCGCGAGAACCGCGGGGCCCGGGTGTCGGGGATGTCCTACACCACGCTGCGCGACTTTTTCCTGGCCGCGCCCATGATCTATGGCGCCATTCTGCAGCTTGCGGCCAAAAACGCGAAACCCCACCAGATCGACCTGTTGAAACAGGCGCAGGAGTGTTTCAAAGCCGCTTTGCGGTCCGGATCGGGCGCGGATCGGGCAATGACCAACAATCGCTTTCACGAGATTACCGGGGACATGGCCGATAACATCTACCTGCTGCCGTCGTTCAAGCGGCTGCTGATCGACCATGCCCGGATTAGCATGACATTCTACTGGCCTCAGGATGCCGCCATGGCCAAGAACCTGCCGCAGGCCAGCACGCAGCACGACGCCATCATCGCCGCCATCGAGGCGGGGGATGAGGCGGCGGCTGCCCAGCTGGCCATCGATCACTGGAACCTGTCCCGCGACCAGATCGAGCTGTTCGTCACGCCCGCCGGGCTTGATGTGCCGCTTGGAACCATGGCGCGCAAAACCCCTGCATGAGGATGTAAATGACCCCCCTGTTCAAATTCGAAGGGATCTACACGCCCGTCGTGACCCCTTACAACGACGATGGCAGCGTCAATTGGGACGCGCTGTCGGATGTGATCGAGTATCTGATCGAAAACGGCGTGCACGGCCTGATCTCGGGCGGCTCGACCGGCGAGAACTATTCCCAGACCGTGACCGAGCGCCTGGAACTGGCCAGGTTCACCCATGAACAACTGAAGGGCCGGCTGCCTCTGGTCGTTGGCACCGGCGCGATGATGACGCCGGATTCCACCGCTCTGGCCGCTGGCGCGCGAGAGATCGGCGCGGATGCGATCCTGCTGGCCAGCCCCGCCTATTCCGTGCCCACCGACCGGGAAAACGCGCTGAACGCGCTGGCCATCGACAAGGCCGCCGATCTGCCGGTGATGCTGTATAACTATCCGCACCGCACCGGCACTATGATGGGCGCGGAATTCCTGGACCGAGTGGGCCGCAGCCGCAATTTCTGCGGCATCAAGGAAAGCTCGGGTGATATCAACCGCGTGCACCTGCTGGCCCGCGATTATCCGCATATCCAGCTGGGCTGCGGTATGGACGATCAGGCGCTCGAGTTCTTTGCATGGGGATCACGGTTCTGGGTCTGTGGCGGGTCGAACTTCCTGCCGGCTGAACACGTGGCGCTGTACAACGCCTGTGTGGTCGAAGGCAATTTCGACAAGGGCCGCCGCATCATGTCGGCCATGCTGCCGCTGATGCATGTGCTGGAACAGGGCGGCAAATTCATCCAGACCATCAAGCAGGGCGTCACCATGAACGGCATCGACGCAGGGATAATGCGCCCGCCGCTGCGGGGTCTGAACAAAGATGACAAGCGCGCGCTGGAACAGGTGACGCGCGTGCTGAAACGCAAAATAGCCGACATATTGGCAGAAGGATAAGACACATGGCTCTGCTGACACAGGACGAATACAAATCCATCGCCGCGGGTCTGGACCTGCCCACCGGCGCTTTCATCGACGGCTCTTTTCGCCCCGCGATATCCGGCGCAACCTTCACCAGCATCAACCCGGCCACCGGCGAGACCCTGGCCGAGATCGCGGCCTGCGACTCGGAAGACGTGGATTTTGCAGTCGAAAAGGCGCGCGAGGCGTTTGACGATGGCCGCTGGTCGAAACTGCACCCGTCCGAACGCAAGGATGTTCTGATCCGTCTGTGCAAACTTCTAACGCGCAACGCGCGCGAGCTTGCGGTGATGGAAAGCATTGACAGCGGCAAGACCATCTACGATTGCGAGACCGTGGATGTGCCCGAGACGATCCACTGTCTGAAATGGCACGCCGAGGCGATCGACAAGATCTATGATCAGGTGGCCCCGGCCAGCGACGATCACATCGCCATGGTCGTGCGCGAACCGATTGGCGTTGTCGGTCTGGTGCTGCCGTGGAACTTCCCACTGCTGATGCTGGCGTGGAAGATCGGCCCGGCGCTGGCGGCGGGCTGTTCGCTTGTGATCAAACCTGCCAAGGAAACCACCCTGACCGCACTGCGCGTGGCGGAACTGGCGATGGAAGCCGGTATTCCGGCAGGTGTTCTCAACATCCTCCCCGGCGGTGGTTCCGAGGTGGGCGAGCCCATCGGCCGTCATATGGATATCGACATGGTGTCCTTCACCGGCTCGACCGTGACCGGCAAGAAGTTCCTGACCTATTCGGCGGAAAGCAATGCCAAGGAGGTCGTACTGGAAATGGGCGGCAAGAACCCCGCCATCGTGATGGATGACGCCGAGAATCTGGACCGTGTCGCTGCGCATGTGGTGAACGGAGCGTTCTGGAATATGGGCGAGAACTGCTCGGCCTCGTCCCGCCTGATCGTGCACAAGGACGTCAAGGCCGAACTGCTTGAACGCATCGCCCATCACACCAAACAGTGGAGTATCGGTGATCCGCTGGACCCGGAAACCCGCATGGGCGCGCTGGTCAGCGAAGGCCATTACAACAAGGTCTGCTCTTATCTTGAAAAGGCCGAGAATGTTGTGATCGGCGGCAAGGCCAAGGACGGGTTTGTCGAGGCCACCGTGGTCGAGGTCGAAAACAACACCGCCCTGCTGGCCCGTGAAGAGATCTTTGGCCCGGTTCTGTCGGTCATTGAAATCTCGGGCTTTGACGAGGCGATTCAGATCGGCAATGACACCGAATACGGTCTGTGTGCGTCGATCTTCACCGCCAATGCCAAACGCGCCATTCGCGGCGCCCGCGCCCTGCGCGCCGGGACCGTGACGGTAAACAGCTTTGGCGAGGGCGATATCTCGACCCCCTTTGGCGGCTTCAAGCAGTCGGGCTTTGGCGGTCGCGACAACTCGGTCCACGCTCATGATCAGTACACCCAGCTGAAAACCATCTGGATCGATCTGGCCGATGACGCCGACGAGGCCGTGAGTTGACGCGGTACAGCGCAAATTCCCTGCCGGTTCAACACGGGCCGGCAGCCTGGAATGCCATTCTGGGAGCGCAGGCTCCTGCGAAAGTGCTGGAGGATGACCTGAGCGCCGATTTTGTCGTGGTGGGGGCCGGGTTCGCGGGCCTGAGCGCGGCACGGCGCATCACGCAACTGGAACCCGAGGCAATGGTTGTTGTGATCGACGCGGGCCGGGTGGCCGAGGGCGCTGCGGGCCGCAACTCGGGCTTCATGATCGACCTGCCCCACGATCTGGCCTCGGACGATTATGCCGGCAGCGGCGATGACCACAAGATGATCGACCTGAACCGGCAGGCTATTGGTTTTGCCCGCGCGGCGGTCGAGGAATACCAGATCGACCCGAATTACTTCGACCCGGTCGGCAAGGTCAACGGCGCGGCCAGCGAAGCCGCCGAGGCCCACAACAAAAGCTATGCCCGGCATCTGGCCTCGCTGGGCGAAGACAGCCAGCCGCTGGACCCACAGCAGATGTATGACCTGACCGGCTCGCGTCATTACATCTCGGGGCTTTACACGCCGGGCACGGTGGTATTGCAGCCCGCAGGCTATATCCGGGGTCTAGCGGGCGGGCTGGCCGGGCAAGGCGTGCAAATCTTTGAAAACAGCCCCGTCACCCGCTTTGAACGCGAGGGCGCAGGCTGGCGGGTGCAGGCGGAAAAGGCTGCCGTAACCGCATCGAAGGTCATTCTGACGGTCAACGGCCATCTGGAAAGCTTCGGCATCGAACGCGACCGGCTGATGCAACTGTTCCTGTTCGCCGTCATGACGCCGGAACTGGATCGCGACTCGCTGGCAAAGCTGGGCGGGCAATCGCGCTGGGGCATTACCCCTTCGGATCCGATGGGCACCACCATGCGCCGCATCGATACCGGTCAGGGCGGCAACCGTGTCGTAACCCGCACCTGCGCCGCCCTGCGCCCCGGCATGGCCCCCAAACAGGGCGACTTGAAGCGCGCCGCCCGCGTCATGCAGCGCAAATTCGACCAGCGCTTTCCGCAACTGGCGGGGATGCAGATGGAATACCAATGGGCCGGTCACCTGTGCCTCAGCCTCAACGGTGTCTCGGTCACCCGCGAGATCGACACCGGCGTCTATTCAGGCTGCGTTCAAAACGGGCTGGGCACCGCACGCGGCACCCTTACCGGCATCGCCGCAGCAGAACTGGCCTGCGACCACAGCTCAGCCATTTCCAGCCACTTCTCCGCCGAAGCCCAACCAAAACGCCTGCCACCGCAACCCTTCCGGGAGATCGGCGCGAACGCAATCCTCAGATGGAAAGAGTGGAAAGCCCGAAAAGACTGACCGAGACAGGTTCCGCTTGCCCATGCGCCCGCTGTCCGAGGTTGCTGTCCAAAGATAAATATCCCGCGCTCAAACGGGTTTGGGCACACCGAGTAAATCGCGGGCCTCTCTTACGTCTGGTGACGTCTCTCCTGCGGTGATCGACTTAAGAGCGGCGCCAAGGTCAGATGCCGCAGCGGGTTTGCGCCCAAATTTCCTGCAATGCCTGACATAGTCCACCGCCGTTCGAAGTTCGAACATATTCGCGCGCTGTCGGCGGGCGGTTTCGAAAGCCGCGTGGAACTCAGCTTCGGCGGGCCCGCTCTGCGAGCTTGCGAGGGCGTGAACCCGGTCCGTTTCGGCCTGCGCCCAGCCTTCATTCGTCAGGCTCTGGTGTTCGCGGGCTTCAGCCAGAAAGTTCAAAGACCCTTCCCGATCCCCAGTTCGCAGGGTCAATTCAGCAATCAGGGTCAAAAAGAAGGGTTTGTAATTCCCCGCCCCGCTCGCCCACCAGGCCTGCGCTGCGTGTAGCAGCGCAGGGATCGTTTCGGGTCCGGGGGCGACGTAGGCCTCCACCCAGCTTCGCCACATCCTTGCTGTCAACGACATGAAGGTAAAGGAATGCTCGGCAGACAGAGCCTCAAGCTGGTCGACAACCTCAACCACTTTTTCGGGTTCGCGGCGCAGAAGGTGCAGCATGCACAGGTAGGTGAGCGACTGCGCGATGCTATGGGCATGCGCAAGCGTTCGTGCGCCCGAAACCGCCTGACTTTGAATTTCTAGTGCCCTGTCCGGCTGTCCGCGCATCCAGACGGCCAGACTTAGGAAACAGGATGTAATGGCTGCATGATCGGACCCGTAGATAAACGCCAGATGCCCGTCACGGTCCGGGCTGTAGAGGTCCAGCGCGTCTTGCAGGTGATCATGGGCCGGCCCCAGCTCCCCGATATGGAACAGAACCGCCCCCATTGCCCGATGCGCCACCATCTGATGCTGGGTTTCGCCGGTCGTTTCCGCAAGTTCCAGCAGTCGCCCGGCGACCGTGCGGGCCAGGTCATATTCGGCACGCACCAGATGAAAGGAATACAGGCCGTTCAGGATCGGGAACAGGTGCCCGGTTTCTTCGACGCGCTCGCATAGGTCCCGGATGCGCGAATAAACCGATCCGGTTTCATCCGCAGCAATCCCCGCCGTCGAGCGCAAAACGCCCGCGCGAAGGACCTGAATCTCAATCTCTTTCCGATCCCGCTCGGGGCTGCTGTTCTGCTGGCTAAGCTGCTCGATTGCCAGGCCGAGTTGTGTGTTCGCCTCGATATTGGCCGACCTTTTGACCGCGCGCTGGCCGGCGAGGTATCGGCAGTCGATTGCCTCGGTTGCCATTCCGGCCAGCGTGTAGTGGTGCGCCAGAATCTCGGGGCTGGCATCGCCGATATGGTTGGATTTGTGGCTTAGCGTCTGCGCAACGCGCGCATGCAGAACCCGGCGCTCGCTTTTCAGAAGGCTGTTATAGGCGGTGTCCCGAATAAGGGCATGACGGTAGCTGAAGGATTGCGGATCGTCTGAGTCGGAAATCGTGACGATACCCGCATCGACCAAAAGCTCCAGACCGGCCCGCAACGCTTTTTCCCCAAAGCGGGACACTTTGGCGATCAGCGGATAGGAAAACTGCGGCCCGATAACCGCACCGATCTGTGCCACCTCCTTGGCTGAACTCAGACGGTCCAGGCGCGCCATCAGCGCATCATGCAAGGTGCTGGGCACCGAACTGGCCGGGGATGCGTCGCCTATTTTGAATGTCTCGGCTTCCCCCATCAGAAGCCCCGATTCAACCAGGTCTTTCGTGACCTCTTCGACATAAAGCGGCACGCCATCGGATCGGGCGGCAATCAGTTCATACATCTCGTCCGAGATCCCGTCGCATTTGGCGACCTCGTTCACAATGCCTTTGACCTGACCAAAATCCAGTTGCCGCAACGCGACCTTCGTCAGGTTCGACTGCAAGGCCCAACCGGGATCAAACTCGGGCCTGAATGTCATCACCACAAGAACCGGAAGGTCCTTGATCTGATCAGCGATCCGGTCCAGCAGCAGCTTGGTCGTCGGATCAACCCAATGAGCATCCTCAAACAACAGCAGCACGGGCGCTTCCCTGGCCCTGGCAACAAGCGTGTCAATCAGCAGCCCCAGCGTCTGGTCCATGACCTGCTGCGGTGTCAGGTCCAACGGCCCCAGTTGATCTTCGAAAGGAACCGAAAGAAGCGATGCCGCCAGCTTCAGGGTCCGGCTGCCATCATCCCCAAGAACCGAGGAAATCTTCTTCAGCTTCACGTCGTTTGCATCATCGGCGCGAAGGTCAGCGGCGGTTTCGAGTTG
Source organism: Ruegeria sp. AK4 (assembly GCF_056541025.1). Classification (NCBI taxonomy): domain Bacteria; kingdom Pseudomonadati; phylum Pseudomonadota; class Alphaproteobacteria; order Rhodobacterales; family Roseobacteraceae; genus Ruegeria; species Ruegeria sp. AK4. Next base: position 477,488 of record NZ_JBQFXS010000002.1, read on the forward strand.
GCGAATGGCCGGATAAAACGCGCTGGCATAATGGTAAGGCGAGCACTGATACCGAATTTGGGCGTGCGATGCCCCGGCAATGTTCTGGCTGAGCTCTTCGACCAGCCGGGACTTGCCAATGCCCGCCTCACCCGACACCAGAACAACCTGCCCCTGACCGCCACAGGCCAGTTTCCACCTGTCTCCCAGCGCCTCGTATTCCGTCGTGCGACCGACCAATGGACCAAGCGAAACGCTGTCGGTGGCCATGAACCGGCTGATGGTTTCGCGCGTCCCAGTCACCTGCCAGGCTTCGACCTCTTTCGCGAACCCCTTGAGCTTGAAGACCCCGCGCAGAACGTATTCAAAGGCGTTCCCGGCCAATTGATGTGTGCTCGGGGCGACAATCAGCGTGCCGGGGTCCGCCATGGCCTGCAAACGTGCGGCCAGATTGGGCGTCTCGCCCATGGCGGTGCCATCCTCGAACATCTTTTCGCCGCGCAGATCGCCAACGACAACCAGCCCAGTCGCTATCCCTATCCGAACGTTCAACTTCGCATGGGTGCGGATTTCCGGGATTTCCTTGATGATCCGCAGTCCTGCTCGAACGGCGCGTTCCGGGTCGTCTTCATGGGCATGAGGGAAGCCGAAAAACACCATGATCCCGTCACCGTAATAACTGGCGATATGACCATCAAAAGCTGCGACCGAGGCGGCACAGCTTTCCTTGAACAGCCGCAGGACCTCGGCCAGGTCTTCCGGATCGACCCGCTGGGACAGCTCAGTTGACCCCACCAGGTCGATGAACATAACGGTCAGTTGCCGCCGCTCGGCAACGATCGACGGACCCAGAGCGGTGTTTTGCGGGCGGTGATCCCCATCGACACTGGCGCGAACGGCTTTCATGAAACGCCGCCGCGGACCGAGCGGCAGCCCAATGGTGACAAGGTCTTCGTCCGTCAGTTCGGTTAAGTCACCAAGTTCGATTTCGTGTTCTGAAAAGGCCGGGGCATATTTGGACAACCCGTGTTTTTCAAGCCAGAGCGCGATATCGGACATTCATTCGTTTCCCATACCGTTGCGGTCGGCTCGATGGCTCATCCCAACGGCAGGCATCTCCCTGCTTAAATTGTTGTCTCAGGACAGCCGGTGACCATTGCCGAATGCCTTGAGCTGCCTGGCCTCAATGAAAACGACGCGTATTGCGCGGTCAAGGGCTTCGTCCACAGCCCGCAAAACTCACTGGACGGAGTTTCGTCAAATGCGGGTTGCCAACCATCGCGTCAATTGCTGGCCTCGACCTTCTGGCGCTGAACACCCAGACCCCCGATCCCCAACTCCATGACATCGCCGGGCTTTAGGTAAACCTCGGGTTTTTGTCCCAACCCAACACCCGGCGGCGTCCCGGTCGAGATCACATCGCCGGGGTGCAACGACATGAACTCCGACAGGTGCGAGATAACGGTCGCTACATCGAAATGCATCGTTCTGGTCGATCCGTTCTGATAGCGGTGACCGTTCACCTCAAGATACATCGGCAAGTTCTGCGGGTCCGGCACCTCGTCGCGGGTCACCAGCCAGGGGCCGATTGGGCCAAACGTGTCGGCGGATTTGCCTTTGACCCACTGGCCCGAGCGGTGCATCTGAAAGTCCCGCTCGGACAGGTCGTTGACCACGCAATAGCCCGCCACGTAATCCAGCGCACCTTCAACCGAGACGTATTTGGCGTGCCTGCCGATCACCACGCCCAGCTCGACTTCCCAATCGGTCTTGACCGAGCCGCGAGGGATTTCAACCGTGTCATCGGGGCCGATGATGGACGAGGTCGCTTTGAAGAAGATCACAGGCTCATCCGGCAGCGCCATGCCGGATTCGGCAGCGTGATCGGCATAGTTCAAACCGATGCAGATGAATTTACCCACCTGACCGACGCAGGCCCCGATGCGCGGCGCGCCTTCGACAACAGGCAGGCTGTTCACATCCAACGCGCGCAAGGCGGCAAGGCTGGCATCCGACAGCGCCTCGCCCGCGATATCGCCGACGACGCCCGACAGGTCACGGATGGTGCCGTCATTGTCCAGAAGCCCCGGTTTTTCCTGACCCACAGGGCCGTAACGCAGCAGTTTCATGTCAAATATCCCTGATCAAACGGTCCAGCCGCCATCGATGGCGAAAGTCTGTCCGGTGGTGAATGCGGTCTCGTCGCTGGCCAGATAGACGGCCAGCGCGGCGATCTCGTCAGCGTGGCCGATGCGGCCCATGGGCTGGCGTGCGATGAACTCCTTCATGGCCTGTTCATAGTCACCGGTGGCGCGCAGGCGGTCGTGCAGGCTGGGGCTGTCGACGGTACCCGGGCAGATGGCGTTGCAGCGGATACCCTGCGTTATGAAATCCGCAGCGATGGATTTGGTAAGCCCGATCACCGCCGCCTTCGAGGCGCAATACGAAAACCGGTTCGGCACACCTTTGATCGACGAGGCGACCGAGGACATGTTGATGATCGATCCGCCGCCGTTTTCCAACATGCCGGGCAGCACCAGCTTGGCCAGCCGGTACATTGCCTTGACGTTCAGGTCGAAGCTGAAATCCCACTGATCCTCGTCGCATTCAAGGATCGAGCCCGCGCCGACGAAACCTGCACAGTTGAACAACACGTCCAGCGTGCCTGCATCTTCAACGACCCGGGCCACCGCATCCGCGTCGGTGACGTCCAACTTCTCGGCAGTGACACCGTCGATTTCGTCCAGTTCCGCCAGCGTTGCGTCGTTGATATCGCAGGCCACGACCCGAGCACCCTCGGCCACGTATTTTTCGACGCCGGCGCGGCCAATCCCCTGCCCCGCAGCGGTTACAAGCGCTTTCTTTCCGGCCAGACGGCCCGTTTGCTGTGTCATGTCGTCCTCAATCCGAGTGGAATGCCTCTGTCATCATTGCCCCGTGTTCACCTGGTCTGCGGGTTTTCGCTGAGATCGAGGCAACTCCTGCGTCCAACCGTCAGTTTCACCTTCGAAATCAGAGTGCTCTGCTGCCGACAGCCGATCAACCGCTTTTCCGCCTCATCGATTTGTATGTAAAACACTTATTTACTTTTAAATCAACATTGACTTTGCCCTGCATCTTGCCCCACGATTTCGAAAACCGCCATCACACGGTTTGGGAGGGCAGATTGACCGAAACCACCGAGAAATACCGCGCCCCGGCGCTGGAAAAAGGTTTGGACATTATCGAGCTGCTGTCGCTTCACGCCGACGGTCTGGCGCAGGGCGATATCGCACGCGCGCTGGATCGGTCCCAAAGCGAGATTTACCGCATGCTGACCACGCTGGTGCGGCGCGGCTATGTCATGCGCTCGTCCGAGGATGATCTGTATTCGCTGACACTGAAGATGTTCGCGGTCTCGCAACGCCACCCACCCCTGGAACGATTGCTCGAGCTTTCGACGTCAAAGATTCGGGCCGTCACCCGAAAGGCCTGGCAATCCTGCCATATGGGCATGGAAAGCAACGGCGACATTGTGGTCGTCGCATCAGTCGCGTCGCCCGGAAACTGGGGGCTTGCTTTGCGGGTTGGTACGGTGATCGGGCTGGGCAACACGGGAACCGGCCGCGTTCTGGCGGCGTTCCGCAGTGACGCGGACTTGGACGAGTTGCTGGACAAGCACCGGCTGGCACAGGGCGAGCCGGAACTGGACCCCGTCGAATTCAAAGAACACGTCGCGCGTATTCGCGAATGGGGGTACGAGCGGATGCCGTCAGCCACCGCTGTCGGGGTCACGAACCTCGCCTACCCTGTGCTGGACCACGAAGGCCGCGCGATCAGTGTCGTGAACTGCCCCTTCCTAGAACGGATCGACCAGTTTGAGGTTCCGGGCATCGAAGAGGTGCACGAGATGCACAAGGCGCTGGCGGACTATCTGACGGATTTCTACGCGGGCAGGCAGAGCTGATCGGCGGGGCTGTCTTGAGTAACCCCTGCGGATTGACTAGCCTTTCGCGAAGCCACGGTCCCGCGCCGGACTGACACAATGTGAAACGGTCGGGAACAACGCGACGGAGATACGCATGTATCGTTTCGACGACTTTGAGCTTGATGTTGACCAGTTCGAGCTTCGCCAGTTCGGGCAACCCGTGCATGTGGAGCCGCGTGCGCTGGAATTGGTGTGTTTGTTGATTGAAAGCCGGGATCGCGTCATCGACCGGGACGAGATCATCAAAAAACTCTGGGACGGGCGTGCCGTGTCGGATGCCGCCGTGTCCACCTGTCTGAAAAGCGCGCGCCGGGCCGTTGGGGATGACGGGAAATCCCAGGCCCTGATCAAAACGGTACACGGGCGCGGGTTCCGGTTTGTTGGCCGGGTCGAAGACCACACTCTCACCGTTTCGCACTCCGTGTCTGCCAGGGTCTCGGACCTACCCTCGCTGGTCATTCTGCCGATGCAGGTGTTTGGCGATTCTCCGGACCTGCAGGGGGTTGCAGACGGGCTGGTCGAGATGCTGACGACCGTGCTAACCCGCGTGCCGTTCCTGTCGATCATTTCCCGCGCCGCCAGCTTTGCGATGCAGGACAGCGCGATCGACCTTGCCACGGTCCGTGACCGGTTTGGCGTCTGGTACATGTTGGAGGGCAGTCTGCAGGAAACCCCTGCCGGGGTTCGGGCGAATTTCCAGCTGATCGATGTGGCCAGCGGCCATCACCACTGGGCGCGGCGGATCGAGCAGGCGCGCGACGAAGACATCAGCGAGGGGCTGCTGAACGCCGCGCTGCCGGTGCTGGAACCCCAACTGGTGCGGGCGATGATGAAGGACCTCAGCACCGCAACCGCCGAAGGGTCTGCCCCGGCGCTGACACTGGAAGCCATCGGTGTTCTGTCCCTGAAAGGATGGAACCGCGCGTCGTGCGGGAATGCCCGGCAGTTGCTGGAACGCGCCATCTCGTTGCAGCCCGATCTGGCGCTGGCCCATGCCTATCTGGCGCTGGTTCTGGGCATCGGGCACCGCGTCGGCATTCTGGAAGAGCGTCAAGCGTTGTTTGACCGCGTGAACGCTCTGGTGGACACCGCGATGGATATTGACGGGATGGACTCGACCATTCTGGGCATGACCGGCTGCGCACTGGCCGATATCGGAGACCGCGACCGGGCCCTGCCGATCCTGCGCACGGCGCTGGAATTGAACCCGGACAATGCGCAGGCACGAACGGCGCTTGGGGCCGCGCATCTGCTGGCCGGCAACTTCCCCGAAGCGGTGCGCGAACTCGAAGACGGCATCCGCGTCAGCCCGATGGACCCGCGCCGCGCCGTCTGGGGCGCTGCACTTGCAACGGCAGCCCTGCTGAGCGGTGACGTGGAAAAAGCCCGGGCCGAGGCCACCAAGGCCTGCGATGCGGACCACCGCAACCACATCCCGCGCGTCGTTCTGGCCGCTATCGGTGTGGTTTGCAAAGACCTCAAGATGGCGCAATCGGCGCTGACTTCGGCTTTCAGGATCAGACCCGATCTGTCCGACACAGAAATCCGGGCGGTCGTCGGCAAAGAGATTCAGATCCACCTGTCCTCGCTGGTTGAAGCCATTCGCGCGCAAAGCACGCCCTAGCTGTCCTCCAGAAGAAACTCGGTGATCAGCCGGCTGCACCGATGCCAGGCTGGGTCCGTCTCGGGCAGAATGTGGTTAGAGGTTTCCAGCGGCACAAATCTGGCCCCCGGAATACCCGCTGCCAGCGCCTGCCCCTGCCGAAAATTGATGGCGGTATCCTCACGCGCGTGCAGAACCAGCGTGGGGACCGAGACCTGGCCTAGAATCTCGCGCACATCCACCTCTCCGATGGCAGCAATGAGCTTTGCCGCGTTGCGCCCGTTAGATGACTGCGCCTGCAACTCGCTGAACCATTTCAGGTATTCCGCCGGCGCATTGGGCATGAACGTGCCGCTGAACATCTGCTGCACGGCCCCCGCGCCGCCCCAGACGCTTTCGATCAGGGCAATCGCAGCCTCGGTCGCCTTGATACGCTTTTCGCTGCCGTGATGCCGCCACCCGCAGGCATAGCCTGCATAAAACGCCATCCTCGAAACGCGATCCGGGTTCTTGACGCAATAGGCAACGCTGACCGCAGCCGCCTGCGAAATCCCAAGTATCGGAAATCGCTCAAGGCCAACGGCATTGGCGACTGCCTCCAGATCCTCGACCTGCCGCTCCAGCGAGAAATCCTCGACCTCCCATTCGCTCAGCCCGTTGCCGCGTGGATCGTAGCGGATAAGCTGATGGGTCTGGGCAAAATGGCGGTGGACATGCCTCCAGACCGGGCTGTTCCAGTCCAGTTCCACATGGGTCAGCCAGTGCGAGGTCTTGATCAGCGGCGGTCCTTCTCCGGCGATGGAATAGGCGATCCGCGTGCCGTCCTTGCTGTGACAAAAATAGATGTCCTGCTCGGGCTTGTCGTCAGTTTGTGCGGCGGGTCCGGCGCCGCTTTCCACGGTGGATGCGATAAAGCGGAAGCCGCGACCGTGGATCGTCTTGACCATGTTCTGCGTCGCGCCGCTGTCGCCCACGGTGTTTCGCACGGCGTAAATCGCCGAGGACACGGCCGCGTCCGAGATAAACCGCCCTTCCCAGATCGTGTCGATCAACTCGTCCCGTGTGACCACGCGATCGCGGTTTTCGACCAGATGGATCAGGATTTCCAGAACCTTGGGCTCGATGGAAACCGGCGCACCCCGCGCGCGCAGCTCCAGCCCGGCGGTATCAAGGGTAAACTCTCCGAAACTGTAATTCATGCCGGAAGCCTAGCGGCGTGGGCCGGATTTGTCATCTGAGGGCACATTTTCCGCGTATCAGCGGTTTCCCCAAGAATTCCCCAAGAAACCCCAAGATCCTCCTCAAGCTTCACCTCTGCGAGGCCGCTAAGCCTGTGGGTACAGGGCGATCATGCCCAAACCTGATTGGAGAAGAAGATGAACATGACACAGCAAATGACCCAGGCCGACAACGGCGTGAATGTCGAAGCCCTGATGGGTGCCCGCGAAGCGCTGACCGACATGCCCGCAGCGGCTGAATTCACATGGCGCGCCGAATGCGAATGGATGAACGGGGTGCACAGCCGCTCGACCGTCAAAGGGTTCTTTGGCCTTGGCGAAGAGCATGAGCATTCTGAGACATTCACCTTTGACGCCGACCACCCGGCCTGTTTCGCAGCCGAGGATCGGGGCGCGACCCCGGTCGAGATCGTCCTGTCCGCGCTGGCAAGCTGCCTGTGTGCGGGCGTGGCCTCGGTCGCGCAGAACCGGGGCATCCAGCTGAACTCGGTGATGGCAAAGGTCGAAGGCGACATGAGCCTGCACGGCATCCTCGGGATCGACCCGGATGTACGCAATGGCTTCAAAGCCATCCGCGTAGCCTTCGATATCGATGCCGACGCCACGCCGGATGAAATCGCCGCAGTCGTGGCGCAAAGCCAAAAACGTTCGGCCGTTTTCGACATCATCACCAACCCGGGCAACGTGCGGGTGTCTGTCACCTGACGGCGTCCCGCGCATCATCCCAAAAAGGAATTTCATTATGTTTACGATCGCCGCTTTTTCCGCAATCGCCGCTGGCCTTGTCGCAGTCATCAACAAAGTCTCGCGCCCGCGCACCGCGCACAGCCCCGCGAGCGTGCTGAGTGACCGGTTGCTGACCGATATCGGCCAGCACCGGTACCGCGAGGTGCGAAAGGCCGCCTCGGCCCTGTCCCATCGCGGCGGTCGTTTTCCCTTGTAAATCCTGCGGACCCCGCATGCCGGGTCCCCCATTTCAAACCCTTTGACCCAGAGGCCCAAGATGCTTTCAACAACCACCCTGATCATCGGGGCGGGCCAGTGCGGCCTTGCCATGAGTTTCGAACTGAGCAAACGCTCGATCGACCACCTGGTTCTGGACGCCGGACGCGCCGGTGAAAGCTGGCACAGCCGCCGCTGGGAATCGCTGCGCCTGCTAACCCCCAACTGGATGAACACGCTGCCGGGCCAGAGGCACGGTCCCGGTGATCCTGATGGGTTTGCCACCGCCAAAACCTTTGCCGGTGAAATCGCCAGATGGGTGTCGCGCAATGCCCCGCCCCTGCTGCCCAATACGTCTGTCATTGCCCTGACGCGGTTGGGCGACGGGTATCTTGCCGAGACACCCCGCGGTCCGATCCGCTGCCAATCCGTGGTCATCGCAACCGGCGCCTGCGCACGGCCCAAGGTTCCGGCCTTTGCGCAGACCCTGCCCCATCGCATCGAACAGTTTTCCCCGATCTCCTACCGCAGCCCGTTGGAACTGCGCGCGGGTGGTGTGCTGGTGGTGGGGGCCTCGGCCTCTGGCCTGCAGATCGCGCAGGAATTGGCCTGGTCCGGTCGCAAGGTCACGCTGGCCGTTGGCAGCCACGGGCGTTTGCCGCGAAGCTATCGCGGAGCCGACATTCTGCAATGGATGCATCTGGCCCGCGTGTTTGATGAGCCCTTCACCAAGATCGACGATCTGGACCGGGTGCGCCGCACGCCCTCGCTGCCGCTGATCGGAACGCCTGAACGCGCCGACCTGAATCTGGATGTTCTGCAGGCGCGGGGCGTCGAACTGGTTGGGCGGATGATGGATATCCGCGACGGCAAGGCGCTGTTCTCGGGCAGTTTATTCAATGCGGCGGCGTCCGCCGACCTGAAAATGAACCGGCTGCTGGACCGGGTGGATAGCTGGGTCAGCAACCATGGCTTCGACGATCTGGTGGCGCCGCCCCAGCGCTTTGCGCCGATTTCGGTGCCCTCCGATCCGCGTCTGAGCATCGATCTGTCCGAATTCGACACCGTGATCTGGGCGACCGGGTTCAATCCCGATCATCGCTTTGTCCAGATGCCCGTCTTCGACCGCAAGGGCCGTATCCAGCATCACGGCGGCATCGTCGAACCCGGCCTTTATGTCATGGGCCTGCCGTATCTGCGCACCAGCCGTTCGGTGCATATCGACGGCGCGGCGCGCGACGCAAAGGCACTGGCCCGTCAGATCACCCGTCAACTCAACCAACCTTTGGCCGCCTGAAAGGAGCCTATCATGCAACCGCAGAGATTTGATGCAATCGTAATCGGCGCCCGCGTGGCCGGGGCCTCGACCGCCATGGCTCTGGCGCGGGGCGGCGCGCGTGTCCTGATGGTGGATCGCGAAGCCGAGATCGGTGACACGCTGTCGACCCATGCACTGATGCGCCCGGCGGTTCACCTGCTTGCGCATTGGGGGGTTCTGGACCGGATCAAACCCTCGACCCCGGCGGTCAGAACGACGCAATTTGTCTATGGCGACGAGGTCGTCGATATCCCGGTCAGACCCGACATCGGGTATGAGGGGCTGTTTGCGCCCCGCCGCTGGCTGCTGGACAAAACGCTGGGCGATGCCGCGCAAAAGGCCGGGGTTGAACTGCGGACCGGCACCATCTGCTGCGATATTGTCCGTGGCCGCGACAACCGGGTGACGGGCGTTGTCCTGATGGACCGGGACGGCAAGACCTATCAGGTCAACGCCGATCTGGTCATCGGCGCGGACGGGCGGAATTCGACCCTTGCCAAACTGGTCGGCGCACACGACATTGTCCGGTCGAACACCCGCTCGGCCTGCGCTTACGCCTATGTCCGGGGCCTGCCGAATGCCGGATACCGCTGGTTTCATGACCACAATATCGCGGCGGGGTTGATCCCCACGACCGATGGTCAGCATTGCGTGTTCGCCGCCTGCCGACCCGAGGATTTCAAGGCAAGGTTCGGCACGGATATCCGTGCGGGGTTGCGCGATCAGCTGCGGCGATGGGATGGTCATGCGGCGGACCAACTGGACCAACGCTCCTTTGCCGAAAAACCCAGACGGTTTCCGGGCGCGGCGGGCCATATGCGGCAATGCGCGGGTGCGGGATGGGCTTTGGTCGGGGATGCGGGATACTTCAAGGACCCGCTGACCGCCCATGGCATCACCGACGCCTTGCGGGACGCACATATCCTTGCCGAAACAGCTTTGACGCAGGGGTTTGATGATCTGTCCGATTACCAGCGCACGCGCGACCGGTTGTCGGCAAAGCTGTTCAGCCTCACGGTAAAAATCGCGTCTTTCGACTGGACGTTGGAGCAGCTCAAAACCCTCCACATGCACCTGAATGCCGAGATGAAGGCCGAATTTGCCCATCTGGTCGGGTCGCTCGAAACATCTGAGCAGGCACCCACCCCGGTTCTTCCGGCAATTGCTCAGGGCTTTGAAGCGCCCTCATACGCGCGCAGCGCGCGGCCATGATCGGGCGTGTCACGAGCCCAGACCAATGGCCCGCAGCCCGGCCTCGGCGCATGTGATGTCGTCGGGGCCAGCGGCACCGGATACGCCAATCGCGCCGATCAGGATGCCGTTCTCCAATATGGGCAGCCCGCCGTCCCAGGCGCACAGGTCGGGGCGGTTTGCCAGGCCAAGCTGCAACGCAGGCTCTGACAACATCCGCTCGGCAAATGCGCGGGTGGTTTTGCCCAACACGGCAGTCCGCGCCTTGTCCAGCGCAAATCCCGAGACCGCAGCAGGCGTGCCATCCATGCGCCCTGCGGCAACCATGTGACCGCTGGGGTCCACGACCACAGCCGAAACCTGCCAGTCATTTTCGGCGGCGTGGCTCAGGGCGGTCTGAACCGCACTATTGGCCGAGGCCTGTGTTATGACGCGTCTGGTGAAGGAAACAGGCATCTTGTCCTCTTGCTCTCAAACTGTTGCCGCGCGTTGGTCACAGGTCGAAGATCAGCTCATTCGTGCCCTGCTGGACCCTTTGATCCTCCTGATTGAAGACATCGAACCGGAAGGAGATGATCCCGCGTCGACCGGACGAGGTATCGCGTTTCGACACGACATGCAGTTCGGCCCGGATCGTATCCCCGGCCAAAACCGGCTGCTCGAACCGCCAGTTCCACCCCAGCGAGGCAAGCCCGTCCGGGCGCGCGCTGGACTGGAATTTCAACCCATCGACAACCGACAGGATCAGCAGCCCATGCGCCACACGCGCCTTGTATCCAAGCTGCTTTGCGACCTGATCATCCAGATGCAACGCGTATTTGTCGCCGGTCAGGTCGGCAAAACCCGCGATCAGGTCTGCCGTGATCTCGGCAGACCCGGTTTTCATCACATCCCCAACCTGCAGGTCGTGATAGCCGTAGATTCCAGCACTCAGAGGGGTTGCGGTCATTCCGGAACAGGGGCGTCTTCGCGCAGCAGACCCTTGGCTTTCAGGTCGGCCCAGAACTCTGCCGGGATGTCATGGCTGAACCAGTTCAGATTCTGCTCCAGCTGCTCGACCGTGCGGGTGCCCGCCATGAAGGTCGGCACCGCCGGATGGGCAACCACAAACTGCAGCGCAGCGGCTGGCAGGGGCACGTTGTACTCGGCGCAGACCGCCTCGATCTTGCGGACCTTGTCCATGATATCGGCAGGGGCCGGGGCGTAGTTGTACTTGGCCCCTTCCTTGGCCCCCGTCGCCAGAATGCCCGAGTTGAAGCCGCCGCCGACAACCACCGCCGCGCCGCGTTCTTCGCAAAGCGGCAGGAACTGATCCAGCGCGTCCTGTTCCAGCAGGGTGTACCGGCCAGCCAACAGGAAACAATCGAAATCGCGCTGTTCCAGCGCGGCGTGGCAGACCTCCCACTCGTTCACGCCGACGCCGATGGCTTTGACAACGCCCTGATCGCGCAGGCTTTCCAGCGCTTTCCAGGCCCCGTCCATCGCCTGCTTGAACACCTCGGGCTGTTCGTCACCACGGGTGAACACGTCGATATCGTGGATGAAACAGATATCCATGTGCTCCAGCGCCATCCGCTGCAGACTGTCTTCGAACGAGCGCATGATCCCGTCATAGCTGTAGTCGAAATGCATGGTGAAGGGAGCGGCGTTGGTCCAGGGCTCAAAGTTGATGTCCTGCCGACGCCCGGGCTTCAGGATCCGGCCAACCTTGGACGACAGGATAAAGTCATCGCGGTCCTTCCAGCGCAGGCTGTGACCTGTCCGCATCTCGGACAGACCGTGGCCATACATCGGGGCAGTGTCGAAATACCGGACCCCCTTGTCCCAGGCGTGCTGGATCATGGCGTTCGACGTTTCTTCGTCAATCTCGCGGAAGATGTTGCCAATCGGCGCAGTGCCGAAGCCAAAGGCGGATACGTTCAGATCCACCCGGCCAAATTTGTTCTTCGTGTTCGGATTCATGCGAGCCTCCCAAATGCAAACCGGACCGCCGATTTTTTCGTTTCAATTAAGTAACTGATTGGTTATTTATAGCATATGCCGAAACCGATCAACCCACTTGACGAACCGGCCTTGCGGAGCGTACTAGTAACTGATTGGTTACATTATGAGGCGCTACGATGTTCCTGACGGAAACCCACATCCAGGTTCGCGACATGACCCGCCAGTTTGCCGAAGGTGTCATCCGCCCCGCCGCGGAAGAGCTGGACCGGGATTCGCGCTTTCCCGCTGAAATCTATGACCAAATGGCCGAGCTCGGCCTGTTCGGCATCGGCGTCCCGGAAGAGCTTGGCGGGCCCGGATTCGACACCGTCACCTACGCTCTGGTGATGGAGGAATTGTCGCGCGGCTATGCCTCGATCGCGGATCAATGTGGGTTGCTGGAACTGGTCACGACACTGCTGGTGCGCCACGGAACGCCGCAACAGCAGGGCAAATGGCTGGGTGATCTGCTGGCGGCCAAACTTCGCCCGGCCTATTGCATCACCGAACCCGAAGCGGGCACCGATGTCTCGGGCATTCGCACTACGGCAGTTCGGGACGGCGACGGATGGGTGCTGAACGGCGGCAAGATCTGGATCCACAACGCACCGGTCGCGGATCTGGGTTTTGTTCTGGCCCGCACCGACCCCGAGGCCGGGCATCGCGGCATGTCGATTTTTGTGGTCGATCTGCATGCCGACGGCGTCACACGCGGCCCGAAAGAGATCAAGATGGGCCAACGCGCCAGCCAGGTCGGCCCGCTCTCCTTTGACGATGTGCGCCTGCCCGCCGATGCCTTGCTGGGCACCGAAGGGCGCGGCTTTCACATGATGATGAGCGTTCTGGACAAGGGCCGCGTCGGCATCGCCGCGCTGGCGGTCGGCATCGGTCAGGCGGGGCTCGAGGCCGCGACGGACTATGCCCAGCAGCGCAAGCAATTCAGCAAACCCATCGCCGATTTTCAGGGCGTTCAGTGGTTGCTGGCCGATATCGCCAAGGATGTTGAGGCCGCCCGGCTGCTGGTCCACTCTGCCGCCTACAAGATCGACACCGGCCAAGATGCCACCAAGGCTTGTTCGATGGCCAAGTGCTTTGCCGGGGATATGGCTGTTCAGCGGTCCTCGGACGCGGTGCAGGTGTTTGGCGGGTCGGGCTATATTCGCGGGTTCGAGGTTGAGCGCCTGTATCGCGACGCAAAAATCACGCAGATTTACGAAGGAACCAACCAGATTCAGCGTATGATCATCGCCCGAGAACTTCTGTCGAAAGGGGCTGCCGCATGAGCCGTCACGCAGCATTTGTTACCGGGTCTTCCCGTGGGATCGGTCTGGCCGCCGCCATTGCATTGGCGCGCGAAGGCTTCGCCATCGCGGTAAACGGCCCGCAGATGGACGATGAACTGCAGGGTGCGCTGGACAGCATCCGTGCCCTTGGCGTGCCTGCGGTTGCGGCGGCTTTTGACGTCTCGGAAATCGGAACCCATGACGACCAACTGGCCGCAATCGAAGCCGAGATTGGCCCGCTGACAACGCTGGTGAACAACGCGGGCGTCGGCGTGATGCAGCGCGGTGATCTGCTGGAGGTCACCGAGGCCAGTTATGACCGCTGCATGGCCGTCAACACCAAGGCAATGTTCTTCCTGTCGCAGGCTTTTGCCAAGCGGCTGGTTGCCCGCGACCGCGATCCCGACCTGTTTCACAGCATCGTCAACGTAACATCCTCGAACGCGGTGGCGGTGGCCGCCCCCCGCGCCGAATATTGTGCCTCCAAGGCGGCGGCGGCGATGATCTCTAAAACCTTCGCCGTGCGGCTGGGGCAGGAAGACATCGCCGTCTATGACGTGCAGCCCGGCCTGATCGCAACCGACATGACCGCCCCGGTGATCGAGATGTATGACCAGCGCGCCAGGGACGGGCTGACCCTGTTCCCCCGCGTCGGCCAACCCAAGGATATGGGCCGCATCATCGCATCACTGGCCAGTGGCAAACTTCCCTACACGACCGGTCAGGCCATCTCAGCGGATGCCGGACTGCTTGTTCCCCGTTTCTAAGGTAAATCCATGAAAATTCAGCTGCCTGATACCACCGGAAAACTGCATGACTATGCGCTGGTCGGCATGCCGGTCGCCCCGTCGAAGCTGACACCGAACTCGGCCCGGGTTCTGTATTCCGCCGCCCATGTTGTGGCAGACCCGTTTGGCGACCATGACCCGACCGGCCCGGCGCATGTCGACTGGGCAAAGACAATGGATTTCCGCCACTATCTGGCCGGAATGGGCATGGGCATTGCCGAGGCGATGGACACCGCCCAACGCGGCATGGGGCTGGACTGGACCGGCGCATTGGAGCTGATCCGCCGCACCCGCGAGGAACTGCCCGACGCGCTTGTCGCCAATGGCTGCGGCACCGATCATCTGGACCCGGCGGATGCAAAAACGTTGGACTATGTACGCCGGGCCTATCTTGAACAGGTCGAGGCCATTCAAAAGCTGGGCGGGCGGATCATCCTGATGGCATCGCGCGCCTTGGCGAAGGTGGCGACCGGGCCGGATGATTATATCTCGGTCTACAACGATGTGCTGGCGGCCTGCGATGAACCCGTCATCTTGCATTGGCTGGGTGCGATGTTTGACCCGCAGCTTGCCGGGTACTGGGGTTCGGACAATTTCGACGATGCGCTGGAAACCGTGCTGGCGGTCATAGGTGCAAATGTGGACAAGGTGGACGGGATCAAAATCTCGCTGCTGGATGCCGAGAAAGAGGTCATCATGCGCCGCCGGTTGCCCGAGGGCGTCAGGATGTATACCGGCGACGATTTCAACTATCCCGAACTGATCGAGGGCGACGATCAGGGATATTCTCACGCACTTCTCGGCATCTTCGACCCGCTCGCCCCCGCCGCCGCTTATGCGGTCAGCAAATTGAGCGAGGGTGACGCCAGGACCTTCCGCGACACGCTGGACCCGACGGTTCCGCTGGCCCGCCATATCTTCCGGGCGCCGACACAGTATTACAAAACCGGCGTGGTGTTTCTGGCCTGGCTGAACGGGTTTCAGGACCATTTCATCATGCTGAACGGCGCGCAGGCGGCGCGGTCCCTGCCCTATTTCACCGACTGTTTCAAAATGGCCGATGAATGCGGGTTGTTGCGCGATCCGGATCTGGCGGTCGCGCGCATGGGGCATATGCTGAAACTTTACGGGGTCTGAGGCTTGCGCGATTTCTCGAACGATCATTCCGCATTGGCGCTGAACACGGCGACGCTGGGCCATAATCTGGACGGCCACGGCGCGGGCTGGTCGCCCGAGCAGGTGATCGACGCCTGCGCCGCGCGCGGTTATGGCGGAATCACCTTCTGGCGGCGCGAGTTGGACGGGCGCGCGGCCGAGATCGGCCAACGTGTCCGCGCCGCCGGGATGCAGGTTTCCGGCCTGTGCCGCACGCCGTTCCTGACCGGCCCGCTGGCGCTGCCATCGGATCAGCAGATCATGGACGATTTTCACCTGTCCATCGATCAGACCGCCGCGCTGGAAACCGAGGTTCTGACCATCGTGACCGGCGGGCCCGAACCGGGCACCAAAGGCGTTATGGAAAGCCAGAAAACCCTCGCCGACCGCGTGGCCCGCGCCGCCCCTTACGCGGCCGAACGCGGTGTGAAACTGGCGTTGGAGCCGCTGAACCCCGCAACCGCAGGCAATCGCACCTGCCTGATGACCGCCGCAGATGCGCTGAATGTCTGCGATGCGGTCGGGGCAGAGAATGTGGGCGTTGCGATCGATGTCAATCACGTCTGGTGGGACACGACGCTGGCCGGCACCCTCGCGACCCGCGCCAACGGCCGCATCTATGGCTATCACCTGTGCGACTGGCTGGCCGATACGTCGGACATCCTTCTGGACCGGGGGATGATGGGCGACGGCGTCGCCGATCTGTACGCCCTGCGCGCCGCCGTCGAAAACGCCGGCTATGACGGCCTGTGCGAGGTCGAGATATTCTCGGCCGAAAACTGGTGGAAGCGCGACCCGCACGAGGTTCTGGACATCATTGTCGAGCGGTTCAGGACCTGCTGCTAAAGCGTTTCGGGTTTTACCCGACTCATTTTGCGGCGCGAATGTCCCGAGAACGCCGTAGGCGTGGCAGGGTATTCGTGCCTCTAGTTAAACCCGAAACGTTATTGGGTCAGACCTCGATATCGCAGACAAAAACGCCGTCCGGACCGCCAACGGTTTTGGCAACGATCCGCCCGCCGATTTCCTGATGGGTTGGATCGACCAGATAGACGTCGCGCACGGCGGCATCGCGAAAATCGAACCAGAACATATCGTTGAAATCGCGCACAAGGTCGGTTTCGACGGACACGTTGCTGCGGCTCTGGAAATCGAGAATGCCGTCGATATGGCCCTTCAACCCCTCCAGATCCTTGTAAAGCGCGGATTTCTCAGCCTCGGAAACATCGCCTGCAAAGCGCAGATGTACCAGATGACGTATCATTTCACTCTTCCTTCCCCGAGGTGATTACCAGAAATCCGCTTTCTTGCGGTCTTTGAACGCGGCCAGCCCGACTTGTAGTTCGCTATGCGACGCGGCGACCCGGCCTGCCAAGGCCTCGAACACGCGCTCGCGCTCTTCGCCTTCGGCGGCGTTGATCAGCATCTTGGTCAATTCGATTGCAACCGGTCCGCGATGGCGCATCCGGTTGGCCAGTTCCTCGGCTGCGGCAACGCCCTGCCCTTGTTCGGCAACCTGATCGACAAGGCCAAACGTCAGCGCGTCACTGGCCGAGAACTGCTCGCCAAAAATTGCCATGCGCCGCACCAGTTGCGAGCCGAACCGGCGCACGGTGCGCTGCGTGCCGGACCAGCCGGGAATAATGCCAAGCGCCGGTTCCGGCTGCCCAATGCGGATATGCGATTCCGCGATGCGGTAATCGGCGCAGGCGGCCAATTCCAGCCCACCGCCCAGAACATGGCCGTTCAGAACCGCGATCACCGGCTGGCGAAGGCGCGTCAACGCGTCCAACGCCTGATGCCCATCGCGCAGCCAATGCCGCCCGAACCCATCCGGGGAGCGTGCGGCCCAGGCATCGATGTCGCCACCGGCACAGAACGCCTTACCCGCCCCGGTCAGGATCGCCACATGCACGTCCCCGGCATGTTCGATCTGGCGACAAAGGGTCATCAGATCCTCCATCATCGGCTCGGTCAGCGCGTTCAGCCGCTCGGGTCGGTTGACCGTCAGACGGGCGATGCCGTCGCTGATATCCAGCAGAAAGTGATCCATCATGCCGCCGTCAGGGTCAGACCCATCGGCGTGGGATCAAACAGGGCTCCATCCATCACTTTCAGATCCTCCGACACCAGCAACGGGGTCGCTGCCTGATCCAGAACATCCCGCTGCAGATCAAGACCGGGCGCAATTTCCGTGACCATCAGCCCCTGATCGGTCAGCCTGATCACACAGCGCTCGGTCACATAGGTCACATCCTGCCCGGTTGCCGTAGCGCGCTTGCCCGAGAAGGAAATCTGATCGACCTCATCCACAAACTTGGCAACCTTCCCCTCTTGCAGGATTTTGAGTTGACCGTTTTCGACCGTCATCTTTGCCCCGGCATTGAAATTGCCCGAAAACACGATCTTGCGGGCCCGCGCGGTGATGTCAACGAAGCCCCCGGCCCCGGCGGTGCGGTGCGGGATTGCAGACAGGCGCGAGACATTGACCGAGCCGTTCTTGTCCACTTCCAGAAACGACAGAAGCGAAGCATCAAACCCGCCCGCCTGAAAATAGCAGAACTGATGCGGTGAGGGCACAAAAGCCTCGGCATTGGCGGAACAGCCGAATTTGAAATCGAGCAAAGGCACACCACCGACAGCCCCTTGCTCGATCATCCAGGTGACCGAGCCGTGAAGCCTTTCCTCGACCAGAATGCGAGGGACATTGGCCGATATGCCAAAGCCGATATTGACCGCCCAACCCTGTTTCAGCTCTTGCGCGACGCGGCGCGCGATCACCTTGCCGACATTGAACTCGGCCGTGCTGAAGCTTTCAATCGGGCGGGTCAGTTCGCCCGAAATCGCCGGATCATATTCGGTTGCCGTGGTCTGCAACTGGTCCGGGGCTTCGACGATGACATCGACCAGAATCCCCGGCACGTGCACGTCATGCGGACGGATGCTGCCCGCTGCGGCAACACGCTTGGCCTGAGCAATCACCACACCGCCATTGTTGCGCGCGGCCAGCGCCATTTCCATCGCGCCCAGATAGGCCCCTTCATGTTCAAAGCTCAGGTTGCCTTTTTCATCCGCCGTGGTCGCGCGGATGATGGCCACGTTCGGGGCCATGGACTTGAAATACAGCCAGTCTTCGCCCTCGAACTCCATGCGTTTGACGATGGGCTCGGCCCGCGCCGCGTCGTTCATGGCGCAGCCTTCAATTTCGGGATCGACAAAGGTATCCATGCCAACCTTGGTCAGCACGCCCGGACGCTTGGCGGCGGATTCGCGCAGCATGTCGAAGATAATGCCCGAAGGCACATTATAGGCGCGCACCTGTTCTGCGGTGATCATCTGCCAGATCATCGGCGGTTTGGCCTTGCTGGGCCCCGACGGGTACGACCCCCCGATGATCCGGGTCAGCAGCCCCGGCTTGGCGATGTGATCCACCCCTTTGGTGCCGAACATGTCTCCGGCAGCGATGGGATGGATCGTCGTCAGGTTCCGCGGCGCGCCTTCGTCGTCAAAGCGTTCGCCCAGACCTTTCAAGACCGCATCCGGACAGCACAGGCCGCTTGACGAATTCACCGCCACGACCGCCCCGTCAGGCACAAGATTTGCTGCTTCGCGCGCCGTCATTTGCCTGGTCATGCGATCCTCACAGAAGTAACTAAACAGTTATAACTTTATGCCCCGGAGGCTTGCCTAAATCAACAGGAATCTAGACAAAGACGGAATTGACGTGAGATTAAGTAACCATTAAGTTACTTGCAAACTTGTCCCTTGGGAGGATCGCAATGAACATTTATTTCCAGAATACCAACCAGCGCACATTCGGTACATTCCCCCTGACCGGAAGTGAGTTGCGCGACGCCATGATGATCGCTGCCGATGTTGGCTACCGGTCATTCGATACCGCGCAAATGTATGAAAACGAGAAAGAAACCGGTGACGCACTGGCCGAGCTTGGCTTCGCAAGGGACGAGATTTGCGTAACCACAAAGGTTCATCCCGACAATTTCACGGAACAGGCGTTCATCCCTTCGGTCGAAGAAAGTCTGAAGAAGCTGCAGCTGGATTACGTTGACGTCCTGCTGCTACACTGGCCCCCGATCGGCGGAGATATCGCACCCTCGCTGAAACTGCTGGAACAGGCCCACGCGAAAGGGCTGGCGAAGAATATCGGGGTGTCGAACTACACCGCACAGATGATGCGCGATGCGGTCAAGATCATCGACACGCCGCTGGTCACAAATCAGGTCGAATTCCATCCGCTTCTGAATCAGGACGCGCTTCTGGCGGCGGCGACCGAAACCGGCATTCCCCTGTCGTCCTACTGTTCCGTCGCGCGTGGTGAGGTCTTCAAGCATTCGATCTTCGACGAAATCGGCCAGACCTATGGCAAGACAGCGGGCCAGGTCGTTCTGCGCTGGATTTTGCAGAAAGGCGTTTCGATCAACACCATGTCGACCAAACGCGCCAATATCGATGCCAACTTCGACGTTATGGATTTCACCCTGTCCAGTAGCGACATGGATCGGATCGACGCAAAAACCCATACCGGCTTTCGCATCGTTGGTGAGGATCTGGTGCCCTGGGCCCCCAAATGGGACTGAACGTAAAAAGGCGGTGCCTCTGTGGCACCGCCTTACTAGGGGCAACCGTATGAGCCGTGAGAGCGTAATCGCTCAGTGATTGCCCCGGATCATGTCGGATGCTTTCTCGGCCATCATGATCGTTGGCGCATTGGTGTTTGATCCGATCAGGCTGGGCATCGCCGAGCTGTCGCAAATCCGCAAACCATCAATCCCCCGCACCCGCATCTGAGGGTCGACCACGGCCATTTCATCCACACCCATCTTGCAAGTACAGGTCGGGTGGTACGAGGTCCGGCCGTATTGGCGCGCATAGGCCTCGTAATCGGCTTGCGTCTTGACGCTGTCATCCGGGAACCGGATTTGGCGGATGTATTTCTGCAGGCTGTTCTGGCGGAAAATCTCAACGCTGTGTTTGACCCCCTCGACCGAGGTTTTCAGGTCATCCGGATGCCCGAGGAAATTTGGATCGACCAACGGCATATCTTCGACCCGGTTTGACCGCAGCCTGACCGTGCCCCGCGCCTTGGGCCGCAACGTGTAAGAGTTCAGCGTGATGCCCGAGCTGCCCTTGGGAACGCTGGGCACCCCGGCCTCGGCCCCTGCCCCGGCAAGGAAATGGAACTGAAGATCCGGCACGGGCGCATTGGCATCGGCGTACCAGAAGGCCCCGCCTTCGACCACGTTCGAGGCAACAGGCCCGGACCCAAACAGATAATACTGCATCCCGGCCCATGCGGCCCAATGCGGTTTGTTATACTTGTCCAGACTTTGGTGCCCGTTCAACTCGGCCACGATGTCGATGCCGAAATGGTCGGTCAGGTTTTCACCGACGCCCGGCAGGTCGTGCTGCACTTCGATCCCATGCTCACGCAGATGCGCCGCGGGTCCGACACCGGACAGCAGCATCAGCTTGGGCGTGCCGATCGCGCCCGAGGTCACCAGCACCTCCTGATCTGCCGTGACGGTGTGAACCTCTCCGCCCTTGTCATAGGCAACGCCGGTGGCCCGCCCGCCTTCGATCACGACCCGGTGCACCTGACACCCGGTCTCGACCGTCAGGTTCGGACGCGACAGGACCGGTTTGAGATACCCGACCGCAGCCGAGCAGCGTTTCGCATTCCACGTTGTCGTCTGATAGACCCCGGCCCCCTCCTGCCTGGGGCCGTTGAAATCGGGATTGTAGGGCAGCCCGGCCTCCTGACAGGATCGCACAAACACGCGGGTCATCTCTTGTGGTTCAAGGTTGGACACACCCAGCGGACCGTCGGTGCCGTGCCACTCGCCGGACAGTATCGCGTTGCGTTCGGACCGGATGAAGTACTGGCGGACTTCGTCAAAGGACCAGCCTTCGCAGCCTTCCTCATTGGCCCAGCGGTCGTAATCGACGGGGTTGCCGCGGGTGAACACCTCGGCATTGATCGAGCTGCCGCCGCCCAGTACCCGGCCCTGCGCATAGGGGATTTCGCGGTTGTTGGCATGTGTCTGGGGCACCGTGTCAAAACCCCAGGTGTGCGGTCCGGCGGTCATCTTGGCGAAACCCACGGGCATGTGGATCAGCGGGTGGCTGTCCTTGCCGCCCGCTTCCAGCATCAGCACCCTTACGCTGCTGTCTTCGGTCAGGCGATTGGCCAGAACGCAGCCCGCCGAACCGCCGCCGACGATCACATAGTCATATCCGTTTGCCGCCATCACTCCACCCAATGCGACCGTTTGCCGATCTCGACATGGATCGACTTGATCTGCGTATATTCCTCGACCCCGTGCATCCCGGCTTCGCGCCCCCAGCCCGAGGCTTTGAACCCGCCAATAGGCAATTCGGGGCCACCGGCCAGCGTCGTGTTGACCCAGAACCGCCCGGCCCGAACCCGGCGCGAGATCGTCAGCGCCTTGTCGATGTTCTTGGTCCAGACACTTGCCGCCAGCCCGTATTCGGTATCGTTGGCAATCGCGATCGCCTCGTCAATCGTGTCAAACGGGATCACCACCAGAACGGGTCCGAAAATCTCTTCCCGCGCAATCGCCATGTCGTTGGTCACACCCGTGAACACGACCGGATCGATATACTGCCCGCCCGAGATTTCGGGCGTGGTGCCGCCGGTCAGCAGGGTCGCGCCCTCTTCCTGACCCTTCGCGATGTAGGACAGGATGGTGCGGTTCTGCGCATCCGTGGTGATCGCACCGGCCTGTGTGCGCTCGTCCAGCGGATCGCCCACGCGGACCTTGCGCAGTTTCCCGGCCACCATTTCGGCGAACCGGTCCGCGACCGAGCGCTCCACCAACAGCCGGGCGCCGGACACGCAGCACTGTCCGGTGTTGAAAGCGATTCCAAAGGCCACACCGTCGGCGGCGTCTTCCAAATCCGCATCGGCAAACACGACCTGTGGGTTCTTGCCCCCAAGCTCCAGCCCCAGCTTCTTGAAGTTGCTCTGACCTGCAGCGGCAACAACCGAGCGCCCTACGGCGGTCGAGCCGGTGAAGGACAGCATGTCCACATCCATATGCTCGGCCAGTTTCTGACCGATCACGCTGCCCGATCCGGTGACCACGTTGAAGACGCCATCGGGCAGCCCCGCCTCGGACAGGATTTCCGCCAACAGCAGCGTCGTGGCGCTGGTCACTTCGGAGGGTTTCGAGACGATGGTGCAGCCCGAGGCCAGGATATAAGGCACCCGTTCGCACAGGATCAGGAACGGGAAATTCCACGGGGTGATCAGGCCGACAACGCCAACCGGTTCGCGGGTGACGATGCCCATCGCGCCGTCACCGCTGTTGTTGAAACTGTCCCCATGCAGCGCCCGCGCAAGACCTGCGGCGAACTCGAACATGCCAACACAGCCCTGAACTTCGGCCCGCGCCTGCGCGATGGGCTTGCCGTTTTCCAGCGTTTCCCAATAAGCGATCTCATCCGTGCGCTTGCGGATCAGGTCCGCCGCTTTCAGCAGCACCGCCGCGCGGTCGGCCCCGGACAGGCCACACCATCGGCGGTCATCAAACGCCCCGCGCGCCGAGGCGACCACGGCGTTCAGATCCTCCTCGGTGCAGCGCGGAATGCGCGTGACCGGCACGCCATGCCCCGGCGAAGACCGTTCGAACACGTCGCGATCCCCGGTGGGCACCCAGTTGCCGTCCATGAAGAACCCGAACGCGCGCGGCTCGGATGGGGGTGTCAGAATCTGGCTGTTTTGGTCCATCAAAAAGGCTCCGATATTAGGGCGGTGGGCTACGCTGAGGCGTCCAGCCCGTCGCGGAAATCATTCCAGCCGCCATCCACCGAGGACGGCGCGTCATGCCATTGATGCAGAACATCGCCGGTCGCAGGGTCCTTGTCAGGGATCGGCAGCATCATGATCCGCTTGACGGCGGCCTGAAACATCTCGGGCGTCAGAAACGCCTCTTGAATGTTGTCCCAGTCCCGGCCCGCCGCATAGCCGCCGACCATCATGATATCGTCGGACCGGCCGACCATCTCGTGGCTGACCCCTGCGGGCATAACGATGACATCGCCTGCTTCGATCCGGACGCGGGTCCAGCCTTCGACGGACAGGTTGAACTCCATCCAGCCCGCCGCACAGCCAAGGCATTCATGCGTCGTCGAGTGGAAATGCGGGTACTCATACACACCGGGATATTCCCAGTTGTTGCCCCAGCCATTGGCGCGAAACCGGGCCTTGACGGCATCGACACCGCCGCCCGGAATGGCCCCGCGATGGATCAGCAGAGGAAAACGGCTGTTGGGGATCATTCCTTCCGGTTTCGACGTATAGACTTCGACGGTCATGCTGAGTTCCTCCCTCTCTGGCGATTACGTCATAACGATCTGCGTTTTCAGGTCGGCGGGGCGATCCGGAAAACTGTCGAACGCCTCCTGAATGCGGTCCAGCGGATACGCCGCCTGCGTGAAACGTTCGGTCCTGATGCGGCCATGGCTCAGCAGGGTCAGGGCGTCATGCATATCCTGCCCCATCCCCGCGACAGAACCCTTGATGGAGTTCTCCTGCAGGATGGTCTGCAGAATGTCGACGGGCAAAGTCTCGCCTGTGCCGGTAAGGCCAAAGGCCGCGATATGCCCGCCTTTGCGGATCAGGCGGGTGGCCTGTTCATAAAGCGCGGGATGTCCGACACTTTCAATCACCACATCCGCGCCGCGCCCGCCTGTGTGGCGTAGAACGGTTTCTTCCAGCTGAGCCGGGTCGGTCACACCCACATCTGCGCCGCCCTCCAGCGCCATCTGCACCCGGTCGCCGGACAAATCCGCCACGATGATCGGGGCGGCCCCGATGGTGCGCAGCAACTGCACATGCAGGTTGCCAATCGGTCCCGCGCCCAACACCACGACGGATTGGCCGAAGGTGATATTGGCCTTGCGCGCGCAGCGCACCACGCAGGCCAGCGGCTCGGTCAATGCCAGCACATCCGGCGTTGCATCCTGCGGCGCAGGGATCACAAGGCGGGCGGGAACCGAGATGTATTCGGCAAAAGCCCCATCCATGGTGATGCCCATCTGCTGCATCTCGGGACAGTTCAGGATCTCATTCCGGCGGCACCAATAGCAGGTGCCGCAGCCGATATTCATATCGACCACCACCGGCGCGCCCATGGTCAGGCCCGACACGCCTTCGCCCAGTCCGGCAATCGTACCGGTGAACTCATGTCCTGGAATCAGCGGCAGGTGTTCAGCGGCGTAATGACCATTGAAGATGTGCATATCGGTGCCGCAAATGCCGACGCGTGATATACGCACCAGAACTTCATCCCGGCCCGGCTCGGGGCGGGGCACGTCCTGCACCTGAAACTGACCCGGCTTGACCAGCACCGCAGCTTTCATGGTCTGCGTCATTTGACGACCCTCAGCTTGGTGCGGTCGATGGTCAGCGCAATCGCTCCGATCAGGATCAGGCCGAACACCATCTGCTGCTGTGTGGCATCGACCTCGAAATACAGCATGGACGAGCGGATCACCGCCACGATCAGCGTGCCGATCAACGTGTTGATCACCCCGCCGACACCCCCGGTCAGCGGCGTGCCGCCGACCAGAACCGCGACGATTGCAGGCAGCAGGAACCCGTTCGCCAGTGTGGGAGAACCACCAGAGAGTTTCACCGAGAACAGCAGCCCCGCAATCGCCGCCAGCCCACCGGACAGGGCGAAAGCAATGATCTTGATCCGGTTCACGTTCAGGCCCGAGGCAACAGCAGCCGGTTCCCCCGCCCCCACCGCTTTGAGCGCGCGGCCGAACGTGGTGCGCGATTGCAGGAACCATGCGCCCAGAACCAGCACAGCAGCGATGATCAGTTCGGCGGGCAAACCGGCGACCGAGCCTGTCATCCAGCCAAAGGTCGAATCCCGCAGCGTGGCATCCATGAACAGCGCCCGCTGGCCCGACATATACTGCGCCGCCGAAAAGGCGATGCCGCCCACCGCAAGCGTCGAGATAAAGGACGGCACATAAAGCCGCGTCGTCACATAGCCCGAGATACTGCCCAGCACGGCACCGGACAGGATACAGATCAGCGCGGTTCCGATCCCGAAGGTCGGCAGGGCAATCGTGGCCACCACGGTGGTCATGTTCGCCACGGATTGCGCCGACAGGTCGATGCCGCCGATATAGATCGCAAAGGTCATCCCCAGCGCCATGATAAACAGCGGCACAATGTCGGCCATCATCGAGATCAGGTTGGCAGGCCGCAGAAAGTTCGCATCCGCCAGACCGACCGCCAGCACAAGCGCCAGCAGCGTGATCCAGGGCAGATGGGGTTTGATACGTTCAAAACTCATGGGTCCGGCCTCAGATCATGTGGTGGACAAGGTCGTACAGCGACGGCTTGTCCCCCGGGCTGCAATCGAAACGTTTCTGCGCGACACCGTCTTTCAGGACGATGATCGTGTGGCTGAGGCCAATGGCCTCTTCCAGCGTGTCCGCCACCAGAATGATGCCGACGCCGTCATCCGACATCTCGCGCACCATGTCATAGACATCTTCCTTGGCGCCGATATCCAGTCCGCGCGTCGGGTGGTCCAGCAGGATGATATCCGATCCGGCGGAGCGCCACTTGGCCAGCACCACCTTTTGCTGATTGCCCCCCGACAGCCCGCCGCAATCCTTGTAAACGTCGGGTGTCTTGATCGCCAAACGGTCGATCCACCGGGTCGCCAGTGATTTCTCCTCGCCAATGCGTAGAACGCCCGAATTGGCATAGTTGCCCATCTGGCTCAGCGTCATGTTCTCATAGACATTCATCCCCGCCACGATGCCCTCGACCTTACGCTCGCGCGGGATGTAGCCCACGCCGCTGCTCACACCGGTCTGCGCGTTGAACCTGCCAACCACCTGTCCCTTGAGCGTCACCGTGCCGGACGAGGGCGTTTCCAGCCCGAAGATCGTGCGCAGGATCGCCTCGCGACCCGAGCCTTCGGTGCCGACGAGGCACAGAACCTCTCCGGGATGCAGGTCAAACGAGATGTCCGCGTATTTACCGTCTGCCGAGACCGCATCGAAAGCCACCAGCGGCTGCGCGTCAGACTGAAAAGGCTTCTGCTTCTGCTCGCGGTAATATTCCTTGTCGACGTCGCGGCCCACCATCTTGTGCTGGATCGCATCCACATCGGCGTCGTCATGGGCGACCACATCCACCACCTCGCCATCTTTCATCACATAGATGCGGTCGGACAGGTCCAGAACCTCGTCCATGCGGTGGCTGACAAAGATGAACGAGGCGCGTTTGGTCAGTTCGCGTACAAGGCTGAACAGCAGCTCGACCTCTTCCTTGGCCAACACGCTGGTCGGTTCGTCCAGCAGAATGACCAGATCGCCGTCGATCCGTTCTTCCAGCGTCAGCACCTTGGCCAGTTCCACCAGTTGGCGCTGCGCAAAGGACAGTTTCGAAGTCGTGGTCGCCGGATCGATATCCAGTTTGACCTTGGTCAGTTGCGCGGCGGCGGCCTCGGCCATGGCTTTCCAGTTGATTACGCCATAACTGACGAATTGCTGTTCGAAGCCCAAAAAGATGTTTTCCATCACGGTCAGGTTGGTGATCAGGGATTGTTCCTGAAACACCATGCCGATGCCGTGATCCATCGCCTGACGCGGGTTCTGAAAGCGGACCTTGGTGCCGTCGATGGTGATGTCGCCGCCATCGGGCTGATAGGCGCCGTAGATCACTTTCATCAGGGTCGACTTACCCGCGCCGTTTTCGCCAACCAGACCCACGATCTCACCCCGCCCGATCTGGAAATCCACGGATTTCAGAGCGTGGACGCCGGGGAATTTCTTGTCGACATTGATCAGTTCATACATCTGCCCGCCCCTATTTCACGAAGGTTACGGATTTGCGGTCGGTCGACAGAACCACCGCGGCAATAACTAACACGCCCAGAACGCCGTCCTGCACGTAGCCGGGCAACCCAATCACAACCATGCCGTTGTTGATGACATTGACGATCAGCACCCCGATTAGCGTGTTCCAAACACCACCGATCCCGCCCCACAGCGCGGTGCCGCCGACCACCACTGACGTGATCGACACGAACATGAAATTCGACCCCGTTGCGGTTTCCGCAATCCCGATCCGCCCAACCGCCAGCAGCGCGCCGACAGCATAGAACACCCCCGCCAGAGCAAACCCCATGATCCGCACGCGGTTGACGTTCAGGCCCGAGGCATGGGCCAGTTCCTCGCCTCCACCCACGGCATAGAAGTTACGGCCCAGCGTGGTGCGCGACTGGATGAACCAGGCGATCAGCAGGAACAACAGCGCCACGTAACACATGATCGGAAAGCCGAACCAGCGCTCGGTCAGCAGCGCGCGGAACAGATCGTCTTCGACCCGAATCCGGTCGCCACCGGTCAGCAGCAAAGCAAATCCGGTGCCCACAAACCCCATCGCCAGCGAGGCCATGAAGGACGGGATTTTCAGCAACACATGCACAAGCCCGTTCACCAGCCCGATTGCAGCCCCCACCAGCAGGGCCAGCGGGACGGCCAGCCACGCCCAGGACGCCAGCGTGCCCCCAAGGCCGATAAAGGCAAAGGCAAACACCACCGCACAGACGGACACCGTGCCTTCCATCGACAGGTCGATCGACCCCATGATGATGATGAAGGTCACACCGATCGCGACCATCAGGGCCGGCGCTGACGAAATCCCGATGCGCGCGAAATTGCGCAGCGAAAAGAAACGGGGCTCCATCGTTGTGAAAAACAGGACCAGAACCAAAAGGACGATCAGGGGCGCCCATTTGATCAGCACATCCCGTGTCAGCACATTGCTCACGTGCTTCCTCCCACTGAGTGAATTGGCGGGGTTACGGCTGCCGCAGACCCGGGTGCGCGGGCCGGTTCCGAAAACCGGCCCGCGTTCACTTTACTTGTATTGGATCTGACCGTTCGACGTGGACCAGAAATCCTTCCAGTCATAGGTTGGAACGCTGTCCAGATACTCGGCCTTGAAGGCTTGCGCATCTTCCGGGCGGACCATGATGGTCGGGCCGTAGAATTCGCGGTGCTCGTTGGGCTCTTCCGAAGGTTTGAAATGGCCGGTGGCCGCATAGTAGGCCAGTGCCGCAGTGATGCCGCCGCCCCAATGCGGGTTGGTAAAGACGGTGGCCAGGATCTTGCCCTCGCCGACCAGCTCAACGGCCTGCGGGTTGCCGTCATAGGATACGATGGGCATATCCTCTATCCCTTCGGCACGAAGAGCTTCCAGCACGCCATAAGCGATGGTGTCATTGGCACAGTGCACGCCCTTGATCTCATCCCCGTAGCGGGTGAGGAAGGCGCTCATGACCTGGTTGGCCTTTTGGGTGTCCCAATCGGCAGGCTCGGCCGCCAGAAGCTCGCAATTCGGATAGTCTTTCAGCGCGTTCTTCAGACCGGCCAGACGTTCGATGGCCGGGTTGTTCGAGGCGATACCGCCCAGATGCACAACCCCACCCGAGCCGCCCATGGCATCCAGCAGAATACGCGCTGTCTGCTCGGCCGGGCCTTCGTCGGACCAGCTCATGTGGCTGACATAGTGATCGCCGAAATCCCACGGATGCAGGTCGTCGGTCTTGTTCCACAAGGTCGAGACATAGGCACCCGCCTCGGCGCAGCTTTCCACCACCGGGCGCGCGTTAGGCGCGTCGTTGGTGTCAATCGCCAGCGCCAGTTCGCCATTGGTCTTCGACAGCAGCGCCTTGACATCTGCCAGCGACTTCTCGGACGAGCCTTCGTTGATCAGATGGGTCAGGAAATCCTTGGGCTTACCCAGGCTTTCGACAAACGCCTCACCGCCCGAGACGATTTCGTTCCAGTACGGGTTCGTCCGGTTGCGGTATGACCATGCAACCGTCGGGTCCGTGATCGCCGCGCGCGCCATTCCCCCCAGCATGCTCGAAACCGCGACGCCACCGACGCCATAGGCCGAGGCGAGCAGCAGGTTACGACGGGTTATCGTCTCCTGTTCGATGTATTTCTTGATGAATGACATGACGTCCTCCCTTTTTCCATCAGCACATGGGATCAAAGGCGTTCGCGTATCGGCCCCTCCCCGGCGACGATCCCGCACTGCGGTACTGTGCGCCCATAATGCACTAACTAGTTACTTCTTTACGAAACGATGTGTCAAGCGTTAAGACTGGGACAGGGGCAGTCGAAAACGGCGGCTGGCAGGGAAGTGTTGAAGAACCCCGGCCATATGTGCGAAATGCTCTGACCAGATGAGCTGCGCCCGGACAGCTGCACGAAAAAGGAGGTGGCTGTGGTCGAAAAGACGATCAAAAAGAAAAGAGATGCTGAAGCAACCAAGGCGCGCATCCTGCAGGCCGCCAAGAAGGAATTTGCGAAACACGGGCTCGGCGGCGCGCGCGTGGATGAAATCGCCGAACGCGCCAATGCGAACAAGCGCATGCTTTACCACTATTTTGGCAGCAAAGAGGGGCTGTTTCGCACGGTACTGGAAGCCGCCTATCTCGACATCCGAAGCGCCGAACGCAAGCTGAACCTCGAGTCGCTGTCGCCATCAGAAGCGCTGGAATCGCTGGTTCGTTTCACGTGGAAATACTATCTGAAGAACCCCGAGTTCATCACTCTGGTCAACAGCGAGAACCTGCACCGCGCCCGGCATCTCAAGTCTTTGCCCAGCCTGCCCGAATCCACCCGCGGGCTGGTCGAGATGGTTGAAGGCATTCTGAAACGGGGTGAGGAAAGCGGCGAGTTCCGTCCGGGCATTGACGCGACCCAGCTGAACATTACCATCGCCGCCATCGGGTATTATTATCTGACCAACCGGTTCACAGGATCCTATCTGTTTCAACGCGACATGATGGATAAGCAGGCCCTGGACGAGCGCCTGAACTTCAACGTCGAAAGCATCATGCGCATCGTGCGCAAGGACTAGCCTATCACGCCGCGGGCCCGGTCTTCCACCCGTCGATAAGCGCCGCCACCGCCTCGGCGTAGCTTTGCGGAAACTGGTCCGAGGTCCGGGCTTTCATGATCGTGTGAAGGCCCAGCAAAAGGCCGATCAGCACCTTTGCGGCCTCGGCGGGATCGACCTCGGACCGGATGGTTCCGTCTGCCTTGGCCCTGCTCAGTATCGCCGCGAACCGCCCTTCCAGCGCGGTCAGGTAACGCTCGATTCGCGCGTTGACTTCGAGGTCTGAGCGGTCGAATGAACTGATCGAGTTGAAGGCAAGGCAACCGGCATCCTCGATCCTTGGCATGCGTTCTGCCGAGGCGATGCCCCTGATCCAATCGCCCAGATCATCCAGCGAACAGCTGTCGGGGTCGGGAAAATGCCGGGCCTCGGCATTGTCCAGATAAGTGTCCAATGTCTTTAGGAAAAACTTCTCTTTCCCGCCATAGGTGGTCTGCAGCGTGAACCGTGTCAGTCCCGTCTGCTGCTCCAGTTCTCGCGTGCTGGCACCGTGGTATCCCCTTCGCCAAAACAGGTCCAAGGCACCCGCCACGGCACTATCGTGATCCGTCTTGCGTTTGCGCGCCACAGATTTCTCCTTGCTTTTTCTATCCATGTGGATAGTTATTAATTCCTATCCACATGGATAGC
The DNA here is from genome assembly GCF_056541025.1 of Ruegeria sp. AK4. Lineage (NCBI taxonomy): Bacteria > Pseudomonadati > Pseudomonadota > Alphaproteobacteria > Rhodobacterales > Roseobacteraceae > Ruegeria > Ruegeria sp. AK4. The sequence continues at coordinate 508,560 of NZ_JBQFXS010000002.1, forward strand.
ATTGCGGGCGCGCGGCAGCAAATGCTGCATGCCCCCAACTGAAACGGAGACCTGACATGACCGCCATCGACCCGACAACCGGGGCGTCAAAGCCCGTCACCCTGCGCGTGATCTTCATTCTGAACGCGCTGAAAATCCTACTGGCCTTTGGCTTCTTCACCGCTTTCAGGTTCTACGGCCTGCAGGTCGGAGAGTTGGCCGGCCCGCAAGCCGCCAACCTGATGCTTTATACGATGCTGGGATACATGGTGACGTTTTCCTGCATCGTCGCATCGATCCTCAAGCGCAACATGATCGGTATCCGCGCAGCGATTGCCGTTGATTTTCTGGTCTCGATCCCGGCGACGGCGGTTGTCGGCTTTATCATCGCGATCATCAGCATGGGCCTGACCTTTACCGCCCCGGTCCGCGCGTATTTTGCTTATCGCGGCTGACATGAGCACTCCGATGGACCACATTAACGGCCAATGCATCTGCGGCGCGGTGCGCTTTCGCGTGCAGGACAACATTGCTGCGTTCAAACTCTGCTATTGCAGCTTCTGCCAAAAGGCCTCGGGGTCGGCCCATGTTGCGAATGCCTTCACCACGCCCGACCAGATCGAGTGGCTGCAAGGCAAGGACATGCTGACATCCTTCGATGTGCCCGATTCTCAGGTCCGCCGGGTGTTTTGCCGCACCTGCGGGACGACCCTGCCGTTCGAAACGCAGAACGGAAAGTTTCTTGTCGTCCCCGCCGGCAGCCTGTCCCGCCCGCCATCCGGGCCCGTCTCCGCGATTGCCGGCTGGGCGTCCCGACCCGCGTGGTATGATGAGGCGCTGGGTTTGATCGAAAAGACCTGCACTGCAGAAAGGGCCGCTCAATGACGACCGAACATGGGATTTCACCCGACTTCCCGTTTGACTCGAAATATGTCGAGGTGAACGGACAGCGCATCCACTATGTCGACGAAGGCGAAGGCGCGCCGGTTCTATTTCTGCACGGCAATCCGACCTCGTCCTACCTGTGGCGCAACATCATTCCCTATGCCGCCAGACAGGGCCGCGCCATCGCGATGGATCTGATCGGCATGGGCAAATCGGACAAGCCGGATATTCCCTACCGCTTTGTAGATCACGTCCCCTTCGTGGACGGGTTCATCAAGGCGCTGGGGCTGAAGGATGTCACGCTGGTCATCCACGACTGGGGCTCGGCACTGGGGTTTCACTATGCTCACCGGCACCCCAAGAGCATACGTGGCATTGCGTTCATGGAGGGCGTCATTCGCCCGATGTCCTGGGCCGGATTCCCGCCCGATTTCCGCGTCGGGTTTCGCATGATGCGGACGCCGGGTCTGGGATGGATGATGATTTCGGGCCTGAACATGTTCGTCGAGAAAATCCTGCCAAGCGCCATCGTGCGCGACCTGATCCCGCAAGAGATGGCGCAGTACCGCGCCCCCTTCCCCACCGCGCGCAGCCGCAAACCGGTTCGGGTCTGGCCCTGCGAAATTCCGATCGATGGCACGCCATCTGACGTACATCAGATCGTCAGCGCCTACAGCCGCTGGCTGGGTGAAACGGAAACCCCGATGCTGATGTTTCACGCCACGCCCGGAGGAACCATTGGCCCAAAGGAGGTTGCATGGTGCCGCCAGACCATCCGCAATCTCGAAGTGGTGGATATCGGCAAGGGCATTCATTTTCTTCAGGAAGACAATCCGCATCTGATCGGAGAAAAACTGGAAGAGTGGCTGCGCTTGATGCCAATGTGAACCTTCCCGCCGGATCAAGCGATTTCGGTGAAACACGGTTATCAAGAGAACTCTGTAAGAGCCCGGCGCTGGCGTTAGGGCTCTAAAAATCTGCGCGGCCAAGTGAATTGAAATGTAAGTCGCCAGCAATGAAAATCTGGCGATCAAGTCGGTGCTTTTTCGCCTCTGCCTCACCCCCGGAACTTCATAAGTTTTGCCTATGATATGGAAGGTAGAAACGATTTTTCTTAACTCACAAACCTGTCAGACTGCTTTCATACAACCTTCAAACCAGAAACGCCGCGAAAGAAAGGCGTCAGCGTCACAATAAAACCAACAGAGGAAAACATGAAAAACGCCACATCCAAGTTTGCTGCAATCGTTGCCGGAGTCCTGTTGGCCACCGCAGCCGCCGCCGAAACCGAGCTGACTGTTTACACTGCGGTCGAAGCTGAAGACCTGGCCCGCTACGCCGAACAATTCAACGCCTCGCACCCGGACATCAAGATCAACTGGGTCCGCGATTCCACCGGCATCATCACCGCCAAACTGCTGGCTGAGCGCGACAATCCGCAGGCCGATGTGGTCTGGGGTCTGGCCGCGACCTCGCTGCTGCTGCTGAAATCCGAAGACATGCTCGAGCCCTACGCGCCGGTTGGCGTTGACAAGCTGGACCCCAAATTTGTTGATGACGGCGACGTGCCCAGCTGGGTTGGCATGGACGCCTGGGTGGCGTCGGTGTGCTATAATACGGTCGAGGCTGAAAAGGCCGGTCTGACCCCGCCGACCTCGTGGAAAGACCTGACCGACGCGCAGTACAAAGGTCAGGTCATCATGCCGAACCCGAACTCGTCGGGCACAGGCTTCCTGGACGTGTCCAGTTGGCTGCAGATGTTCGGTGAAGACGGCGGCTGGGAATATATGGACGCGCTGCACAACAATATCGCGCGCTATACCCATTCGGGCTCCAAGCCCTGCAAGCTGGCCGCTGCCGGTGAAATTCCGATCGGTATCTCGTTTGCCTTCCGTGGTGCCAAGTCCAAGGCTGCTGGTGCACCTCTGGAAATCATCGTGCCCAGCGAAGGCGTGGGTTGGGACATGGAGGCAACCGCGATTGTCGCGGGCACAGCCAATCTGGAAGCCGCGCAGAAGCTGGTTGATTTCTCGGTAACCAAGGAAGCCAACGAGATGTACAACACCGGGTACGCCGTTGTCGCGATGCCGGGTGTTGCCAAACCGGTCGAGCATTTCCCCGACGGTCTGCTGGACGCTATGATCGAAAATGATTTCGAATTTGCTGCCAATAACCGTGCCGCCATCCTGAAGGAATGGCAGTCGCGTTACGACGGCAAATCCGAACCCAAAGAGTAAACCACTCACATAGGAGGGGCTTACCGCCCCTCCGGCCTTTGGATAACATCTCTCTCACATCGCATGTGACCGGTGCGGCGACATTCTGGCCAGTCTTTTGGTATGGCTGCTGCGCAAAGCTCAAGGACAACTCCCAGTGCTAAAGAAAACCTCTCCCGGTGATCTCTATCTGAGCATCCAGAACCTGTGGAAAGCTTTTGGTGATTTTCTCGCGCTCCGGGACATTTCGCTGGACATCAACGAAGGCGAATTCATCTGTTTTCTGGGCCCGTCGGGCTGCGGCAAGACCACGCTGCTGCGCGCGATTGCCGGGCTGGACCTGCAGACCAAGGGCACGGTCATGCAGGATGGCAAGGATGTCTCGAACCTGCCCCCGTCCGAACGTGATTTCGGGATCGTGTTCCAGTCCTATGCGCTGTTTCCGAACCTGACGATTGAAAAGAACATCGCCTTCGGGCTTGAAAACACCGGCCGCAGCAAATCCGAGATTGCGGTGCGGGTCGCCGAACTGCTTGATCTGGTCGGCTTGCCGGATCAGGGCCGCAAATACCCCGCCCAGCTGTCGGGTGGTCAGCAGCAAAGGATCGCCCTGGCGCGCGCGATTGCCACCAGTCCCGGCCTTTTGTTGCTGGACGAGCCGCTCTCGGCGCTGGATGCCAAGGTGCGGGTGCATTTGCGGCATGAGATCAAAGAGCTGCAGCGCAAACTGGGCGTGACCACCGTCATGGTGACACATGATCAGGAAGAGGCGCTGGCCATGGCCGACCGGATCGTGGTGATGAACCATGGCGTGATCGAGCAGGTAGGGACACCCACCCAGATTTACCGCCACCCGGCGAACCTGTTCGTGGCCGATTTCATCGGCGAAATGAACCAGTTGCCCGCCGTCGCAGGCGATGCCGAGAGGCTGGAACTGGGCGGCTCGGTCCTGAAATGCAGGGCGCATGACCACCAAAAAAGCAACCGCATCGTCGCAGCAATCCGCCCCGAAGACGTCATCCCGCATGGCGAAGGCGCCCCGTCGCCCGACGCGCCGGATGTCATCACCACACCGGAAAACGCGTTCGAAGTGCTGATCACGGAAATGGAGTTTCTGGGCTCGTTCTGGCGCTGCCGTCTGTCGCACAAAACCTTCGGCGACGAAGCGCTGATTGCCGATTTCTCGATCAACGCAGTGCGCCGCCTCGGGCTTGAGGAAGGCGGGCAGATGATGATCGAACTGCCGCGCAACAGGCTGATGGCCTTCTCTCCGGCGGGGGAAGGCTGATGACCGACACAACCTCTCTGCCCGCTGGCCCGGTGATCAAGGGAAAGCTGAGCCGCGATGACCTCATCATGCGCGGCGGCATGATGGTCATCGCGCTGTATCTGGTCGTAACCCTGGCCTTTCCGCTTTGGGCGATGCTGTCCAAATCGTTCTCGACCTACCACATGGACCTGTCGCAATACGAGTTTCAGGTCAGCGACGAAAACGGCGTCTTTAGCGGCACCATCCTGAACGGGGCGCAACTGAACGCCGAAACCGGGGCCTATAGTGATCAGGAACTTTCGACCGGCTCTGACGGGCGGTTGTCCGTCACGCCCTTCTTTCCCGATTTCAGCTTCCGCAGCCCGGTGATGTACCAGATCCGGAACACGGTTCCGGATGGCCGATTCCTGATCGGATCGACCCTGCAAAAGGGCACCGATTGGGTCGAGCTGGATTCCAACACTTTCCGCCGCGTTCAACTGCGGCCGGTGAAATCGACCGGCGTGGACAATTTCGTCAGCTATTTCTCTACCCCGGCGCTGTTCAACTCGATCAAGAACTCGCTGTGGATTGCGGTCGTCAGTACCGTTGTCACGGTCACGCTGGCCTTCTGGTTCGCCTATGCGCTGAACCGCAGTTGCATGCGCTTCAAAGGCGTGTTCCGGCTGATCGCCATGGCCCCGATCCTTGTGCCGTCGCTCTTGCCCGGTATCGCGCTGGTCTACCTGTTCGGCAATCAGGGCATGCTGAAAGAGCTGCTGTTCGGGGCAAGTATCTATGGCCCCATCGGCATCGTCATCGGTTCGGTCTTCTTTACCTTCCCGCATGCCTTCCTGATCATCTCGACGGCCCTGGCGATCTCGGACGCGCGATTGTACGAGGCCGCCTCGAGCCTGCGGTCGACCCCCTGGCGCACCTTCTGGACGGTGACGATTCCGGGCGCGCGCTATGGTCTGATCTCGGCGGCGTTTGTGGTGTTCAACCTGGTGATCACCGATTTCGGCCTGCCCAAGGTGATCGGAGGGCAGTTCAACGTTCTGGCGGTAGATATCTACAAACAGGTGATCGGCCAGCAGAACTTTGAAATGGGGGCCGTGGTCTCGGTCGTTCTGGTGGTCCCGGCGATCCTGGCCTTTGCAATCGACCGGCTGGTGCAGTCGAAACAGGTGGCCCTGCTGTCGGCGCGCTCGGTCCCCTATCAGCCGAACCCGAACCCGAAAACCGACCGGATCATGCTGATCTATTGCTGCATGGTGGCGCTGTTCATCGTGGGCCTGCTGGCGGTCTGCCAATTCGCCGCGCTGATCAAGTTCTGGCCCTATGACCTGAGCCTGAGCCTGAACAACTACCAGTTCGACAAGATGGATGGTGGCGGCTGGGGGTCGTATTTCAACTCGATCAAACTGGCGCTGCTGACAGCGGTGATCGGAACGGCCGTCGTGTTCTTCGGGGCCTATCTGGTCGAAAAATCCAACGGGTTCAAAACCGGGCGCGCTTTGTTCCAGATGTTCGCCATGCTGCCGATGGCAATCCCCGGAATGGTGCTGGGTCTGGCCTATATCTTCTTCTTCAACAACCCGGCCAACCCGCTGAACGCGATCTATGGCACGATGGCCATTCTGGTGATCTGCACCGTGACTCACTTCTACACGGTGTCTCATCTGACTGCTGTGACCGCGCTCAAGCAGATGGATACCGAGTTTGAATCCGTCTCCGCCTCGCTCAAGCAACCCACCATGAAGCTGTTTGCACGGGTGACCGTGCCGGTCTGCATGCCCGCGATCCTGGACATTTCGATCTACCTGTTCGTCAACGCGATGACGACGGTGTCGGCGGTGGTGTTCCTGTATTCGCCGAAAACCACACTGGCCTCGATTGCGGTGCTGAACATGGATGACGCTGGCGATATTGCCCCGGCGGCGGCGATGGGAATGATGATCTTCTACACCAATGCGGCAGCCCGCATTCTGCACATGATCGCGTCCAAGGGCGTTCTGCGCCGCACTCAGGCCTGGCGGAACCGCTGACCGGTGAAGGGGATGGAACCCCTGCCGCAGTCACGCGGCGGGGGCTTCCTTGGATTCCAAAACCTGCCGCGCAAACTCGATGAAGGCCCGGATGATCTTCACTTCCCGGCGCTGAGACAGGGCGACAAGACTTTCGTCCATATGCAAATGGACATCCTTCAACCGGATTTGCCTGAGACGGTCATCATGGCTGTATTCCGCCTGCGAAACAAAGCCGATACCTGCGCCCGAGGCCACCAGTTCTCGAACCGCTTCCCGCCCTTCGGCAACAATTGCGGGTCTCAGAACAACGCCGTTCCTCTTGGCCTTGTCTTCCAGTTTCTGACGCGTTTTCGACCCCTGTTCCCGGAAAATCAGCGGTAACTCGGCCAGTTCCTGAAGCGAAAGAGAGGATTGCGAAGCCAACAAGAGGTCCCGGGCGGCAAACGCCACGATCTCGGTCGATCCAAGGTTCAGAATACTCATATCCTTGCCGGGCGTTAAACTGCCGACCACTCCGATCTCGGCATTATAGGACCTGAGTTCTTCAAGAATCTCCTCGGTATTGCCGGACCGAACCGAGATCCGGGCATCGGGATGTTTTTCCCGGAACGGGCCAAGAAACCGGGTCAGGTGATGGGCGGAATCGGCGATGATCCGCAACTCGCCATCGATCACCGCCTTTGTTTCGGACAGGTAATCCTCGATCTGATCCTCGATCTCGAAATACTGTTTCGTGAAGCGAAAAAGCTGTTCCCCTTCCGGGGTCAGGTGCACGCGTTTGCGTTCGCGCAGAAACAGCAGCAGGTCATGATCCTGTTCAAGCTTGCGGACCTGTTCCGATATGGCAGGCTGGGTCAGGAAAAGCGCCTCGGCCGCGCGCGAAAACCCGCCATATTTGGCGACATAGTGAAAGGCCTTTAACTGGCTGTGCCGCATCGCAGACTTCCCCAAATTCCATGCATAAGCTGCGCCTATTACTAGATTGATTTTTACAATTTCACATATGGAATTCATTGCTGCAATTGTAATCTCGAGACGCAGTTCAGGAGCCTTTGTTATGACCCAACGCGACACGGCTTTAGAGCCCCCGAAACTGGGCGAGGCCTATCTGCTGACGCCGGGGCCATTGACCACCTCTTATGCGGTGAAGCAGGCAATGCTGCGGGATTGGGGCAGCTGGGATGGTGATTTCCGCGCGATGACGCGCGAGATGCGTAGCCGGTTGCTGGCGCTGCTGGGCGATGGCGCCGATGCCTTTGACTGCGTGCCGATGCAAGGGTCCGGCACCTTCGCGGTCGAAGCGATGCTGGCCTCGTTCATTCCACGGGATGGCAAGGCACTGGTGCTGGCGAACGGGGCCTATGGTCAGCGCTCGGCACAGACGCTGGAATATCTTGCGCGCGATCATGTGGTGCTGGACAAGGGCGATTACCTGCCGCCGCGCGGCAGTGAAGTGGCCACAATTCTGGCGCAGGACCCCGCGATTACCCATGTGGTTGCGATCCATTGCGAGACGTCCTCGGGCATTCTGAACCCGGTCGAAGAAATCTCGGAAGCCGTCTATGCGGCGGGGCGCAAACTGCTGATCGACTCGATGTCGGCCTTTGGCGCGATTGAACTCAAGCCCTCGGACGTACGGTATGAGGCGATGGTGTCCTCGACCAATAAATGCATCGAGGGCGTACCGGGCTTTGGCTTCATCATCGCCCGCAGGGATGAGCTGGAGGCGGCCAAAGGCAACAGCCACTCGCTGTCTCTGGACGTGCATGCGCAATGGGCGCATATGGAAAAGACCGGCCAATGGCGGTTCACCCCGCCGACCCATGTGGTTGCGGCCTTCCTCGAGGCGCTGCGCGCGCATGAGGCCGAAGGCGGCGTCGCAGGGCGCGGCACACGCTATACCCGCAACCGCGATGTGATGGTTGCCGGCATGCGCGAACTGGGCTTCGAGACGCTGCTGCAGAACCGCTGGCTGAGCCCGATCATCGTGACGTTTTTCTGCCCTGCGGACGAAAACTTCGTCTTTGACCGCTTCTATGATCTGATGAAGGACAAGGGCTTTATCATCTACCCGGGCAAGCTGACGGTTGTGGACAGTTTCCGCGTCGGCTGCATCGGGCAGATGGATGAACATGTGATGCGGCAGGTCGTGGCCGCCGCAAAAGACAGCCTGGCCGAGATGGGGGTCGCTAGCGCGACGCCTCCGGTACAGGCCCTGCAAGAACGCGCCAAACTGGCCGCATAAGAGATAAAGGACATCCGCAAATGACCATCCACACCCCTGTGACCGCAAATGAGCGTGTGTATCCCGCGCCAAAGGTCCCGGCCATCGCCATCTGTCTGGACGGCTGCGAGCCCGAGTATCTGCACGTGGCGATCGCCAAGGGCCTGATGCCGACGCTCAAGCGCATCCGCGAAACCGGCACCGACCGTCTGGCGCATTCGGTGATCCCCAGCTTCACCAACCCCAACAACCTGTCGATTGCCACCGGCCGCCCGCCAATCGTGCATGGCATCTGCGGCAACTATCTGATCGACCCCGACAGCGGCGAAGAGGTGATGATGAACGATGTGCGCTTCCTGCGCGCGCCGACCATCTTCTCGCAATTCTACGAGGCAGGGTATCGCGTTGCCATGGTCACCGCCAAGGACAAGCTGCGCGCGCTGCTGGGCGCGGGCCTGAAATTCGACGAAGATCGCGCGGTGGCGTTTTCCTCGGAACGTTCGGGCGAAACCACCAAGGCAGTACACGGCATCGACAATGCCAGCGAATGGCTGGGCATGCCGGTGCCCGAGGTCTATTCGGCGGACCTGTCTGAATTCGTCTTTGCCGCGGGCGTCAAGCTGCTGAAAGAATTCAAGCCCGACATCATGTACCTGTCTACCACCGACTACATCCAGCACAAATTCGCGCCCGAACAGCAGGGCGCGCTGGATTTCTACGCCATGTTCGACAGGTATCTGGCACAACTGGATGAGCTGGGCGCGGCCATCGTCGTTACCGCCGATCACGGCATGAAGCCCAAGCACAATGCCGAAGGCGCGCCCAACGTGATCTACGCGCAGGACCTGATGGACGAATGGCTGGGCGAAGGTCAGGCCCGCGTGATCCTGCCGATTACTGATCCTTACGTGGTCCACCACGGCGCGCTTGGTGCTTTTGCCACCGCCTATCTTCCCGAAGGTGCAGACACGGCTGACATCATGGCAAAGCTGGACGCCCGCGACGAGTTGATCCTTGTTGTGGACAAGGAAGAGGCAATCAAACGTTTTGAACTGCCGGCAGACCGCATCGGCGATATCGTAATGATCTCGGGCGAGAACATGACCATCGGCACCTCGGCGGACCGTCACGATCTGGCCGCCCTGAAAGAGCCGCTGCGCAGCCATGGCGGCTTGACCGAGCAAGAGGTGCCTTTCATCGTCAACCGGGTCGTTGATCTGGGCAACGCGCCCGATCTGCGCAATTTTGACGCGTTCTTCTACGCCACAACAGCGGCGGCACAGTAAGTCATGAAAGATCAGGTTATGACAAAATCCGAAATCAGAAACGAAGGGATGCGCATCGGTGGCGAAATCGTCTTTACCGACGAAACCGTGCCGGTGCTCTACCCCTATACCAACGAGGTTGTCGGTCACGTTCCGGCGGGCAAGGCCGAGCATGCCCGTAAAGCCTTTGAGATTGCGGCGAATTACACGCCCAAGCTGACCCGCTACGAACGCAGTCAGATCCTGCAGCGCGCTGGAGAGCTGATTGGCGAGCGCCGCGAATACCTCGCCAAATGGCTGGTGCTGGAACTGGGCATCTGCCACCAGCACGCGATTTACGAGACCAAGCGCGCGCAGGATGTCTATCAGTTCGCGGCTGCCGAGGCGCTGAAAGATGATGGTGAGATTTTTTCCTGCGACCTGACCCATAATGGCAAGGACCGCAAGATCTTCACCACGCGTGAGCCGGTGAATGCAATCAGCGCGATCACGCCCTTCAATCACCCGCTGAACATGGTCAGCCACAAGATCGCGCCATCGATTGCCACCAACAACTGCATGGTGTGCAAGCCGACGGAACTGACGCCGCTGACGGCGCTGACGCTGGCCGATATCCTCTATGACGCGGGCCTGCCGCCCGAGATGTTCCAGGTGGTCACCGGCTGGCCGCAGGACATTGGCGATGAGATGGTCGTCAATGATAATATCGACATCATCACCTTCACCGGCGGTGTTCCGGTGGGCAAGATGATCGCGGCCAAGGCGGTCTATAAACGTCAGGCGCTGGAACTGGGCGGCAATGACCCGCTGATCGTTCTGAACGATCTTTCCGATGCCGATCTGGACAAGGCCGCGACCATTGCCGTGGCGGGCGCCACCGGCAACTCGGGCCAGCGCTGCACCGCGATCAAACGCATTCTTGTGCAGGACAGCGTGGCCGACAAGTTCGTGCCGCTTGTGCTGGAGAAGGCCAGGAAGATCAAGTTCGGCGACCCGCAAGACCCCGAAACGGAACTGGGCTGTGTCATCCACGACAAGGCGGCCGAGCTTTTCGAGAACCGCGTTTACATGGCCGAGAAAGAGGGCGCAGAAATCCTCTACCACCCCGGTCGTCAGGGCGCGTTGCTGCCGCCCATCGTGGTGGACAAGGTGCCCCATGGCAGCGAGCTGGTGATGGAGGAAACCTTCGGCCCCATCATCCCCATTGTCCGCGTGCCGGACAATGACGATGAGGTGATGGCCATCTCGAACGGAACGGAATTCGGCCTGTCCTCGGGCATCTGCACCAACGATCTGAACCGCGCGATTGCCTATATCAACGGGCTGAATGTGGGCACCTGCAACATCTGGGAACAACCCGGCTACCGGATTGAGATGTCCCCCTTCGGCGGCATCAAGGACTCGGGCAACGGCGTCAAGGAAGGCGTCATCGAGGCGATGAAGTTCTTCACCAACGTGAAAACCTATTCTTTGCCCTGGCCCGGCTAACAGCCTTGCCCTGCCCGGTGGCGGGCGGGGCATCAAACACCCCCTCTGCGGGAACAGCGGGCCATCAAACGCCCGCCGTTTCTGTCGGGCAGAATTGAGAGAGAGCCATGTCGCAAATCGTGCACACCGAAGGGGAATCCAACACTTCAGAGGCACGAAAGACGTGGCTGAACACATCCATTGGGCCGAAATCCGCACCACTGCTGAAACGCGACGCAGATGTCTTTCTGCATCAATCGCTGTCCTCGCCCTGCGTCAGCACAATCGCAAAAGCCGAAGGCATCTGGATCGAGGACAAGGACGGGCGGCGCTACATGGATTTCCATGGCAACTCGGTCCACCATATCGGGTACGGCCATCCCCGGCTGGTTGCCGCCATCAAGGCGCAGCTGGATGATCTTCCTTTCGCACCGCGCCGCTTCACCAATGACCCGGCAGTCGAGCTGGCCGAAAAACTGGCCGAGATCGCGCCCGGAGACCTTGGCAAAACCCTGTTCACCACCGGCGGCTCGGACGCCAACGAGGTTGCCCTGAAAATCGCCCGCGCGGCGACCGGGCGGTTCAAGACCATCAGTTTCTGGGATGCCTTCCACGGCGCGGGATTTGGGGCCGCAAGTGTCGGGGGCGAGGCCACGTTTCGCAGTCACATTGCCGGGCCCCTGCTGCCTGGCGCCGAACACGTGGCCCCGTTTGCCTGCTATCGCTGCCCGTATAATCACGCCGGGCCGGAAACCTGCGGTCTGGCCTGCGCGAAAATAGTCGACTATGTGCTCGAGCGCGAGGGCGACATCGCTGCCGTCATCGCCGAGCCGATGCGCGCCGTGCCCTACGTACCGCCGCCCGGCTTCTGGAAACATGTACGCGAGGCCTGCAACCGGCACGGCGCGCTTTTGATCATGGACGAGATTCCAACGGGTCTGGGCAAAACCGGCAAGATGTTTGCCTTTGAACATGACGAAATCATCCCCGACATCGTGACCCTGGGAAAATCTCTTGGCGGAGGCATTCTGCCCATCGCTGCCTGCATTGCCCGCAAGCAACTGGACGTGTGCGGCGATTTCGCCATTGGGCATTACACGCATGAAAAGAACCCGGTAACCGCTCGCGCCGCGCTGACCACGCTGCAGATCATCGAGGATGAGGGACTGGTCCACCGCTCGGAGGAGTTGGGCAGACATGCGATGGCCCGCCTGATGGACGCGCTTCAGACCGTTCCGATCGTCGGCGACATTCGGGGCCGCGGTCTGATGTTCGGGGTCGAAATCGTGGACGACCGCGCCGACAAAACGCCCGGCAACGCCCGCGCCGAGCGGATTTACTACGCCTGTCTGCACGCCGCGCTCAGCTTCAAGATCAGTCAGGGTTGCGTGCTGACCCTGTCGCCGCCGCTGACAATCACGCGCGAAGATCTGGACCGCGCCCTCGACATCGTCATTGCAGCCATCAAGGAAGAGATTTGATCGCACCACTAACGCCAGAAGTTTCGCCAAAACGCACTCTTCCTGAAACCCGAGGAGGAGGCACAGCATGGCGATAGTCACCTTTCTGATCAGCCTTGCCGGGGCGACGATGCTGTTGCTTTATGCGGTGCGTATGGTTCGCACCGGGATTGAGCGCAGTTACGGTGCGTCTTTCCAGCGGGTCATGACACGACAGCGCAGCTTTACGCAGGCCTCGCTGGTGGGGCTGATGATGGCGGTGGTGCTGCAAAGCTCGGCAGCGGTCGCTTTGCTGACATCGGGGTTTGCTGCCAGCGGCATGCTCGGTTTTTCGACCGGGCTGGCGATGATACTGGGCGGCGATCTGGGCTCGGCGCTGATCATTCAGGTCCTGTCCTTCAAATTGGACTGGCTGGTTCCGATGCTGCTAGCGGTCGGCGGCTATCTGTTTGTCAAAACCGAAAGCAAAAAGTCCCGACAATTGGGGCGTATCCTGATGGGCGTGGCGTTCATCCTGATCTCGCTTCGGTTCCTGCGCGAGGCGATGGTCCCCATTCAAAGCAGCGCCTTCCTGCCCGCCGTCGCCGATTACCTGGCGCGCGACTATGTCACCGCTTTCCTTGTCGGCGGGGCGTTGGCCTTTGTCATGCACTCATCTGTCGCCGCCATTCTGATGTGCGTGACGCTTGTGCAGATCGGCGCGATCCCGTTTGCCGCCGGGATGTCACTGGTGTTTGGCGCAAATTTCGGCTCGGCTTTCATCCCCGTTTGGCTGACCCGGGATTTGCCCGTCGCCGCGCGCCGGCTGACCTATGCCAATCTGGCGCTTCGGGGCAGCTGGGCCGTGGTGGCCTTGTTCGCCGCCAATCTGGCGTTGCGGAACGGGTTGCTGGGGGTGCCGCAAGGCGGTCAGATGCTGGTCAATGTGCATCTGGCCTTCAACTTCCTGCTGCTGGTTCTGGCGCTGCCGTTTTGCGGCCGCCTGACGCAGCTATTCGAAAAACTGGTTCCCGAACAGAAGACGGCGCAGGACACCCTGACAACACGCCCCGTCAGCGCTTTGGACAACATCAGCATCGAAAGCCCCAGTCAGGCCCTGTCCAGCCTCAAGCGGGAATTGCTTCGGATGAGCGATCTGGTCGAAACCATGTTCCGGCCCATACTCGATCTCTACCGAAACGGCAGCAAAGACGAGATCCGGGCCGTCCGGGCCATCGACGAGGAAGTCAACCAATGCCTGTCCGAAATTCGCGCCTTCGTCGCGGCGATACCGCCGGGTCTTTATGAAAAGGAAGACGCAAAATCGGCGCGGGATCTGCTGGAATTTGCCATCCGCCTGGAAACCGCCGGCGATGTCGTGGCCAAACGCCTGACCGTGCTGGCAAGCGACGTGCGCGCGAAACAGGCGAAGTTTTCCAAGGAAGGCTGGTCCGAGCTTGTCCGGATGCACGAGGACATCCTGACCAACATGAAGCTGGCTTCGAACGTGCTGGTTTCAGACGATCTGGAAAGTGCGCGTCTGCTTAGCCTGGAAAAGACCGAGATCAAGCGCGTCGAGCGAGACAGCCGAAAACGCCACCTGCGCCGGTTGCAGCACGGAACCACGGAAAGCTTCGAGACCAGCGATTTCCATCTGGAAACCCTGCGCGCTTTCCGCGAATTCAACGGCCATATCGCGTCCATTGCCTATCCGGTCCTCTACCGGAACGGGCAGCTACTGGAAACGCGTTTGATCAAAGAGGTCGCAGACAAAAACGAGGCGGCTTTAAAACCTCACGAAAACAGTTAGAAGCTTCAATGCTCTGTTGGGGTGCGGAACACAGGCAAGCCTTGCAACACGCCCGGCGCGTTCTGGCTGTATGATACCCACTCAAACTCCGGTCAGAGCTTTGGCCAGAAACGCATCAAACTCGCGCGCAATGTCCGCAGCACTGGCCTGAAGCAGCCGATGCCCTGCTTCCGGCGTGGCCAATGCTGAATGCGACCCAACCCGGCCGTCCGGAAACTCGACCCGGTGCCGCCTGGGTGGCCCGTGCCGGTCCCGAGCATGGGCGCGGATATATTCATCGCTCAGCGGTTCAGGCGGCTCTACAGCCGGGCCGGGCGGCAGGGGTCCCAAAAGAGCTTGGGTTATAGCCACTTCCGAGGGGGTCGCATGCATGCCCTCCCAATTCCCATAAAGCTCTGCGCGCAACGCATTTACACCTGTCGGTTCCCACCAACTGCGTATCCTCAGCCTGTTCGGTGGCAGGCCTGACGCAATCCGATCCAGCGGGTCCAGATTGGCTCCGTGGCCGTTCACGACAAAAACACCGGCGAACCCCTGATCCAGACAGCCAAGGATCACGTCCTGCGCAAGTGCTTCAAAAATCTCCTCGGTTACGGAAAGTGTTCCCGGAAAAGCAGTGTTGAAGGGTGCGGGTGTATAGGCCAGAGGCGGGGCGACTATCGCATCGCACTGTTCCGCAGCCGCCAGAGCGACCGCATTTGCGCAGATCGTATCCGTTCCGATCCGTCCCATTGGTCCGTGTTGCTCGGTCGAACCGACCGGCAGCAGGATTGCAGCGCCCTTTTCGATACGGGCTTCGACCTCATACCAGGTCATGTCTTCAAGTTTCATACCACCCCCCTGTTGGCTCGCGCGGCGAGTGTCCTTTTCCTTTTTGCACGACGGTATTAGGCTGCGCCAATGGAAGATTCACCCATTCTCGAATTGAAGAAACCACCTTTGGATCACCTGATCGGTGCGGCGGTAAAAACGCATCGGCACCTGGCCGAGATGACCTTGTCGGAACTGTCCGCAAGGTCCGGCGTGTCCACGGCGATGATTTCCAAGATTGAACGCGGACAAGTTTCAGCCTCGCTCGCCACGCTGGAAGCGCTGGCCGGGGGGATCGGCGTTCCGCTGATCAACTTCTTTGCCGCAACCGTCGACCGGTCTGACGCGTCATTTGTCGCCGCCGGAGAAGGCGTGACCGTTCAGCGGCTCGGCAGCGGGTACGGGCACAGTTACAAGCTGATCGGTCGGGCCGAGGCGAAACATGTCAGCTTTGAAAGCTTCAGCGTGACGCTCGAAGCGCCGCTGGACACCCGGCCTCTCTATCAGCATCAGGGTGTCGAGTTCATCCATGTCACCGATGGAGAGATGGTCTATGGGTGCGGAGACACCACCTACCACATGCGCCCCGGCGACAGCCTGAGCTTTGACTCGAACGCGTCTCATGGACCGGTCGAACTGAAAACACCAAAGGTCAGCTTCGTAACGGTTGTCGCCAAGGCCATAACCGGCGGAATCTGAAAAGCCCAGCCAATCAGGCCGGGCTTTTGATCTGGTTGGATCACAGACCCCATTTTTCCCGGTTTTGATCAAAGAAGCCCTGCGCTTTCTTAACCTCGATCCAGTTGTTCACATAGTTGATCCAGACCTGATCGCCCTGCGGCAGGATCATCGCAATGGGCGAAGGCGAACGGGGCCCCGCGTTCTTGACGCGCACCACCGGGAACTTGGCTTCAAGCGTTGAGCCTTCGATATTCGACGTGATGAACACGTCCGCACGTCCGGCAATCACTTCCTGAAAGCCACGGGCCGGGGCTTCAACCACTTTGATATCCGCGTTCGGGAACCATTCGCGCACGCGCTTTTCGAAGGTCGTGCCCAGCGTGGTCGCAACCTTGACGCCCGGCTGGTTGATCGACTCGTACCCGTCGAATTTATCCGCCTTGTCCTTGGTCGTGTACGGGAACAGCTCGACCGATATGTAGCTGTCCGAGAACCCGGCGACCTTCATGCGCGGCGGGGAAATCGACGCCGACCCCGTCAGATGGTACTTGCCGGCGACAACCCCGTTCACCAGCGTTTTCCAGTCGGTTGGAACATATTCGACCTCAACCCCCAGATCGGCGGCAAGCTCGTTCATGATGTCGATGTCATAGCCTTTGTAGCTGTTGGTCGCCGGGTCGCGCAGCGACATAGGGTTCCAGTCGCCGGTGGTGCCAACCTTCAAAACACCCGAATCCAGTACCTCGTTCAACGCCGATTGCGCCTGAGCAGCGCCCGAGACGATCAGACCAAGCGCAGCGATGGCTGCGGCTTTGCAAAAACTGTTCATCTATTTCTCCTGTTGGTGATGTTTCGGTCTTGTTGCCATATTCCTTGTTGATTTAAGCGCAAAGCCAAAGATAACCTCAAGAAAATATTCTACTATGAATAAAAAGGGGTAGGTCGGCCCATGTCAGATGCCGCCATCGAGCTTGCAGGCGTGAACAAGTGGTTCGGCGACTTTCATGTTCTGAAAGACATCAACCTGACGGTAAATTCCGGTGAAAAAGTGGTCGTTTGCGGCCCGTCCGGGTCCGGCAAGTCGACGGTTGTGCGCTGCATCAACCAATTGGAGAAGCACCAGAAAGGCGCCATCCGGGTCGATGGGGTCGAACTGACCGACGACCCGAAATCGGTTGCCACCATCCGGTCCGAGGTCGGCATGGTGTTCCAACAATTCAACCTGTTTCCCCATCTGACCGTGCTTGAAAACCTGACCCTCGGCCCGATCAAGGCGCGCGGCCTGTCCCGCAAAGACGCGGAAGAGAAAGCCCGGCATTACCTGGACCGCGTCCATATCCCCGATCAGGCCGACAAGCGGCCCATTCAACTGTCCGGCGGGCAGCAGCAGCGCGTCGCCATAGCGCGCTCGCTATGCATGGAGCCGCGTGTACTGCTGTTCGACGAGCCGACCTCGGCACTGGACCCCGAGATGATTTCCGAGGTGCTGGATGTGATGGTCGAACTTGCCGAAGAAGGCATGACGATGGTGGTCGTGACCCATGAAATGGGCTTTGCCCGCAAGGTCGCCGACAAGATGATCTTCATGGATGCCGGTGAGATTGTCGAAGAAGGGCACCCCGAACATTTCTTCACCAACCCGCAATCCGAGCGGTGCCGCCAATTCCTGTCCCAGATCCTGCAGCATTAAGAGGGGCCGATGAAAAAACTGCTTCTGATCGCGCCTTTTCTTCTGCTGGCCGGCTGTTCCTCGTCCCAGACATGGGGCTGGTACGTGATCGACCCGACCACGCCATCGGGCTGGACCAATGTGAAATTCCTGATCTCGGGCATGTGGGCGACGATCCAAATCTCGCTGATCGCCGCCGTTCTGTCGATTGTGCTGGGCCTGATGGTGGCCCTGCCCGGCTTGTCGGAAAAACGCGGCTGGCGCTGGGTCAACCGAATCTATGTCGAGTTCATCCGCGCCATTCCCCTGCTGCCGATGCTGTTCTGGGTGTTTTACGGGCTGCCCATCGTGTTTCAGTCGATGGGCATGACCATCCCCATCGATCCATTCTGGGGCGCGATTATTACGCTGGCGATTTCTGACAGCGCCTTCACCGCTGAAATCTACCGCGCAGGCATCCAGTCCATCGCCCGAGGTCAGCGCGAGGCGGCACAGACCATCGGCCTGAACTACGTGCAGACGATGCGCTATGTGATCCTGCCGCAGGCCATCCGGCGCATCCTGCCGCCCCTGGCGAACCAGTTCATCTACATCGTTAAGATGAGCGCCTTTGCCAGCGTCATCGGCATGCAGGAACTGACCCGCCGCGCGAACGAGCTGGTCGTGACCGAATACCGCCCGCTGGAAATTTACACGCTGCTGATCTTTGAATACCTGATCCTTGTTCTGATCATCAGCGCAGGCGTGCGCTGGCTGGAACGCCGCATGGGCGCGGATGAGCGCGGATAAGGAGGACACTATGGACTGGAAAGACTTCATGGCCGAGACCGAGGCCAATATCGGCTCCTTCTCGAAAGAGGTGCCCGAAACCGTGCGCGGCTTCGGCATCATGGGCAAGGCCGCCAAGACCGACGGCGCGCTCAGCGAAAAGACCAAGGAATTCATCGCTCTGGGAATTGCGGTGGCGACGAAATGCGATAGCTGTATCGGCTTTCACGTCAAATCCCTGATCCGGCTGGGCGCCACCCGCGAAGAGATGTGCGAGGCGCTGGCCATGGCGACCTATATGGGCGGCGGCCCGTCCTTTGGGTACAGCGCCAAGGCGCTCAAGGCCTTTGACGTTTTCTCGGAGTAACCCCCATGCGACCTGACCTGGCCGGAGCTCAAGGGTACATCCGAAACAGCTGGTATGTGGCCGGACGGTCCGAGGATTTCGCCCGCAACCTGAGCGCGGTCCGGATGCTGGACGAAGAGATCGTCATCTACCGTGACACGGCTGGCACAGCCATCGCGCTGGAAGATGCCTGCCCGCACCGCAAACTGCCCCTGTCCCGCGGCACGATCGAGGGCGATCACGTTGTCTGCGGCTATCACGGCCTGACCTTTGGCTGCGGCGGCGAATGCGTCAGCGCGCCGACCCAGTTGGACAACCCGCCGCGCCGCGCTGTGATTCATGCCTATCCGGCCGAGGACCGCTGGGGGTTTCTGTGGCTCTGGATGGGGGAGCCTGATCTGGCCGATGCGAAAGACATCATCGACATTCCGAACTTCGACAACCCGGATTGGGGCAAGACCCAAAAGGGCGCGATGGAGATGGCGTGCCACTATCTTTACATCATCGACAACCTTCTGGACCCCAGCCATGTGGCCTGGGTTCATCTGACCTCATTCGCCGGGGCCGGGACAGATAACCGCCCGCTGGATCTGGAAGAAACCGAGGATGGTGTCATCGTCTCGCGCTGGATCGCGGATGAGCCTGCACCGCCCTATTACGCCCCAATCCTGCCTTTTGGACCAAGCTGCGACCGCAAGCAGCACTACGAATGCCGCCTGCCCTCGACCGCGATCAACATGTCGGTTTACACCCCGGCTGGCGAAGGCGGGGCGGACCGGCCCATGTCGCCCAATGCGTTCGTGAATATCTCGTACAATTTCATCACGCCGGTGGACGCCGGAACCTCGCGCTATTTCTGGTTCCAGCACCGCAACATGCACGCCGAGGATGAGGCCATGTCACAGCGCATGTTCGACGGCGCGCTCATGGCGTTCAACGAGGATAAAGAGGTGCTGGAAAACGTTCAGACCGGAATGGCGCGCCGCAAAAGCGGGTATATCAACCTCAGCTTGGATGCGGGTGCCATGCGATTCCGCGCCCGCGTGGCGAAACGGATCGCCGGGGATGAGGCTCCGCTAACCGGCTGACAGCCTGCCATTCGCGGCCTGCCCGACCTGCTGCGCCGGCGCGTCGAACACCGATTTGATGCACGGGTAGGTTTGTAGAACTTCGGCACCTCCGGGGATCGTCTCGGGCCGGAATACGCCTTTGTCCCAGACGGCCACCCCATCGATCCTGATCGTCGGGTCCAGTACGTTCAGTGAAATCTCGCCCGGCGCATAATGCCCGCAGGTGTGAAAATGCAGCAGGCGCGGATTGCCGAAAGCAGACCCGCTCCACCGTTTGTAGTTTTCGTAAGCGGGGGACGTATAGGCGCAGCCCGGATGAATGCCCGCGTGCCAGGAATGCATGGTCATGGGATCCAGTCCGAACATCTGACCCACCTTTTCGTAATGCATCTGCGCGCAATGCACATCCATCGGATGCCCGGAAAAACCGATCAGCCTGCTGTCTTCAAACTCAACTGCCAGGGGTTCCCGCAGATCACAGCCATAGGGTTCATAGAATTTCGACCCGGTTCCAACCAGAAACCCGTCCTGCATGACAGTGCCCGAGAACCCGGCGGTCGGGACCGGAGCAAACACCGACATCGGAAAGCGCGTCACGCTGACATCCGCCCGGGTCGTCGGAAAAGCCGCGCCCGGACCACTGAAATCCGTCCCCAACGGGCAGGTGACATGGATGTGCGACGCCGCCGCCAAAGCCCGGTTCACCGCGTTCTTCAGCTCGACAAACCCGGTATAGTTCGCGCGGCCAAACCCGGAATCCAACATCCCGGTATCCAGCACGTAGGACATGATCGGGTGAATATCGGACATGTCCGAGTTAAAGCGAATCTGGTCCCCGGCGCGGGACAGAAACAGCGTATGATCTGCCGCCTTCATCCGGGTGATCATTTCCGGGGAAAGCGCAGCCCCCATTGGGTCAAATGGAAGGGTCTGAACGGTTGTTCTGATGCCATTCGATTGCGCACATTCCACAATGATGTCCGTCAGTTCGCCATCATAATACCCGTTCTGTGCGCTTTCACGCAGCACCAACAGGTGATCCCCCGATGTCAGCCCGCCACATCTGAACAGCAGATTTTCCGCGCCCGCAATGCTGTTGGGACCGACCATGCCCATGGCTCCTTGGTTTTTCCGATCAATTGATACACGGCTCACGATCCCGTGATCCACAAAAAATGTCGTGAGAGGAAAAATTTTTACTGAAATTACCCGCCCCTTTGCCCATAACAGGACCACCATAAGCAGGAGGCCCAAAAATGAGCGCTTGGATCGAGATGATTTCCGATGAACAGGCCGAAGGCCGCCTGAAAGAGCTTCTGGACAAAGCCCGCACACCGCATGGAACGGTCGACACGGTGATGCGCGTGCATTCCCTGCGGCCGGAAACGATGAACGGGCATGTTACGCTCTACCGCTCGGTCCTGCATTCCGAGGAAAATCAGCTGCCGTTCTGGTTTCTTGAAATCATCGCCAGCTATACGTCGATCCTGAACGATTGCACCTATTCCCTGACGCATCACTTCATGAATGTGCGGAACCTGCTGAAAGACCAGCCCCGCAGCGACCGGATTTTTGTCGCCCTCAAGGCCCACCGCCCCGAGGATGCGTTTCAGGGCAAGGAACTGGCCCTGCTGCGATACACCGCAAAGCTGACAACAGATGTGGGCCGCATGGTAAAGTCGGATTTCGAAGCGCTGAAGATCGCCGGGTGCTCGGACGGAGAAATCCTCGAGGTGAATCAGGTCTGCGCTTACTTCAACTACTCAAACCGGCTGCTGAACGGTTTGGGGGCAACAACCGAAAACGACGTGATCGGCTACTACAAGTCGGACGATTGAGTACTTCGCGCGGTTCGTCGGCAAGGCTCACACATCGGCATACAGATCGTCTGTCGGCATCAGGATCGTGCGGGCGCTTTCGGTGAACGTATCCAGAGACAGATCCCAGGACGTTCCGGGCCAATGCAATTCAAGCTGCTTCTTCGCGGGGCGGTAAACGGCGGTGTAAAGCGTTCCGAACCCCGATTTGAATGCGGTGGAATAGAGCGGCGGGCGCAAAAAGGCGTCAATGAACCGCTTCTCGCTTTCCGGGTGCTGGTTCAGGCGGTTCAGCAGGAAGCGTTCGCGTTCCACCGTTGCTGTAAAGCGCGCGTGTTTCGACCACTCCACATGGCCCTGATGGTTCGTCGCCACCGGCACGTCCGAGATTTGCGGGTGGCGGTCAGGGGCAAGATAGACCGTGCTGTGGTTAAATTTGGCGTCCAGAACGGTGACATTATAGCTCATATGGCAGGGGATGCGGCACAGGGCATCGACCGCTTGCGCCGTGGTCTCGCAGGTTTGCAGCACATAGCGCAGGATCAGCGGCACGCCGAAACCATCGCCCACCTCGCGCCGTCCGCCAAAGGTCAGGGACACCGTCAGGCCCGCATCGTTGATGCCGTCGAGCAGGCCCAGAATACCGTCGCTCATCCCGATCACGCCGCGCCCGTCCCAGCGGGTTTTCAGCAAAGCCGCGTCAAAGGTTTTCGGGTGATAGTCGTAGTTGCGCACCAAAATCGGCGTCTTGCCCCGCCAGATCGCCTGACTGCAGCCCGACAGGTATTTCGGCGGGCAGTAGAAGCTGAGAAACCGCGCCTGGCTGTCGCTGCCGCCGACAAGCTCGACCACCTCTTCATAAAGCGGCAGGATTTCGGGCATGTGCCGTTGCAGCGCGCGCAGGCATTCGCGATAGGTGGGGCGGGCCGAATACCCCTCTTGCGCCCACCATTTGCGGTAGGCGGGCCAGTATTCGGCAAACAGCCCGGCCAGCTTGGGACCGGGCTGTTCCTCGTCGATTGAGCGAAAAACAAGCGCCATGGGGCTTTCTACATGATTTTGAAGGCGGGGTCTTCCATCGGCTGCGCCGCGGGCAGCGGCTCGGCGGCATAGGCCGATTTAATCCCGTGAATCCATTTCTTCGATTTGTCGGTCAGCTTGAAGCCCTTGGTCATCGACCGACCGCGCGTGACCAGAATACCCAGATCGGCCCCTTCATAGCGATAATCGCCCACATTCGAGATGCGCAGGAAGAAGGCCTCGTTCTCACCAACCGCACGGCGGTGATAGTCGAAGCGGTCGAACACGACACGGCCATCTTCAAGCATCTTATAGATGCCCGATTGCGGGGCCTGCGTGATGCGGTCGACGCTGTCATCGGTGTGTTTGATCACCATCTGCGACCAGCTGTCGATCATGTCCGGATCGGCCCAGCGGGCGTTGAGCTCTTCGACATCCAACTGGAACGGTTTCTTGGAAAACTCCAGCAGGTGGAACAGGAACAGCGGCGCGTCAGCATGGGCAAAGGCCGCGTGGTTGGTCATGGAACTGGCCCCGGTGATGCGAGGGTTCAGCTCACCAAGCCACAGCTCATCGGTTTTCTTGTCGATCAGGAAGTCGAGCTCGAAATACCCGCGATAGCCGGATTTGCGCAGCTCTTCCCCGAACTGATAGGTCAGTTTCCGCGCCTGATCGCGGGCTTTGGGCGGGAAGGCGGTCGAGAAAATCTCGTTCCCGCACCAGCCGCCGCGATAGGGTGTAAGTTCCTTGAAGCCCACAAGCTCGGTCATCAGCGGGCCAACGATGGTACCTTCCGAAGTTGCGCAGGCCTCAATCGCCGCGCCGCGACAATCGATCCGTTTCATGATCTTGATCTCGCCCTCGCCGACGATCTCATGTTCGTGCTTCTTGAAATCGGCCTCGGACTTGATGAAGAACGTGGTGTGGCCACTATCTCCAAAGGCCGATTGCAGCACCAGATCGTGGCCCAAACCGGCCTTGTCGCAGATCTTTTTCAGGTGATCGTAGCTTTTGACCACGCTCAGAGTATTGGGCACGGACGGCACGCCCGCCTTGTTGCCAATGCGGACGGTTTCGATCTTGTTGTCGCATTTGGTGCGCAGCTTGGCCTTGGGGAACCACAGCTGACCGCCCAGTTCCTTGACCAGCTTCTCGGTCGTCTCATCGAACATCAGGAAGACAAATTTCGGCTTGCCACCGCGCCGCTTGATCAGGTCGATGACCTCTTTGTGCTGCAGCAGATAGTTGTTGATGTCCTCGATGGACTGGAATTCGTCATGGGGCATCTCGGAAGGCACGAACACGTTCGGATGACGCCCGTCGAAGCAATCCATGTAGCAGATATAGGTAAAATTCATCACCCATTCATCCAGCCCCAACAGGTTGAAATTGGTCGCCGATACAAAATAGATCGGGTCCTTGTTGGTGTGGAAATACCGGCGGATTTCCGAGATGTTGTTGAGCACCTTCTTTGGCATGTGTTCCTCCCAGTCCCTTATGTTTTCTTGACTGATTTCAAAGCGTCTTCAGTGAAAATGCGCAGGCCCAGATCGGCACGGAAACCGTGGATCTCCGACACGTCCAGCTCCTGCATGAATTTCAGAATCTCGGGGCTGATCACCTGCCCCGGCACCAGAATGGGGAAACCCGGCGGGTACGGGATAACGAAAGTGGCCGAGACCATCTCTTCGCCCGCCTCCAACCGTTCCAGCATGTCCTTGTCGGGTTCCACATAGTCGCAATTGTCCTCGTCGTACGACAGGAAGAAGGCGGTGCGAATATCCCCGGCCTCGGTGCCCTCTTCATTTCGGAAGGCATCGTGGAAACGGCTGAAATCGGGCAGCGGCGGGACGTGTTCGCTCAGGTTTCGGACGCGCTTTTCAAAGGCGCGCTTTTCCATCTTGGACGCGTCGTCCATCAGATCGTCCAGTTCCTTGGCGATCTCGACCAGCACCTCGATCAGATAGGCGACCGAACTGCGCGTGGTGCCGATATTGGTCATGAACAGCACGGTATTGCGCGAGGTCTTGTTGATCTGGATGCCGTATTTGTCCATCAGGATCTTGGTTTTGAACGTATCGCCATCCCAGCCGGTCGCACCCACATGCAGGGTGATGCGGGTGGCATCCAGAACAAACTCGTCCTTGGCCCAGCAATCCCAGACGTCGGCCCAGCCCTGATCGGGGTCGAAATAGCTGGTCATACCGCTTTCACGGTATTGTTCGGGGATCATGTCGCCCGCCGTGACCAGCTTGAAATACTTCTTCAACAGCGGATGCGTCGTCACCGCCCGCCGGATCGCCATGGCACTTTCGACTTGCCGCTGGACGAACTCATAGCCTTCGATTTCGACCTGCCGGCGGCCCACATCCAGCGAGGCGATGATCTGGTAATTGGGCGAGGTCGAGGTGTGGGTCATGTAAGCCTCGTGAAAGGCCTCTTCCACCGCGCCTTTGAATTGCTGGTCGTTGACATGAATCATCGACCCCTGCCGCAGCGCCGTCAGCGTTTTATGCGTCGATTGCGTCGCATAGACCCGCACCCGCGCTTCCGGCGGGGCGATCAGGCGGGTGTTGAGCAGGGTCTCATCATCCGCGCCCTCCAGTTCCGCCTGCTGCGCGGCATAGGCTTCGGCATGTTCGGGGGTGCGGAACCGTTCGCGCAGCAGGTTGGCCGAGCGCATCGCGGTTCGCACCCGCGAGTTCGGGGCAAAGCGGGCATAGCCGAACCACGCCTCATCCCACAGGAACACGAGGTCTTTCTTGATCGCCAGACATTCCTGCATCACCCGCTGCACGTTGTAGACGATGCCGTCGAAAGTACAGTTGGTCAGCAGCACCATGCGCACGCGATCCAGCTTGCCCGCCGCCTTCAGCGCCAGCAGCTTGTGCTTGATCTCGCGGATCGGTACCGCGCCGTACATCGAGTAATCGTGCAGCGGATAACTGTCCATGTAGACGACGCTCGCCCCGGCCAGCACCATGCCGTAATGGTGCGACTTGTGGCAGTCGCGGTCGATCAGAACGATGTCACCGGGCCGCACCAGTGCCTGCACCACGATCTTGTTGCAGGTCGAGGTGCCGTTGGTGGCAAAAAACGTCTGTTTCGATCCAAAGGCGCGGGCGGCGGCCTCCTGTGCCTCTTTGATCGGGCCGCGCGGTTCCAGCAGGGAATCCAGACCGCCCGACGTGGCCGAGGTTTCGGCCATGAAGATGTTCGTGCCGTAAAACGCGCCCATATCCTGAATCCAGTGGCTGCGGCTGATCGATTTGCCACGGCTGATCGGCATCGCGTGGAACACGCCGGTGGGCTGTTTGGAATATTCCTTGAGCGCGGTGAAAAACGGCGTCTTGTACCGCCGCTGCACCCCGCGCAGGATGTTCAGGTGCAGTTCCAGAAAATCTTCCTGGTTGTAGAACACGCGCCGGCACAGGCCCAGATCAAGGCCCGCGATATCCTCGGCGGACCGGTCGGTGATCAGATAGGCGTCCAGTTCCGGACGCAGCATTCCGATCCGGCGGCAGGTCTCGGGGCCATATTCAGACGGCGATAGCGCATCCAGATCGGCCCCCTCGCCATACAGGCTGATATAGCGGCCCAGGACATTGGTTTCGTTCTTGGATTTCAGGCTCAGACCCGGGCGGACGATGACGGCCTGCACATTCTGGTTGAACAGAACCCCGATCAGCGCATCCTCGACACTGGGTACGACAACGGTTTCGTAGATGAAAGGATCCTCGCTGCGCCGCATGCGCTGCAGGCTGGATTGCAGGAAACGTTCCTGATGTTCGTTGACATTGTCGACGATCATCACCTCGAAATAAGGCCGCCCCAGCGCACGTGCCTCATGGCTTTGGGCGGCTTCATCCTCAAACTCATCACCCTCGGTCTCATCCGCGATCAGCGGGATTGAGCGGCGGCGATACGCACCGGAGGTCAGGGCCCGCGACACCCGGCGCACAGCGGTCGAGAAGTCGGTAAAGTTGCCGTGATCCAGCAACCGGCGCAGATAGTCAAAGGCCGACCCGCCGGGAAAGGCAAAATACACCTCGATCGGGGCCAGGGCCTGCAACAATTGCCGGGCCCGGTCCCGCTCGGTTTCGCCACCGCTCTGGTCCAGAGATTCCGCCGTTTCCCGCAGCGCGCTCCATCGGTCGGCCCTTAATTGCGAGGCGCTGTAGTAATCCGATATGGTATGGAGCTTTTCGCTGTCGGAAATGCCGTGCATGAAATCTGTCCTTTCTGCCGATACCGAAAAGCAGCCCCGGTATCAGTCTGTCCCTGAGCGCCCTTTGTAGAGATAGAGGTTATCGGGCTTTTTGGTGGCGTCTTCGCTGTATCCCAGCGCCGTTCTGGGGTCGGATGCAGCAACGCCCGCCGCGTCGCCCTTTTGCGGAATGCGCAGCGGGCCCAGCGTGTGCAGATAGGCATCTGCGCCGCTGGTGCGGTCATAGACCGGGAAATCGGCCTCGCGGTCGCGGAAGCTTTTGAGCACCTGCCCAAGACCTTTCAGCCCTACCTCGCGCTGGCGGCGAACCTGATCCAGATCGATCTCGATGGGGAAGATATCTTCCTGCCCGGCCGACTGGTGCAGCACGGTGGCAGAGGGATCGACCACCAGCGACCGGCCCACGCCACCGGCGGCCAGCCCGTTAACGTCGAACACATAGCACTGGAACTGCGCGGCGGTGGCCTTGGCAATCGACAGTTCGGCCTCGCGGTCGGTAGTGCCGGTCAGGACCGGGTGCAGCAGAACCTCGACCCCCTGGCTGGTCAGGTGACGGGTGGTTTCGGGGAACCAGATATCATAGCAGATCGACAGGCCGAACCGGCCCACATCCGGCACGTCGAAGATGCAGAAATCCGTGCCCGAGGCGATGTCCTGCTCATACGGCTTGAACGGGAACATCTTGGAATATGTCTTGACGATTTCACCATCGGGATTGATCACCACCGAGGTGTTGAAAATCCGCCCGTCCTCGCGCTTTTCGAACATCGAGCCGGGGATCAGCCAGATGCCATAGCGCCGCGCCGCGTCCTGAAAGCGCGACAGGTCGTCATTGGGGAAAGGCTGGGCAAAACGGTCGAGCGGACCATAGGGGGCCAGCTCACTGAACAGGGCCATCTGGGTCCAGGGGAAACGCGCCATCATGATGTCGATCCGATGCAGCATCGCATCGACGTTCGACTGCAAGGCGCCGACATGCATCTGAATTCCGGTTATCGCAAAGGGGGTCATTTTCTCGTTTCTTCTCTTTTGCTTGCCGATTGCGATTGCCGGTTTGATCCGGCGTTCTTCATCGGAACAT
The DNA here is from genome assembly GCF_056541025.1 of Ruegeria sp. AK4. Lineage (NCBI taxonomy): Bacteria > Pseudomonadati > Pseudomonadota > Alphaproteobacteria > Rhodobacterales > Roseobacteraceae > Ruegeria > Ruegeria sp. AK4. The sequence continues at coordinate 536,614 of NZ_JBQFXS010000002.1, forward strand.
AAAACCGCGCATTAGCGCAAGCCCACTGTCCGCAGGCGGTTGAGTTATCCGGCGTCTTCCTCGGCCAGGTCGTTGCCGGGGGTTTCCACAAAGTCGATATCGTTGCGCACCCAGAAAAACCGGAACCCGCAACTGCGCAGCCATTTTTCCAGCCGGTCCAGACTGGACCATTCCCGCCGCAGCCCGCGCGTGGATTCGACAAGCGCCCATTGGCCATCGACCAGGAAATAGACCGTCCAGGTGTTGGGATGCGCCGACTGGTTGGCAAAGCCGCCGCTGACCACCTCGCGCGCGGTGCGCACGGCTACGGGATAGTCCCCGATGCGGTTTTCGGCGGCAAGGATGGCCAGATCGTTCTGGCGGATCGTGAAGGTGGGAAGGGGTGCGTCGCTCATGATTTGCCTGTTAAAGAACACACCCATTCCGGTACCTCACGACCCGTCCGTTGTTCAAGCTCTGCCGGGATCACGCGGCTTCGATCTGTTCAGCCGATGGGGTCGATTCGACCACGGCTTCGGCGTCCTGATCCTGAATCGCCTTAAACAGCGCCTTGCGGCGCTCGCTGATATCTTCGGATTTCAGGTTTTCGATGCGCGTCGCCAGCGTCCAGACATGACCGAACGGATCGGCAACGGTGGCGCAGCGTTCACCCCAATATGTGTCACTTGCCCCGGCAATCAGGGTCGCGCCGTTTTCCAGCGCGGTGGCCAGCGTGGCATCGGCATCTTCGACATACATGTGATGGCCCACCGGAATGACGGTGCCGGGCACGGTCGGAACATGGGCGCCCCATCCGGCGGTGACGAACAGCATCGAATTGCCGATCTTGATGGCGGCAAAGCCCGGGGCCTGTTCCGCGTCATAGGCCTGAATCCTGGCGTCAAAGGCTTGTTCATAGAACTGCAGCGCAGCGGGCACGTCGGCAACGGCAAGCGATGCGGTGCAGGTGCGGTATCCGCGGGGCAAGGTGGCAGGCTTCTTCTTCATATCCGAAATCTCCGAACAGGGCGGGGGTCGCCCGATGAGGCGTGCGGGGTAATTCCCGCACTATGCACCATACTGTGGAGCAGATTCTTAGATTTGGCAACACTATGGTTCATAGTGTTGCGGTTTTGGCCGCAGTTCAGAAGGTTGGCGGCGTGCAGGCGCTGACGATCCGGCATTTTTCCGGCCCCACCTGCCGGAACCTGTGCGGCGTGCGGCTGTCAAAGTAATAGGCATCCCCCGGCCCCAGCACTTTGCGCTGATCCCCCACCGTCACTTCGATCCGGCCCGAGATCACCACGCCGCCCTCCTCGGCCTCGTGCCCGTACAAAACGCGGCCCGTGTCCGCGCCCAGATCATAGGTCTCCTGCAGGATCATCATCGCACGGCCATATAGGTTCGACCCCACCTGCCGCAGCGACAGCCCGCCCTTGCCGATCTCGGTCAGGTCTTCGGCGGCATAGAAAACCGTCTGTTCGCTTTCGATCTCCAGCGAGAAAAAATCGGACATGCTGATCGGGATGCCCTGCAAAATCCGCCGCAGCGCACCGACCGACGGATTCATCTTGCCGGACTCGATCAATGAGATGGTCGAGTTCGGCACATTCGACGTCTTGGCCAGCGCCCGCTGCGACAGGCCGGCCCGTTCGCGCAGGGTGCGCAGGCGCAATCCAAGGGTCAGATCATCCTGATTGGCGTTCTTCATGTTCAGTATCCGCATCACTTGAGGGGTTGGGGGACAGTAAATCAAGGACTTATGAATCACAAGAAACAGGCTTTCGCTCGGGGCTGCGAACACTACATTCGCGCGGTCATATTTACGGGCGTACCCGCCCGGCAACCCGAAAGGACGCAAGATGCTGAATGCTCAGATTTCTGAACGCCGCAACACCTCGATCGCACAGGGCGTGGGAATGCAGACGCAGGTCTATGTAGACCGCGCCGTGAACTCGGAAGTCTGGGATGTCGAGGGCAAGCGCTACATCGATTTCGCTGCAGGCATCGCCGTCGTCAACACCGGGCATTGCCACCCCAAGGTGATGGAGGCGGTGCAGAAACAGGCCGCCAGTTTCACCCATACCTGCCATCAGGTTCTGCCCTACGAAACATATATCCGTCTGGCCGAGCGTCTGAACGAAAAGGTCCCCGGTGATTTCGCCAAGAAAACCGTTTTTGTGACCACCGGTGCCGAAGCGGTCGAAAACGCGGTCAAGATCGCCCGCGCCGCCACCGGCCGCCCCGCCGTGATCGCCTTTGGCGGCGGCTTCCATGGACGGACCTTCATGGGCATGTCGTTGACCGGCAAGGTGCAGCCCTACAAGGCCGGGTTTGGTGCGATGATGCCCGACACCTATCACGTCCCCTTCCCGGTCGAGCTGCACGGCACCTCGGTCGCGGATTCGCTGGGCGCGCTGACCAAGCTGTTCAAGGCCGATCTGGACCCGGGCCGCGTTGCCGCAGTCATCATCGAGCCGGTTCAGGGCGAAGGTGGCTTCTACCCTGCCCCCGCCGAACTGATGCGCGGCCTGCGCGCCCTGTGTGACGAACACGGTATCGTTCTGATCGCCGACGAGGTGCAGACCGGTTTCGCCCGCACCGGCAATCTGTTTGCGATGGACGCCTATGACGTGGCCGCCGACATCACCACCATGGCCAAGGGTCTGGCGGGCGGTCTGCCGCTGGCTGCTGTCACCGGCCGCGCCGATCTGATGGATGCGGCCAAACCGGGCGGTCTGGGCGGCACCTATGGCGGCAACCCGCTGGGCATCGCCGCCGCCCATGCGGTGTTGGACGTGATCGAGGAAGAAGACCTCTGCGCGCGCGCCAACGAACTGGGCTCGCGCCTGAAACAGCGGCTGGAATCGATCCGCGCCCGCACGCCCGAGATCGTCGATATTCGCGGCCCCGGATTCATGATCGCAGCCGAGTTCAACACCACCCACGGCTCGGCCCCGAACCCCGACATGGCCAACGCCGTGCGCGCCGAAGCGCTCAAACGCGGATTGATCCTGCTGACCTGTGGCGTATATGGGAACGTAATCCGTTTCCTCGCACCACTGACGGTGCAGGACGAGATCTTCGCCGAGGCCATGAATATCCTGGAAGCCTCGGTCGACGCTGCCAAAGGAGCCTGAACATGCTGGATACCGAAGTAACCAAGCTGGAGCTGAAAGACCCCGGCCTTCTCGAAACCCGCGCCTATATCGATGGCGAATGGGTTTCGGGCGAGTCGACGTTTCCCGTCCACAACCCCGCCACCGGCGATCTGATCGCCAATGTGACGGATGTCAGCATCGAAGGCACCGCGCAGGCCATTGATGCCGCCTATGCCGCCAAGAAAGACTGGGCGGCGCAAACCGGCAAGGAACGCGCGGCCATCCTGCGCAAATGGTTCGATCTGATGGCCGAGAACGCCGATGACCTGGCCACCATCCTGACCGCCGAAATGGGCAAACCCTGGCCCGAGGCGCGCGGCGAGATCCTGTACGGGGCCTCGTTCATCGAATGGTTCTCGGAAGAGGCCAAGCGCGTCTATGGCGACGTCATCCCCGGCCACCAGCGTGACAAGCGCATCGTGGTGCTGAAACAGCCCGTCGGCGTGGTGGGGTCGATCACCCCGTGGAACTTCCCCAACGCGATGATCGCGCGCAAGGTCGGCCCGGCGCTGGCTGTCGGCTGTACCTTCGTGGCTCGCCCGGCAACGCTGACACCGCTTTCGGCACTGGCGATGGCTGTGCTGGCCGAACGCGCGGGCATCCCGGCGGGTGTGTTCAACGTGATCCCGGGCACCGACAGTTCGGGCGTGGGCAACGAGCTCTGCACCAACGACAAGGTCGCCAAGATCACCTTCACCGGCTCGACCCGCGTGGGTCAGATCCTGATGCGTCAGGCGGCGGATACCATCAAGAAGATGTCGCTGGAACTGGGCGGCAACGCGCCCTTCATCGTGTTCGACGACGCCGATGTGGATGCCGCCGTGGACGGCGCGATGATCGCAAAGTTCCGCAACAACGGCCAGACCTGCGTCTGCGCCAACCGCATCTACGTGCAGGCGGGCGTCTATGACGAATTCGCCGCCAAGCTGGCCGAAAAGACCAAAGCCCTGAACGTGGGTGACGGCTTCGGCGACGGCGTAACCACGGGCCCCCTGATCAATCAGGCCGCGGTCGACAAGGTCGAAGAACATATCTCGGACGCGGTGTCCAAGGGCGCAACCGTGACGCTCGGCGGCAAACGCTCTGGCCTCGGCGGCACGTTCTTTGAACCGACCGTCCTGACCGGCGTCACCCGCGACATGGTGGTGGCGAAGGATGAAACCTTTGGCCCCGTCGCGCCTCTGTTCAAGTTCGAGGACGAAGACGACGTCGTTGCCATGGCCAATGACAGCGAATTCGGTCTGGCCGCATATTTCTACAGCCGCGATCTGGCGCGCGTCTGGCGCGTGGCCGAGGCGTTGGAGTCGGGCATGGTGGGCATCAACACCGGCCTGATCTCGACCGAGGTCGCGCCCTTTGGCGGCGTCAAGCAATCCGGTCTGGGCCGTGAGGGCTCGAAATACGGCACCGACGATTTCCTCGAGATCAAATATCTCTGCATGGGCGAGATCTCCTGACCCCCGACGTCCGGCTTCGGCCAATGGCGTCAAGAAAAGGACCGGGCTTCGCACAAGCCCGGTCCTTTTTTATGGCCTGGGACAATCCCGGCGTCAGGTCGCCAGTAGCGCAAAATGCGAGGACGCGACCGCCAGCTTGGACACGCTCAGCGCGCCGCCTGACCGCAGTTCCGCAATTAGCCGGTCTGTCCGTTGCGCCAGATCCCCGTTCTGCTCGACCCAGTGGGCAACGCTGTCCTTGCCGGAGTTCGCCCCGGACAGCACCAGCGCGGCAGCGGCAATGTTGGACTGATGTACCCGGATGTCCGACATCAGACGGGACAGCGCCACCCGTTCCCAATGGTCGCCGACGGCAACACTTCTGGCCCGCGACCGCAGCCAGTCGAGGCTGAACCGGGCGCCGGTTGCAAAATAGCTTGCGGCCACGTCCCGCACCTCAAGCTGCAACCGTTCCGAGACATCGAAGATATCCATCGCGCCACCCAGCAGCTCAAGCGTCGCAACTTTCGACGCCAGATCGTCCGGGGTGCCCTTTTTCAGCAACTCATCCGTCCGCAGCTTGAGCCGTTCCAGAGAAAACGCGCTGACCGTCGCTTCGGCCACCGACACAATCTCGGCAATGCCGGGCTGATAGACCGCGATGGCATCGCCGATCGAACGGACATTGTTCTTGATCAGCCGCTGGCACTGAGCGGCCAGCATTTCCGACAGCGCCCGGTGGATTTCGATCTGCACATCTGCCGCAAGCTTGTTGTCCAGCGCGTTGACCTCGGCCGCGGTATCGGCAAGGCCGAAAATCTCGCGATCGATGATGAACGCCTTGACGATTTCGCCCACGGTCGCGCCGGTATCCTCGCGCAGACGGGCGCAGAATGTCGGCCCGATTTCGTTGACCAGCATATTGACGACCACCGTCGCGATGATCTCGCGCCGCAGGCGGTGGTTGCGCAGCACCTCAAGATGCGCAGTGCGCAACGGGGTCGGCATATATTCGATCAGGAACCGTTCCATATACGGGTCGTCGAGAACATCCGACTTCACCAGATCCGAGAAGATATCGTTCTTGGCATAGGCCACAAGCACGGCGATCTCGGGCCGGGTCAGGCCCCGGCCGGCGGCGCGGCGTTCGGCGATTTCCTCGTCATCAGGCAGATACTCGACCGCGCGGTCCAGTTTGCCTTCAGCCTCGAGCCCCTCCATGAACCGGACATGGTTGTCCAGCAGCGCAGGGGCTGCAGCCTCATCCAGCGAGATTGCCAGCGTCTGGTGATAATTGGTCTTCAGCACCAGTTCGCCGACTTCATCGGTCATATCGGCAAGCAGCGTGTTGCGCTGCTTTTCCGTCATGTCGCCGGCATCGACGACTGCGCCCAGGGCGATTTTGATGTTGACCTCGTGGTCCGAACAATCGACCCCGGCCGAGTTATCGACAGCGTCATTGTTGATCTTGACGCCGCCCTGCGCCAGCTGGATGCGGCCCTTTTGGCTGACACCCAGATTGGCGCCCTCGCCGATCACCCGCACGCGCACTTCGTTGGCGTTCACCCGGATCTGGTCGTTGGCCCGGTCGCCGGTATCGGCGTGGGACTCAACGGCACTCTTGATATAGGTGCCGATGCCGCCGAACCACATCAGATCGGCCTGCGATTTCAGCAGCGCCCGGATCAGTTCGAACGGGGTGACGGTCTTGTCGTCCAGCCCGGTCAGCTTTCGGATCTCGGGCGTCAGCTTGATCGACTTCAACGACCGCGAGAATACGCCGCCGCCTTTCGAGATCAGCTTGGAATCATAGGATTCCCAACTGGAACGCGGCAGTTCGAACAGCCGCTTGCGCTCGGCAAAGCTTTTGGCCGGATCAGGATTTGGATCGATGAAGATGTCGCGGTGGTCGAACGCGGCGACCAGCTTGATCTGGTCCGACAGCAGCATGCCGTTTCCGAATACATCCCCCGACATGTCCCCGCAGCCGATCACCGTGAAGGGCTGCGTCTGGGTGTCGTGGTCCAGTTCGCGGAAATGGCGTTTCACGGCCTCCCATCCGCCTTTGGCGGTGATCCCCATTCCCTTGTGGTCATAGCCGTTCGAGCCGCCCGAGGCGAAGGCGTCGCCCAGCCAGAACCCGTATTCGGTGGCCAGGGCGTTGGCATAATCTGAAAAGGTCGCCGTGCCCTTGTCGGCAGCAACAACCAGATATGGGTCGTCGGGGTCGCGGCGAACCACCGCATCGGGCGGGACGATATCCGCGCCCGAGATATTGTCGGTGATGTCCAGCATGCCGGACAGGAAAATCCGATAGCAGCGCACCGCCTCGGCCATAACCTCTTCCCGGCTGCCACCGGCAGGCAGGGTCTTGGGCAGGAACCCGCCCTTCGAGCCGACAGGCACGATAACCGCATTCTTGACCTGCTGCGCCTTGACCAGCCCCAGCACCTCGGTGCGGTAATCCTCTTTGCGGTCGGACCAGCGCAAACCGCCACGCGCAACCGGGCCATAGCGCAAATGCACCCCTTCGACCGAGGTCGAATAGACAAAAATCTCGCGCCACGGGCGTGGCAATGGCAGTTCGTCCAGCTTTGAACAATCGAACTTGAACGACATGTAGGGCTTGTCGCGCCCATCCGCGCCGGGCTGGAAATAATTGGTGCGCAGCGTCGCCTGAATGGCATTGCGGAACCGGCGCAGGATCTGGTCGAAGTCGAGGCTGGCGACCTTCTCCAGCATCGCTTCGATGTCTGCCGCAATCGCTTTTGCTGCCTTTTTCCGCTTGTCGGAATCCCCCGAAGCAGCCGGATCAAACAAGGCCTGAAACAGCTCGACCAGCTTGCGCGCGATGCCGGGATTGGCGATCAGAGCGTCCTGCATATAGGGCACCGAATACGGAATCCGCGCCTGACGCAGGTATCCGCCATACGCCCGCAACAGCGCGGTTTCGCGGATCGACAGACCGGCGACCAGCACCAGCCGGTTCAGCGGGTCGTCATCGGCCTCTGCCGCCCAGAGCGTGGAAAAGGCCTCTTCCAGATTGCTGCGAACGGCGGTGACATCGATTTTCTGCCCGTCCGAGGACTGCATGTGAAAGTCGTGAATCCAGATCGTATCCTCGCCACGGTCGATCAGGAACGGATGTTCTGCCAGAATGCGGAAACCCAGATTTTCGAGGATCGGAAGACAATCGGACAACGGCACCGACGGCCCGCGCTTGTACAGCTTAAAGCGCACGCTGTGTTCGGGGTCTTCCAGCCTGCGGTAGAACTTCAGCACCAGGTCGGTTTCAGCGTCCAGCTGCTCCATCTTGTCAATGTCGGACACCGCCGTGACCGCCTGAAACTCGTCCCGATAGGACACGGCAAACCCGTCGCTATAAAGCGCATGCAGCCGGTTGCCTTCGGATTCGCCCTTGCGTTCGACCAGCGCGTCGTGAAGGTGGTCGCCCCAGCTGCGCACCGCATCGATGATCCGCGCCTCAAGCGCCGCGGCCTCTTCCTTTGATGCGACCTTGCCGCTCAGTGCGATGACGAAATGCACCCGCGCCAGAACCTCGTCAAAGGCAGGCGACCACGTTGCGACGCGGCCTTCGAATTCTTCCGCCAGAATGTCACCGATCTTGGTCCGCAACTCGGTGTTGTACCGCTCGCGCGGGACGTAGACGAGGCACGAGACGAACCGCCCGAACCGGTCCGGGCGCAGCAACAGCCGCGATCTTGGCCGGATCGTCAGATGCAGCGCGTCGATGGCATTTTCGAACATCTGGTCGTCCGAGCTCTGGAACAGCTCATCGCGCGGATAGATCCCCAACACATGTGTCAGCGCCTTGCCGTCATGGCTGTCGGGGGTAAAGCCCGAACGTTCGATGATGCGCTCGACCTTCTGCCGCAACAGCGGGATCGACTTGGGGCTGCGGTTATAGGCGGCAGCGGTGAAATGCCCGATGAACACGTGCTCGCCGGTCTGCTTGCCCTTTCCGTCAAACTGCTTGACCCCGATCAGATCGAAATGCGTCGCGCGGTGAACGGTCGAACGGCGGTTCGCCTTGATGATCATCAGCGGAGAGATATCGCTGGCAAAGGCATCCATCTCGGGCGAGCGGTCAGTGAAATTGCCCTTCAGGTCACGCAGGACGGTGAATTCCGGATCGCGCATCAGGCCAAGCGCCGTTTTGCCGACCTGACGCATCGCGCCGGTTTTGCTGTCGGCGGCATATTCGCGGTATCCCAGGAACGTAAAGTGGTTCTGCGCCAGCCAGTCCAGGAATTCGACAACCTCAGCCGTGGCCGCCTTGGATTTCTTGGGGGCATTGCCCGTGAGCATCTTGGTCACGGTGCCCAGACGCTCCATGATCGGTTGCCAGTCCTCGACCGAGACGCGCACGTCCTTCATGATCTGGGCGACCTCGGCCTCGAGCCGGTCAATCTGCGCCTGATCCCCGATCTGATCAATCTGGACCTGGATCATCGACTCGACCAGACATTCGGCATCGGATGAGTCGGGCGCACCGATCCGGGTGCCGTCGGGGCCCCGTTTGACCCGCAGCAGCGGGTGGATCAGCGAATGTATCGACAACCCCTGCCCGGCCAGAAACGACGTGACCGAGTCGACAAGGAACGGCATGTCGTCATTGACGATTTCCAGAACCGTATGGGCGCATTCCCAGCCATGTTCCGCCATGCGCGGGTTGTACATCCGCACCCGCGCCTCGCCCGATGGCTTGTGCGCCGCAAATTTCCACAGCGCCAGAGAGGCCCCGTAAACCTCTTCCGCCGTCCGGCCCTGCAGGTCTTCGATCGAGGATCGGCCAAACAACATTTCCAGAGCGGTCAGGAAATCATCGCAATCCGTTTTGTCCAACCGCGCCGAAGCGATGGCGCGGACTTCGTCCAACAATTGATCGAAAGCGGGGTTCTCAGTCTTAGTCATTGCACTCTCCCAGCGGCGGCCAGCCGTCATTCAATTTCTGTTGGCGGCTGAATCCAAAACAGAATCGCCCGCCTTATGTCGACACACGCTCTGACACTGACGGTACCTGCGAAATCCGGTTTCGAACAATGCCTAAAGCTAAAATCCGGTTTTCCACCGGCCACGGCCACCCTCGTTCCCCTGCACAAAAGGTGAACCGGCACAGCCAGCCAAGCCTTCTCGCGCGGACCGTCAGACGCGCCATGACATTATCTGAACACCTCGCTCCGGGCTGTGGCGCGGCTTCAATTGGCGGAATTGACCGCGGCGGCTCAACCAAGCCGCCGCGATCCGGTTTTTGACCTTACTGCCCCAGCGCCACGCCTTCGCGGCGGGGGTCAGCGGCACCGATCAACTGGCCATCCTTGATCAGGATCGCATGCAGGCCCGAGTTCAAGTCGACCGTCTTGACCTCATGGCCCTTGCCGGTCAGCGCTTCGGCAAAATCCGCAGCGGCGGTTTCCTGCTCCACATCCATGCTCGATCCGTTGCGATGCACGAAATGGCCGGTCTCGATGGCGTCCTGCGGGTCCATGTCCCAATCAAGGATCGCGATGATGGTCTTGGCCACGTAGTTGATGATGCGGCTGCCCCCGGGCGAGCCGATCAGCAAATAAGGCTCACCGTCCTTCATCACGATGGTCGGCGACATCGAACTGCGCGGACGCTTGCTGCCCTCGACCCGGTTGGCCACCAGACGGTCGCCGTCCTTGGGCGCGCGGTCAAAATCGGTCAGTTCGTTGTTCAGCAGGAAGCCCCGCACGAAAACCCGGCTGCCAAAGAAGGTCTCGATGGTCGTGGTCATCGACAGGGCGTTGCCATACTGGTCGCGGATCACGATATGGCTGGTGCCGGGACGATCGGGGTTCTGCGAGGGCGCAAACAGCGCGGTATGATCGCGCGGCGGCTCACCCGCCTTGCGCTTTTCACTGGCCGCAGCCGGGTCAATCATCTCGGACCGCAGCTTCAGGTAATCCTTGTCCAGCAAACCCTTGACCGGCACGTCAACGAAATCGCTGTCGGCCATGTAAAGCGCGCGGTCGGCATAGGCCAGCTTGGCGGCCTCGGCATAAAGATGCGCCAGTTCCGCGTTCCAGCCGGTGCCTTTGAGGTCAAAGTTGTTGAGGATACCCAGAATCTGACCCACGGTCAGACCGCCCGAGGTCGGCGGGCCCATGCCACACACGTCATAGCCGCGATAATCGGCGCAGACGGCGGGGCGGACCTTGACCCGATAGGCGGCCATGTCTTCCAGCGTGATGTTGTTTTCCACCTTGGACGTGGCCTCTGCCGCAGCCACGATATCCTCGGCAATCGGACCGTGATAAAAGGGATTCGCACCCTGATCGGCCAGAATACGCAGGGTCTCGGCAAAGGCGGGGTTCTTCAGCAGGGTGCCTTCGGCCAGCGGGCTGCCATCTTCGTTAAAGAAGTATTCCTTGGCACCGGGGAAGACATCCAGATACCGCTCGCGGTCAATCGTGGACTGGATCGAGTATGCCATGCGCGGCGACACTTCGAACCCGTTTTCGGCCTGTTCGATGGTCGACTGGAACAGCGAGGCCCAGTCTTTCTTGCCATAAAGATTATGGGTCACTTCCATCAGCCGCAGGATGCCGGGCACACCCACCGCCTGCCCGCCCGAGATCGCCTCGGCGAACGGCATCTTCTCTCCATCAGGCAGCAGGAACCGTTCAGGCGTGGCTTTGGCGGGGGCTTTCTCGCGCGCATCAAAGGTGGTCAGGGTTTTGGATTCGGCGTCCCAATACAGCAGAAACGCGCCACCGCCGATGCCCGAGGATTGCGGCTCGACCAGGTTCAGCATCAGCTGCACGGCGATCATCGCATCGGCAGCAGTGCCGCCTGCGGCCAGCACGTCGTAACCAGCCTTGGCGGCAATCGGGTTCGCGGCGGACACCATGAACTCGGTGCCGGTGACCGAATCCTTATCCTCCCATCCATAGCCATATTCCGGCGCGGGGTCCTGCGCGCTGGCAGCACCCGCGATGACCCCCAGGGCCAGCGCGGCGCCGGTTCTCGAAAATATCCTCATCACTAACTCCTCCGGATGATGACGAATTCCAAAAAACGCTTTAATACTGGTACTTTGAAAACAATTGATCGAAACCGCAGGTGCGGTCTACCGGACCACGTAGACAGACACATCCGAGTGCCGGACCACGCGGGCCGCATTCGGACCCAGCAGGTAATCCTTGAGGTCGGGCCGATGCGCGCCAATGACGATCAGATCGCTGCCCGCCTCTTTGGCGGTGTGCAGAATCTCCTGATAGGCCGTGCCTGTCGCCACCACATGGCGCACGTTTGCGTTGCGCGTCTCCCCCAGGACCGACTTTCCAAGGTCTTCCAGGGCCTGGTGGGCCTTGGCCACCGCCTGTTCATGATGCTCAGGCTCAAAGAAGCTGCCGACAAAAGATTCCCCAAAATCCGGCAGCACGGTCACGACATCCAATTGCGCGCCATCCAGCTGCGCCAGTCGCGCGGCCTGACGCAACACATTGGCATCGGTTTCCGGCTTTCCGGCATCCACGGCGCAGAGGATGGATTTTGTCATGGTGTTACCTCTTGGTCAGTGGTGCGTGCGGCGCGGCCGCGCTGCAGGAAGGCGATGAGGG